>CAYZHQ010000020.1:1796-52437 GCA_964477385.1 uncultured Pirellulaceae bacterium
CCGCTGACGTTTGAGAAAGATGTGCGTCCGATTCTAAAGACGCATTGCTTCCACTGTCATGGAGAAGCGGGCGTGACCGAAGGTGGGCTGGATGTCCGCTTGCGCCGGTGGTTGATCCAAGGTGGCGATTCAGGGACGGCGGTGACTCCGGGGCAGCATGATGAATCGCTGTTGCTGGAACGCGTCACCAGCGGAGAAATGCCGCCGGGCGACAAGCCACTTTCCGACGCCGAGGTCAGCGTCCTGCGCGACTGGATCGAGCAAGATGCCCCGACGGCTCGCCCCGAACCGGAATCTTTGGAGGATGGCGACTACATCACCGAAGAGGAACGCAATTTCTGGTCCTTCCAGCCGATCCGCCGCGAGGCGCCTCCGACATTGCGGGACGAGCGGGTGCTCACCCCCGTCGATGCGTTCGTTCTGGCTCGCTTGCAACAAGAGGGCCTTTCGTTCTCCCCGGCCGCGGATCGACAAACTTTGATTCGTCGTGCCACGTTCGATTTGTGGGGGCTGCCGCCGGAACCCGAGATGGTCGACGCCTTTTTGCAAGACAAACATCCGGACGCCTACGCCCGTTTGATCGATCGCTTGCTCGCCGCCCCACGTTATGGCGAACGGTGGGGCCGCCATTGGCTGGACGTCGCTGGCTACGCCGATTCGGACGGCTATACCAATGACGATACCGAGCGGGAGTTTGCTTATTTCTATCGCGACTACGTGATCGACAGCTTCAATGCGGACAAGCCGTTTGACCAGTTCGTGTGCGAACAATTGGCCGGGGACGAAATGCAAGAATCGCCATCGCAGCCGCTGTCGGCTGCTCAGATCGAACGACTGGCAGCAACCGGGTTCCTGCGGATGGCTCCCGATGGCACCGGTTCGGGCGGCGTCGATCGTGCGGTCGCTGCCAATGAAACGATTGCCGACACCATCGAGATCGTGTCGACGTCGCTGTTGGGGTTAACGGTCGGCTGTGCGCGTTGCCACGATCACCGTTACGATCCGATCAGCCAAGCGGACTACTATCGGTTGCGAGCGATCTTCGAGCCCGCGCTTGATTGGAAGCAATGGAAGCCGCCCTCGCAACGCCGCGTCTCCTTGTACACCGATTCGGATCGCCAACAACGTGAGACGATTGAAAAACAGGCGAAGCAAGCCGAAGCCGACCGGACCGCGCGACAGCAAGCTCACATCGATCGCACGTTAGAGGAAGAACTGCTGGTCGTTCCCGATGACCAGCGCGATGCACTGCGTGAGGCATACACCACGGCGAAAGCCAAACGTAACGAAACGCAAGTGGCGTTGCTGGAGGAATACCCCAGCGTGGGAAATATCTCTCCCGGTTCGCTGTACCTGTACTCCCAGCAACGCGGACGGCGGGCAGGCGATATCGAGCGAGCGGCCACCGAACGCGAAGCACGTTTCGTCGAACAGGCACAGCGTCAGCAGCTAGCCAACGTACCTGTCGACAAACGCGGGCAGCTCGAGGCATTGCTGACGATCCCCGCAGCCGAAAGGACGGAGGCCCAGCGGCAATTAGCAGCCGAGTTCCCCGAGGTGTTTGTGACGTCCGAAACGTTAGCTGACGTCAATCCGGAGGGCTTTGCCGAGGTGCAGCATTATCGGCAGGCGGCAAAGCGTTGTCGTGAATTAGACTCCAAAGCGGAACTCGATCGGTTGCAAGCCGAAATCAGCGCGCTGCGTAGCACGGCTCCCAAAGAACGCTTCCTGCGGGTGCTGACCGAACCAGGGGGGCATGTGCCTCCGACGCATTTGTTTGTTCGTGGCGATCACAACCAGCCGGATAAACCGATGCCGCCGACAGAGCTGACCGTTCTGCAGGCCGCTGTGCCAACCGAAATCGCTGCCAATGATCCCCAGCGTCCGACCAGCGGCCGACGCTTGGCTTATGCTCGGCATCTGACAAGTGGCAAGCATCCGTTGCTTGCCAGGGTGGTGATGAATCGAGTTTGGATGCATCACTTTGGCCACGGCATCGTCGATTCGCCGGGCGATTTTGGGCGACTCGGTTCGATGCCGACACATCCGGAATTGCTTGACTGGTTGGCCGATCAATGGATGCAAGGCAACTGGAACCTGAAAGGCATGCACCGCATGCTGATGCTGTCGCATACCTACCAACAGGTCTCCACACGTTCGGAGCGGCTCGACAAGATCGATCCCGACAATCGGCTGTATGCCCGCATGTCGGTACGACGCTTGGAGTCCGAAGCGATTCGAGATGCGATGTTGGCGGTCAGCGAGGCGCTGGAACATCGCATGCATGGGCCGCCGGTGCCCGTGAAAGAAGATGCTGTCGGTCAAATTGTGATCGGCAAAGAGAAACTTGACGGGGAACGCAAGCCGACTGGCGACTCGACCGACCCGGCGGGCATCTCGCGGCGGAGTGTTTACGTGCAAGTCCGCCGGACTCGTCCGCTGGCGGTTCTCGAAGCTTTCGACATCGCAACCGTGTCGCCAAACTGTACCAACCGCAGTTACTCGAACGTCGCTACGCAGTCGTTGATGATGATGAACAGTCAGTTCGTGATCGATCGTGCCGACCAGTTGGCCGGGCGATTGGTTGCCGAAAAAGCGACCTTGAGCGAGCAATTATCCGCAGCTTGGCTGCGCTGTTTCGGCAGGCCTGTGGATCCCGCGACGTTGAGCGAGTTAATCGATTTTGTGGAAGCTCAGCGCCAACTCATTGAATCGCGCGACAGTACGCAAACCCCTGCAACGGTAATGCAAACCGCTTTGGCAACGGCATGCCAAGCGATGTTGAGCTCCAACGAATTTATCTATGTGGATTAGCGAAACCAAAATGAGTGCGGAAAACCCGATGCAATCTCTCGAGCGATCGACACGCCGGCACTTCTTAGCTTCCTCGGCGATGAAGGGCGGCCCGTTGGCGCTGGCATGTTTGCTGGCGGGACGTGCGGCAGCGGAACCGAAGAAGCCGGCATTGGGACCGCAGGGTTTTGACCTCACGCCCAAGCAACCGCCTTTGGAACCGCGGGCAACGGCGATGATATCGATGTTCATGCAAGGAGGGCCCAGTCAAATCGATTTGCTCGACCCGAAGCCGCTGCTGAATCGATTGCACATGGAGAAATTTCCCGGCAAGATCAAGTACGACAACGCCGCTCAGGCGAGTTCGCGTGTGTTTGGATCGCCCTGGAAGTTCAAGCAGTACGGCCAGCATGGCACCGATGTCTCGGAATTGTTGCCGCACTTTTCCGAGATTGTCGACGACGCGTTGGTAATTCGCTCCATGCAAACGGGCGTGAACAACCATGGTCAGTCGATTCATGCAATGAACGGCGGGCGTCCACAAAAAGGCCGCCCCGCCTTGGGCAGTTGGTTGACCTATGCCTTGGGTGCCGAGAGCGAAAGTCTGCCGGCTTATATTGCCATGACCGATCCTCAGGGCTTGCCCGTCGAAGGCGTCTTGAACTGGTCTAACGGCTGGTTGCCCTCGCTGTTTCAAGGCACCGTGATTCGGCCTGTCGAGCCTCGCATTTTGAACCTCCAGCCGCCGCCGCGGTTGGACGGAGAGATCCAGGCAAACTACCTCAGCTTGCTGCAATCGCTGAATCGACGCCATGCGGAACGACGCCCCGGCGACCACGAATTAAAGGCCCGAATTGCAAACTTTGAACTGGCTGAGCGGATGCAATTCGCTGCCGACGAGGCGACCGACCTGTCGCGGGAATCGAAAGCCACGCACCGCCTGTACGGCATCGATAACGACGAGACTCGCGAGTTCGGGGAACGCTGTTTGATCGCCCGACGATTGATCGAACGGGGCGTGCGGTTTGTGCAACTGTTCACCAAGAACCAATATTGGGATCATCACGGTGGAATTGTCAAAGCGCTGCCGGCGTCGTGTCGCAAGGTCGACCAACCGGCCGCCGCGTTAGTCAAAGACCTCAAGCAACGCGGCTTGTTAGATTCCACCGTGGTGCACTGGGGCGGCGAGATGGGCCGTTTGCCGGTGATTCAGAATGAGGCCAACATCGGGCGCGACCACAACACGTATGGGTTTACCATGTGGGTTGCCGGTGGCGGTTTTCGAGCCGGCGTTTACGGTGCGACCGACGAATTCGGGCACCATGCGGTCGAGAACCCGGTCAACCACTTTGACTACCATGCCACACTGTTGCGGTTGTTCGGATTCGATGCCGAACGCTTGACCTACGAACAAAACGGACGGGAGCAGTCGTTGCTCGACGGGCAAGCGGCCAGCGTCGTCGAAGGCCTGCTGGCCTAAATCCGAAGCCGAAAATAGCTGGCTCGCTACAAGCCCTCGCTTCAAGCCCTCGGCGACGCTTCGCAAATTTTGCGATCATGCCTGGCAATTCCAGCCGGGCCCTTTTTTGCGTCCGGCCCTAAGTCTACCGGCCCTGGTCAATCTGGGTGGACGGCATCCTCGGCTGCAATTCCGTACCGCGCGTTGCAACCCTAACGAACGTCCGAATTGGGTACGACGGCGAGGCAATTGTTAATTGGTAACGGTTCACCCCGACCCTGCGGCTGGCCGTATCCCATGATTTAGATGGCGACTGCAGACCCTCCTCTCTGGGATGCCACCCGTCGCATTAAGTCCACAACGATGGGAGCCGCCGACAGGCCTCGGCGCATCGCTGCTGACGACAGGACATACAGGGGCGCATGATGAAGGGCATCGTATTTACCGAGTTGATTGAGATGGTCGAAGAGGATCTTGGAATCGTGATCGCCGATCGAATGATCAGCCACTCAGGCACCCAACATCAGGGAGCTTACACGGCCGTCGGGACCTATGATCATGGGGAATTGATTCGCTTGGTGATGTCGCTCAGCCGGGAGACCGCGATTCCCGTTCCCGATTTGGTCCGCGTCTTTGGAAAGCATCTTTTCAAACGCTTTGTCGCGCTGTACCCGCAGTTTTTCGTCGGTGTGGACGTGGCGGTTTCCTTCTTGCCGTTGATCGAAAGCTACATCCACGTCGAAGTCCGCAAGCTGTATCCCGACGCCGAACTGCCAACATTCGAGTGCAGTGAATGTGAGGGCGTGCTGAGCATGACCTATCAATCGAACGGGCCCTTCGCCGATCTAGCGGAAGGTCTGATCCTGGCGTGCGCCGATCACTTTGGCGACCCGATCCGAGTGGAACGTGAGGAGCGAGGTCTTGAGGATGGCACCCACGCTGCGTTTCATCTTGTCCCACATTCCCACCCAATGCACCTCCCGGTGGAGCCAGCATGTCAGAAATAACCCTATGGCAGCGACGCTTTGATCGCGAGCGGCGGGCAAGGAAAGAGGCCGAGACGCTGCTAGAAGAAAAGTCACGGGAGACCTTTGAAGCGAACCAACGTCTGCGAGAGCAAGCGGAGCAGACCCGAGCGATCGTCGAAACGGCGGCCGAAGGAATCATTGGCTATAACCAGAACGGCATTGTGCGGACTTTTAACGCCGCCGCTGCCGAAATCTTCCAGCGTCCGCAAGAAGAGATCATTGGCACCGCGATCGGCAAACTATTTGAGAATGGTGAGGCTGCCAGCCGGGCGCTGTTTCCTCGCACATCAAAACGGCCCCTCAATGAAGACGCAACCTCGCCATCCGGTTCCCGTTCGCCCACTGACGCAGTCGAAGTGGAAGGCGCGCGCGGTCCGCACGGGCGGTTCGCCTGCGAACTTGCGGTCAGTCGGGTAGATGGCCAAAACGGCCCCTTATTCACCCGCCTTGGTTCGCGATTTGACTCGCCGCAAAAAACTAGAATTAAGGCTCCGACAGGCACAGAAAATGGAATCGGTGGGTCAGTTGGCTGCTGGAATCGCACATGAGATTAATACGCCGGTGCAGTTCGTCGGCGACAATCTGCAATTCCTGCGAGGCGCGTTTGAGGATCTCGGCACATTGCTCGACCGCTACCAAGAACTTGCCGAGGCGGTGGCCCGACGAGATCCCACAACCGAACTGCTACAGGCGATCGAAGATGAAGTTCGAGGGATTGACCTGACGTTTCTGCGTCAGGAGATGCCCGCCGCGCTGAGGCAGTCCAACGAAGGGCTCGAGCATGTGGCGACGATCGTTCGCGCGATGAAGGAGTTTTCGCAACCAAGTTCCGCCGCCAAGACACGCATCGACATCAACAAAACCATCAGGAATGTTTTAGCGGTAACCGCCCACCTGTATCGGGACGGTGCGCAGGTGGAAGTCGACCTGCAACCTAACTTGCCTGACGTTCTCGGATCGGTCGGAGCCATCAATCAAGCTTTTCAAAACATCCTCTGCAACGCCGCCGAAGCCCTAACCGAGCAGGCGATTCAGGCCACTCGGGCAAAAGCCCAGGCGGAGCGGGGTTGCATTCGCGTCTCAACGTCGGCGACCGATCAGTACGTAGAGATTCGTGTCGTCGATAACGGCCCAGGTATTCCCGCTGACATTCAGCAGCGTGTTTTTGAACCGTTCTTTACAACCAAAGAGGTGGGGAAGGGACTGGGGCAAGGGCTGGCCTTCGTCTACGACGTGATCGTGGAGAAACATGCCGGCGCGATCCTGATTGAATCCGCGCCGGGAGCAGGCGCGACAGTACTGGTGCGAATGCCTTGCGTCTCCAAGCCGCAAGTGGAAGGCGAGTTGCTAGAAACGGATAGCGGACGAGAATATGCACATACTATTGGTTGAACCACAGTCACAGCGGCGAACTGCTTGGACACAACGGTTACGAGACCTCGGGCATGAGGTCTATCCGCTCGATGGCTACGAATCGGTTGCTGCAACAATCCGTTCCAATGGTTTTGGCATTACCATGTGCGGATGGTCCGATTCGTTTTCGATGGCGAACAGTTTAGCAGCAGCAACTCTGCGTCAACTGCGTTCGCGCATTCCCCTAGTCGTTTGCTTAGGTCTCAAGGCGTCGGATCCGCGTGCCTACTTGGCGGGTTTCAGCATCTGCTTGGAGTACAACTGCTGCAACGAACAGTTGCTGGCCAAACTCGAACATGCACAGTACCTGCAACAGGTCCAGTTGCGTTTGGCGCAAGCAGAAAAACTGGAGTCGATTGGAGAGCTGGCCGCGGGAATTGCTCACGAAATCAACACACCGATTCAGTATGTGGGAGACAATACCCGCTTTGTGCAAGATGCCTGCAAGGACCTGAATGGGGTCTTGGAAAACTGCCAGCAGTTAATCGCCGCCATGCAGGACTCTGGGGATATTGTCAACGCCGCCGCCAAGCTGAGTGCGTCGATGGAGCATGCCGACGTCGATTACTTAATCTCCGAAATCCCGGCGGCGATCGAGCAAACATTAGAGGGCGTTGATCGGGTGGCGAACATCGTGCGGGCAATGAAGGAGTTTGCGCATCCGGGCGCCTCCGAGATGACGCCAACGAATCTTTCCACGGCAATCAGCAACACCGTCATGGTAGCGCGTAATGAATGGAAGTATGTCGCCGAAGTGGGAACCGATTTCCAGGAAGACTTGCCGTTGGTGCCCTGCCTGCCGGGCAAAATCAATCAGGTCTTGCTAAATATGATCGTCAATGCCGCCCATGCGATCGGAGCCACGGAGAACGCGAATCCAACCAAAGGCCGCATTAACATCTCGACACGTTTGGTCGATCCCCATGCAGAGATTCGCATCACGGATACCGGGCGCGGCATTGCACCGGAAAACATCGATCGAATTTTCACTCCGTTCTTTACGACCAAAGCGGCAGGGAAAGGGACCGGACAAGGTTTGGCGATCGCGCATACCGTGATCGTGGAAAAACACAACGGATCGATCGATGTGCAGAGCAACCTTGGGGAGGGGACCACCTTCATCATCCGCATTCCACTAGAGCATCACCCCCCCGTTTCTCCGGACCTTGCCAACGAAAGCCTCGCATGACCACGAAAGTTCTGTTTGTCGACGACGAAATGAATGTTCTCTCCGGCTTGCGACGCATGCTGCGCGGCCAGCGCAACGTCTGGGAAATGCAGTTTGCCAACGGCGGCGCCGCGGCGCTGGAACTGTTGGCTAAAGAACCGTTCGACGTGGTAGTGACCGACATGCGGATGCCGGAAATCGACGGAGCGGAGTTACTGCACCGCGTGGTAAGCTTGCATCCCGCCACGGTAAGGCTGGTGCTGAGCGGTCAGTCGGAACATGAAAAGATTTTCCGCGCGATCGGCCCGGCGCATCAGTTTCTCTCCAAGCCGTGTGAACCAGACGTTTTAGTCCAGACGATTCAGCGCGCCTGTGGTCTGCGGCAACGGTTTCAAGACGCAGCCCTCCAAGGTGTAACGGCACAGATCGGTTCGCTGCCCAGCTTGCCTCGCATCTACGAAGAACTGGTCCACGAACTGCAGGCCGAAGAGTGCTCGTTGGATCGAGTGGCCCAGATCATCGGTTCCGATGTGGCAATGACCGCCAAAGTCCTCCAACTGGTGAACTCTTCGTTCTTCGGACTGCCGCAGCATGTCAGTTGTCCCAAGCACGCCGTATCGTTGCTGGGGCTGAATATTATCCAGCCCCTAGTGCTGTCCGCCGATGCGTTTTTTGCTTTCGAAGATCCCGAAATCGAGGGATACTCGCTGCACCATTCCATTGAACATTCATTGGCAGTGGGGATTGCCGCACGAGCGATCAGCCAATCCGAATGCAGCGAGACCCAATGCAGTGATTCTCAGTGTGCCAATGACGCATTGATCGCCGGCATGCTGCACGACATCGGAAAGCTGATCTTGGCGACTCACGCCCGGGAAACTTTTATCGAATCGCTGCGGTTGGCGAAGGAGTCCGCGGTGTCGGCTTGGCAAGCCGAGATGTCGGTCTTTGGCACCACGCATGCCGAAGTGGGAGCCTATCTGTTGGGATTGTGGGGGCTTCCCAATCCGATTCTCGAAGCGGTGGCGTTCCACCACCGGCCTCAGGCAGCGGAAGAGCATCTTTTCTCGCCACTCGATGCGGTCTACGCCGCCAACATTTTGCAACACCAGCAGCCCGGCACTCCCGAAGCGGCCCCCTGCGCCGACTGGGATGTTGCTTATTTGGACAAGCAGGGGCTGTCGGGGCACATCCCAAAGTGGCAAGCCATCATGGAACGTCACGAGGTGACTTTGTGACCAAACGCATTTTACTGGTAGACGACGATCCGAATATCCTGCGAGGATTCAAACGCCATTTTCGCAACACCTATGATGCCGAATTCGCACTTGGCGGCGAAGCGGCCGTCGCGCTGTTTCGAAGCGTCGGGCCCTTCGCGGTCGTCGTTTCTGATATGCAAATGCCCGACATGTCGGGCGTGGAACTGCTCCGTACACTCCGGTCGCTTGATTCGCAGACCGTACGGATCATGCTGACCGGCAACGCCGATCAGCGGACCGCCGCCGAAGCGGTCAATGAAGGACACATTTTTCGGTTTCTCAACAAGCCCTGCTCGCCGGACGAATTAGCAAAATCGATCGATGCGGGCTTGGAGCAATACCGTTTGCTGACCGCCGAGGCTGAGTTGCTGAACAAGACGCTTGCCGGGAGCGTGCGCATTCTGACGCAGGTGTTATCGATGGCCATGCCGGAAGCCTTTGGGCTGACCCCGGAAACACGGCGATTGGCCCGTGAGGTGGCTGAGAAGGTCGGTGCGAAACCGATCTGGCAGATCGACATGGCGGCCATGTTGATGCGAGTCGGTTGCGTCTCCTTGCCACGTGACGTTTTGCGACGCTACCTACACAACGAACCGCTCGATCGAGAATCGCAGCAGTTGATCGATGCGACGCCTCGGTTTGGTTACAACCTCATTTCAGTGATTCCCCGCCTGGAAGCGGTCGCCGAAACAATCCTCCATCAGCACGACCCATTGACCGACGAGCCTTCCTTGGCCGCGCGTATCTTGAAAGTGGTCGGTGACTTCCAACGCTTTCGACAATCGACGACTACCCATTCGGCATTGCAGCGACTGGAGCGTTCGGACGCCTATGACCGGCAAGTGATCGACGGACTGTGGCGAGTCATCCAAGCGTCGGCAGAATACCGGGCAGTGCTGGTCTCGGAACTGCGAGCCGGAATGGTATTGGAGTCGCACATCGAGGATTCGCAAGGCCGGATCTTGGTGGCCGCCGGTCACGAAGTCCACGCGGCTCTGATTCAAAAACTGCAGTTGATTCGTCGCTCCGCCGCGGGGATTCGCGAGCCGATCGAAGTGCAAATTCCCGCCTCCTTAAAGGGGCCATCGAATTTGAGAACAACGCCGCAGCCGATAGTAACCAGTTTGCCGCAAGTGGCCGCACTGGAGTAGACGTACGGGTTTCTCTTTTCTTCTCTTCTTTTCTTGTCAACCGCTCGGAGTGAAACATGCAATCGATTCTCATTGTGGACGATGACGTCAATCTACTGCGTGGTCTATCACGCGTGCTGCGTCACCAGCCCTATGAATTGTTTACCGCCAGTTCCGCGGAACTGGCCAAGGAAATGTTCCAACGCAAGGCTTTTGACTTGGTCGTCGTCGACCAGCAAATGCAGGGGCAACCGGGCACCAAATTCATCCGCTGGCTCTCGAAAAACTTCCCCAAAACGGTCCGCATCATGCTGACCGGACACGCCGACGTCGAGGTGATGATGGCGGCGATCAATGACGGCCAAGTCTTTCGGTTCATGACCAAACCTTGTCGAGATGTCGAGCTAGCGATGGCGATTCGGGACGGCTTGGACATTCCTCTGAAGCAACTCTATTCGGGAAGCTCGTCGTGACGGAAAGTCGGATCCTCTTTGTCGATGACGAAGCCAACGTACTGCGAGGTTACGAACGGACGCTGAAAGACTATCGCAACAAGTGGGAAATGGAGTTTTACACCTGCCCACTTCAGGCGTGGCGGCGGTTGCGGGAACTGCCTTTTGACGTGGTCGTAACCGATGTCCGAATGCCCGTCATGAACGGCTTGCAGTTATTGCACCATGTCAAGCAGCACCACGCAACGGCGGATGTGCAGGTGCTGGTTATGACCGGCAGTGACGATCGAAAGCTGAAGCGTCAGGCACTCAACCTCGACGCCACCGACTTGCTGACCAAACCGGTGGATGCCGCCGAATTAGTCGTCCGTCTACGCAGTGCGCTGCGGTTGGCGGTCGAGTAGCCCTCAGCGCCAAACGCCGACGGGCTGACTACTGCCTCGTCTTGCGAATCGCCCGCATTTCAGCTTCGGCGTTAAAGCGGGGATTGGATCGCGTTGGCACGGGAGCCTGGGTGCCGTGCCGCCAAGCTTGCAGTTCTTGGTGCAATTGGCGTGCTTGTTCAGGATGCGAGTGAACCAAATTGGTCGTCTCGCCGATATCCTCGCGCAGGTTGTAGAGTTCCAACGCGCCATCTTCGAAGTACTCGTGCAACTTCCAATCGCCGTGGCGGATGATGCTGCACGGTCGCGAGCGAAACAGCGGATCACGTTGTTCGTCGATGACCTGATAAGACTGCAGATAGGCGGGAAAGTGCCAAAACAAGGCACGATCGGGCAGGCTGGTTTGCTGGCCACGCAACAAGGGAACGAGACTAACGCCGTCGATGGCTTGCTGCTTGGGTAAATCGGCACCGGCAATCTCACACAGCGTCGGATAGATGTCGACGGCCGTGACCGGCTCCGCGCTACGTCCGCCGGCGGTGATCACTCCCGGCCAGGTGACAAACAGCGGCACGCGAATGCCACCTTCGTAATAGGTACCTTTATAGCCCTTCAAAGGCGCCATGTCGGTCGCCGGCCCATACCCACCGTTGTCGGAGAAGAAAACGATGACCGTGTTGTCGGTCAGTTCGAGTGCATCCAACGTTTCCAATAAGCGTCCGACGCCGTCGTCGACCGCTTGGATCATCGTCGCCATCGCAACGTGTTGATGCAAATCACCCGGTGCCTTGGCCTCGTATTTTGCCACCAGTTCTCGCTTCGGATGCAAAGGTGTGTGGACCGCGAAATGGGTCAGATACAACATCCAAGGTTCTGAGCGGTGCTGGCGAATGAACTTGATCGCCTCGTCACTTAAGCGATCCGTCAGGTATTCATCCTCCGGTGCATCGCCAAGTCCGGGAACGTTGCCGTGCGGGGGATAGTATCCCTTGGGGGGGCTGCCTGAGTGAGTGCCCGCAATGTTGACGTCAAAGCCGTACGGCAGTGGATCGTCGCTAAGATGCCATTTGCCCATCGAAGCGGTTGTGTAACCTGCCGCCTGTAGTTGCCGGGCCCACGTGATTGTGGTCGGAGACAGGGTATCGACGCCGGGCACGTGCATTAAACGCCGGTGGGTGGCTTTCCCGCGCGCTTTCGTGCCGACGTTGTAGATCTCATGTCGAGGCGAGTACTGGCCCGACAGCAAACAGGCTCGTGACGGCGCACAATTGGCTGCCCCCGCGTACGCATCGGTAAACACCATGCCTCGTGCAGCCAAACGATCGAGGTGGGGGGTTTCGTAAAAATCGGAACCCATAAACCCGCAGTCACGCCAACCGAAATCGTCCAAGAAAATCAACAGGATATTGGGCGATGTGGGTCTGGCGGCGTCCGCCACGGCGGCTTGAAAAAAGAGGCTGCCGATCAAACAGAGGATCCGCGAGGGGCGAAAAAAGAGAACGTGATTCATCATGGCGTGCAGAAAACGAGTAAAATGATGACCCGGTTGTCGGCAACTCACCAAGCTTGATGTCGCCGGACCGAGAAAGAAAGCCGAGCACTCGGCGTCGTCCAAACAGCGACGCACACCGTGTCGGCCTCAGACCATCAGTTTAGTACGTTCGGGAATGGTAAGGGTCACCTATGATGAAAACCTTTGTTCTAGCAGCATGGATTTGTAGCGCGATGCTGGTGGCTCAGGCCGCCGATGCCGTCATCACGACGCCGACACCGGTGGTGGAAGATACGTTGATTTACAAAACCGTCGATGGTCGTTCGTTGCGGATTGACTGGACGCGACCGCGGGATTGGAAGTCGACCGATCGGCGACCCGCAGTCGTCTTCTTTCACGGCGGTGGCTGGGTCTCAGGCCAGCCCGGGCAGTTCGCGGAGCATTCAAAGCAGTTGGCTGCTCAAGGGATGGTGTGCTTGCGGGCCCAGTATCGCTTGCTGGACAAAAAGCAAAATGAGCCACCAATCACCTGCACCGAAGATGCCAGCGATGCGTTTCGTTTCATTCGCAGCCAACCCGAACGTTTCGGCATCGATCCGCAGCGCATTGCCGCCGGGGGAGGCTCGGCGGGCGGACATTTGGCCGCTTTCCTGGGCATGATGGACGATCCGCAGCCGACCGACGTTACAAAACCGGTGGTATCGCGCAAGCCAAATGCGATGCTATTGTTCAACCCGGTGTACAACAACGGTCCGGGTGGCTGGGGGACCAAACGAGTTGGCGATGCGTATCGACGCTTCTCCCCCGCACACAACATCACGACCGATGATCCACCGGCGATCGTTTTTCTGGGGACCAAAGACAATCTGATTCCGGTCGCCACCGGGGAATCCTTCCGAGACCAAATGCAGGCAAAAGGGATTGAAAGCCGTTTGTTTTTGTACGAAGGGCAAGGGCACGGTTTCTTCAACGCGGGGCGAAGTGAGAATCGCTACTTTCAAGAAACGATGACCGAAGTGGAAAAGTTCCTCGAGCATCTCGGTTGGCTGCCGGTCGGATCGAAGTAGCCCGCTCTGCCTCTCGTTCACCGAGGGCGTCGAAGGCAGCGTTCCGTGATCAAGCGAAGGCGGATCGCGGCCAGGGTAGTCGCGTACGGTTGCGGCGGCTGAATCGACTGGAATAGGAAAACACCGTTCACGATCTGTTGGGGGTGCACTCGCCGCTGCAAGATCCTTTCCCAGACGCCCCATTGAAGGCCTAGAGTTTACGTAAGCTGTCGCAGCATGGCAGGTCGGAAGCGGTTTGCTGAACGCTCGAATGGACGCTCAATGCGGTAACGGTGATCAAGATCAATGCCATGCCGAGGATCTGGAAGCCGCCCAGGCTTTGACTTAAAACGACAACGCCGAATAACGAGGCGGTAACCGGTTCGACCATTGCCACAATGGAGGCGACCGCCGGCGTGGTATGGTTCAGGCCGACGATATAGAAGAGAAACGACAATCCCGCGCCAAGCACTCCCAGGATGGCGAACAGTGGCCAACTTGGCGTGCTGAGAACGGCGACGGTCTGGGCGGTATCGCCTGGCCAGAAGAGGACCGTGCTGACTGTCGCGAAGGCAATCACGAGAATAGCCTGCGGGCTGCCGTGCGCTGCGGCGTACTTGAACGCAAAAATAAAGACCGCATAGGATATCGCCGAAAGCAATCCCGCGACGGCGCCGATCAGCGTAACGCCCTGGGGTCCCGTCTCGTAGATTCGTGTCAGCAGCACGACACCGAGGATCACGATCGCGATCGCGGCCCATTTCAGCGGTGTCGGTTTTTCGAGCCGGAACAGGAAAGACACAAGATAGACGAACACCGGCGCGCAGTACATGAGCGTTGCCGCAACCGCGACGCTCCCCTCGGCGATGCTAACGAAATAGAAAGCGAAGTTGCCAGCGACACCGAGACCGGCGATCACTGACCAGAACCATAATCGGCTACTGGCCAATCCGCTTCCGCTCGGGCGCATCGCTAACCAAACGAGGACAAACAACAGCCCGATGACACCGCGGTAGAACGACACCACGAACGGATTCCATCCGTCGGCCATGAGAATTCCGCCGATCCCGCCCGACAGCCCCCAGCATAGCGCCGCCAGGACAACGAGGGCCGTACTTGCGTTTCTCATTTGTTTCCTTTTTACCCGATGAAGGGACCACCCTCTGCGTGGACCCGCGGGACAGCGCCCCGCTCGATGGGTGCTCCCGTGATTGGCAACATTGCCGTACATATTGGTCCCACGATGTTAGCCACGGCTCCCAATACAAAAAACCGCCCAACAACTCACGGTGAGTCCAAGGTAGCGATCTCCAGCCAATCAACGCCTGATTCAACCCCGCCGCCTAGCCTCGAGGGGCACCAAACCGAAACCTAGCGAACATTGCTTGGTGCCTTAGCAATGAGCGATAAACAAGTGTCGGGTACCTTTTGTGCGAAGCACCCGCAGGGCGAGTTCCTCGCAAAAGGTACCCGACACTTTTTTGTCGCACGATCCTTAACCGCCGGCTGGTTTCATTTCCCAACGTTGCAACAGCTACCAATCAGCCAGGAAACGACTTAACAGAATGTGGAAACACTCTAAAAAGATGCTCGAATGTTGGGGCTTACCGACGGAAGAGGAACGGATGGAGAAACTGCGGCAATTAGCAGATGCTCAGAAAGTTGCCAGACATGCGATGGATGCATTGGCGACCGGGATTTTTACGGATGAATCTGGAAACAGCGAGCCGCTAGGAATTGTCCGCAACCCCGTCGAGCAGGTTGCGTTGATTGCTTGGCTGGCAGCACAGTGTCCGACCAAACTGTCGATCGAAGTCGGATTTGGCATGGGGATTACCGCCTCGATTATCCTGGCTGCACGGTTGCAAATGCAGCAAACCTTTGAACATCAGATCTTCGATCCCTACGGTCTCTCGGACGGAGCAGGCGAGACCTCGCAAAGCTTCTTGCGGAAGCAATGCGGAGAGCATTTCCGGCGTATTGAAACGCGGTCTCAATTCGGCATGGCGGAAATTGCGAGCGTCAACAATCCACCGCGGACTGGCTTTATTTTGATTGATGGTGACCATCGCGCCGATGCGGTGTTCGCTGACTTCTACATGGCCGATGCTCTGATGGCCGTCGGCGGCTACATCGTGCTCGACGACGCAATGTATGCTCCCGTCGCAACCGTTGTTCAGTTCGTCCGGAGCAATCGCTCCGACTACGAGGTGTCGCACTTGGAAATCCCCAACACGGCCGTGCTCCGCAAGATCGCCAAAGATCAAAGACCGTGGCATCATTTCCGAACCTTCTCGATTCCGAAGAAGAACAACTGGGAACCCGCTGGGGGGGTGGGCGACTGATTGCAATGCGAAACTGGCGGTGGGGTCGTTCGGATGCGTTCAAATAGAGTTCGGTTTGTTACGATAAGCCTCTTTAGCGTGCCAGCCTTTGAATTCAGGAAGGATCCGTCGTTCGATGCGTATTCATTTATCCCCCGACCGCACCGAGACGCTAGACAAAACCGAGCCCCGCCCCCCATCGAAGGACGACCAGAACAGCCTTGCGAAGCCAATCGCCATTGTCGGCATGGGCTTTCGGCTGCCGGGGGGAATCGATGACCTCGACTCGCTTTGGCGTTTGTTGATGGACGGACGCAGTGCGGTTAGCGAGGTTCCTCGGGAACGCTGGAATCGAGAGCGTTTCTATCACCCGGATCCTTCGGCGAGCGGTAGGTTGTCTAGTCGCCACGGCGGGTTTCTTCGCCGTGCGAAGGAATTTGACGCGGCGTTCTGGGGCATTTCCCCTCGTGAAGCGGTCCGCATGGATCCGCAGCAACGATGGTTGCTGGAGGTCGCTTGGGAGGCAATTGAAGACGCCGGAGTCCGGCCGATGGATCTGCGAGGCCAGCGGGTTGGCGTGTACGTCGGTGCGTCCAGCCACGACTATGGCACCTTACAACTCGAAGATCTCCAACACCTCGATGTGCATTCCAACACCGGTGCCGCCAGTAGTATCTTGGCCAATCGTTTGTCCTACCTGTTGGACTTGCGAGGCCCGAGCTTGGTGGTCGATACAGCCTGTTCATCGGCTCTGGTTGCGATTGCCATGGCAGTCGATGCGATTCGGTCGGGGAGCTGTCAGGCGGCGCTTACCGGCGGCGTGAATTCGTTGTTTGTCCCCAACAGCGGAATCGGCTTCAGTAAAGCGGGCATGCTGTCGCCGACCGGCCAGTGCTTTGCGTTCGACGCCCGTGCCAACGGCTACGTGCGCAGCGAAGGAGCCGGTTTGCTGCTGCTGAAATCATTGGCCGACGCCGTTACCGACGGAGATGCTATTCACGCGGTGATTCGTGGGGTGGCGGTCAATTCCGATGGGCACACTTCGTCATTGACCGTGCCCTCCACCGACGGACAAGCGGCGATGCTGCGGGACGCCTATCGTGACGCGGGGGTGAATCCGGCGAACGTGAGTTATGTCGAGGCTCATGGCACGGGAACTCCCGTCGGAGACCCGATCGAAGCGAATGCACTCGGGGCGGTCTTCTCCCAGCAGCGTCCGGATGACCGCCCACTTCCGATTGGCTCCATCAAATCAAACCTTGGGCATTTGGAATCGGCGTCAGGGATCGCGGGCATGATCAAAGCCGCTTTGGTGCTGCAGCGACGAATGATCCCAGGCCAAGCGAATTTTGAATCGCTCAATGAAAACATCGATGCGAGTAAGCAACGCCTTCAAGTCATCAAGCAAAGCCTTCCGCTAACAAGTCTGGATGGGCAATGTCCTGTCGTTGGCGTCAACTCGTTTGGATTTGGCGGAACCAACGCGCACGTTGTGTTGGAGGCCGCTCCTGATTCGGTCCGCCCAAGCGACAACGCGGCGCCTCCCGCGGAACAACCATTCGCTGACCGTCCGCAGGTGCTTCCGCTGTCGGCGAATGATGCGGAATCTTTAAGATTGACCGCCAAAGCTTATTACCGAACCTTGTCAACGCTTAAAGAACCGTTGCCGGAATTCTGTTTTTCCGCTGGGGCGCGTCGCCAACACCCGTCGCATCGGCTGGTCGTGATCGGACACGATGCGGAACAATTGAAATCGAGTTTGAACGATTGGCTCGCTGAAACGTCGGTCGCTTCCAACCACTCCGCCGAAAGCGACCACTGGGTTCAAGGCGAGACGAGCCAGTCAACGGAGTCTTCCCCAAAATCGTCGGATGCATCCGAGTCCGCAGGCGAGTGGGGGCCGACGATGGTGTTCACCGGTCAAGGTTGCCAGTGGACCGGCATGGGCAAGGTCTTATTCGAGCGCGAGCCCCTCTTTCGCGAAACGTTTGTTGAAATTGACGAAATCTTCGCGTCCCACGCGAGTTGGTCGCTCATCGAAGCGATGCAAGACAATACTCCCGGTCGCATCGACCGAACCATCGTCGCTCAACCGGCAATCTTCGCGACCCAAATCGGCTTAGTTCGCTTGTGGCGATCCTGGGGCGTCGAGCCCGCCCGCGTCACGGGCCATAGCGTCGGCGAAGTGGCCGCTGCATGGACCGCCGGTGCTCTTTCGCTGGCCGATGCGGTCCAACTGGTCTATCACCGCAGCCGTCTGCAGGATCGCACGGGAGGGTTCGGTCGCATGGCGGCGGTCGCTTTGACACCGCAACAGGCCGTACCGCTGCTCATCGAATACGAGGGAAAAATTGCCGTCACGGCGGTCAATTCGCCATCGCTGATCACGATCGGTGGCGACCAAGACGCGATGGAAACCTTCGTTGCCGATTTGGAAAGTCGAGACATCTTCGTTCGCTGGTTGAAGCTGGACTACGCGTTTCACACTCATCAAATGGACCCGATCGAAGAAGAACTGAAAGCCGCCTTGGCCGACCTTCGTCCCATCACGGGAGCGATCCCCTTTCTATCGACGGTGACCGGGGCACCGCTCGACACCTCGCTGCTTGACGCGGAATATTGGTGGCGAAACGTTCGCGAGCCGGTCCAATTCAACGCGGCCATCGAAACCGCGATTGGGGAAAACGCGAGGATGTTTCTGGAAGTCGGCCCTCATCCGTCAATGCGAACGTCGATCGAGTCGATCACCCAAGACCATCCCCATGCCTTGATAGTGCATTCGTTTTCGCGGCATCGAGATGCTTCCACATCACTAGCCATCAATCTCGCGAAACTACACATTCACGGTGGACCGGCGACCGAAAAGACCTGTCCGTTGAACTGGAAAGCGATCAACCAAGCGACCGGACAGTTTGTTCGCCAGCCCGCCTATGCGTGGAATCGTCGTACCTTTTGGCTGAACTCGCTGGGCGAAATCTCGCGTCTGGCAGCTCCTGACCATCCGCTCTTACAAACGCGACTAAGGGTCGCGGAACCGACCTGGCAAACGGTCCTTGATCCTGCCGTGCTGACCTATTTGAAAGATCATCAAATTTGGGACGGCATCGTTTTCCCCGCGGCTGCCTACGTCGAAATTGGCTTGGCGGTCGCCAAGTTGATGATTCCCGATCAAAACCATTGGGTGGAAGATCTACAGTTGCACGCGGCACTCTTTGTCTCCGCTGACGCGGAGACTCGGCTGCAAGCTGTCTATCACCCCGACGATCGAACCATCCAGATCCACAGTTCCAATGACGGCTTGAATTGGGAATTGAACGGAGAGTGCCGATTGGTGCCTGATGTTGGTCGGGAAGCCGCCCCGAAACTGCTAGTTGCACCGGAGCCCAGCGACATGGATGCCGAATCTGTCGCAATCGACCATGACACGCTGTATGAACAACTTCGACGGGCGGGCTATGGCTTTGGAGAAAGGTTTTCCTTGATCGAGAATTTACGCTCCACGAGAGATGAATCGATCGCCAAGATTGCGATTCCCGCATCGTTACGACGAAACGACGCGGACGTTGATTCGCAACGAATCGTATTCCATCCAGCCGTCTTGGATGCCTGTTTCCAAGCTTCACTGTGCTTGTCCGCTTCGCAACCGGAGGACCCATCTCTTTTTCTGCCGACGTCCATTGGACGGGTTCGTCTGTATCAGGACACCGACACGGAAACGCTGACCGCAGTCGCCCATCACTTTTCCAGGCAGGCAGACCAACGATGCTGTGACATTAATGTTTTCAATGCCGCTGGAGACTGCGTGGCGGACATTCGACGATTTTGCGTCACGAAGGCGGGAGCAGCAACTGCGAAATCAACGTCGGCGGCAAGCGGCGTGGGGAGCATCGAGCATGATAATTTTTATCGCGTCGGATGGAAGCGGCAACGCTTGCCGGGAACCCGTATGAATGGCTCCTGCCAATTCCCCGATTCGAACGCTTTGCTGGCCGAGCTTGATGGTTCCCGGCAGTCAGTCATTGCAATGCACGGGCTCGATCGCTACTTCGAAGAAGCTGCGCCGCGTCTGAATGAGATCACGGTCGCCTCCATTCAAAGCGCTTACGTGCAATTGGGATGGGGCAGCCGATTTGGTTGGTCGGTCGGTGAGTCGTTCACAACGGCTGAACTGTTGGCAAACGAGGTGTTCCTCGACAAATACCATGAATTGGTAGCGACGCAACTGCGGTGGTTGACAGAGTTCGGCTGGTTGAAGTGCGTCTCGGATGGTGCCGCGAATGCTTTGGACGAACCGCGTTGGGAGGTAGTGCGAAACTTCCACAGCGTCGACGTCGCACAGGAGTTGCGGTCGCTCGAAACACAACATCCCAACTTATGCCAAGATGTTGCGTTGGGGCAGGCGTTGTTGCCGTGCATGGCCGAAATCCTCTGCGGCGACGTGAAGGCCCTTGAACGGGCATTCGCCAACGGTTCCGGTCACCTGATGGAGAATTTTTATTCTCGCCACCCCGATTGCGCGAGCTATCGTGAGTTAGCGGCCTCGGCAATCCACCAACTTGCGCTGAACCTGCCCGCCCGCAGGACATTGCGAATTTTGGAAGTCGGTGCCGGGACCGGAGCGATGACAAGCGCCATGCTTGAGAGGCTGGAAGAAGTCGCATCGCAGGCGTCGTTTGACTTTGAGTATCACTTTACCGACGTCAGTCCAAGTTTCGTATCCGCCGCTCGTTCCCGCTTTGCTTCGCATCCGAACATCACGTTTGGAATCTTCGATGTGGAGCAGGCAGCGGCGGAGCAAGACATCGAGCACGGCGGTTTCGATGTGGTCATTGCGGCCAATGTGCTGCATGCGACACGCGACCTGCGACAATCGCTGGCTCAGTTGCATGTTTGCCTGGCGAACGACGGGGTTTTGCTGCTGAACGAGATTACGGCTCGCCGACCGATGATCGACAACACATTTGGATTACTGCCGGGATGGTGGCGTTTTGCGGATCGCGAGCTGCGCGTCGGTTGCCCGCTAATCGATCGTGACCAATGGAGCAAGCTGCTAAAGGAAAACGGCTGGAACGACGTGTCGGTAATCGCAACGGATACTCAACGCGGTGTATCCAGCATGGCGTTGATCATGGCTCATCGGGCCGAGGCGCCTGCCGCGGAGAGCGAGCCTTCGCCAGAGATCCCTACCGAGCATAACGCTGACACGCCAAGGCTACTGGTCTTTGTCGACCGAGAGGGATGGCTCCATCGTCTGGCCGACCGTTATCGCGAAACGGGTGGTCAAGTCACGCTCATCACGAATGACGATGATTGGCGGGAACGATTGGCAGCCATCGAATGGAAAACCGATCACAAATGGCTGATCGTCCACGGGTGGAGCCTGGACGTTGCCAGACCAGTCGCTTGTGCCGAAAACCTGCTGCGGTCGATCGACGAGGGCGTGCACTCTGGGTTGCGCATCGCGCAGGCAATCGAAGCGGAGAACTTGGGTGATCGGGTGCGGGTTTGCTTTGTCACCCGAGACGCCCAACAGGTTTCCGGAGTTGACCGTGTGGACGGTTACGCTGCGTCGTCGTTGTCAGGGTTTGCCGGGGTATTGAAGAACGAGTTGCCTTCACTCGGAGTGACGACCATTGATTTGTCATCGGCTGTGTTGCACGACGACGAATCCTGGATCGAAGACTTGCTCGCCGAAATCGCGACCGACGTCGGCGAGCGCGATGTCGCCCTTCGAAACGGATCGCGTTTCGTTTCCCGCATGCAACGTGCATCGCTTTCCAATTGCAAGCTCCGCCGAAAAACGCTGAACACCGGCGAACTGCACTATCGACTGGAAATGCGGAAAGCCGGGCGACTGGAGGATTTATCTTGGAACGAAACGCCTTCCCGCGAGCTGGCTGAAAACGAATTGGAGATACGAGTCGAAGCGGGTGGCATCAATTTTCGCGACGTGATGAAGGCGCTGGCGATGTATCCCGGGAACCCGCCCGACCGAATGTGGTTTGGTGACGACATCGCGGGCGTTGTTGAACGAGTGGGTGCATCGGTCACAAACCTTCGCGTCGGTGACCCAGTCGTTGGCGTTGCACCGTGGGCATTTCGGTCACACGCCGTGACGGATCACCGTCTGGTAATGCGTTGCCCCGCGTCCATGTCGATGACGGCGGCGGCAACATTGCCCACTGTTTTCTTGACCGCGCAGTTCGCGATCGATCAAGTCGCGAGAATGCGAAGTGGCGAATCGATTCTGATCCATGCTGCCGCCGGTGGCGTGGGGCAAGCGGCGATTCAAGTGGCTCAGACGAAGGGCTTGGAGATTTTTGCCACCGCAGGCTCACCGGCCAAGCGAGAATTGTTGCGATCCCTTGGTGTCCAGCACGTGATGGATTCACGGTCCTTTGAGTTCGCTGATCAAGTGATGGCGGCCACTCACAACCGCGGCGTGGATGTCGTGCTGAATTCTTTGGCCGGTGAATTCCTCACCAAGAGTTTAGCGGTGATCGCACCGTTTGGACGGTTTTTGGAAATTGGCAAAGCGGACGTTTATGGTGACCGCCCCTTGGGATTGGCCGCTCTAAAAAACAATGTTTCTTATCATGTGATCGACCTGGCACAATGGATCGTCAAGCGGCCCGAATCGGTTGCCGGTTTGCTCGATCAATTGCGATCCCATTTTGAACGGGGGACCTATCGTCCGCTGACTCATCAAATCTATCCCGCATCGGATGTCGTTTCCGCGTTTCGAACAATGGCCAAGGGCGAACACATTGGCAAAAATGTGCTGAACTTTTCCGCAATGCCGGTGGACCAACCGATCATCGGCCCATGCACCGAATCGGCAACGCGTTTTCGCGCCGGCGGGACGTTTCTGGTGACCGGCGGATGTGGCGGATTTGGCTGGGAGGTCGCGAAATGGCTGACAACCCGGGGAGCTCGATCGCTGGTTTTAATGAGCCGCAGTGGTCCCGACGAATCGGTAGCCACGGAAATGCAACGGTTGCGTGATTCGGGAATCGCCATTACCGAAACGCGAGGCGATGTGACAATCCGCGAGGACGTCGATCGCGTGATCAACGCGATTAACGAAAGTGACCATCCGCTGACCGGAGTGTTGCACGCGGCGATGGTGATCGACGATGACTTTATCACTCACTTGGACACCGATCGGTTTGATCGTGTTTTGCATCCCAAGGCGTTGGGCGCGTGGCATCTTCATCGCGCGACTCAAGAGATGCCGATCGAACACTTCATTTTGTTCTCATCCATTTCGAGCGTGCTGGGGGCACCGCGCCAATCTCACTACAACGCGGGAAACGAATTTTTAAACGGCTTGGCTCGACATCGCCGAGCCATGGGATTGAACGCACTGTCCATCAATTGGGGCGGCATCGAGGGAGCCGGGTTTGTCCATCGCAATGCGGCCACGGCGGATTATCTAAAAGGCACCGGGCTTCCCACACTGCCGCTGGCCCAGGCGATGACAGTGTTGGACGAATTGACGCTGACGGAAACGGATGTGTTGGCCGTAGCACCGATCGATTGGCAACGAGTTGGCCAGATGGGGCAATACCAAATCACGATGCCTTTCTTTGAGGAGATCCGAAATTCGCAACCGTTGCACCAAGGCAGTGGCTCGTTTCGCAAAATGCTGCACTCGACTCCGCGACAACAGCATCCGGCTTTGCTACGTCAATTCCTGGTCGAAGAAGTGGCGGGCGTATTCGGCATCGGTGTCGCTGAAATTGACCCCGAATTGTCATTGACGCGGTTGGGATTGGATTCACTCATGGCCGTCGAATTGGTCAACCGCATCGAGACCGAATTGATCACTAATTTGCCGATGAGCCGATTGCTGACCGGGCCGAGCATCAACTCGCTGGTCGAATTATTGCTGCCTTCCATTGCCTCAGAAGAAGGCAAGCAAACAACGCCGAGCGATGACCTTCAGCAACGCTTTCTCGATGACGCACGCTGGGACGAGGAAGTCGCGAGGCCGCAACGGCGTGCCGACGTGCATTCCAAATCAAATCGTTTTTTGACTGGTGCGACGGGGTTCCTGGGAGCTCATTTGCTGAGTGACTTGTTGACACATACTGAGGGGCGAGTGACATGCTTGGTGCGTGCAACGAACAGCGAGACGGCGAGGAAACGGATCGAGTCGAACCTTGAACGATATGGTGTGGGTCATCTCGATTCATCCGCACGCGTGGATGTGATCGTGGGAGATCTGGCCCTGCCACGCTTTGGACTTTCCGAGCAAGCGTTTAGTGAACTGGCTGCGGATGTGGATGTCATTTTGCACAATGGAGCCAACGTCAATTTGGTTCATCCGTACGAGACACTGCGGGATGCCAACGTCAACGGCACTCGGGAGATCTTGCGTTTGGCGTGTCGGGAAAAATTAAAACCGATTCATTACGTTTCGACCTACACCGTTCACGCAACGCTGGAAAGCCGTGGCAGGGTCATTTCTGAAGACGCCGCTTTGCCGCCTTGCGGTGACTTGCTTTACGGTTATTCGCAAACCAAATGGGTTGGCGAGACGTTGATGCGAGAAGCGACCCGTCGTGGCATGGACGTGACGATCTATCGGCCGGGCCACATCACCGGCGACAGTGGTTCAGGCATCGGGAACGAGCACGATTTGTTACACACGATGATTTTGACCTGCATGAAAGTCGGCTCGGCGCCGATGAGTGACGTGGAATTGGATGCCACGCCGGTGGACTACGTGAGCCGCGCGATCGTTCATTTATCGTTGCAGGATGACGCGACAAATGCGACCTATCACCTGACCAACCCAGTTCCACTGAGGACTCAGGTTTTACGGGAATGGCTGGAGAACGCTGAAGTTTCTATCGAAGTCGTTCCGCCTCAACGCTGGCGAGAACAGTTGCTCGCGTTTGGGAAGTCATCACGACCGGACGACCAGATGGTTCAGTTATTAGCGGGCATGCTAAAGGTGCAGGAAGCAACCGACGACGATGCCGAGGTAGGTTTCCTGCCGCGTTTATCTTGTCAATCAACCGCGCAAACCTTGCGAGAGGCTGGGATTGTTTGCCCACCGGTCGATGGACGATTGTTGGAAGTCGGTGCGAGGTACCTCCAACGCGTTGGCCTGCTTGATTCGATCGAAACGGGGCCGCTGTCTTGCTCTTAATTGCCAGTGCTATCTCGCTCGCGCTGTTGGCCGCGTGGCAGTCCATCACCGCATTGATTTCCATTCGTGCGATCTTCAGACGCAGCCCCCTCGAGGGGAACACGCCCGAGAATTCCTGGGGGCGGGCCGTGGTGGTCTTGTGCCTGCGAGGCAACGATCCTTTGTTGGTCGATTCGCTACGCGGGCTGATGAATCAAGACTATGGCGATTTTTGCTTAAGAATCATAATCGATAGCGAAAGCGATCCCGCTTGGAAATCGATCCGAGCATCTGGGGTGGACCGAGACCAGCGTTCACGAATCGAATTGCTTCGTGACCCACCGCAAACGTGTGGGCTGAAGAACGCGGCGTTACTGCAAGTGCTGAACGACCTGGAGCCAGGTCTTAAGTTTTTAGCGTTGGCGGATGCCGACGCGATCACGCACCCGAGTTGGTTGCGTGAATTGATCGCTCCGCTGCGCGATCCTTCGGTGGGACTGACGACAGGCATTCGATGGTATCATCCGCAGCGATGCTCGATTGCGGCGTTGATTCGATTGGCTTGGAATGCGGCCGCAACGACACAGATGATCGGCTTTCAAATCCCTTGGGGTGGGTCGCTGGCCATCTCGTTTGACGCGGTGGCTCCCGAGAGTTTGCGTCAGCTTTGGCGGCGGGGACTTTGCGAGGATACGATGTTGACAAGCCACGTGAAATCGCTTGGCCGGCGACAGGTATTCGTTCCCTCCATCATTATGATCAATCGCGAAGATTGCCGGATGGGAGATTTGATGCGTTGGATCAAGCGTCAGTTGATTGTGGCTCGACTTTACCATCCGAGTTGGAAGTTGACGGTCATCCACGGTGTCGCCAATGCGTTGATACCATTTGCGATTTTGGCTTTGGTCGTTTGGCAAGCCGTCAGCGGCCATTCCGCTGTCGCTTGGCAAATCGCCACGGTGATGCTGGTTTACCAAGTTGCCATGGTGGCCGTTTTGGTCCTGGGCCTGATACTCATTCAGCATCGCCTGAGGAACCTTGGGCGTGATGCGAATTGGCTATCGACAACGGCGTTGACGCGACTGCCAATTGCTGTCGTGCTGATTCAGTTTCTGTATCCCGTGCTGCTACTGCAAGCGATGTCTGCCAAGATGGTCGATTGGAGAGGGATGACTTATCGAATTCAGCCCGGCAATTCGGTCGTTCATGATGGCCATCGTCCGTACAGCGCCGAGCCGAAACCGGCTTCGATGCATTCGCTTTGACACCCGGTCAGCTTTAATGCATGTCCGCCAAACCGCTCGCCTGTGCATGGGGCAGTGATAATTGCAGCGATTGATCGGGTTTGGCTGGTGCACTCAAGGTTTAGGATCCGATTGACAAGGAAGTCATCCGATTTTTCGTTCAGTTTCACCATGGCACCATTCACATCTTTGCTACGATTCACAGCTCGACGACGAATCGATAGGCATCGCGGTGGAAGGCTTGTCCGCTGCGCTAGTCTGGTTGTCTTGATGATGCCACTGTTGGGCGGATGCCATACGGTGGGCGTGACTCCCGGGATGCCGGGCAAGGTCATCGATGAACCTTTGCCAGCCCCAGCAAAACGCCTTGACGAACGGATCGAGCCGGTCTCCTTTGAGCAACCGTTGCCGGCGATCGAAACCGATTTTACGCATTCCTCGTTAGACGAAAACGCATCGTTTCAACCGCCTCGCATCGAAGACTTCCCTCATTTACCCCGCGTGACGATGTCGCTCGATGAGGCTGTCCGATTGGCTTTGCAAAACAATGCCGTCATCGGTGACTTGGGTGGCCGTGTTCTGAGCATGCCTGATACGGTGCAAAGCACCTTCGACGCGAGCCTCCTTGGAAGTCATCCCACGCTGGGAGCTGACGCGGCATTATCGGCCTATGACACCCAGTTTGAGAGCGGAGTCACTTACAACGGTGGCGGCCGCGGCGTCAGCTCTGCGTTTTCCTCCGGCCAGTTTGGTGTCTTTGCTCAGCCACAGACACTCACAAAAATCGGATTGGCGAAGGTCTTGCCGAGCGGTACCACGGTCGGTGTCGGGGGGGTTGCTGGGTACGACGAAGAATTGGCCGGCGGTGGCTATGCGGCGATCGGTGGCGAGGTCCGGCATCCGTTGATGCGAGGTTCCGGTCGGACCATTCAACAGCTCACAGGCCCGTTTCAGCGTCCGGGGGTTTATGGCGGCATCTTGATTGCCCGTTCAAAACAGCACGAAGCCGGGCTGGCACTTGAACAAGCGGTTGACCAACTCATCATGGACGTAGCGACCACCTACTGGGAACTGCACTACGCCTATCTGAATATCCAGACCAAGCAAACGGCGTTGGACAACGCCGCGAAAATATGGCAGCGGGAACAACGGCGCGTCGCAGCGGCAACCTCGCCAGCGGACCGTGCGGCTCAAGCTCATCAACAGCATTGTGTGGCCAAAGCCGAACTCGCCAACGCGATTGGAGGCACGGGCTCGTTTGACAGCGGCGTCTATTCAATGGAATTACGTTTACGAACTTTGCTTGGTTTGCCATCGGTCGATGGCACATTAATTGTTCCTGACGCGATGCCGATGAGCGCCGAAGTTCGCTTCGACTGGCAAGAGTCGGTTCAGATCGCTCACGCCAACCGCGTGGAACTCCGCCGACAATCCGAAAAAATCCGCACAGCACGGATGGAAAAAACGGCAGCAATCAACCTGCAGTTACCCCAAGTGGATTTGTTAGGCGCTTACCGGAAGCTTGGAGATGACCCGAATCAAGAATCCCCTCTCTTCAACCAAGCACTCGACGGCTGGCAGGTTGGAATGGAGATTCGCAGAGCTGTCAGCAATCGCCTGGAAAATACCGCCGTTCGACACGCTCGCTTGCGACTCAGCCGCGAACTGGCGGTGCTGCAATCACAACGACAACTCGTGAACGCCGAAATCCAGACCGCGATGACGCAGCTTGATCGGGCCTACCAGGTTATGCAAGCGATGACAGATGCTGAACAGTCCGCCGCCGTTCGCATGGCTGCGGAAACGAAACGGCATCAGGCAGGCGATCATTTGATCGAACCCGTGCTTGACGCGCAGCTGCGATTGACCGAAGCCAGTTCGGCGCGCCAACGAGCGATTGTCGATTACAACTTGGCGTTTCTAAATGTGCACCACGCCCGCGGCACCTTGCTTGACACCATTGGTGTCGCCCTGGCCGATTCTATTGGTGATGAAATGCGATTTGCACAGCGATCCCCCTCGGCTTATCCTCAGACCCGCTGAAAACAAATCTGAAAGGCGCTGAGGTGGTGACCTGATTCCGGGCGCGCCTGGAGCTTCTTCTTGAGGAGGGTTAGGGGATCAAACCACGTGTAGGAATGCCCTTCTTACGACTGGACTTGCGAACTTGCGGTTTTCGTTCCCCACCACGCCGACGAGGTGCGGAGTCACTTCACCATGACTTGCCTGTCAGGTGATTTTTGTGCGTAGTCGTGTCCGCCGCCAACGGGACTGACGGTCGGCAACCGCTACGATCATGTGCCGGCATCTAAGGCACCACGGACTCACGTCCGTAGCTACAACTTGCCATGGCTTCGCCATTGAAGCGAACCAATCCTGCGCAATTCCAAATCGCCGCAACCCCGAATTTTCAGCAGTCCAGACTAGCGGCCAAGCGGCCAAGCAGAGTTCTGCGGAATGACTCCTGCAAACCTGCTTAGGCCGGTGGATCACATGAGGAAAAGTCCCACTCGATGGTGAACAACGGCCAGCGCGATCCACAGCACCGCAAGCGTCTGCCACCGAGCGAGGGTGCGCGAGCCTCGGAAACGACGGCTCACGGCACCAACTGGTCGAGTGCCATTACGCTTTTGCCAAGGACTGGAGGCGAGGCATACAAGGACGCCTTATACTAAACAGCTTCTTTCCCGATTGTCTTGGAGCTGCAACATGAAGACCCGTTTTACCTTTTTGTTTTTTCTCGCCCTCGGTCACTGCTTGCTCTGTCCGCTGGCGGTGTCGACCGTGGGCGCTCAATCGGTTCGCTTCCAACCGCAGCAACTCGATGCGTCGCCAGGCCGAGTCGTCTATGCCGTTGCGGCAGCCGACATCGATAACGACGGTCGCACCGATGCCGTTGCGGTGACAGAAGATTCGGTCGTCTGGTATCAGGCGCCGCGGTGGCGTAAACGCGTGCTGCTGAGCGGAGTGACGGCGCGTGATAACGTTTGTATCGCGCCTTACGACATCGATCGAAACGGTCGGATCGACTTGGCGCTTGGCGCCGGCTGGCCCAAGAACGGTGGCACGATTCAGTGGCTCTCCCCTGGCGATTCAATCGACGCTCCATGGAATGTGCACGAGATCTCTGCCGAACCGTGGACGCACCGCATGCGATGGGGCAACGTGTTGGGCAGCGATGAACCTCAACTTGTCGTTTCGCCGTTGAACGCCTCGATCCGCGAAGGTGTCCGGTTGCTCGCCTTTTCGATTCCTCCCAACCCTCACAATGATCGCTGGCGACCAACGGTATTGGACGCCAGCCTGGATCGCCTGCACAATCACCTGTGTGTCGAGCGCACGGCGATTGGATTCGCTCCGATTCCCCCCGGCGATGCGACGGCCAATCAAGAGATCACTTTGACAGCCAGTGCGGCGGGGATCTCCGCCATCTTGCCCGACAGCAAAGACCCCGGTCGTTTTCGGCGCGTTGACCTGCTTCCTGGAGCCGAGGGAGAAGAACCGAACGCCCGCGGTGCCGGCGAAGTCCGAACCGGGATGCTGAAGTCGGGTCAGCCTTTTATCGCGACGATTGAACCGATGCACGGCACCCACGCGGTGGTTTACAAGATGGGCGAGTTCTTCGCGGCGGAAGCTCCTGAGCGAACGGTGTTGACCGACGACCTGCGCGGCGGTCACGCGCTGGCGTGTGCCGATATCGATGGCGACGGCAGCGACGAGGTGATTGTCGGCTATCGCGAGCCTAATCCGCGGGTGGGAATCTTGTTATTCGATCACCAACCCGACGGCACTTGGCGGGAGCAACGCATCGGTTCTGAAGTTGCTTGTGAAGACTTGGTTGTCGCCGACTTCAACGCCGACGGTCGGCTCGATATCCTGGCCGGTGGTCGCGCGACGCACAACGTAGTGTTGTATGTCAACCAAGGCCCTGCAACACCCTAGTCGGTGGTTGCTGGCGGTTGCCCGGCACCGTCTTTCGATCCTTACTCGCTTCACAGGTACCTGGTTTGTCCGCTTCCGCTTCGACACGTCGTGATACAGCAGGTACCAGTCCGGCGCGGTGCGTCGTCACCGGGGCCTCGAGTGGAATTGGCCGCGCGATTGCGATCGAGTGCGCTTTGTCAGGCGCCAGCGATGTGCTGGTTCACTATTGCCGCAATGAAACGGGCGCCCGTGAAACGGCGAGCGCTGTTGGCAACGCCGGTGCCACGGCGCGATTGGTGGCCGCCGACCTGAGCCAACCGGACGATCGACGTCGCTTGGTGGACGTGGCCTGGCAAGGCGCGGAGGTTGTCGATGCTTGGTTTCATAACGCCGGCGTGGACGTGCTGACGGGCGCGGCGCGGCAGCAGAGCTTCGACGAAAAACTGCAGCGTCTGTGGGAGGTCGACGTGCATGGCACGATCGCGTTGGCACGAGACGTCGCCCAACGCATGCTCGCACAGCCGCGCACCGGCCAACCTCCGTCGATGCTGTTTATCGGCTGGGACCAAGCAACCGAAGGGATGGAAGGGGACGCGGGACAGATGTTCGGTCCCGTCAAAGCCGCTGTGATGGCTTACAGTCGCTCGCTGGCGCAGACGCTGGCGCCACGCGTTCGTGTCAATTGTGTTGCCCCCGGTTGGATCCAAACCGCTTGGGGCGATACCGCGGACAGCGCTTGGCAAAATCGTGCGAAACAGCAGTCGTTAATGCAACGCTGGGGCACGCCCGCCGATGTGGCAGCGATGGCAGTCCATCTGTGCAGCCCCGCAGCGAGCTTCATCACCGGCCAAATCGTGAACGTCAATGGTGGTTGGAATCGCCAGCCGCCGACCGCTATGTCGTCGTAGTGTCACGACCATTTCTAGGCGGTATGCAGTTTGCTGTGTCAAGCGAACATGCAAGCTTCTCAAGCCACAAACACTGGACGCGTCGTCGCGATTCGCGGCAGCGTGTTGGATGCGGTTTTCCCCGAGCGATTGCCGGGGATCCATCATGAACTGCGTGTTGAGGCAGCGCACCGGCGCGACGATGGATTTTCTAATGGCGTTGCCCTGGAGGGTAGCCGAAGTTCTCGGATGGTCGCCGAGGTTTTTAGTCAACTCGATCCGCACACCGTTCGCGCCGTCGCCCTCACTCCACTGCAAGGGCTCGCTCGTGGCGTAGCCATCGAAGACCTCGGCCGTCCTCTGCAGGTTCCTGTCGGCAAGCGTTTGCTCGGAAGGGTGCTGGATGTCTTTGGCAATACGATCGACGATGGCGAGTCGCTGGAGGAAGTAGCTCGACGCAGTTTGCATCAGCATCCCCCCACCATCGACCGTCGAATGGCGCAATCGGAGGTGTTCACGACCGGCATCAAAGCGATCGATCTTCTGTCGCCGCTCGAGCGTGGTGGCAAAGCGGGTTTGTTTGGCGGTGCGGGAGTTGGCAAGACGGTGCTGATCACGGAGTTGATCCACAACATCGTGGGCCAACACGAAGGCATCAGCCTGTTCTGCGGCATTGGCGAGCGATCGCGTGAAGCCGAAGAACTGTACCGTGAAATGGGTGCAGCCGGCGTGCGAGACAATACGGTGATGGTGTTCGGGCAGATGAACGAGCCACCCGGTGCACGTTTCCGTGTCGGGCATGCCGCACTGACCATGGCAGAATATTTTCGCGATCAGACGAAGCAGGATGTGCTATTGTTGATCGACAATATTTTTCGCTTCATCCAAGCCGGCATGGAGGTCTCGGGCTTGCTTGGCCAATTGCCCTCGCGTGTTGGCTACCAACCATCGCTAGCCAACGACCTTGCCGAACTGGAGGAACGCATTTGCACCACTTCATCGGCGGCCATCACCTCGGTCCAAGCAGTTTACGTACCGGCTGATGACTTCACCGATCCGGCAGCCGTGCATACCTTCTCGCATTTATCGGCGACCGTCGTGCTATCGCGCAAACGAGCCAGCGAAGGGCTCTATCCGGCGATTGATCCACTACAGTCGACGTCGGAGATGATGTTGCCGCAAGTGGTCGGCCAGCGGCATTATCGCGTGGCCAGCGATGTCCGCTCCACCTTGGCCGGGTACGAAGAACTGAAGGATATCATCGCCATGCTTGGCATGGAGGAACTGTCGCGCGACGATCGTTTGACGGTGAACCGCGCCCGACGACTGGAACGCTTTTTAACGCAGCCTTTCTTCAGCACCGAAGCATTCACCGGTCACACCGGCCGCCTGGTTACGATCGAGCAAACCCTCGATGGCTGTGAGCGGATCCTTGATGATGAATTCCATGATTTTCCTGAGCGAACGCTGTATATGACCGGAGGTGTTGACGAAGTGCAAGCAGTGAGTGAGGCGCAGCCATGAAACTGATCCTGACCACGCCAGCCGAAATTTTAATTCGCCAGGACACCACAAAAATCATTGCCGAGGGAACGCATGGCAGTTTTTGCTTACTGCCCCGTCACATCGATTTCTTAGCGATGCTCGTGCCTGGCCTGTTGGCTTGGGAGGATCTCCAGGGCGAAGAACATTTTGCAGCCGTGGGCCAAGCGATATTGGTCAAGCGGTCGAACGAGGTGATGGTCTCGGCGATGCAAGCGACGCGGTCGGGCAAACTAGCCGATCTTCAAGCGACTGTCCGCCACGATTTTATGGTCCTGGACGAACGTCAGCGTGCAGCGCACGCTGCGGCGGCAAAGCTGGAAGCGAGTTTCCTTCGCCGCACGATGGCTTTCACCGATCAACGAGCACAGACCGCGAGGACCGGAAGGTGACGGCTTCAAGAGAGGATCTGGAACGCGAAGCAGGCACGAAACAGCAACGGAAATTAGCTGCTCGTCATGAAGGAGAACGATCGGCTTGGTTTGGACTGGGGATGTTTGGACTGGTCGGCTGGTCGGTGGCCATTCCGACCGTGGTTGGAATCGCAATCGGTTTGTGGATTGACGATCGGTGGCCAAGTCGTTTTTCTTGGACCCTGATGCTGCTAGTTGTGGGCTTGGCCATCGGCTGCTTTAACGCTTGGTGGTGGGTGCAACGGGAAAGTCGAAATGAACATCACTGAATGGGCTCGGTTACTGTTTGCTTTGTTGGCAGCATTGGCCTTCGGTGGGCTGCTTGGCTCTGTTTTTCTAAGTACGCTATGGTGGACAGTCCTGCGTTTGCCACACGTGCGACGGCCAGGGCTGCTGTACATCACCAGTCTGCTGCTGAGGATGACAATGGTCATGGCTGGTTTCACTGCCATCGCTTGGTTCCAAGACTGGCGTTTACTCGTCGCCGGGCTGTTGGGGTTCGTGCTGGTTCGCACGCTGAGTGTGCGAAGGGTCTCGTTGTCAGCGGAGGTCGGTGATGGACGGTGTGCAGATCACCACTGATCAATGGATCTTCTGGCAATCGCAAACGTTGCCCGCTGTCAAACTGAACGCGACGATCGTGTTTACTTGGTTCGTGATGTCGGTCTTGGTCGCCATCTCGTGGCTGATCACGCGTCGTCTTTCGACAGGGCCCGATGTGCCACGCATGCAGAGTCTGTTGGAAGTCTTGGTTAGCGGGATGCGCGACCAGATACGGGACGTCAGTCAGCAAGACCCCGGACGCTATCTCCCGTTTATCGGCACGTTGTTTTTGTTTATCGCGGCGGCGAACTTGCTGGCGATCATGCCCGGCTATCGGCCGCCGACCGGATCATTGTCGACCGCCGCTGCGCTCGCGGCCAGCGTCTTCTTCGCCGTACCGTTATTTGGAATTGCGTCCCAAGGCTTTGCAGGATATCTGCGGCACTATATCCAGCCCACTTTTCTGATGCTGCCGTTTAACATCATTGGCGAGCTGTCTCGGACATTGGCGCTCGCGGTGCGTTTATACGGAAACATGATGAGCGGCACAGTGATTGCTGCGATCTTGCTTGGATTCGCGCCGCTGTTTGTGCCGATCGTGATGCAACTGTTGGGTTTACTAACCGGCATGATTCAGGCTTACATTTTTGCTGTTTTGGCGATGGTATACATCGCGTCTGCCGTCAAGGTGCTACAGGGAGAGGAACGCATGCAGGACGATCACCATGGATAGCCCCACCGCGATCGCGATCAGCTCGATTGTCATCGCCGGATTGACGATTGCAATCGGTTCGATTGCTCCGGCAATTGGCGAAGGGCGCGCCGTCTCCCAAGCCTTGCAATCGATTGCACAACAACCTGACGCCTCCAACACCATTACGCGAACGCTGTTTGTGGGCCTGGCGATGATTGAATCAACGGCGATCTACTGCTTTGTGGTGGCCATGATCCTGTTGTTCGCCAATCCTTTCTGGAACCAACTTACGCAATGATGGTTTATGCAGATCGATTGGTTCACGTTCGCAGCCCAGGTTATTAATTTCTTGGCTCTCGTCGGCTTGCTACGCTGGTTTCTGTACCAGCCAATCGTGCGAGCCATGCAACAGCGAGAACAATCGATCGCCAATGAATTGCAGTCGGCCAAGCAGGCCCGCTATGATGCCGAACAGCATGCCCAAGAGTTATCCCAGCAACAGCAGCAGCTTGAGCATCAGCGAGAACAAAGCTTCGCGGAGATCCAACGCGAAACTGCCACACAGCGACGACACTGGCTGGCCGAAGCAAGGCAGGAAGTGGAACTGCGTCGGGAACAATGGACGGAGTCTTTTCGACGCGAGCAGCAGCAACTCGCTGAGGAGACTCGACGTCAAACCGCCAGGATGGGATTCACCGCCGCCCGGCAAACGTTGCGACAGCTTGCTGCCACCGATCTGCAATCACAGATGTGTGGAGTCCTGATCGATCAGTTGGTCAAACTAGACCGGTCGCGACTTAGATCGGGAGTGCGCACGGCCGTCATCGAAGCGTTGCAGAAAACGGACGCCACGGTCGTTGTGCGAAGTGCGATGCCTCTTAACAAGCCCGATCGCCAGCGAGTTGCACAGGCCATTCAAGATACCTTCAATCCTGTTGAGGAAGTGCAATTCGAGGTCGACGACGGATTGATCAGCGGTCTTGAGTTGGATCTGGGTGGCTACCGTTTCCATTGGAGTGCGGCGCATCTGCTGCACGACATGGAAGACTCATTGACTCGCAAGCCAGCAGCCCAGGAGTGACAGCCGATGGACCGCTACCGCGAGACACTCCTCAAGACTGCACAAAGGTTTCATGACGTCGTGGAACAAAAAACTGCCGAACTGATGCCGCAGGAGATTGGTATCGTTCAGGAGGTGGAACGAGGGATCGCTCAGGTGGATGGTTTGCCACATGTGCAATCGGAGGAGATGCTCCGCTTCGCAGGTGATCGCCTGGGGTTCGCTTTTAATCTTGACCGAGAGGCAATTGGTTGCGTGCTGCTGGATGAAAGTGAGGAACTGCAAGCAGGCACGAGTGTTTATCGAACCGGCCGAGTCCTTGACACCCCCGTTGGTGACGCGTTGTTGGGACGAGTGATTGATCCGATCGGGAGAGCACTCGATGGCGGCAGTCCGGTCGGCAACCTTCACAAACTACCCTGTGAGCGTCCCGCGAGAGCGATCATGCAGCGTGCCCCGGTTACCACTCCATTGCAAACCGGCATCAAAGTCATCGACGCGCTCCTTCCCATCGGTCGCGGTCAACGCCAGCTTATTCTGGGTGATCGCCAAACGGGCAAGACGGCGATTGCCATCGACACCATCATTAATCAACGGGATCGCGGTGTCGTTTGTATTTATTGCAGCATTGGGCAGCGAAGCACCGGCACCGCACGCATCATCGATCACCTCCAGCGCTATCGCGCCTTGGAGCACACGATTGTCGTCATCGGTGCCAATGACGCGCCACCGGGTATTCAGTTCATTGCCCCCTATGCAGCGACCACGATGGCCGAATATTTCATGGACCAAGGACGCGACGTGTTGGTGATCTACGATGACCTGACGGCCCATGCACGAGCTTACCGGCATGTCTCCTTATTGCTGCGACGACCGCCAGGCCGAGAGGCTTTTCCCGGAGACATTTTCTACGTCCATTCGCGGTTGCTTGAACGTGCAACGCATCTTCGCAAGGAGTTTGGTGGTGGATCCATTACGGCGCTACCGATTATCGAAACCGAAGCTCAAAACGTGGCGGCTTATATTCCCACCAACCTGATCTCGATTACCGATGGACAGATCTACTTGTCGCCGGTGTTGTTTCGAAAAGGCGTTTTGCCGGCGGTAGATGTTGGTCGCAGCGTGTCTCGTGTCGGAGGAAAGACGCAACTGCCCGCCTTTCGTGCCGTGGCGGGCGACCTGCGGTTAACGTACTCCCAATTCGAAGAACTGGAGCGGTTCGCACGCTTCAGTAGTCAGCTTGACGAGGACACGAAGCAGACGCTGAACCGGGGACGTTTAGTCCGCGAGGTCCTCAAGCAACCTCAATTCCAGCCGCTTGCTATACCACAGCAAATCGCTTCTTTGGTAGCCGTCACGTCGGGACTGCTTGACAGCGTGCCGGTCGAGCAAGTTGCAAAAATCGAGCAGCAACTCCAAGCGACAATGGCAACTCAGTTTCCAGAAATGAGCGAAGCGATGCTGGCCGGAGAGAAACTGAACGACGCGAGGATTCAAAAATTACTAAAAGCCTTCCGTGATCGTTTAGCAATGAGTGATAAATAAGTGTCGGGTATCTTTTGTGCGAAGCACCCGAAGGGCGAGTTCCTCGCAAAAGGTACCCGACACTTTTTTGTCGCACGATCCTTAGCAATGAGCGATAAATAGGTGAAGTAGCTTCCATGCAGACACTGTCAAACTTGCAACGTCAAATCGACACCGCGACCGATTTGCAGTCGGTAGTGACGACGATGAAGACGCTCGCCGCGGTCAGCATTCAACAGTATGAACGCGCCGCGGAGGCTTTGACGACTTACAACCGCACCATTGAACTGGGCATGCAAATTGTCCTTCGCGATACGGAAGTGCATTTGAAGATGATGCCAAGCCAACAAGTTACTTCGCACACGAGTGTTGGAGTGATTGTGTTTGGAAGTGATCAAGGCATGTGCGGGCAGTTCAATGAGCAGCTCGTTACTTTTGCCGTCGACCAACATCGACAACGACACTCAGGCCTCCCTGTAGCGGTCATCGCGGTTGGTAGTCGCGCAGCGGCGGCACTCGTCGATGTTGACTGGGAACCGCGGCACACCTTTCGTGTGCCAACGTCGGTGTCTGAAATCACCGACTTGGTGGAGGAGATGCTGCCATTGATCGAACATCTGCGTGAGACCGGCCAGATTTCAACGTATTACATCTATAGCAACCGACGCGCAGCGGACGCAGCCTTCGCACCCGGTCGCTTACAGCTACTTCCCATCGCGGAAAACTTCATTCAGCACTGGCGGGAATGTGCTTGGGAATCGACGTCGCGACCGACCTACGCCGCCGACGAAAACGAGCTTTTCTCACAACTGGTTCAGCAGTACCTCTTCGGATCGCTCTACCGCTCGTGCGCCGAATCGCTGGCAAGCGAAAATGCCAGCCGGATTACCGCCATGCAGGCTGCGGAGAAGAACATAGAGGAGAGGCTGGAGGATTTGCAGGCCGGTTACCATCACCTTCGCCAAACGGCAATCACCGCCGAGCTGCTGGACGTGGTGATCGGCTTCGAAGCGATTACTAAATCGTCGCGATAATGAATCGAGATGACTTACAGGTCGTTGTCTCGCACGGTGGCTAGTTTCTCCGCCAACTTGCCGCGCAGCCGCGCCAACGTGTCGGCATGATCCGCCGATGTCGCCAGATTGTGAAACTGCTGTGGATCATGCTGCATGTCAAACAGTTCTTGACCTTGCTGTGCCTCTTCGCCGTACTGAATGTAGGCCCAGCGATCCTCACGAAGCAAAAAGCCTTTGCGCATCGGAGCCACACTAAATGCGGCGTCTCGTACGGTGTAGGTCGGATCATCCAACATGTTGGAAATGTCCTTGCCTTGAACATGCGGTGGAATCTTCAAACCACACAAACTGCTGAGCGTGGGATAGAGGTCGACAAGTTCGACGAGGCTGTCGCAGACTCCCGGTTGCTTGCCGGGTACGCAAACGATCAGCGGCACCGCGGCGGACTCTTCACGCAACGAGACTTTGGCCCAAAAGTCGTGTTCTCCCAAATGGTAGCCGTGATCACTGGTGAAGATCACGATCGTTTGATCTTCCAATTCGGCCTCTCGTAGCGCCGCCAAAACCTTGCCGACCTGGGCATCCATGTAAGCGACCGACGCATAGTAGCCTCCGATCGCTTTTCGCTGGCGGCGCAGGTCCATCTTCATGTTCACACTGGTTTTGTAATTGATACCCGCTTTAGGAATGTCATCCCAATCCGTTTCCAAACGAGCCGGCAACGCCAACGCGTCGTAGGGCTTGAAGGGGGTAAAGTAAGGTCGAGGGGCGACAAAGGGGACGTGCGGCCGAACGAAGCCAACGCCCAACCAGAAGGGCGATTGGCTGTGTTTCCCAATCAATTGAGCCGCTTTCTGAGCGGTCTTGCCATCGGAATGGACCAAGTCATCGCCGTCGGCTTCCACGACGACAAACGTATTACCGCCGACGACCGGCCGCGATCCGTCGGGATTGTTTTCCAGCGTCTCGCCGTCGCCGGGAGCCTTCCATTCAGGGCCGGGACTGTTGAACCTTTCGGTCCACGAACGCGAATCATCCGCTCCGTCCCCGCCGTCTTCGATACCGCCCGGCACGCCCATGTGAAAAATCTTGCTGACTCGAGCGGCGTAGTAGTCGTGGTTCTTGAAGTGTTCGGACCACGTCGGACGGTCGCCGATCTGCAGTCGGGGATTCTTGTATCCCAACACGCCCGTCGCATGAGGGTAATAGCCCGACATCAGCGACGCGCGCGACGGACCACAGTAGGTGCCCTGGCAATAGGCGCGAGTGAAGCGAGTCCCGCGTGCTGCCAACGCATCGATGTTCGGTGTTTGACAAACGGAGTTTCCGTAGCACGACAGGGCCGTCGCGGTCAGGTCATCCGAAATAATAAACAGCACGTTTAAGCGTTCGGCGGCAACCGCGGGAATGGTCGACAGGCCGAACAAGATCGCGAGCAATAACGTTTTCATGGCAGCAACGTGGCAGGGGAGGTGGCGGGGAACGAATCTATGATAACTTGTCAACAAAGCTTTCGCACGGAACCGCACTACGACCGCAAGTTTGTGCTGCTCTTTGCGCGGGTCTACAATCCATGCTCGACCGCCCACCAGCGAGCCGTTGGCTAGCTCCTTTCCCACCTCATTGATTGCATGAAGAGTTTCGATGAAGTTTTTTGCGCCCCCACGGTTTCCGTTCCGCCCCGCCCTGCTGGCGGCTTGCCTGGTACTCCCTTGGCTTGTGTCGCCTGTCTTTGCCGATGAACCGGCTGTAGCGACCGATGCTGCCTCACCTAGTCAATCACCGCGATCGCTCTCGTTGGCGACGTTCGATATCGACGTCACGCCCCCCGTCGGCTTCATGATGGCTTATGATCGCGTGCGACGGATCGACGAATTGGGGCTGCGATGTCGCGGCATCGTGTTACTGGGAACCGAACAGCCGATCGTACTGTGTGCTGTCGATTGGATCGGGATCGCGAATCAGAGCCAAGATATTTTCCGTAGTCGGATCGCCAAAGCCGCCGGCACGACGCCTTCGCACGTGGTCGTTCATACTTTGCATCAACACGATGCACCGCGATCCAACTTCGGTGCCGAGGCACTTCTGCATCAAGTCGGCGCGTCCAACCTGGGGGCGCATGATGGCTCCTTTGCCAGAGACGCCATCGATCGCTTGGCGGTCGCCATCGAAGCCGCCGTCAAACAGGCTCAACCGGTGACCCACGCTGGTTTTGGCTCCGCTGATGTTAAGAACGTGGCATCGAACCGTCGCATTCAGGATGATTCCGGAAAAGTGATTGCCACTCGGTACACCGCCACCCGCGATCCCAAACTGCGAGCGTTGCCGGACGGGACGATCGATCCGGCTCTCAGTTCGCTTTCGTTTTGGAATGAGGATACGCCACTGGCGGTGCTCAGCTATTACGCTTGCCATCCGCAAAGTTACTACCGCACCGGCATCCCTAGTCCCGATTTTCCCGGCATTGCACGCTTCATGCGGAGCCAAGATGCCCCGGGCCCACTATACGTTCACTTCAACGGTGCGGGAGGCAACATCGGGGCCGGAAAATACAACGATGGCTCGAAGGAAAATCGTTTGGTGCTCGCTGCACGGGTGGCCGACGCCATGCGAGCGGCCTTCGAGTCAACCCAAAAATTCCCCCTCCAGCCGGCCGACATCGGCTGGTCGTTTACCGGCGTCGCCCTGCCACCAGCGGAGCATCTTGATCGTGACAAACTGACTGAGGAACTGAACGCGTGGGATGGCGTCACCTACTGGGGCGGACCCGACAAGCTCGCTTGGCTACTGCGTTGCCAAAGTGGTCACAAGATCGACTTATCCTGTTTGGCGGTCGGTGATGTGCGCATCCTGCACATGCCGGGGGAGTTGTTTGTCGAATATCAACTCGCCGCCAAAGCGATGCGTCCCGATCTGCAGGTTGCGATGGCCGCTTATGGAGACTATGGACCAGGTTACATCGGCACCGCCGAAGCTTACGGCCAAGGCGGTTATGAAACCAGCGAGCGAGCATCCAATGTTACTCCCGCTGCAGAAGCGGTATTGATGTCCGGCATGCGACAATTACTTGAAGCCACGGAGTCCCCACAGTGATCGTCTCGCTTTCGTCTCGCCGAGCGATCGACCAAAGGTTGCTCGCTGTTTGTCTGGTCATCTGCGGCACCATGCTATCCAGTCAAGAGAATCTGCTCAGCCAAGAGGTGGACTATTCCGCGGAACTGCCGCGGATCGCTCCGACCGAACCCGCCGCGGCGCTCTCGACGTTTGATATCGCCGCTGGATTTCAGTTACAGCTTGTTGCATCGGAGCCTCTACTGGCAACTCCCGTTGCCATCGAATGGGACGCCGACGGAGCGATGTACGTTTGCGAGATGCGAGGTTACAGCGAAGACCGCGACGACGGGATCTCGCGGATTGCCAAGTTGACCGACACCGACGGCGATGGGATTTACGACACCCGCACCGAGTTTGCGACAGGCTTGTTTTGGCCGACCGGATTGTTTCCCTACGACGGTGGCCTGTTCGTTGGCGATGCTCCCGATTTGCTGTACTTGAAGGATACCGATGGCGATGGCAAGGCCGACCGGAAGCAACGTGTGTTGACCGGTTTCGGCACGTCCAATGTCCAGGGTTTAATGAACTCGTTCCGCTGGGGATTGGATAACCGAATTCATATCGCGTGCAGCAGCGTGGGTGGCCAGATTCGTCACGTCTATGGTCCAGCCGACCAAGCAGCGTTTTCCATCCGTGGCCGTGACCTGGCGTTGAACCCTCGCACCTATCAATTCGAACCAACCAGCGGCGCGGCCCAGCATGGAATGGGGTTTGACGATTGGGGTCGCAAATTCGTCTCGTCCAACAGCGACCACATTCAACAAGTCATGTACGAAGATCGTTACGTGGCGAGGAATCCGTTTGCGATCGTTCCACCGGCACGCGTTTCGATTGCCGCCGACGGGCCTCAAGCGGAGGTCTTTCGAGCCAGCCCGGTCGAGCCTTGGCGAGTCGTACGGACGCGGCTCCGCGTGTCGGGCAAAGCCAAGGGACCGATCGAAGGTGGCGGACGCGCGGCAGGTTATTTCACCGGTGCGACGGGCGTGACGATCTATCGTGGCGACGCTTGGCCGGCAGCTTGGAAAGGGTTGGCGATTGTCGGCGATGTTGGCAGCAATTTGATTCACCGCAAGCGACTGGAGCCGAATGGACTGGAATTCATTGCCAAACGGATCGACCAAGCGAGCGAATTTGTGACTTCGAAAGACATCTGGTTTCGTCCTGCACAGTTTGCCAATGCTCCCGATGGCTCGCTGCATGTGATCGACGTCTACCGCGAAGTGATCGAGCATCCGCTGTCGCTGCCGGCAGAAATCAAACGCCATCTCGATTTAACCGCTGGCCGCGACCGCGGTCGTATTTATCGGATCGTCCCAAACGATTTTCAGGCCCGGCCACAGGTTCCACTGCGCGGCGCGTCGACGTCAAAATTGGTTTCCTTACTGGCTCATGACAACGCCTGGCATCGCGAGACCGCCGCTCGGCTGTTGTATGAGCGGCAGGACCCCAGCGCCGTCCCTGTGCTGCGTGAACTGGTCGTCGAGTCGCCTTCGCCGCTCGGACGAATGCACGCGATGTACGCTCTCGATGGCCTGGCCAGCCTTGACGCGACAACGCTCCTCGCCGGGCTTCAGGATGCGCATCCGCAAGTTCGTCGCCATGCCGTGCGACTGGCCGAAGTGGTCGGTTTCAGCGAAGCCATCAGGAGCCGCCTAGCGGAACTGGTGAACGATCCGTCACTCGAAGTCCGTTATCAACTAGCATTCACTCTCGGTGCCACCTCGTCTGCCAACCGGACTGCCGACTTGGCGACGTTGCTACTGAACGATATGGATAGTCGATGGATGCGAACGGCCGTTTTGACGGCAGTCGGACCCGATGCGGAGGCATTGCTGAAACTTTTGGAAACGAATCCTTCGTTCGTTGGTGCCTCGGCCGAGGCGTTTCGAAAACCGTTGCGAGACCAACTGGCAGCACGCAAACGTAACGCAGCGAGTGGTGCCGAACCGCGTCAGTCTGCCACCGCAATGAACACTTTGCAGACTCGCTCGGCGGCAGAACAGAAGCATCGCCAAGCCGTTGTTGCTGAGTACCGCGACGCGCTGACGCTCGATGGCGATCCGCAGCGTGGCAAGTTGCTTTTCAAGCAACAGTGCAGTGCCTGTCATCGTGTCGAAGGGGTCGGGCATGAATTGGGGCCGAACCTAGCAACCATCCAAGCGCGCGGAGCGGAGACGGTGCTGACGGCGGTCCTCGACCCGAGCCGCGAAGTCAATCCGCTGTACTTGAATTACGTGCTGACAACGCTGGACGGGCGTGCCCTGTCGGGCATGATTGTCGACGAAGGGGCGACCAGCCTAACGCTGCGACGCGGTGAAAACGAGACCGATACGGTCCTGCGAATCGACATCGAGCAGGTCACCAACACGGGACGCTCGATCATGCCCGAAGGGTTCGAGGAAACGCTCGACCAACAGGCGATGGCCGACCTGTTGGCTTACCTCGTGCCCCGCGACTAGAACGCTGCGACTAGAACGCTGCGACTAGAACGCTGCGACTAGAACGCTGCGACCAGAACGCCCGGGACAACGCTTCCCATTTTCCGTCGGTGCGTCTAACGCATGGGCGGGCCGGCTACCGGTTGGCCGTTGGTTGTCAGAATCTGGAAATGATGGGCGCGATATGGTCCTTCGTAGCGCCACACAATTTTCTTGTCAGGCGTCACTTCGGTCAGCTTGGTCCCTTGTTTGGCGTGGTAGCTGGCGATAACGGTATTTCCATTGGGCAAACGCTGGGCACCACACGAATCATCAAAGGGGCGATCGGCGAAATCTTCGTTGGAAACCATCCACACTACCTCGCCCTGAGGAGAGAACTCGACCGTCTTGTTTCCGTGCGTCAAATTCACCAGCACGTTTCCGCTGGGCAACAGGATTGCGGTGAAGGGCCAGTTCTCCGCCGCGCGGCCGCCGAGGCTGTCCAGGTCGGTTGCGATCTCGCGGATGACTTTTCCTTGCGGGGTATATTCCTTGACTTTGAATGCTAACAGATGAGGGACCAGATAATTTCCACTGGGCAGTTTTCTCGCCATCCGTGTTTGCATATGGGCGTTGTTGGTCTCCGGCAGCAGCGGGCATTCGACGGCGATTTTGCCCTCGGCGGTAACTTCTAGCAGTCGCGGTTTTGGCCCCAGTTCGGTGACCAGCGTGTTGCCATTGGCCAAACGCTGCGCCGTGCCAAGCTCTTTGTTCGGTGCTTGCAAACGATAGCTGAAGACCAGCTCTTTGTCGGCCGTCCACTCTTGGACTTGATCGCCCCACGCGATCAATCGATTGCCGTTTTCCAGCACCCAGCCATCACGAGCCGCCTTACGACCAGCATCCCAGGCCACGCTGCCATCTTCGGCAACGATGCCCGTCAAGTCAGGTCCGGCGACGAAGAAAGAGTGTTGGATCGGTTCATCGGCCGAAACGGAAATACCAAGCAGACAGCAACTCGCGACGACGAGTAGGCGGGGCAGAAGCGTCATGATGATGGGAAACCTGGGGAGGGAGTGGAGCGGGGGACGCTGGCAGAATCAATCTGCTGAATCAGCACTGCGCACGATTGTAACTCAACCGCGACAGTCGCTCGATCGCGCGGGCAAATTCGCGGTGACATTCGCCAATTCAATTCAATCGATGCCGTTGAACCCCAGCGCAAGCCGCCTTCCGACTCAGCTCCGTTCCACATCGGCCCAAGGTGCCTTGAACGGTTCATCACATTTGGGACAGCGCGTCGACCGGCCCAGTAGATGCCCACTGGTCCTCAATCGTTTGCCACACTTTGGACAGGTGACGCGCAACGTCATCGACTCCTTCAGCAAGGCTTCGATCTGTTGCTCATTCAATCCTGGAATAGCGATATCTTCCGGCGTCAGCACCGTCAGCAATTCCGGTGTCAGCGGCACGATACTGGCGATCCGATCGGCCAGTCGTCGCACGCAATCTTCGAACGCATTACGCGCCAACCGGCCGTTGCCGAAGTGTCGATCGCGTTCTCGATGCAGTTCATCCAATCCGACCAACAATCGGTAACGGCTGGTCGCCGGCAAGCGATACTGATTCGCATCGCAGAGCAATTCGAAGATCCGTCCCAAGTCAGCCGGACCGTAATCATCGAACTTCAAGCGATGATTGATTCGCGACGACAAGCCCGGGTTGGTCCGAATCATCTGGTCCATTTCATCGGGATAGCCCGCCAAGATGACCACCATATGCTCGCGGTCATCTTCCATCCGTTTCAGCAGCGTTTGAATCGCCTCGCGACCGAACGCATCGTCGCCCGACTGATCGACCAAGCTGTACGCTTCATCGATAAACAGCACGCCATCTTTGGCCGAATCACACAGCTTATTGGTCTTCACACCTGTTTGGCCGGCGAACTCGGCAACCAAGCCACTCCGATCGGTCTCTACTAAGTGCCCGCTTTTCAGCACCCCCATCGCGCCCAAGATTTGCCCGACAATTCGCGCGACAGTCGTTTTGCCTGTTCCGGGGTTGCCGACGAACGACATGTGAAGGCTGATCGGCATCGCCGGAAAGCCCGCTTGTTCGCGTTCGCGTTGCAACCGCAAAAAATTCGACAGCGAGCGGACGCGTTCTTTGACCTCCTCCAAACCGATTAGACGGTCGAGTTCTTCCATGGCATCGGCCAGTCGCTCGGCGGGACTCTTCGCTTCTGGTTCAATCAGTTCCGCGACTGGCAGGTTCGCGTCGGCCTTGCCGCCAATCGGTACCGCTTGCTGCGCATGCCGAGACGCGTCGGCCGCCGTTGGCAAGGAAGCCGGGTGCAGCGCCAAGTCGATCTCTTGTTGAAGCGTATGCAGAGTGAGCGTCTCTTCGGGCGTCGTTAAACCATCGCACTTGGCAACCAGGTTTGCCAGACGCATGACGATCGTTTCGACATGCGACGTCGCATCACGCAGCGGGGCATAGCGCACAAAAGGTGCCACCAAGGATTCCCAGTGCAGTTGGTCGGCTTGCCGAAGCAGCCCTTCGGCCGCCTCACGCAGTTCCAAGCCTTTCAATCGCTGATCCCACAGATGTTCGATCATCAGCGAGCCGACGAACTTTTCCATACGGCTCCAGCGACCATCACTGCGAATCACCACCGTATAGACTTTCAGCAGCAAGCCGCGATGCAGGTCATCCATCAATGCGACAAAGTCTTGCGGCGAGCCTTCCAGCAGATGAGGGTGTCGCAGTGTGATTTGGCGAGCGCTATTGGAGTAGAGCTTGCGGCAGTCTCGCAGTACTCGTCGCAATTGTGCCGTTAGGTCGTTCGCTTCCAGCATGCCATTAAATCGTGAAGGAGAGTGGTGAAATAGGCTCATAGCATAACGGCCCCGCCAAGCCCTCGTATCACGAACTGTATCGATTTGACTACAGCACCGAAACCACGATGCCGCGGAAATTTTCTATTTCCCGACAGGTTCCCAAAGATTTCCAGAAAACCTGTAAGCCCTTGTCTTGCAGGCATTTCCGTTTCGTCCTGGAGCGCCTTGTCGACGTTCTTGACACGTTACATGGGCCATACTCGGAGCGTTGGCTGCGGATTTGCGTTCCTAAGAATTTCGATCACGGCACTTCCCGCCTTGGTTTGGCGCAAGCCATCGATTTCATGTATGGTGTTGGAAAGGTAGGGTACGAGAGATGGCTCCGTTTCTGAAATGGGCTGCGGCCCCGGTGCTTAGCGTGGCGCTACTCAGTTTTGGCGACAGCCCGCAAGCGAAAGCTCAAGGATTCGGTCTTCAAATCGGCGGAGCCGGTATTAGCGTTGGGCCCTACGGCCCCGGGATCGGCTTCGGCCATCCGGCCTACCACCCCGCCTATCATCCGGCTTATGGGGTTCGTTCGTACGGCGTTTATCGTCCCAGCTACGGTCTTTATCCGGCACCCTATCGCTATCGCGCCACCGTGGTGCATCCCCGTTATCGAGTGCGGCCGCCGGTGGTTCGAGGCTACCGCGGTCCGCTGCATCCGGTCCGTCGCTACCGCGTTTACGGCTTCTGAAGGCACGCGACTTTTGGGTCGTGGCAAGCGATCTAGCACAGCCTTGTGGGGCTGCCTGCTGGCGTCTTCAAACGAGTGGTGTGCAGCTTGTCTACGAATCCTCAGGCTGGTTGCTGGTAACGTAATTATTGGCGATACCGCTGACTTGGGATTTGATCTGTTGGATTAATCCTGCGGGCTCGATGACAGTGGCGTCGCGACCGCAGGAAAGGATCCAAGCGACCAACTCTTCACTGAGGGCGACGTGGTAACTGAATGTCACCGTGCCGTCCGCGTGTTGCTCGATGGTTTGACTGTCGTGCCATAGCGATTCGGCGAGCGGGCGGGCAGCTTGGCGGCTGAAGTGAATCCGCACGCGTTGTGGTGCCGAGGAGCCCACGTGGATTCCAAAGGCAGGGGCAAAGTAGGACTCGGCGTTAAAGTCCGCCGGAATGGTAAAGGGAAATTGGCTTAGCTGGGCGTTTTCCATTCGATCGAGCTTGAACGTACGCACTTCTTTGTGCAGTTCGCTGTGGCCGATCACGTAGATCGCACTGTTATATAAACGGATCGCATAAGGACTGAGCCCAAACGTGGAGGGCTCGGTGGCGCTGCGCGATTGATAGGCGATCAACACATCCTGGCGGTCTTCATGGGCGATCATCACTTGCAGCAAGATGTCCGCCTTGTCTTGATAGTCGACCGCCCGGGGATGCAGCAGCGCAAAGGTCTTGGCCAGCGACTCGCAGTACCGCCGCGTCGTGGGGCTGAACTGCTTGCTCAACTTGCGGATCGCTGACTGAGTCGCTTCGGCCAACGGGGTGCCTTCCAGCTGCACTGTACAGGAACTGGCCAGCACCAATGCAAAGGCTTCGTCAAAGCTCAGTCCATTGCCGACAATCGTTGGTCCGGTCAGCCGCCATCGCCGACGGCCATCGGGCTCGGTGCATTGGTCAACCGGAAAGCCAATCGCCTGTAGTCGCTTTAAGTCACGGCGGACCGTTTTTGGGTTGACGGCGAATTCCGCAGCCAGCTCGGCAAGCGTGGCCCCCGCGTTCGCTCCCGCCAACGTCTGCAACAGCCTTAGCTGACGTTCCGTGGTTCCAATTCCGCGCACTTCTGCCCCCTGTTTCCCTCAGAGTAAGCGTGTTCCTTAGATCGACAGGCCAGCCTAGCAAACGGCTAGGACAGATACTGTCCTAGCTGTTTCGCGGCGGAAAAAATATTTGCGTTTTTTTTGCGTCACCCCGGATCGGCTTGCGCTGCGAAGAGGTGGTGAAGTGAGCCAACGGGCGCCACCCGGTTCGCTGGGAGTGGTCTGGTTAACGCGTCGGCGGAATCACAGTACAACTTGCCGTTGAAAAGCCGTGCTGCGGGGTGTTTGGGATGGCTGGGGTTGTGGAGGGGGTGAATAAATGGGATTTGACCTACATATCGCTAGCACGCTCGGGCTGTTGCTGGGCATCTGCTTATTTGCGGGCGTGTTTGCCGATTTGCTGCACCTGCCCAAGGTCACCGCGTATCTACTGGTCGGACTATTGGTCGGCCCGAGTGCCCTGGACTTGATTCCCGAAGGCCATCCACGCCTGTTCGAGCCGGTGCTGAAGCTGGCCATGGCGGTTGTGCTGTTTAACCTCGGCTGTGAATTCACGTTTCACAAAGTCCGCCGGATCGCCGCCCGTTGCACCCTGTTATCCGCCACCGAAATCTTCGTCACCTTTGCTTTGGTCACCATCGGTCTGTTGCTGTTTGGCAGTACCGGCAGCACCGCTGTGTTGCTGGGTTCACTAGCCGTCGCGACCGCACCGGCGACCACGATCCTGGTCTTGAAGGAGTTTCGCTCCGAAGGACCGGTCACTGACAGTACCGGATTTTTGGTCGCGATGAACAACTTCGCCTGCATCGTATTGTTTGAGTTCGCTTTTTTGGCGATCCATCTGTTTCAAGACAAACTGCAAGTCTCGCTCGGCCAGGAACTGCTGGTCTTGCTCCAAGACATCGCGGGCTCGGTGGCACTTGGCGTCGCAGGCGGTCTGCTGGTCAGTTATGGCTGTGGATTGTTGATGATGAAACGTTGGCTGGTGCTGCTGGTAGCCACCACCACGTTTCTGCTGGGCGTCTGTGAATCGTTTGAAATTCCCTACATGGTCACCTTTTTAGTGATGGGCGTGACGGTCGCCAATACGTCGGACATGAAAGCCAAGATCGTCGACGAGCTGGATCACTTGTCTGGATTGTTGGCGGTGTTGTTCTTTGCCGTCCATGGCACGGAATTGGATGTCGGTGCCTTTTTTGCGGCGGGAAAAATCGGAGCGGTCTACATTGTGTTTCGCCTGGCCGGGAAGTGGCTGGGCGTTTACTTCGGTTCGCGTTTGACGCGTCAGCCGCTGGAGCTTCGGCATTGGCTGGGCAGTTGCTTGTTTGCCCAAGCCGGCGCGGCAATCGCGTTGTCGACCATTGCCGTGCATCGTGATCCGGTACTCGGCAAGCCGGTGCAAGACATCATCTTGGGCTCGGTCGTATTGTTTGAAATCATCGGACCGCTGTTCATTCGACAATCTTTACTGCGGACCGGCGAAGTCCCGCTGGCTCAGGCGATTCGCCACACCAGTCGCACGCCTGTCGAGCAACTGCGAGCGGTCACGGACCGCTTCCTGTCGGCGATCGGTCGCGGTTCCCCCACGCAACCGATCACCAGCACCGCCCTAGTGCGCGATCTGGTCCGCAAAAACAAAGGGATTCACCAATCGGCAAATCTCGATGTCGTGATCGCACATATCGAACACAGCCATGACAACACTTATCCGGTGGTAGACGACCGCTTGGCAGTCGTGGGAGTGATTCGGTATCCGTTGTTGAGCGACGTGATGTTCGACAACACGGCCACGCAGTTAGTCCGTGCAGAGGACCTAGCGACACGCTGCGACGCGTTCTTACATCCCGACGAACCGGTCAGCCGTGCTGTCGAACTGTTTCAAGCCGAAACGGACGACTGCATCCCGGTCGTGACCCGCGACGCGGCGAATGAACTGCTAGGCGTTGTCCGGCGCAGCGACGTGATGCACGCCCTGATCACCCAGCGCCGCAAGAAAAAATAGCTCGCCACAGCGCGACCAGCCCGCAGCCATTCGGGTCGCTGGCCAGAGCCGGACAGCGACGCAGGAAGTCGAAAATGACCATCGCCGGAGAGGAACGTGGTCGCTAGGGACCAAGGAGCGACGGAACGCTCTGGCTTGGTCCCCCAACCTTGACCATGCTAGTTGGCAGCGCCACCAGGAAGACTGAACTGCGGCATTCCGCCGCCGGGATTAAAACCGGTCGGCGGTGCGCTCGCGGCCGCTTCGGACTCGGAGGTGATCAAGTCATCGACGCTCAGGTGCAATTTACTGAACGTGCTTTCCGAGATCTCGTAGTACCAATCCGCGAATCGAGCATTCAGCTCCGCGGAATGCTTACGAGCCGCCTCAAGCTTTTCCTCTCGCCGGTCAAGCTTCCGCTGGTTGGCTTTGATGATTTGCTCCTGAGCAGCTTCGAGTCGCTCTTGCTTCTCCTGTTCCGTTTCCTGCACCGGCATCGGCTTCTCTTCCTCAGCAGGAGTTTCCTCAGCAGGAGTTTCCTCAGC
>CAYZHQ010000020.1:52644-67410 GCA_964477385.1 uncultured Pirellulaceae bacterium
CCGCAGGAGTCTCTTCCGCAGGAGTCTCTTCCGCAGGAGTCTCTTCCGCAGGAGTCTCTTCCGCAGGAGTTTCTTCCGCAGGCTTCATTTCGGCGGGCTCATCTGTCACGGCAGGTGTTTCATCCACAGCCGGCATTTCGGCAGGGACTTCGGTCACCGCCGGATCTTCTTTCGCGGGAGGATTGTTTGCGGCGTCCAATTCTTCGATGGACTGCGGCACCGTTTGCAGTTCTGGAAGAGGAATCAACGTCTCGTCGACTTCGGTGGTCACCAGCATATAGCGATTCGAACCGACCAACCCCAAGGCTTCGTTATTTGCGGCCGCTTCCTGTTCCTCTTCCGACAATCCGGCGACATTGCCGAACCGCAGAATGTATTTCACTCCATCCTTCATGCCGACCAAGATTTCGCCATTCGCAGCTAAAATCTCGGCTTCATCACTCCCCTCCCGACCGGCGGGAATGAAGCCGCGGGCGATCAGTGAATTGACCGCCTGCTGATCATTGAGAAACTCTTGGGAGGCTTTCAGGTTGGCGCTCATCCCTTCGGGCTTTCGCCCCACGTCAGCGATTTTCAGTTCATCGAGTGCCTTTTTGAGTTCATTCAATTTGGCGCGATCGAGCTGTTCGCCTTCCGTCAGCGGGCGAGCCATACTGGTGCCGCCCTTGTAGGTTTCGAGTCGAGCGAGTTGCCATTCGCTGCCATCGGTCTTCAGTTCCGCATCGAATTCCCGTTCTTCGCTGACCCTGCCCTGCAGCATGTCCAGCGAAGCGGTGTAGTTCTTCAGGGTCACTCCGACGACGTCAAACGGCGTCATCTGCAACAGGTCTTCCTCGATCCAGTCGGTGAACTTGGTCGTCAGCGCCGAATCATCGAGTTCCACTGCATAGACGATGTCTTGGCCGGGACGGCGAACGTATCTTTGGCCTGCGCGATCTTCGACTTCATTACCGACGATCAGCGATACCAGGGTCGAGCCTTTCCCGTCCTTGAACGTCACCAGTCGCCCGACCCCTTCGGCGCCCACTTTCACGTCGCTCGACGCCGGATCGAGCACACCAAATCCGGCGTGGTCTTCGCGATTGGTCGTGCTCACATCGAGAATGCGGTTATCTAGAAAAACGGTTGCCGCATTCTGCATTTGCTCTTCGGCATCGGCGGCGTAACCACCATGCGTGGGAATCCGCCAGACGCCATCGGCATCTTTTGCGACCTCGAAATCGCTGAGTGCACTTTGGTCCGAATCAAACGTCACGATCTTCATGCTCGCAGCGGCCAGCGGATCGGTAAAGTTCTCGAACAGCAGTTTGCCGATTTGGGCGTTCTCTTCGCTCTCAATAGTCGTTGGCCAAGCAACGAACGCTGCCAGTGCTGCCATGACAGCGGCCACGGCCCAGTAGATTCCTGTCTTTGCCTCTTCGTTCACGTTCCAAATCCCCAGAGAGATCAATAGTGCAAGGTTTGCTTAAATGTCATTACGCTGCGTGGCGACGGTGATCGCCTTACCGCAGACGGCTCTTCGAAATATTCTCGCGTTCTCGCAATCGACGCGAGGAAAACACGATGATTCCGACAACCAACGGCGGGATGCAAGGCAGCGTCACGGCGGTGGCTTTCACGATGTTTTGAATATTCTCAACACGGGTGTCGGCTTTGCGGCGAATTTCTTTTCGCTTCTTTGCCATGTCCAGTTCTTCTTTTTCCTGCGCGACCTGCTTGCGCCGGTCTTCGATCGCCTCCCAGTTACGGAATTCTTGGACGATCTTTTGGATCTTGGCCATGTTTTCTCGCGTTCGACCGCCACGTTGCAGTTTGTCGATTTCGTCCTGGTACTGCTTCGCCTTTGCCATCCGAGCTTCATCGGTCTTTCGATCGATTTCGTCAGCTTCGTTCTGGAACTGCTTGACCTCCGCTCGCTCGTCGGTGGCTGCTTCCTGCTTGACCTGCTCGATCATTGCCAGCGAACTGACGAACGCTTTGTGGCTGCGAACGTCGATGAATTCCATTTCGTTGGCCAACCAGTCGAAGACGTTCAGCAAGAACGAAACATTTTCCATTTGAAACCGGACGTCATCGGTCTGGTTTGGGTCGGCGCGAATCTGCAGGAAGTCGGGGACCATCAAATCGCTGTCGGACACATAGACCACTTTGATTTGCGGTTCGCCTGCGGAATCATCCGCCGCGTCGTTTTCATCACCCGATTCAGCGGCTTCGTCGGCGTTTGCGGAGCCTGGCGATTCGACGGCCATCGCCAAGATCGATTCCGTGCCTGGGGCGCCCTGCTTCATCATCAGGTTGCTAGGGTTACGAAGCGTCTCACGCACATCATTAAAACTGATGGTGCCGGACAGCGCGCCTGTTTTGAGCAACGGCGTGTGCTGCAGCGTCGCGTCCTGCTTGGGATTCAGGGTTCCGGCATACATCAACAGAACTTCGTGCAGGTCACGCGTGATGGGGCTTTGCTGGCCGAACGAATCTTCTCCGCCGGGGGCTTGGTCGTCAACAAAGACAAACAAATCGTTCATCTCCATCGGCAGGTTGGGATAGGGGTTGTAGTGTTGCCAAGCCAGGTCGGGATCAAAACCGCCCATGGCACCGGGGGTTCCGGGCACGTCGAGTTCCAGCAGATCCCAAAGTTCACGAATGTTTCCTTTGGGCACTGGCCCACCGCCACCGCCCATTCCCCCACCGGGGCTTTGCTTCGGTTGCCCGGTCGGCGTGATGTAGCCACGTGCGGCCGGAAAAGGATCCTCGAAAATGGCTGTCGGGACTCCCGCCTTAATTGCATCGAGCAACCGCGTGAACTGCTCCGGAGTCAGCGAAGAAGGTTGCACAGCGATCAATGCAGCGAACTGATCAGGTCCAATGGGAGCATTAAAGTCGACTTCCTCGACGTCATATTGTTTGGCCAATTCGTCGACCAGCGGATGCTGCGGAACCTGCTGCATTCCCATCCCGCTCATCACCATCCCGCCCATCAGCCGAGCATCCGTGGAGACAATCCCGAGGCGTTTGCGTTCACTGCGGGAGACGGTCTTGATCGAGCGTACGAGTTCGTACTCAACCGGGATCCCATACTCCAGCACCGGAATGGTGACCTTATTCAGACCGCTACGAAGGGCCACGCCGAGAATCAATTGCTTGGCCTGCATGGCCCCTTTTTCTCGGACAATGCGTTGCACCGGAACGATTCCGAACCGGTCCTCGGCCAATTGAGCCTCGTCGCTGAAGAGCTCAATATTGTCATGCAGATTGACATTGATTTCTCGCCCCGAAGCCGAGGCGGCACTGCGGAACTCTTTCAGCAGATTGACCAACTGGTAACGGGTCCGAGCGTACTGTTCGGGCACTTCATCGCTAATAAAAGCATCGATCACGATCGGTCGTTCGGCATCCAGATTGCGGATCAACTGCTTGGTCGAAGGCGACAGGGAACTGACGGCTCCTTCGGTCGCGTCGAGACGGCGGTCCCAGTTGCGAAACAGCGTCACCGCACCGCCCGTGAAAATCACCAAAGCCAGCACGCGAGCGAGATAATGCCAAGCCATCGTGTTGCCATCCTTGCCTCCGGTCCAGTGTCGGCGACCGATCAGCACCATGCAGATGTACAAAGCGACTCCGGCGACCAACAAGAAATAGGTCACCGAGGAAAGGCTGACGACACCGCGTCCAAAGTCATCGAAGGGAGCGGCGATCCCCGAAGCCTCCAGGAGGCTGGCAATCCGGCCCGGTGGCAGCAGCGATCCCGACAGCGAAGCGAAGGCGAGCGGAGCATTGAACAGGGCCCCGAGGATAAAACCAACAGTCAAGTTACCGGTCAAGAACGACGCAATCATACCGATCGACAGCATCACGAGCCCAACAAACCAGTATCCGAGGTAAGTGGTAAAAATCAGGCCCGTGTCGACTTGCCCTTGCGTCAACACCGCCAGCGTGATGAACGTCGCGATTTGGGAAAACAGCAACGAAGCGGTGAAAATCGCGGCTGCCGACATGTACTTGCCAATCACGATGTCAAAGTCGTCCGCAGGCAAGGTAAGCAGCAATTCGTCAGTGCCTTGCCGCTTCTCTTCCGCCCAAATACTCATCGTGATCGCTGGAATAAAGACCAGCATGATCAGCGGAAACCAGCCATTCAGTTGGTCCAGGGTGGCTAAGTTCTGATTGAAGAACTCGTACGGCCAGAAGGCGGCCAGCGAAGTCAGGAAGACGAAAATGCAGAGAAAGACATACCCGGTCGGGTTGCTAAAGTAACCGACAAAGTTGCGTCGCATGACCGCGAACGCTGCCTGCTTGGATTTTGCCAGCAGCGCCACAATCATCGCCAGCACCGCGAGGAACAGAATGTCGACCAACAGCAAGTTGACCAAAACCAGTAGTACGGAACCGAGAGTTGTTGTCATGGCAGTATTTTAAAGCGTTTGCAAAAGAGGTTTTGCGATGTACTAGGGAGAACCGCGACGGAGGGTTCGCGGAGCCAAGCGTTTGGACGCCGGCCGTTTGCCGACCAAGCGTTTCGGGACTAGGGCGTTTCGCTGACCGCGTGCCCGGTCAAATTATGGAACGCGTCGTCGAGGTCGGTACCTTTCGCGTGCAAGCCCGCGACATCGCCATCGTAGACCAATCGACCTTCGTTAATCATGACCACGCGGTCGGCCATCGCTTCGACTTCCTGCAGAATGTGCGTGCTTAGCAGAATGGTTTTCGTTTCGCTCAACCGACGCATCGTCCGACGGACTTCGCGAATCTGATTGGGATCCAAACCGGCGGTCGGTTCGTCAAGAATCAACACATCGGGCTCGTGTAGTAAAGCCTGTGCCATTCCAACGCGTTGCTTGAAACCTTTGGAAAGCTTGCTGGTCGCCTTGTACATTACCGTCGACAAGTCGCAGATTTCGACGACCGCCTCGATTCGTTCCTTGCGGTAACTGGGCGATAAACCGCGAGCATCGGCGAAAAAGCTGAGCATGCTGAGCGGCGTCATCTCGGGATAAAGCGGCCCATTTTCGGGCAGATACCCGAGGCGTTTGCTCCCTTCGATGCGGTCCGACAGCATATCGTGACCGGCGATCCGCGCAGCCCCTTCGCTGGGGGCAATATAACCGGTCAGCATCTTCATTGTCGTGCTCTTCCCCGCCCCGTTGGGCCCGAGAAATGCCACCAGTTCACCTTCGCGAACGGTGAACGAGACATCACGACTGGCCGCAAACGGGCCATAGAACTTACTAAGGTGCTCGGCTTCGATCATCGGAGCCGCTAGCGTTTTCGATTCGCTCATAAGGTTCAGAAAGGAGGGCGTGAGTGTGCGAAAATCCAAGAAAAACGCGAACTTGTCTCCCGCGACCAGCCGTCCGCAGGGTGGGCACACAATATATCGGTGCCGCTCAAACGCTCAACATGACTAGGAAGGGGAGCATGCTGCTCGCCTCTGTTTCCGTGGCCGAGCGATTCGACAACGCAAGTTCTAACAGGTGACGACGCTTTAGTGTTACGGCAGCGTACGGCCATCGGTTCAACCGGTGCCGTTATAAAGATGGGGAATCCGCCGAATCATGCAGGCTTCAGGATCTGGTAGGGTGAAGCGAGTACCGAAAATCGTCGACTGCCCCTTTTCTCTCCAAGCTCATGAACATCGGCATCGATCCGCTTGTTGACTTTGTCTGCAAAATGCTGCTTGGCAGCCCTGATCATCCGGCAATCACGCTGCACTTTCTCAACGCGGTGCTTGGCGGATCGCCGCAAATTACCGCTGTGGAGATCCTCAACCCGATCATCGGACAAGAGTTCGATGACGACAAATATGCAGTCCTCGATATTCGGGCACGTGACGCATTCGGTCACCGATTCAATATCGAGATCCAGCGGTCGCTGCCGACAGCCATCCGCGAGCGTTTAACGTATTACGTCGCCACGCAGTTGGTCGAACAACTCGGTTTGGGAGAAGGTTATGGGGAATTGCGGCCGTCCATCGGAATATGCATTTTGGACGCGGTGATCTTCGCTCAAGCGGACGATTTGCACCTCGATTTCCGGCTGATGAACTCGAAGCATCAGCTAACGTTTACCGAACACCTGCAAATCCATTTACTTGAGTTGCCGAAGTACGCACCGCCGAGTCATAATGAGATCATCAGTGATCCGATCGAGCAGTGGTGCTACTTTTTCATGCACGCGGACAAGCTTTCCGCTGATCAGATTAGGCAGCGTCTACCAGAGTCGGTATTTTGGGAAGCGACGGGAGTCTTAGAAATGATTGCGAGAGATCCAGACCAGCGAAGCCTTTACGAAGCTCGGGTGAAAATGGAACGTGACTCTCGGGCGAAGTTGGATTACGCCTTGAAACAGGGGCGGGAACAGGGGCTGGAACAGGGGCTGAAGCAAGGTGAGGCAATCGGTAGAGTCTTAGCCCTGCGTGACCTACTCTTGGAAACATCGCCCACGAATGACCAACTGCAGACGTATACGCTCGACCAGCTAGCTCAACTGGAAATCGACTTGCGACACCGCCTGCGCGAAAGAGATTGATTCCTTGGCAACGGAATCCCCGCGGATTGCGAATCCGGCGTGATTCTCCCGGTGCAGTGAAACGCAACCAGCAGAACCACACGGCAGGGAACACGTAGCCAAAAAAATCAAAGGGCTCCTAAAGCTTCACCGGAGCGGACTGGAGCTGGCACCGGCCAACAAGCTGTCCGCTCCCGAGGTTGCTTATACGGTTCTTAATGTCTGTAGTGGCCGCGGTAACCACGGTGCCCGCCATAATGCGGGCCGTAGTGGCCGGGCCGGTAATGGTAGTGGCCTCGATGGGGCACGATTGCGGGCCGATGGTAGTCGTAGTGAGGGCGAATCCGATAGCTCGAATGCCCGCCGTATCGTGAGGAATGGGTTCCATAGAACCCCCCGCGGTAACCCGAATGAAAACCATGCCCATAGCTAGGCGCTCGGTAACTACGGTAGCCATGGTGGCCTGAGTAACTGTTGATCCCGAAACCTCCAATCTGCAGTCGAAAACCGTCACCCGCCGAAGCTTGCTGGGCATCTCCAACGGCGATGAGGGCAAATGCCAACGCCGGGATTCCAATCCACTTAATCCATCGATTCATCTTCATTCTCCGTGCAATGTTTCGTGAGGCTTACAAACGAAGCCTTCTCCACAAGGAAACGCACAACGGGGACCAAATCGCGAAACCAATCGCTTGCAAAGCACTTTACCAAGAAATCATTGCGTTTTTCCTCAAGTCTCCCTGCAGCGAGCCGCGCGAGCTAGAGACGGCGCGCCCTCAAATCGCGACAAAAGCGTCGTCGAAACGACAACAAAATCTTTTCTTTTTTGCTTGTCGTTGGCAGCTAGAATGAACGCTTTCCTAGCGGGCTTGCCGAACGCGACGGCCCGCCTTGCCGCTCCTACCGGTTCCTCCCAACTCCCTCCTCGAATGGAATTCGACCGATGCCGATACCCCACATCCCCGTCCAGTGGCTGACCCACCGGTGCTTCATTGCAGTGCTGCTGACCAGCCTGTTCAGTTCTGCTTTGGCGGCTAAGCAGCCCAACATTGTGTTTGTCTTCTCGGATGACCACGCATTGCAGGCGATCGGCGCGTACGGATCGAAGATCAATCAGACGCCGAACCTTGACCGCATCGCCAAAGAAGGCGCGGTGTTCCACAACTCATTTTGTGCCAACTCGATTTGCGGGCCTTCGCGGGCTTGTATTTTGACTGGCAAACACAGCCACAAGAACGGTTTTCTTCGCAACGGCAATCGCTTTGATGGAACGCAGACGACCTTCCCGCGGCTCATGCAGCAGGCGGGCTACCAAACGGCATTGATTGGGAAATGGCATCTGTCGAGCGATCCGGTTGGCTTTGACCACTGGGAAGTGTTGCCAGGACAAGGCAGCTACTACAACCCAGACTTCATTCAGATGGATGGTAGTCGTTTGCGCCGCGAGGGTTACTGCACCGATATCATCACCGACAATTCTTTGGAGTGGTTGAAGAATCGCGATCCTGACAAGCCATTCATTTTGATGTGTCAGCACAAGGCACCGCATCGTAACTGGGCACCGCCACAACGCCACTTCTCGTTGTACAAGGATACGCAGGTCCCCGAGCCCGATTCCTTGTTCGACGACTATGCCGGTCGCAGCGAGTTGCTGAAACAGAATGAAATGTCGATCAAAGAGCATTTCTTTTGGGGACACGACATGAAGTTTCACGGCGACAATTTGTTTCCCAGCCACTTCGCTTCGGGCATTCCCAACGCCGAATACCGCCGCATGACCGAAGCTCAAAAGGCGGCTTGGGACGTGGCTTACGAGCCTGAAAACCAGGAGTTCATCCGCTTAATGAACGCGGGAGCCCTGAACGACAAGCAGGTCGTGCAGTGGAAATATCAGCGTTACATCAAGGATTACCTGCGCTGTATTCAAGCCGTTGACGATGGTGTCGGGCGAATGCTGGACTACCTAGACGAGTCCGGTTTAGCGGACGACACGATCGTCATTTACAGCAGTGACCAAGGTTTCTATCTGGGAGAACATGGCTGGTACGACAAACGTTGGATGTTTGAAGAATCGCTGCGGATGCCCTTTCTGATCCGCTGGCCGGGTGTGATCGAACCGGGGACCGAGTCGACGGCACTGATTCAAAACATCGATTACGGCCCGACCTTTCTAGATGTGGCCGGAGCGGTGGTTCCCGCCGAAATGCAGGGTCGCAGCATGGTGACGATGCTGGAGAACCAAGGCAAACCCTCGACCGCTTGGCGCGACGCTATCTACTACGCGTACTACGAGAACGCGGCGGTGCACAATGTTCCGGTGCATGATGGAGTCCGCACCGAACGCTACAAGCTGATGTTCTTTCCTCGCAACCGTGAGTGGAATCTGTTCGATCTGGAAACCGACCCGCAAGAGATGCAGTCGGTTCATGACGATCCGGCCTACGCGGACATTCTGGCGGGAATGCAAAAGCGCTACCGTGACCTCCGTCAATTCTATGATGTGAACTCCGCGGTGCTGCCTGCCACGCGAGGCGATGAACCGCGTTGGCGAGCTCGCGATGCGGCCATCAAAGCCAAAGCCCGGCAGGGGAATGTCGATTTGGCTTTCATCGGCGATTCGATTACGCAGGGTTGGGAGGGTGCCGGCAAAGAGACATGGGACAAGCACTACGGCGAGCGTCGCGCGATCAACTTAGGAATCGGCGGCGATCGAACCGAGCACGTAATCTGGCGTTTAACGCACGGAAACCTAGGCAAGATCAAGCCGCAAGTGGCCGTGCTAATGATCGGCACCAACAACACGGGACACTTTGATCAAGATCCCGCACAGGTCGCTGCCGGGGTGCGGGAGATCCTCGACATCTTGGCCGAGCGTTTACCGGAAACCAAAGTTATCTTGCACGGCGTCTTCCCACGCGGTGCTCATACGCTGGATGAAAAGCGGTTGAACAACGTGGCCATCAACCAGATCATTCGACGCTTTGCCGACGGCGAGCGCGTGCATTACCTGGACATCGGCGATCAGTTTCTCGAACCCGATGGTACCATCCGCAAAGAGATCATGCCGGACCAGTTGCACCTAAGCAGCGAAGGCTACGAGCGCTGGGCTGCGGTGTTGGAGCCACATTTGAAGCAGTTCGGATTGTAGCCACAACCGCGACTTCATCAGTGCGAAGGCGACACTTTCCTGACGGCCGTTGCGGGTACCCGTGACGGCCGTTTGGCGTCAAGCCAACCCCCAGCGTTTGCGCAGCGCCCATTCGCTGACCAGTAATCCAGCGAAAGTGACAAACATCAGCCAGCCGCTCAGCGGGTCGTCTCCTAACCGACGTTTCTCGGTCACCGGCGAGACCGCGGCTTGCCGCCGAGTGCGAATCGTATCGATCAACTCGTCGACTTGGTCGGGCGAGAATGCACGGCCTCCGGCATCGGCGGTCAACGCCGACAGTTGCTCCATGAACGCCGGATCGGCCAGCGGTCGCAGCAATTCGCGATCGCTTTCGATGACTTGAAAGGCCAATTCGTCCGGTGGTAGCGGCGTGCCCGCGGTACTGTTTGGAGAAAACCCGCGCAGTCGGTACAAGCCCGGGGGCAGGTCTGGCAACTGGCCAACGACAACCGTTTCGCCAGCCCCGGTGGGACGAGGACTCGCCGTCAGCGGGATCACCGAGTTGTCTTCCGCGATCACTTCCGCAGCCAACGGTGGTGGCGGTTGCGAGGTATCGGATTGCCGCAAACGAACGCGGAATTCGGGTGGATCGGAAGCCGCAAACCGCCGCGTGTCGAGTTCGACGGCAATCGCATCATCGGATAACGAATCGCGAGCGAGCAGCCACAGCATCACCTGCCGCCAAAACCGACGATGCGTGGGGCTGGCTCCTTGCCGCCACCATTGCCAAGTGCTGTCGCCCGCGAATGCCGCCACGCGACCACTGCCAAATTCACCGATCACCAACAGCGGATCTTGAGCTTCCGTTTCCAGCAGCACCTCGACACCAGGCACCGGTTTCAGATCGGCAAACCGGTTTGCGCCGAGCAACGGTCGCAGCCGATCGAAGACCGCTTGCGGAGAGGCCGCCGCGTCGAGTTTCAAAATGGGATGCGGCTTGGCGACACGTAACGGCAGCGGACCCTCCAATCGTCCCTCTTGATCGGCCGGCGCTTGCGGTGAACGCGCGATCGAGGGTTTCATTCGAATGGGTAACACATCGGCCAACGGGGAATCGGCATAGCCACCTCGACCGTAGGTGTTCAGGCCTCCCAGCATCAGCAACCCGGCTCCTTCGCCCACACGATCGCGGAGCATCTGCAATTGTTTCTCTCCCAACGCATCGGCATGCAAGTCACCGAGGATATAGATGTCGAAGCGGTTTTTCTCCAGCGAGCTTTCCAGATCGACAGGCCAACGTCCCACGGTATCGCGTCGAATCCAAAGGTAGACCAATTCCAGGTCGGGAAAGCGACCGAGGGAGCGCCGCAGTCGCAACTGTTCCTCGCGTGGTTCGCCTTCGAGGTACAAAATCCGGCCGCCACCGGCGCGCACTTCCAAAAAAGCGATTTGACGGTTGTTGATCGTTAGCGCCTCGCCCGGCTGTTCGTCGGCGACGATCTCCAGTCGATAGCGTCCCGGCGGCGGCGCGGTCAGCGACAGCTCGACGTTTTGGCTATCGGACTGGCTGCGCGGCACCACCGAGCGGATGGCCAGTTCGCGTGCTTCGTCGGCCGCGGCGGGTGCGGCGCTGCCGGTGGATTGCGGTATCAACTTCACTCGCACCGGCACATCGGCACCGACTAATGACTGGGTTCGGACCGTGGCGTTGACTGTAAAAGTGTTTCCGCTGAAGACACGAAAGCTATCGGGCACGCCATCGACTTCGACATCCCGCCGCGTGTCATCGCCGCCGCGCGGACCAATCGGAATCGACCACAGAGGAACTTCAAGAGAAGACAGGGTACGCGCCACCTGCTGAGCCCCCGCCCCTTCGACTCGCGCCGTCTGCGTGCCGTCGCCGGCCATCACCACCCCTGCCAGCGGCCGGCCCGCGGCACGAGACACCGCACCGCGCAGCCCCGCTGCCAAATCGGTTTCTTGTCCGTCAGCGGGTTCCTCCAACCAAGCCGATACACCGGATAAATCGATCGGCCGCGCGGACTCGTCATACGTCAAAACCTGCACGTCGAGCAACTCGTCGGAATTCTTTAAAGCGGGCCGCAGCCGTTCCCACACGTCGGCTTGCACAGCCCACCGCGGCTGACCATTTCCGGCTGGCAGCATCATGCTGCGCGAGCCATCGAGCAAGACGGCCAACGTCGCCGGCGCGGGCCGATCGTCGGTCTTGACCAGGGAGGGCCGCAGCATCGCCAGCAACAACACCAAGCCTGCGACAAAACGCAGCCCCAGCAACCAACGCCGGCGGGCAACGGGCAGTGTTTCATGTTCTGGCCGGATCAGCACCAGCAGGCCAAACATCACCACCACCAGGCTGATGACCAATGTTGGCGAAGCGTAAATCGGATCCCAGGACAACTGCATCAGCGAGCTCCCGTGGCGCGGAGTCGCGGTGTCTGGGCAGTCATGGTACGTGCCGAGCGATAAAAACGGTTGGCCAGCAGTTGCTCGAACAGAAACAACGCCAACACCAACAACATCGCCTGGGCATACAACGGGCGAGCTTCGTTGCTGCGGCCTTCAGCGGCGACAATCGAATCACGATCAGCGACCAGTTCATAATTCCCCTCGCCCAATATCTCCTGCAACAAAGCGGTTTCGATGGTCGCCAATTGCGTCGCCTCGGCGGGCAGATTGGCGGCAAAACCGACCGGCGTCGCGGCACCGCGCAGCCAGTAATTGCCGGCTTCTCGAACGGTACCGATACTGGCAAAGTGACCTTCCACCGGCACCGGTGCGGGAGCCGCCTCGGCGGTAAACATCTGCAACCGTTGGGGCTCGCCGACGGTATTATCCAGCGGCACCGCCACCGGCTGCCCCACCAGCACATTGAACGTGCCCGCGTCGCGGTTTCCGACGTAATCGAAAATTTCTCGCATCAACAGGAACGACGGCCAAGCATCGGCCGCGCTGAACCATTCATTCCAGCTCGCCAAGCGATGTTGCGAAGAGGGCGCGATCGGCGTGGTCATGAAGAGGATCCGTCCGTTGCCAATCGGACGCTCCAGCAGGGCCGCATTCCGTGTCCCCGCATAACGCGCGAGCACCGCATCGGTCGGACGCAGCGCGAGCTGCCAATAGCGATTCACGCGAAAGGGGCTCCACGGCACCCCGCCGGGAATTTCGGCCAGTTCGCTGAACACCGGATGCGACGGCCGAGTGACTTCCAAGAACGTCCCCGGCTCGGGCGCACGCCATACACGTCGCAGTGGAAACAGCAACCTCCGCGGCGTCTCTTCGCCGCCATCGATGGCCGTATTGGGCAGCACGCCGTCTTGACCGGCCGCTCCCAGGGCGACCATCGCGTTGCCTCCCTGTTCGACCCATGTCAGCAGCGCTTCGATCGCTTCGTCGTCGAACTGACGCGGCGCTGGATCGAGCAATGCCACGGCGTCGACTCCTACTAACGAGTCGGCGCGGAATTGACGCGTGGCGATGCGCTCGATGGAGAATTCGGCCCGCGGATCACCGGGCTGGAATTCCGCGTTCAATGTCCGTTCAAGATGTGCGGCCGCTGGCGGATCGTCGCTGACAAACAGCAGTTTCGCGGGCGGACGTACCGTGACGGCGAAGTAGCGAACGTCGTCGATTGCCAGCGGATCATTGCCAGCCAATTCGATGCGACCGTGATGCGTGCCGGGCAACAGTGGCGGCAAGGTCAGCAACAGCTCCGCCGGCGCTTCATCGGTGACCTCGGCGCTCGTGCGATCGACCACACGCAGGGGCGGCAACACCGTCGCATTGTCACGGATCACCGGCAGGCTGGTGGACAACTCATACAGTTGCAGCTCGGCCCTCACCGCCGAAGGGGGCGTTCCCGGTTCCAACGAGACGCGGATGCTGAGCGGTACGGCGACTTCGCGAGCCGGCGTGGTGTCCGAAATCTTAGGCAGCGCCAAACGGCGATTTTCGACGGCTGTCGGAGAACTCTGCGTGAGGTTTTCGCCTGCAGCGATCCGCGCCACGTCGACCACTTGCAGCGCTACGTCGGGCAGTTCGGCCAGTAATGGCGGCAAAGCCAGCGAGGCGTCGGGCGCATCGCTGGGCGTCCAACTTGCTTTCGTCAGGTCGCTCAGCACAAACACGGCGCGCCGTTCCAAATCGCTGGAACGGACCAACCGTACGGCCGCTTCGATCCGTTCGGCTAAGGGCTGCATCGTTTGCAGAGGCTTCGCTTTGTCGATCGCGCGCATCGCCGCGGCACCATCAAGTGCGAACGAGGCGGGTCGCGACGAGCGATCGAGAATCGCGATCCGACTGTCGGCAGGATAACGAGAAACCAACCAGGTGGCGGTCGCCTTGATCGCTTCGATTCGCGAACTGTCCTGAGTCGTATAGCCACTGCTGGGAGAATTATCCAGCAGAATGGCGACCGCCGCGGGGGCCGTATCGGAGATCGTCACCGGTGCGCTGCCCGCCCAGACGACGGTGCCCCACCCGATGGCCGTCAACAGCAACAAGCCTCCTCCGACCAATAACCCGATCGTCAACGACCGCGCGTAATCGCGCGTCGTGGCGATGGCGGCCAAGCCCAACAGACCGATGCTCGCGGCGGCTAAAATGCCGATCGTCAGCCACGTCCCGGCGGCGGCTTGATGAATCTGAGGCCGTGCAAAGGCGAGAGCTAGTAAGCCCAACAACGCGGCGCGAAACGCCAACAACAGCCAACGCCGAATCTTCAGCCGGCTGCGATGCACCTCCAGACGCTGCGTCAAAAAACGAACAGCCGGAAAGACTTGACGCTGCGGCTCTCGTCGCGCGATCAAGTGCAGCACAATCGGTAGCGCCGCCGCGGCGACTCCGAAAATCAAGGTGGCGTTTAAAAAAGACATCGTGTCGGGGCCGTACTTACATCCTCGACATGCTGAACGTCAAACCGACCACGGCGATGACCATCATCCCCAGCCACAGCACAAACATCACGGCACACAGGATGCCCAGTGTTTTCCAAAAACTACGCTGGCTATCAAGAAAGGGAAGCAACGCGTAACTCCCCCGGCCAGCGGCCAGGTCAGCCGACGCCTTCGCTCCCCGCACCAACATCACAGCCGGCAACACGTAAAGTACCGTGCCGGGCAACCCGACGCAGGCCA
>CAYZHQ010000021.1:0-23829 GCA_964477385.1 uncultured Pirellulaceae bacterium
GAAGCACCCGAAGGGCGAGTTCCTCGCAAAAGGTACCCGACACTTTTTGTCGCACGATCCTAACCACCGCCGGGATGCGTCTCTTTTGCACCCCGTAACGGATAACCCACACCCTTGATTCCTGCAAGCTTGACACGCATGACCGCTATCTCCGCTGCGATTCGCGCCGCCAAACGGCTTTCCAAAACGGTCCAACCTTTGACGTTTGACGCTCCCGTCGCCGTGGTCTACAACCCGCTGCAGTACGCGTGGGACGCGCACGAGCAATACTTGCGGATGCTGAATCCGGCAGGCTGCCGAGTCCTCTTTCTGGGAATGAATCCAGGGCCGTGGGGGATGGCGCAAACCGGCGTTCCATTTGGACAGGTTGCGGCGGTTCGCGATTGGTTGCGGATCGATGCCGAGATTCACAAGCCGAAAATTGAACATCCAAAACGTCCGGTGGAAGGCTTGGCCTGCTCGCGCAGTGAAGTTTCCGGAGAACGTTTGTGGGGCTGGGTTCGCGACCGATTCGGGACACCGAAGAAATTTTTCCGGCAGCACTTGATCGCAAATTATTGCCCGCTGGTGTTCATGGAATCATCTGGTCGGAATCGCACCCCCGACAAATTGCCGGCGGCCGAGCGCAAGGCGTTGGATGCGGCATGCGATGCGCATTTGGTGGCGTTGCTCGACGCGGTCCAGCCCGAGTGGGCCGTCGGCGTGGGAGCTTACGCGGAAAAATGCCTGTTGCGGGTGCGAGGCGAAAGGCCCTTGCAGGTAGCAAGGATTTTGCATCCCAGTCCTGCCAGTCCGGCCGCCAATCGCGGCTGGGCCGAACAAGCGACCGCACAAATGATCGCCGCGGGCATCTGGAAAGAGGCCGCTTCGTCCAAGCGTCTGTAGCGTCTAAACTGGTGCCGCCGAGTGTCTAAGCTGGCGCCATCGCCAACCTCAAGGAGTCGACCACTGTGGCGGACCCGTTCGACCAGGAAGATGACGATTCATTAGACGATGATGCTGCGCCCTTGGCGGAGGAGGGCGATGCGGACGAAGCGACCCAATGGATTGCCGAGAAACGGATCGCATTCCTCGGAAAACTGGGGGGGCTTTCGAAGCGTGAAGCGATGCAACTGGTGCGCAGCCACGGCGGCGTGGCGGTGGAGATGGCCGATCCGGCGATCGACGTGGTCGTCATCGGTGCCGAGGAATCACCATTAGCCGAAGACCAATTGCTGGACGACCGACTGCGCGCCGCGGCCGCGCGTGGTGACGTCGAAGTTATCCATGAAACGGAACTGTGGCAGCGATTGGGATTGGTCGAAGCCGAGCAAGCGGTCAAGCGACTTTACACGCCCGCGATGTTGGCCGACCTGTTGAACGTGTCGGTGCGCGTAATCCGTCGCTGGCACCGGCGCGGTTTGATCATTCCGGTGCGAACGGTTCACAAGCTGCCGTATTTCGACTTTCAAGAGGTCGCGACGGCGCGGCGGTTGGCGGAATTGGTCGCCGCGGGGGCGAGCCCTCAAGCGATTGAACGCAAATTGTCCGAGCTGGCGCAGATCATTCCCGATGTGCGGCGGCCGCTGACGCAACTGAGCGTGCTGGTCGAAGGCAAGCAGTTGCTGTTGCGACAAGGCGAAGGATTGATCGAGCCGGGCGGTCAATTGCGGATGGACTTTGATGCCATGTCCGCCGACCACGATGACGACGTCGACGCCACCTCCGCGATTCTATCGTTGTCCGAATCGATCGAAGCTCGCCGCAATGAATTGCAATTTCCTCCGCGGGACGAAGCCAACGTATCCGAAGATCAATTGTTGCAGCAGGCTTATCGTGCCGAGGACGACGGCGACTTGGAATTGGCGGTCAACCTGTACCACGCGATTCTGGCCCGCGATGGAGCTCGTGCCGACATCAGTTTCCAATTGGGCGAACTGCTGTATCGCGGGGGAGACGTAACGGCAGCTCGCGAACGTTATTTCATGGCTATCGAGTTGGACGACGCGTTCGTCGAAGCTCGCGCCAGCCTCGGTTCGGTACTGGCCGAAATGGGCCAGTTAGAACTGGCTGTGGCGGCGTTTCGAGGCACCCTGGCGCTGCACGACGAATATCCCGACGTGCACTACAACCTAGCGCGAACGCTGGACGACCTACGTCGCCACGAAGAAGCGAACCAGCATTGGCAGCGATTTTTGCAGCTCGCCCCCAACAGTCCGTGGGCCGACGAAGCACGCCAGCGACTCGATGACCGCTGAAACCGATCTTCGGTGGTCGCCTTGGCGGCCGTTTCCCATTTTCGCGGTGGTTAAAAACATAGCGCGGTGACAGGCGTCGTGTCGAGCCGCTACCTCGGACTCGCGTCCGAGGGCAAGGATTTAAGGCCTGCCGAACTGGACGACGCTAGGTTGGACTGATTTTCTTTCCGAACGAATCAGCCGTTTTGGCGTTAGCCACGGTTCTCCTCCCGAAAACCGTGGCGAACGCCAAAACGGCTCATCCAACCTGGCGCTATCCAGCTAACACCCATCGGCCGCTGGGGCCGATGGGCTTTCCGGAGCGGCGACTAACTGCAGCCCATGCTGTTGCCACAATTGTGACAGAGGTAGCAGTTTCCGTTTCGCACCGTAATGCTGCCGCAATTGTCACAACTTGGCGCGTCGCTTTGGAAGCGAGCAAACTGGTCGCTGCGACCACCACCCGAACCGCCTTCGGTATCGAACCCTAGGTCGCGGCTGACTCCCGATCGTTCGAGCGCGGCCAAGTCGAGCATCGTGCCGGTGAACCGAGCCGCCGTGTTGGGCGATTCGATCGTCGGCCCGTTACCGCCCAGCTTCTTCGACGTGCCATTGGCGTCATTGGGCTTTTTGGCATCGACCGACGTCGGCACGCTCGCTTCGCGATACCCGGCGAGGAAATGAATACCGAGGTAGCGGAAAATATAATCGACCACGCTTTTGGCGATCCGAATGTCGGGATTGGTGGTGTGGCCCATCGGTTCAAACCGCGTGTGGCTGAACTTGTTTACCAGCACTTCCAACGGCACGCCGTATTGCAACGCCATGCTGATCGCCGTTCCAAAGGCATCCATAATGCCACCGATCGTGCTGCCTTCCTTGGCCATCGTGATGAACAATTCACCAGGACGACCATCGGGATACAGGCCGACGCAGAGGTAACCTTCATGGCCGCCGATGCTGAACTTATGCGTCAAGCTTTGGCGGGTATCCTGCAACCGTTCACGACGCGGCTTATAAACGATCTTCTCAACCGTTTTGGTGATCACTTCGGCGGCGGCCGCATCCTTGTCGCCATTCTTGGTATTCAAAGGCTGCGATTGCTTGCTGCCGTCGCGGTAGATCGCGATCGCCTTCAATCCCAATTCCCAACCCCAGAAGTACGCATCGGCGATGTCTTGTGCCGTCACATCGGTCGGCATATTCACCGTCTTGCTGATCGCCCCGGAGAGGAACGGCTGAGCGGCAGCCATCATCGTAACGTGAGCTTGCCAACGAATGCTGCGTACGCCGCCGGCCGGCTTGAACGCACAATCAAAGACCGGCAGGTGGTCTTCGTTCAACTCCGGCGCCCCTTCGATGGTGTCGTTTTCGTCGATGAACTTAATGATGTCGACGATCTGTGGCTCCGAGTAACCGAGCTTGCGGAGGCTTGCCGCGACCGTGCTGTTGACGATCTTCAGCATTCCGCCACCGGCCAACTGCTTGTACTTGACCAGCGCGATGTCCGGCTCGATGCCCGTGGTGTCACAGTCCATCATGAAGCTGATCGTGCCGGTCGGTGCCAAGACAGTCGCCTGTGCATTGCGGAAACCATGCTTCTCGCCCAACTCAAGGACTTTGTCCCACAAGTTACGAGCGGCTTCCTTCAGTTCCGGCGGACCATCATCGTTGATCTCCTCGACCGCTTCGCGATGCATCCGCATCACGTTCAGCATCGGCTTTTCGTTTTCGGCATAGCCATCAAACGGTCCGACCACGCCCGCCATCTCGGCACTGGTCAGGTTCGCGGTCCCGTGCAGCAGGGCGGTCAGCGAACCGCAAACACCGCGTGCCGCATCGCTGTCGTAAGGCAAACCGGCAGTCATGATCACGCTGCCAAGGTTGCTGTAACCCAGGCCGAGCGGGCGGAAGCGATGGCTGTTACCGGCGATCTCCTCCGTCGGATAACTGGCGTGGTCGACCAGGATTTCCTGAGCAATAAAGAATGTTCGGGCGGCGCTTTGGAAACGCTCGGCGTCGAACGTGCCATCGGCGCGAACGAACTTCATCAAGTTGATCGATGCCAGATTGCACGCCGTGTTGTCGAGGAACATGTACTCGCTGCACGGATTGGACGCATTGATCCGGCCACTATTAGGACAGGTGTGCCAATGGTTGATCGTCGTGTCGTACTGCACCCCTGGATCGCCGCAGTGCCAAGCACAATCGGCCATCTGGTTCAGCAGTTCCTTGGCATCATATTCCGGCGGCGTTGCATCGTTGGCACGTGCATCGATCCAGCGGGTTTGCCAACGCTTGCCATCGCGGACCGCGTCCATGAAGTCGTCCGTCACGCGAATCGATAGGTTGGCGTTCTGGAAACAGACCGACGAGTAAGCTTCGCCGTTGAAGTTCGACTCGTAGCCTTCACGGATCAACGCATGGGCTTTCTTTTCTTCGTTCCACTTGCACTGAATGAACTCCAGCACGTCGGGATGCCAAACCTTCAGCGACTGCATCTTTGCCGCACGCCGAGTCTTGCCACCACTTTTGACCACGCCGGCGATCGAATCATACACACGCATGAACGACAGCGGGCCCGAGGGCGTGCCGCCACCCGACAGACGCTCGCGACTCGAGCGGATGGTCGACAGGTCGGTCCCCGTTCCGCTACCGAACTTGAACAACATCGCTTCGCTGCACGCGAGCCGCATGATGTCTTCCATGTTGTCCTCGACCGCTTGAATAAAGCACGCCGAACCCTGCGGGAACTCGTAAGGGTTGTCCGGTTGATCGACCTGCTGCAGTTCGCGGTTCCAACGCCAGTTGCATTTGGCACCTTCGACATCGTACTGGTGGAACAGTCCCACATTGAACCAGACAGGGCTATTGAAAGCCCCGTGCTGTTGCACGCACAACCAAGTCAGGTCGCGATAGAAATTTTCGCCATCTTCGGCCGACTCGAAATAGCCGTCCTGCAAACCCCAGTCGGCGATGGTGCGTGTCACCCGGTGAACCAACTGACGAACGCTCCGCTCACGCTCGCCCTCCTCGTTGGGGTCGCCATAAAAATACTTGCTGACCACCACGTTGGTTGCCAGTTGCGTCCAACTGGCCGGAACTTCGCAATCGTTTTGCTCGAACAACACACGCCCGGTTTCATCTTTGATGGCCGCGCTGCGGAGTTCCCATTCCGTCGTGTCGAAAGGGCTATCGACATTCTCAGGGCAAAACTGCGCGGAGAACTTCATCCCCGGACGGCCGTCCCGCAACAAGGTTCCAAACTGCCGCCGAGCGTACTCAATGCCCTGCTGCTCCTGAAGCCGCGCATCAATATCGGCGTGGGCGGTGGTTTTGCTCTGAGTCGCCTTCGAATTCTGCGCAGCAGAGGAAATGACAGATGCCATGTATCAAGACTCCTAAAGGTTCGTCCGTGGGTTGAACGGCACCGCTATCACAAAATCTGCGTCTTGCAGAGCGAGTGTCGCCAACCAGTGTGTGTAGAAACAGCAATGCTCGCATGTCCATCTATTTCGCAAACGGCGCATCGTTACCGAGAGTGGGGCCAACGAAGGGAAAGTTCGTTTGGGGTTAGGGGATAACGTGCCGAATGCGAAGAGAGATTCCACTATGGGTAGTGCTTTCATTGCTCGCTTAGCACTACATGCGGGTTAATGGTCACTTTAGCGATCCTAGGGGACGTGTCAAACACAATCTTCACATCACGCTAAGGTGTTGGGCCGGGGCTATTTACGACCATGGGGTCGATCCCGCCGAAATGTTTCGGTGCTGAAACCCTTTCCCCTAAGTACTTTGCTGCGAATGGGTTAGGGGAAATGAAAACCATCGCTCCACCTGCTGGGGAAAAAGTGTCGGAAACAAAAAAGTTTCACACTCCGGTCGGCGAACTGTGGGAGCTGAGTCGTTTGCGGTCTGACTGCCGTTTACGGTGCCTCTGCGGTCGGCCTGTAACGCCTCGGTGACGTTCCATTCAGCAGTGCCATCGGTTGCCCACCAGGGATCGCTAATCTAACTTGCTGATGCCGCAAAGTAGATGTTTCCGCGGACCGGTTCACCCATTTAGTCGACACCATGGATCTGCCTTCCTACCTAGCGCTTGTTCCCGCACTCGGCATCTTGGCGCAGTGGATCGCATGGAAGACGCGGCTGCCTTCGATTCTGCTGCTGTTGCTATTTGGGATTGTGTTGGGGCAGTTCATCAACCCCGATCAGTTGCTGGAGAACTTGACCGGAGCGGAACGGTTGGCGGAGTTCACCGGCCAGCCGACGCAGGTGGGGCCAGCGATCCTGTTTCCGCTGGTGTCGCTCTCGGTGGCCGTCATTTTGTTCGAAGGCGGATTGTCGCTGCAGATCCGGGAACTCCGCGAAGCGGGCTCGGCAACGTTTCGGCTGGTGACGATCGGTTGTCTGGTGACGCTGGTCCTGACGGCTCAGGCAGCACACTGGGTGTTGGAATTTCCCTGGCGGCTATCGTTACTGCTAGGAGCTATTTTGACGGTCACGGGACCGACGGTGACTGGGCCTTTGCTGCGTCAGATCCGCCCCAGCCGGCGCGTCTCTTCGACGTTGAAATGGGAAGGCATCGTGATTGACCCCGTCGGCGCAGTGTTGGCGGTGCTGGTCTTTGAAGAGATCGTTGTCAGTCAAACCGACTCGTTGAACGTTTGGGCGACCGCCCTCCTGCTGACGAAGATCACGCTGATCGGCACCCTGCTGGGTCTGTTTGGCGGCATTTTCTTGACGCAGTTGATCCGTCGCTATCTGTTACCCGATCCACTGCATGGCATCGGCGCCCTCGGTCTGGCGCTGGGACTGTTTGCATTAAGCAACCACTTTGCCGAAGAATCGGGTTTGATCGCGGTCACCGTGTTTGGCATTTGGCTAGCCAATCAGAAGCACGCCGACATCGAACATGTGATTGAATTCAAAGAGCACCTGCGAACGCTGCTGATCGGCGTCCTGTTCATTATCTTGGGGTCTCGGTTGGATCCGATGTCGGTGGTCAACCTGGGCTGGTCGGGGGCCTTGTTCTTGGGGCTGATGATTGTGGTCGTGCGGCCGATTTCCGTTTTCGCTTCTTTGTTGGGCACTCCTTTAACCTGGCAAGAAAAAACGTTTATCTCGTCGATGGCACCGCGGGGAATTGTGGCCGCGGCAGTCAGCAGTGTCTTCGCATTGAAGCTGCAGCAGTTTCATGGCAATGACAACATGGCGCTGCACGAACAAGCCGAACTGCTCAGCACGGTCACCTTTTTGGTGATCATCGGAACGGTGACGTTTTACGGATTAAGCTCCGGTTGGCTCGCCCGGCAACTGGGGCTGGCCAGGCCGAATCCCCAAGGCCTGCTGCTCGCCGGCGGAGATGAATGGGTTCGCAGGCTGGCAAAGCTGCTGACCGATTTGAAGGTCGAGGTCTTGCTGGTCGACTTGAACTACAACAAGGTCGCGGCGGCGAAAATGGACGGCGTTCGTGCGGAATGCGTAAACATCCTCAGCGATCACGCCCGCGAAGAATTACAGCTCGATGGGATCGGCCGTTTTCTGGCCATGACCCCCAACGACGAAGTCAACTCGTTGGCGGTGGCGGAGTTTCAAGCGATGTTCGGACGGGCGGAAACCTATCAGCTCGATTTCACCAAACGGTCGCGGAGCGAATCGCGGTCGCTCTCGCTTTCACTCAGCGGTCGTATTTTGTTCGGCCCGAAAAAGACCTATTCCGAGCTCCGTGGTCTGATGGATTCTGGCGCCGTGCTGAAACACACCAAGCTGAGCGATTCGTTTTCTTGGGAGGATTTTCGCCAACGGTACGGAGAGGATATCGTATTGCTATTTGTTATCCTGCCTTCCGGTGTGTTGCAGATCAACACTGCCGATCGCCCACTCGCACCGGTACCTGGCGATACCGTGATTTCGATTATTCCTTCGGTCCGGGTCCCTGACGACCATGCGGCCTCTACAGCAGAGTGAACCGTTCGATGCCTGCCCCCAATCGCCTACCACGAATGTATGCCCGCTCGGTATTCTATCCCACGCTGTGGTGGAACATGCTGCTCGGCCGCGTCCTGAAAGTTCGCAAATGGGCCAGCCGTGTGGATGATCACCTGATCGTGGGGGCGTATCCTTTTTCGCGCGACGTCCCTGGTTTAGTCGCCGAAGGGGTGCGGGCGGTGGTCAACACCTGCGAGGAATACGAAGGCCCCTGTGCGGCTTACACCGCTGCGGGAATCGACCAACTGTGCATCCCCACCACCGATTTCACACACCCTTTGCTGGAAGATATCGAGCAAGCGGTGGAGTTCATCCAGGTCCACGCTGAGCGTGGTGCCACCACTTACGTCCATTGCAAGGCGGGACGCGCACGCAGCGCGACGGTGGCGTTATGCTGGTTGGTGAAGTACCGCGGCATGACTCCGGTTCAAGCTCAGGCGGCGCTGCTGCTACATCGCCCGCACGTGAATCCTCACATCGCGTTGCGACCGGTCGTGCAGCAGTTTATCGCGAAACACCTGCCCGAGTGATGCTGCTTTTCCGCTCCTCGAGAAAGGCTCCCTGCGATGCGAACTTGCTTCAGCGGTTTGATCGGCGCCGGCGTCATGGTGGTTTCGGCGACCGCAGCCGATTTGCAGATTCGGTTCGTCTACGATGGTCCGCCCCCCAAGCCCGAGCCGGTGGTCGCCGACCGTGATCGCGAGTTTTGCGGCGCACAAGGGCTGATCGACGAGTCGTTGCTGGTCCATGCGGACAATCGTGGGATCCGCAATGTGGTGCTGTACGTCTACACCGGACGCGGCGGGCCCAAGCTGCCGCCCCTGCCAAAACCACCGCCGTCCGAGGTTTTGCTGACCGCCAAAGGCTGCCGCTTTGAGCCGCACATTGTGGTCGCTCGCGCTGGCGACACGTTGGTCTTCGACCCTGCCGACGCCGTCGGGCACAACCTGAATATTAGCTTCCTTCGCAATAACGCACAGGGAATCTTTGTTCCGGCGGGCGCTCAGCGACGGATTCCCCTTGCCCGCTCCGAACCCGCGCCGTTGCCACTGGAATGCAACATTCATCCTTGGATGCGCGGCTACCTCGTGTTGCTGGACCACTCCTTCGTTGGAGTCAGCGACGAAGATGGGCGTCTGGAGATCAAGGGGCTGCCCGACAATACCACGCTCTGGTTTCGCGTCTTTCACGAGTCCGCTCGGTTGCTCGCGCCGATCAAACAGAACGGCCAGCCTATCGATTGGCCCCGCAATCGATTGGAGGTGAAACTGGAAACGGGCGTCCAGGATCTTGGCACGATCATGGTGGCCCCGCAGGTGTTGCACAAACAGGAAGCGGCCGGAAAGTTACCGGCGGAAAAGTAGGCTTAGTAGTCGAACCACAGGCCGACGCCGAGCGTTTCTTCTTTGTCGCGGAAGAAGGAGAACTGCGTCGAGCGACCGTTGTAGTACTGCATGCCCAAACGCATGCGGCGTCCCGACTCGGGGCTTTCCCACATCCAGCCGGTTTGCAGATTGAATCCTGGGCGATACTCCACCGACTGTCGCAGGTCCAGGTTCACGGCCGCGAACGGTGCACCGCTCATCGGGTGACTTGCCCGCGGGGTGTACTCGGCACCCATTTGAAATTGCAGCGGCTTAGCACCATCGGAAACTTTGAACGCGACGACCATCTCGCCGTACAGCCTAAGGTCGTCTGTGTACTGGTAGCTGCGACCACCAACCAACGATTCGGTGACGTAGTTGATTCGCTCGAAGTTGGGATTGCGAAGCAAGAATTCATCGCCGACGTGCGAGCTGATGTGAAAATATCCGAACTTGGTGGACCAGCGTCCCTCGGAGTGGGTCAACAAAGTTCCAAACCGGTAATCGGCCGCTTCGACATCTTCGGACTGCCGCAGATTCAACCGTGTGATGACTCCGCCTTCAAAGTCCCACTGCCAACCTTCGGCACCTCGGGAACCAAACGTACCGTACCGCATGATTCCGATGCGTCCGCCAACGCTCGCGTCGGTGTAAACGTTCTCGTTGGTGTCGCCAAAAATGACCGCCGAGATCCGTGGCTCGTGCGGACCGGCCAGGTAGGACCGGTAAAGCAAACCGTCGGGCATCTGGTAACGACGCCAAGCTTGCTTCGGAAACGTGTCAACGTAACCGATGGAACTGTCGATCGGGCCATCACTATAAATCTGCCCATCGGCACCGAAGGTCACCGGCGCAGGTTGGGCGGCAACAGGCTGCAGCGGCGGTGGTTCGGAAAATCCAAAGTCTTGTGCAGCAATGGTTGCCAACATGCAAATCCACAAACCGACGCAACTAGCGAAACGGACGGTCATTGGTGTTCGTGGGGCATGTGGGAGAAGTCGAACTTGAGCCGTCCGTTAATAGCGGTTTTATCGGTTACAGCGACATCAACGCAACTTCGAATTTTCCACAATACAGAAAAAAAATGGCTCTCCGGAGCCGCCCCACAACCGGGGCATGGGGGCAAACGGAACGCAGGGAGCGGGGTCAAAAGAACACGCCGACCGGGTCATCCGTTCGGCCTGCCGGTTGACGGCTCGGAGCACTCGCGACAAGCCTAACGACAACGTCGCCGCAGGCGGAGACGCAGAAGAATGGCCACCTGCCGAGCAGCCAGGAAAACGTCGCAGGTCGCTCGCGCGTTTGAAGGATGCCCCGAGGAGGCATCGATCTTCGTCGTCTTGTTGAACGGGTTGCCTGAGGACGAGCCCAACGATCCGGAGCTATCGAGTCGGCCTGATACGGATTGCCATGTCTGATGATGGCACCCGATCGGCTTGGGCAGTGGACGTTCGTTCACGCAATGTGAAACGTTCATTTAGGCCAGAGGCGGCCAAGAAACAGGTGTGTGATTCACCTTAAAAGTCGGGGCGACATGATTCGAACATGCGACCTCCTGGTCCCAAACCAGGCGCTCTAGCCAGGCTGAGCTACGCCCCGCAGTGATGCGGTCTTTATGAGGGTAAGTTTAGATGCCGGAGCCATTCTTGGGTAGATGGGTTCGGTATAGTTTTTTGGTTTCTGAGAGATGTTTTTGTCGGTCGTAGCGGCTTGTCGCGGAACGCGGTTAGAGACAATTCCATTGGGCCTCTCTCGCTACCGAGAGAGGCCCCAGACAGGCGGTGGATTAAGCTGCGACGACCGAGCCTGTTTGGCCTTGCGACATCAACTGTTGCAGTCGCTCGAATTCTTCGGGGCTGGAGAAATGGATCGTGATTTTGCCACGGCCTTTGGAGGTCTCCCGGATTTCGACTTTGGTTCCTAACTGCATCCTCAAGTCTTGTTGTAGAGACTGAATATGTGGGGAGACGGTTCGCTTGTTTTTTCCCGCTCCTACACTCGGCTTGATCATGCCGGACTCTTCGGCATCTTCGGCTTGCAGCAAGGCCGCAACGTGGTGCTCGGTCGCACGAACGCTCCACTTCTCCTCTTCGATCTGTTTTGCCAACTGCACCTGTTGACGTTCGTCACCGAGCGGCAGCAGCGCCCGCGCGTGGCTGGAAGAGATCCGTTCGTTGTTGATCTGATCGATCACCGGCGTTGGCAGTTCGAGCAGCCGCATGAGGTTGGCGATCGTACTGCGATCGATCTTCAAGCGAGTCGCCAAGTCGTCTTGCGTGCACTGGTGCTCGTCGATGTAACGCCGGAACGACATCGCTTTTTCGATCGCGTTTAGATCTTTGCGTTGCAGGTTTTCGATGATCGCCAATTCGGCAACCAGTCGGTCATCGGCATCGCGAATGTCGGCGCGGACGGTGGGCAAGCCCGCGTGAATGGCGGCTCGTAACCGTCGTTCGCCACTGATCAGTTGGTATCGCTGGCCGACTTTGCGAACGATAACCGGCTGCAGTTGTTCGTGTTCTTTCAGGCTCTCGGCCAACGAAGCGATTTCCGATTCGTTGAACTCGCGGCGTGGCTGAAACGGATTGTTATCGATCTCATAGACGCTCAACTGAACGCTGCGATCACCGGCCGCTGGAGCCGCTGCTGGGGCCGCTGCTGGCGCCGCTCGGTCGGAGGCGTCGGCCACGGCGGCATCGCGATTGGCACGCTGTGGCGGTTTCGCTTCGCCCGCGGTGGGCTTGGCGGCGGCGGTTCGGACGGGGCGGCTGAGGCCGTTATCTTCTTCAAGGGGCGTACCGAGTAGAGCGGCAAGTCCTTTTCCTAGTCGACGATCTTTTTGGACCGGTGGATTACTCACGTTCAAGCACCTCCATGCATAGCTGAGTGTAGGCAAAAGCCCCGCGACTGCGGGGCGCATATTCGAAGACGCTTTGCCCGTGGCTGGGCGCTTCGCTGAGAGAAACGTCGCGGGGCACGACGGTATCAAACACAATGTCCCCAAAGAACTCGCGGACTTCCTGGTCGACTTCGTGAGTCAGCTCCAAAGAAGGATCATACATTGTCAGCAGGATGCCGCCAAAGGTCAGTCGTCCGCCGGTCTGCTGGATGGCTCGGCGGATGACCTGAATCAGTTGAGTCAACCCTTCCATGGCAAAGTACTCGCACTGGATCGGCATCAGGACTTCGGTGCTGGCGGCCAAGGCGGCTTGGGTGAGCGTCCCGACGCTGGGCGGGCAATCGAGCAAAACATACTGGTAGGCGTGGACGCCTTCATCCAGATGCTGCCGCAGCCGATCGGCTTCGGGGCCGTCGGTCTTGGCCAATTGATCGACGTCGTGGAAGGTGCGACTGCCGGGCAGCAGATGTAGGTCGACGATGTCGGTTTCGACGATGCTGTCGCGGATCGGTTGGTTGCGCACCAACGGATGCCCATCGGTGGGCGTACAGCCGAGAGCACTGGTGGCGTTGCACTGCGGGTCCATATCAATCAGCAGCACCCGCTGACCGGCGAGGGCCAGGGCGGCGGCAAGATTGACGGCGGTGGTGGTTTTGCCAACGCCCCCTTTCTGATTCGCAACGCAAAGTATTTTGTTCAACAGGGCTTCCGTGCCAATGAGGAGTTGCCCCGATTGTACGGCGAGAGGCGGTCAGGGAAGAATGCCAGTTTCGCGTGAAACTAACGGTCCCGGTGGAGATGGCGAAAAAAGATGCCATCGATAGGCAGGTCAGCAGGAATCATTCCCCAGAACTCTGCTTAGCCGTTTGGGCGCCAGCCCCGGATTATTGATAACCCGACGCGTGAGCGAGGGATCACCGATAAATCCCTCGCTCACGCATCGGGTTACCAAAAGCAGCCTGCTAAACAAGGCATTGAAGCAAGTCCAATCCGGGAAGACCGTTGCGGCGTCCCTAGTCATTTACGTGAATAATCTGGGCTAGCCCCGGTTGAATGCAGGAACCGCGGCTATCGCCAAGGCGGCTCCTTTACCGGATGACGCCTGGGTGCCGGCTTAGGCAGGCGACCGGGAGCTGGAATCGCCTGGAATCAGGACGAATGCCGACACGCGCGTTAGCGAGGGGTTTCCAAAATGGCAAAGCCAACGCCATGCCCAGAGGCCTGTCCGTTTGGTACCCCAAAGCGTCCGTTTTGAAGTTGCGATTTTTGCTTACTTCAGTAACCCGATGGGCGGCACAAGAACTGCCGACGGATAGGTAGGATCGCGAACCACAGCCCGGAGGAGGACACAAAATTTCCGAAATTGTGCCGCCCTCTGGGCTTTCACATCACTTCATCTATTTTCCAGCGACTTACGTCCCCGGCAATTCATCTGGCACCCTCCGGGCTATCCAAACGCGCAACTTCAAAACGCATCTCGATGGAATCTTCCTGTTAGTGAAACAGCTCCGAAGGTGCCGGTGTTTCACGCGGAACGCACCGGCAGGATGATCGCGGTGGCGCGGCAATGGAACTTGCGCCATCGTGTCCCGTTCAGCCCACTGGTTTGAAGACCAATCCGCTCAGCAGCTTCGGATAGAAATAGGTGCTCTTCGCGGGCATCCGCTCTTTGTGCAGGCTGATCGCCTCGACATGCTCCAGTTCCGCCGGCATCACCAACGCGGCCAGTGTGAATGGCTCGTCGGAATCGTTCTCACTCAGTGTGCCTCGGCCTTCCAGTCCGTCGATCACCTCTTCGACTAGGTGCACGTAGGTCGGCTTGGGATGGTCGCCCGCACCGAGCAGATCCTCGATGATCAAGCGATGCAGCAAACTGACGCCAAGACTCCGCCAATCGTCGCTGCGTTCTGGAGCGAGCTGCCGCATTCGCTCGTCTGCCGCGTCGGTCGCCCGGCCCAGCAGCCACTTTTGATCCTTGGCCGCATACAGTGCCATCAAGCCTTGCTCGTCGGCAACGGCGATCTCCTCCCACGCCGCCATCGCCCCGGCAGGCCCCTCACCGACAATCTGGCAATCAAAGCAAGCTCCCAATCGCTGAATCAGCGCTTCCGCGGAGAACGCCGGTGTACCGCGTAGCAGGCGATGGGTCGGCAGGACAATCATCCCGGGGTCGTTCATGCTGACGCACATCGTCATCACAAAGTTGGCCGGATGGTCGGGAGGCAGTTCGCCCTGTTGTTCCGTCAAGAAATCGCGGTAGTTGCAGGCCGTCTCATAGCGATGATGCCCATCGGCGACAAACATCGGTTTGTCACTCAGAAACGCCGAAACCTCACCGATGATCCGGATGTCGGTGATCGGCCACAGCGTATGCTTGACGCCCAGGTGGTCGGTCGCTTCCATGCCGGCGACACCACTGACCGCGGCGTCCAACAAGTGCTGCGCCGCATTATCGGGATCGGGGTACAGCCCAAAAATCTGGCTGCAGTTCGCTTGGCAGGCTTTCAGTAGTTTGAAGCGGTCGACCTTCGCCTTGGAATGCGTTTCCTCATGCGGATAGATGTTGCCTTCGCCGAACCGTTGCAGACGAACGCCACACATAAAGCCACGGCGTGTCAAGGCCTCGCCGGCGTACTCGAATTCTTGATGATAAACATAGATCGCTGGATCCCCTTCGGTTTCCAACACCCCTTCGGCTTGCCAGTTTTTGAAGAACCTTGCCGCTCGCTGATACTTCGCATCCTCGGCGTCCCCTGGCTCTTCGCGGTTCAGGATGATTCGCACGACGTTGGCCGGATGCTGCTCGTAGAGCCGTTTCTGTAGTTCTGGGTCGATGACGTCGTAGGGAGGCGCGATGACTTCGGACAGGGAGCCAACGTGGCCGAGGTTGTAACGAACGCCGCGGAAAGCTTGGATTTCAGGCATGGTCTTACAGTTCGCAGGATTAGCGGGGAGAGCAGATCCAGCTTAAGGAACCCGCTGCGGGCCGAACAGGTGACGGCGGTTTGGGCGCGTTATCGATACCCCGGGTGAGCAAGTTTTAAGCGCATGAAAAAACCCGCGCGACCCAGTAGGCCGCTCGGGTTTTCAGTCGAACAATCGACAACTAAACGTTGGCGATTAGTACCGGTAATGGTCAGGCTTGTAAGGTCCATCGACAGGTACGCCGATGTAGTCAGCCTGGTCTTGCGACAGCTTGGTCAGTTGCACGCCCAGTTTACCGAGGTGCAAGCGAGCGACTTCTTCGTCCAGACGCTTGGGCAGCATGTGGACTTTAATGTCGTATTGGTCAGCACGTTGCCACAGTTCCATCTGTGCGAGAACCTGGTTGGTGAACGAGGTGCTCATCACAAAACTGGGGTGACCGGTGGCGCAACCGAGGTTGACCAGCCGGCCTTTGGCCAGCACCAACACGCTGCTGCCATCGGGGAACGTGTAACGATCCACGCCACCAATGTCGGCAGGTTTGATCTCGAGCTTGGAGACGCGGCCTTTGGCGACTTCGCCTTCCAACCAAGCGATATCGATTTCGGTATCGAAGTGACCGATGTTGCAGACGATCGCGTCGTTAGGCATCTGCTCGAGATGCTCGCCGAGGATGATGTCCTTGTTGCCCGTCGTGGTGACGAACAAGTGGCCTTCCTTACAAGCGCGTTCCATGGTCGTGACTTCGAAACCTTCCATCGCGGCCTGCAAAGCGTTGATGGGGTCGATTTCGGTCACGATCACGCGACAGCCATAACGCTGCAGCGAGTGGGCACAGCCCTTGCCGACGTCGCCGTAACCACAAACGACGGCAACCTTACCAGCCAACATGACGTCGGTGGCTCGCTTGATTCCGTCAGCCAGCGATTCGCGGCAACCGTACAGGTTGTCAAACTTCGACTTGGTGGCCGAGTCATTGACGTTGATGGCGGGAACCTTCAGGGTCCCCTTACGGTTAAGGACTTCCAGGCGATGAATACCGGCCGTGGTTTCTTCGCTCAAACCGCGGATGTTCACCAGCAACTCTGGGAAGCGATCGTGAACCATGGCGGTCAAGTCACCACCATCGTCCAAGATCATGTTCAACGGCTCGCCCGAAGGGAAGTGCAGCGTTTGCTCGATGCACCACTCGAACTCCTCGTCCGTCATGCCCTTCCAGGCGTAGACTGGGATGCCAGCGGCAGCGATTGCGGCCGCGGCTTGGTCTTGGGTGCTGAAGATATTGCAGCTACTCCAAGTGACTTCCGCACCCAACTCCACCAACGTCTCAATCAACACGGCAGTTTGAATCGTCATGTGCAGGCATCCAGCGATGCGAGCACCCTTCAGCGGTTTCTCCTTGCCGTATTTCTCACGAAGCGCCATCAGACCTGGCATTTCATTTTCGGCTAACATGATTTCTTTGCGGCCATACTCGGCAAGTTCAATGTTCTTGACTTTGTACGGCAATCGGGTCGTTTCGACCTGCGACACGGTGCAGTCTCCTGAAACGGGTAGTGTTGGGATCGAGTTCCGCCCGCGGCGGCCTCGATGTGCTCAACCGTATAAGACGGACGAGATTCACCCATCTTAGAGGGAGAACGAACATTTTGTTAGGGTGTCATGCGACCTTTTGCCAGATGAAGGTCGTTTCGCCAAGGAACGAGTGTACGCCTTTAGCTAGTTTTCACTGGTCAAGGGCGGGTTGAAAATTCTTTACCGCGGTGCAAAAAAACTCGATCAACTGGGCGTCTTTCACGCCCTTGGGACGCTCCACTCCCGACGCGACATCGACGCCCACAGGATTTGCTAGCGTCAAGGCTTTTTCGACGACTGCGGGGGTCAGGCCGCCGGCAAGCATCCATTCAGCGGGGCAGGCTTGCGACCATCTGCCGATCGCGCGCCAGTCCAGTCTTTGGCCCTCGCCGCCAAAATGAGCCCCGGCGTCGGCGTCGAGCAACAGGGTGACGCCGAGGCTTCTCCAGGGGGCAACACGCGACTCAATCTGGTCGATTGTCAGTTCGCGGGTCGGCAAGCGAATGGCGCGAATGACGGCAACATGGTCCAGCAAAGAAGCGGCCGCCTGGAGGGTTTCGTCGCCGTGGAGTTGAACGGCGGCGAGCCGGAGCTGGTCGGCGGTCCGCAGAATTCGCTCACGTTCCTCGTTGACGAAGACGCCGATCGGCTGCAGGCCCAGTGCAAGGGCAGTGGCGGCGAGACGTTCGGTCGCTGCGTCCGCGGGGTCAAGATACCGCACGCTGGGCGGATAGAAATTCAATCCCACCGCGTCGGCACCCGCCGCGGCCGCGGCCTCGAGGTCCGCCAGACGACGCACACCACAGATCTTGATTCGGAAGCGAACGCGAGTGGGCATCGATGGAACCTCGAGCAGTGGAAAACAGGATCGCCGGCATGAGCCAACTTTTTTTGACTAACCCATGCGAGCGTCAAAACCGATTCTTTAGGTAGCGACTCTTAACAATGGGTGATTCATGCTGCTCCTTCGCACTCCCCTCATCCGACGCGCCGGCGTTATTGCTTTGGCCGTCATTCTGTCAGGCTTGGCCCTCGCCCGTCACCGCACTCCGCTGCAGACGGTCACCGTCTCCAACGGGCTCCAGACTCACCGTTTTCTGGTTGCCGCCGATTCGCAGCAGCTCGATCCATTGCGAGCCCGGATCGCTCGGCAGACAACCGGCAAACGGACGCCCAAGCCGGATGCATATTACGGAGCCAAGTGGCGAATGCAAGCGGCGGCACATTATCTGGCACTTGCCGAAGCACGGAGCGCGACGTCGCGTCGTCCCGCTGCACCGCCCCCCTTGGGCATGGGTTCGGTCCAGCAGGCAGCGTTCCGCGAGACGGTCGGCTTGGAGGAAACGAAGGCGGTTGAACATTGGAGTCAGCAGCACGCCGCGGCGCGGGTGGCTTTTGAAACGCTCGCCGCCAGCTTGCCCGCGGGGCCATCTGCGGCTGGCCAGGAAGTGACGCTGCGACTGGGCCCCCTGGTCGCTTCGGCAGCCAAGCCTGCCGAGCTGCTCGCCCTGCTTGCACTGGCCAGCCTGATCGCTGGCGGCTATTTGCTGGCGATGCAACCTCAGCCGGGCAAGATCCTGCTGCACACACGCCGACAGATTGTGGTGCCCGCCGCATGGCTGGCCCAAGTTCGCGATCGGCGCGAACAGTTCGCCAAAAGGCTGTACCAAGCGGCGTGCGGCATCGGCGTCTTGGCGGTGTTGGTCTGGTTCTGGTAGGCCAGAGGCTGCGGAGAACACGCCGGCAGACCCTGTCGCTTGCGGGTTATTTCGCTTGCGGAACTGACCTCGGTTTCGGCGGCACGCCAAACTTTGTCGGCTCGGACTCCGCTACTGCTTGCGGTAAGGATTGAACAGCAGGTAGTTCAGGTGGCGATAGAGGTCGCTGCCGGCAAGCAGGGCTTCGTGTTTGCCTTCGCCAGCGAGCCGACTGCCGTTAAGCAAGATCACGCGGTCGGCCACGCGGAGCGTCCGCAATCGGCGCGGAAGGATGATGACCAGCGAGCCGCTCTGGGCAAGAAACAGAAGTGCATCGAGGCTTGGGTCATCGTCCAGCATTTCCGCACTATCGGGCTCTTCAACCACGACCACGGCGGGGCGACGCAGGAGGGCACGGGCGACCCCCACCGCATACCGCGTGGGGCTGTCCAATCGCTGATCATCGGGGGTTACGACCGTCGACAGGCCGTCACTCAAGTCGTTCAGTCTTTCGTAAATGCCGACGCGGCGCAACGCCTCTCGCATCGCCTCGTCACCGCCGATGGCGTCCAGGCCCAGCAAGTTCTCTCGGACCGTACCGCTCCAGATCGGACCATCCTGCCCGATCCAGAAAACTTGGCGGGAGAGCGAATTCGGGTGGATCTCGGCTATCGGTAGGCCATCGATCGCGATCGTTCCGTCACTCGGCTTCCCAAATCCCAGCAGCAATTCGGTAAGGGCCGCCGTCGAAACCGCGTCGGTGCCGAGCACGGCGACCAGCGAGCGAGGTTCCAGTCGCAGCGTCAGGCTGGTCAAGATATCTCGCCCGCTATTGCCCGACAGCGTGACACGGTCCAGTTCGACGGCGCTGCGTAGCCCGGTAATGCCGACCCGGTCGCCCAGTTCGCCCTCTTCGTCGCCGTTGACAAAGTGATAGATAACCTCGGCGGCACCGGAGGCTTTGCGAATTTTCTTGTAGGCGCGTAGCAGTCGAATCGCGGAGATCGTCGCGACGGTGAGCGACAACGCCAGCACGACCGCGGCAGGCAATCCCATTCCCTGTCCGGTAGCCTCTTCGGTCAGCGGATCGACACGGAAGCGGTTAACGCCCAGCGCCAGCACGACGACGCAGACGGCCAACAGGGCTGCTAGCCCGACCAGCGGGACAATCCGAGCTTGATGGCCATCGACGATCGCTTGACGACGCCGCACCCGCTGCAGTTCTTCGGCAAACACGTCGGCCACGACAGCCCGAGATTGCAAACGGGCCAGCAGCGGGGCTTGCTGGACTAATTCAACCAACCGCTGTTGCGAGTTGGCCAGTTCCCAGCCGATCATCCGGACCGATTCGCGGCTGGACAACCAAACTTGCAACCGCCACACAAAGATCGCACTGACAACTGCCAGAGCGGCTAACCAAACATCGACCAGCAGCGCGACGAGGATGCACCCGATCATTGTCAACAGCGTCCGCGGGAGGCTTTGCCACCAAGCGATCAGGCCGACGCGGAGGCTTGGGAGTTCTTTGGCGATCAACGCTTCGACGCGCGCACGCTGCGCTGCCGCCCCTTCGGTTTGAGCCCGATGCAGACTGTGCTGCAACAACCGACTGTGAAGCGACTCAATCGTCTGACGACTCCGCTGCAACAAGCCGACTTGCGTTCGCCACAACAAGATCGCCAGCGCGACCGACAGCAGGGCGATCAAACCAACCAGCCATGCCAGCTGCGTGAGCGGCTCCAACTCCAGCAAGCTTGCCGGCAGCGGCACACGCAGCGCCCGACCGAACCGAACCGACGGTGCGAGCAAGCCGCGGCTAAGCGTACTCGCTACACACCCCGTGACGATGATCAGCAGCGGCACCATGAGGGCCGCGACGATTCCAGCCAGCCCCCAGATGATCCAGCGCGGACCGGAAATTTCTTGGCGAGCGATTGCGAAGGGGCCTGGAAAAATCATTGCATCGGTGTGTCAGAGGCAGCGCCGCAAGCCACGTGGGGTGACTTGCCGATCCACCATTCTAACGCGAGCAAAGCCGCAAGGGCAGACTCAGCCCGCTGGCACCAACCCTAATACCGGCACCAACCCTTATGCCAAGTCGCGATCTTCGAACAGCAGCAAGGCCAGCATCAAAATCATGACGCAAAAACAGGCCATGTAGTTGAACGCGCCGGCGAGGTAAATCGGCGGGATGTTGATCCCCGCGTCGACCGCCGCTTGCCCGCTGAAGGAGTTCAGGTTGGGCACCACCACGGCGATTAATTTGCCGACAAAACTGACCAGCGGATTTTCTCCCGCCGAGGAACGCACCAGCGGCGCAGTCAGATTGCCGATCACGTAAATGATGAAACAGCAAATAAAGTTGGCCAGCAAAGGCAAGCGTGTCGCCAACGCCACCGCGATGGCACCGATCGCCATCGTTTCCATAAAGTACAGCGTCAGCGGCGGCAACGTCGTCATCACCTCTTCGTGAGTCACCTCCCAGCCCGGCTGTTCGTTCGCGGTTTCACGTGCATCGTAAATCGGCTTGTAGCTGACCGTTGTCAGCAGCACGGCTCCCATAACCAAGAACAGCACCAGCACCGTCATCAAGATGCCCGTGTATTTACCGAGCAAGAAACCGCGCCGTGTGATCGGTTTGCTGAGCACCGTCAGCGCGGTGCGGCCTTCGATTTCTTCCGAAACCGTCGAACCGGCCGACCAGACGAACTGGATCAAAGCAAAGACCATAATCAAGGTCATGCTGCAGTCCTTCATCATCTTGATGTCGTCCCCCATCGTATGGAACGGAACGATCCCCAGGATGATGATCGCTACCACGCCACCGGCCATCAACACCAAGTACAGCGGCTGCGCCATCTCGCTCTTGGCCGTCGACAGGGCGACCGCGGCGATCCGCGGTGCGGCTTGGCGGAAGGTGATGTAAGCACAGACCAGCAGGAAGAAACTGATGCCCACGAAGGGAATCGTCGCCGCCTCTTCAACGGCGGGTTTGCGGACAAACGTGAAGGTGACCGTAGCCGGGTCGGTCTCGGTGTTTTGGATGTACATGCTGTCGCTGTCGCGCGGCACCGGCGGTGGCTTCAAATCACCCACACGATAAACGACCGATTCGTCGGGCAGTAACGCGGCCGGAGTCATCCCAAAGTTGTCAGGATTTTCGGCGTCGGCAATTCGCACGAATTTGTCGGACTCGACCCGCAGTTCCGTCAGTCGCGAAGGGTCGTATCGTAGGTCGGCAACTTTGACAAACGGCGCCTGATTGGCTTGCACGTCCAGGCCGATCCCGGGGATCTCGATCGGAATGACTTCGGTGCCATCGTCCAACAAGTTGACTTGTCGAACCGAATTCAAAATATCGCGAGGCGCTTCCACGACTCCCGTGCCGGCGAACCCAATCACGGCGAGCACCGCGGCGGTACCCAGCACATAAGGCATCGGACCTTCGGTCACAATCTGGAAAAATTCTCGCCGAGTCCGCGACCAAGCACCGTAGACAATGCCCCAACCGCAAATGATGCCGACCATAATCAGCGGCAGAACAAGATGCAGTTGGTATTTCTCAGGTTCAACTTGAGGCACATAGTTCCAGCACAAGACAAGCGAAATCACCGCCGCGATCGCTGCCGAAACACCGGTCGCCAACGGTCGATTGTCCGCCAGGGAACCGATTGCGGGAACCAGCGACAAAGCGGCCAGCACGCCGTACACCGCGGCGATCAGCAACAGCCCGGCGGTTAAGCCCACGGCAATCACCCAGAACGGAGTGATCCACACGTGCAGCCACTGCATCAAATCCATCGGCACCATGCCAACGGTTGCAACCGAATCGAGGCGACTGAAACCGAGAAGCATTCCGTCAAGCATCGAGCGTCATCCAAGAGCAAGAATTAAAAAAGAACCTGAATGACTATTACGCAGGCAGTTGCTATCGGGTTCGGGAAGGATAAATCGGCTTTTGGAGGAATTGCCCGCTCGATGATTCGCTCGATGATTCGCGTCACCCCGCCAATGGGACAGCCACGGCAATCTGCGAACCGAATTCTAACCCCGCGTTTTGCGGAGCCTGTGGCGGGGGGGTGCTTCATCCGGCGAGGGGGGCAAGCTGCTCGCGAACGGCATCGGGGATTGCGACCGATTCCAGCCGCCCTGCCTTGAGCAGACAACAGACGGCGGTGATGGTGCCGGTTGCGACCGCACGGTTTTCGCAAGTGAACTCGAAGCGATAGCGGACGCTCTTGTTTCCCAAGTGCTCCACCGAAACGGCGATTTCCAGCATTTCCTCGAACCGGGCGGCAGACTGATAGTCGCACTGCGTCGCGACACGCGGCCACGTCAGATGGCTGCCATCGGCAGTCGGTTGCATGACGGACAAACCGACCGAACGCAGAAAAGCGTGCTCGGCAGATTCCATCATCGGAAAAAATGCCGAAAAGTGAACGATCCCAGCCGCGTCGGTGTCTCGAAACTCGACGCGGCGTGTTACCAGGAAAGCCACAATAGCGAAGCTTACTCGCCGACGAACGGCATGAGGCCCATGTAGCGGGCTCGCTTGATCGCAGCCGACACCGCGTGCTGGCTGACCGCGGTGCAGCCGCTCTTGCGACGACCGACGATGCGACCATGGCGATTCACCAGCTTGCTCAGCAATTCGACGTCCTTGTAATCGATGTACATCGGACGTGGCCGTTGGCCATCGACGAAGATCGGATCACGTTTTTTGGTACGCGAACGGACTCGCGAGCGCTTGCGGGCTCGGCTGCGGTTGCTGAGGGGACGGGGTGCCATCGAATGTGCTTCTCTGATTCAAAACCGGGAAATCGCTCGCCAAGAATCCTGTCAGAAGGCCGCTGCCGATTCCGATCGGCGGGCAGTCTTGCGAGCATTAGCCCGGCAGTATGCCCATTACCCAACTTTTCGGCAATAGGCTAAGCCATTTTTCCGCGGAATTCCTGTCTCGTGGGTGTCCTGCTTTTTACACCGCACGACGCCGTTGCTACATTAAACCGCGGTATTTGGTCGTCGATGGCTGGTAAAATGTTATATTGATTTTGGGCCCAACGCCCGACTGCGGTCGCGATTTCCTGCAACGGCGGTTCCTTTTTCTGTGACCGCTGTCCTGATTTCTGCAACACTTTGCTGCAACACTTTGCTGCAACACT
>CAYZHQ010000021.1:23929-53373 GCA_964477385.1 uncultured Pirellulaceae bacterium
GTGACCGCTGTCCTGATTTCTGCAACACTTTGCTGCAACACTTTGCTGCAACACTGCTCCTGCTGTGCGACAGACCTGAGACCACACCTGAGACCCTTTTTCCTCCCCGCGCTCTGGCGTTCCCCGCTCGCTGCTTTTCAAGATTTCCTCGCATGCCGATTCCTCTTCGCTGCTCCGGCTGTTCCCGAACCATCAATGCGCCCGACAATGCGGCGGGCAAGCGAGTCAAATGCCCCGCTTGCGCGACGGTGCTGTCGGTACCAGCGAGTTCGGCCCCCGCCGCGGCTCGCGCCAAGAGCCAAACGGTCCCGTCCGCGCCCGCCAGCCAGGCTCCCTCGTTTCAAGCTCCGGCAACGCAAGTTCCTGTCTCGTCCGCTCCTCTCTATTCACCTTTCGAACCCGAAAGAGTTGACGACGACGGCTTGCTGACCGATTCGGATTTCAAAACCTTCAATCCGGCGGCCCCACGCGGTCCCTCGGGCCCTGAAATCCCGCAGGCCAAGAAAAAACAGAAACGGCCCGCCTCGTTTTACAAAGTGCCGGCCATCTTTGGGATCGTTGCGGCCAGCTTGAACATTGCGGCCGCTTTGGGATTGGTCGTGTTCATGATCTTGCTGATCGTCTGGGCCGTGCAGGCCGACGAGGCGGGTCTGGCGCTGCTGATCGGTTTCCTCTGCTTGCGACTGTTGATCTTTAGCGTTTTTACGATCGGCGGCAGCATCCACGCGATCGTGGCCAGCCTGAACCTGTTGCATCAAACCAGCCGCACCGCCTGTGGTGTGGCGGTGGGCGAATTCTTCTTCAATCCGATCGCCTTCAGTCTGCTAACTTATTTTACCTTCGACTCCATCATCGCTGCGATTGTGGTGGGTTGCGTGTTTGCACTCTGGAACTGGCCTTGCGCGGGCTGGTTTGCGTGGGCCATCTCGGGTGAGCAAGCCAAGATCGATTTCGAAGAGGTCGACGACGACGAACTGGAAGAACTAGCCGCTGAACTTCAACGCCGTGCCGCTAAGAAAGAGGGAGGCCACTGATGCCGATCCGTCGCCGAGAATTTACCGCCGGAATGCTGGCTGCCGCGTCGTTGTCGTGGGGTGGTCGCCGCGCGATCGCTCAAGCCGCCGAAACGGCACCACTGGAAACGTTCGTGCCGGTCGAAACGATCACCAGTGGTCCGCAGCATCATTGGTTCGGCTACTACGACAAACGGGAATTCGATCCCAGCGGTCGCCGGGTGCTGACCAACCAAGTCGACTTCGAACACCGTTCGCCGACGGCGGAAGATACGATCCGCGTGGGCTGGGTCGATCGCGATGCCGACAACCAGTTTGTCGAAATCGGAAAAAGTAACGCCTGGGGATGGCAACAGGGCTGCATGCTGCAGTGGGTCGGAGGCGACGGTTCGCGTGTGCTGTGGAACGACCGCGAGGGCGACGCGTTTGTCTGCCGGATCATGACGGTTGCCAATCGTCAGGTGCGGACGATCGATCGACCGATCTATACGATCAGCCGCGATGGACGCTATGGATTGTCGGCCGACTTCCGACGCATCAATAACCTTCGCCCCGGCTACGGCTATGCCGGCTTGGCCGATCCGTTTGTCGATCAACGTGCACCGGAGGAGTCGGGTATCTGGCGAGTCGACTTGCAGACCGGCGAAAGCCAATTGATCGTGTCGTTAGCTCAAGTCGCCAAGCTGGCTTGGCCCGATGGTTCGACGCACGCCGACGCGTGGCATTACTTCAACCATTTGCTGATCAACCCGGCAGGAGACCGGTTTGTGTTTCTGCATCGCTACCGACCCGAATTTCAGCCCGAAACGCTGCAATTCAAAGGGGGCTTTGTGACGCGGATGTTCTCCGCCGACATGGATGGCCAGCGATTGCATGTGGTCGATCCTTCGGGTTACACGTCGCACTTCATTTGGAAGAATGACCAGCAGTTGACGATGTGGACGCGGCCCGCCGGTCGACCGTCTGGTTTTTACGAGATCACCGATCGGCAACCGGGTGAAACTTTGATCGACGCCCAAGCGATGCCAACAAACGGGCACAACACCTACCTGCCGGCGCCGTACGACGAATGGATTTTGAACGATACCTACCCGTCGAAAAATGGGTCTCGGCAAACGGTCTATCTGTACCACGTGCCGACGAAGCGACGGGTCGATCTGGGACACTTTCCGTCGCCCGCGAAATACCGGGGCGAGTGGCGCTGCGACACCCATCCGCGCATCAGCGACGACGGCCGGACGGTTGCGATCGACAGCCCGCATGCCGGCGGTCGACAAGTTCACCTGTTGGATGTTTCCGAAGTTATTGCGTGATGTCTTGACGCTGACGGTCCGTACTGGTGGGAGCGTCGTGACGCGTTGATGGTTGCTCGTGGCTTGTGGGCAGAGAAACCAGCCGGTCCAGTCGCACGTTGGCCAGGCCCTGTGCCGCGGCGGGGAACTGGCTGTCGACAATGCCTGCTTCGGCCAGTTGCGCCAGGCTGAGCGTTGGCTCGACGTCGCACGATTTCAGCAACACCAACTCGTCGGCTCCCACCTGCTTGGCCAGCACCGCGGCGATCGCATCGGTCGTCGTTTCCCAGGTCTCCGCCAAGCCGCATTTGGCTTGACGCTGAAAGAACGTGTCGACGGCAATCAGCGTCGGGCCGCGGAAGGCTTGGTCGGCAAGTCGATCCGCAAAGTCGGCCGCCGTTTCAATCCGGCTCCACTCATCGCGGCCACTCGCCGCGAGTTGCTCCCAAACGATCTCGTACGTCGCCCGCAGCATCCACACGCAGCGCCAATGCATCTCGGCCGCATCCAATGGATGCACGCGATGCAGCTTTCGCATCGCGTCGATCATTTCCCCGCCGCCAACGATCACCAATTCGGCGCGCGCCGGCCGTTGTCGCTCCAACCAATCGGCCAGACCGTTCACCAGATCGGCATGCAGCAGCAGGCTGCCCCCCACTTTGATCACTCGAATCATCGATCCTGTCCTAAACGCCCGAAGCCTCTAATCATCCAGTAAAGAGATGGCGGTAGCCGTGGCATAGGTCCGGCAGTGAGCCATCGTCAACAAGATCTCTTCGATGCCGATCGTGTTAGCCGCCCGGCGAGCTTGGCCAGCCAGCACGACGCGCGGTTCGCCGTCACTGTCGACCACCACCTCGATATCGGTCCAGTGGATGCCAGCGGTTTTACGAGTCATCAAACACTTTAGCACCGCTTCCTTGGCTGCCCAGCGTGCCGCGTACAGATGATGGGGTGAACCATGCCCGCTGCAGTATTCCATTTCATCTGGCGTGTAGACCCGTTCCAGGAACAGCTCGCCGTGCTGTTGAACCATATTCGCAATCCGCGCACATTCCACGATGTGCGTTCCCAGTCGATGGATGGTCATCGGTGACCTTGCTTGAAAAGACGCTTCCGAAAAGAGCGTGATCGTGCCAAAGTTTTTACTGTGGTGCTTTCGCCCACCTTTGGCCGCCCGCTGTGTTAAACTAAACGCTCGTTAATCTACCCCATTCCCGCCCGGCACGCGAAACGGATGGACCGCAATGCTGCGGTGCCGTTGGGTTTCGCACTCGCTGCTCCCATCGTGTTGCTTGGCTTTCACGACCCACCCCCTGGAGATCCCCAATGAAAACTCCCCAAAGCTCAGGAAAACTATCACGTCGTCATTTCGTGATGGCGTCATCGGCTGTGGCCGTCGCTGCAGCCGCGCCCCGTTTGTCGCTCGCTCAATCGGCGAATGAACAGATGAGCGTCGCCGTGATCGGTGCCGGTGGGCGAGGAGGCAGCCATGTGGGTGCGTACCTCGGTAACTCCAAAACACGCATCACCTACGTTGTCGATATCGATCCCAAAGCGGCCGCCAATCGCGCCGACCAGATCGAAAAGGCACAGGGCACCCGTCCCGAAATTGTCGCCGACATGCGCCGCGTGTTCGACGACAAATCGGTCGACGCCATCAGCACCGCGACTCCCAACCACTGGCACGCGCTGTGTGGCGTGTGGGCGATGCAAGCGGGCAAAGACGCCTACATTGAAAAGCCGATTTGCCACAATATCGCCGAAGGCCGCGCGTTGGTCGAAGCGGCCAAGAAGTACAATCGGATCTGCCAAGTCGGCACGCAATGCCGCAGCCAACCAGCGATCATCAACGCCATGGCTTGGTTGCATGAAGGCGGTATCGGCGAAGTCCGCTTGGCGCGTGGCTTGTGCTACAAACGACGCAAGTCGATCGGCGCGCTGGGTGATTACGACATCCCCAAAGAAGTCGACTTTGATTTGTGGAGCGGCCCGGCGACCTTCACCGATCCGAAACTAACCCGCCAGCGGTTCCATTACGACTGGCACTGGCAACGGCATTACGGCAATGGTGACTTGGGCAATCAAGGCCCGCACCAAACCGACATCGCCCGCTGGGGCTTGGGCGTCGATCGCCACCCGCAACGGATTTTGTCGTACGGTGGCCGACTGGGTTACAAGGCCGAACGCAAAGATCCCAATTACGTCGATGCCGGCGATACCGCCAACACCGAGGTCTCCATTTACGACTACGGTGATAAATGTATGATCTTTGAAACGCGCGGATTGAGTGTCGATAATTCGGCCGATGAAGAACTGAACAGGTTGTTCCAAAGCAACCGCGGTAACAAGATCGGCGTCGTCTTCTACGGTACCGACGGTTACTTAGTGCAAACTTCGTACGGTTCCTGCGTGGCTTACGACAAGGACATGAACGAGATCAAGAAGTTCGGCGGTGGCTCGGACCACTTCGGCAACTTTGTCGATGGTTGTTTCTCGCGGGATGCTTCGGGCCTGTCGTCCGACGCAATGTGTGGTCACCTATCGGCCGCCGTCAGCCACCTCGGCAATATCTCGTACTATTTGGGCGAATCGAATCGCGCCTCGGTCGACGAAATCGCCGCGGCGGTCAAACACATCCCCAGCTTGGACGACGACGAAGCAACGCTCGCTCGGACCGTGAAGCATCTGACCGACAACGGCGTCGACCTGGCAGCCACCCCGCTGTCGCTCGGAGCGATGTTGGAATTTGATCCCGAAGCGGAAAAGTTCACCAACAACGACGCCGCCAACGAACTGCTGACGCGCGAGTACCGCGACGGATTCGTCTGCCCTACGGGCGACAAAGTCTAAAGTCGCCAGCAAGTGAACCGCGCTGGACCTCCCAAGGCGACCTCGCCCCGCGCAGCGGGCGAGGTGGGTCTCTCAGGGCCGGGAGGGGCCGAACCGGGACGGGGCCGATCCGGGACAGGGCTGGGCTGCAAACCCCATAACGTCCCACTTAGCACCATCTGCCCACTCCACACAGACCTCAACTTCTTGACAGATTGCCCGTCTTTGTTGAAGTCCGCTTCGCCACACGTCCGATGATGACGATTAGAGAAACTTTGCCGAATACGGACCTGTTATCGCCGTGTCGAAAAAGGCAATTGCCATCCGTCGAGAGGAGTTGTGTGGGTGTTTGGAGAAAATTCGAACGCGGTCAGTCGGTACGTCGACATGTGGGCGGTGCCGGGAATCCATCCCAGCAACATCCATTTTCTTCAGTTGCTGAAGTCGGCCGACAGCAATCAATTCACCCGCAACATGGATTGCATCGGCACGATCTCCGAGCGTGACCCCGAAGCGGGAAGTTGGGACAAGACGCACTTGGTCGGGATTCGCACCGACGTCTGGAAGCCCGATGCGAAGGAATTGAAGCGGACGCTAAAAGCGCTGCAGAAACAGCGCCGCGGTGATCTAAAACAGCAGATCAAACGCTCTGGCCAATTATCCGCAAAGCAGCGCGAACGGTTGGATGCGAAGATCGAAGATTGCGACATCATGCACCTTTCCGCCGACGATTTGATCTCGCGACGACTAGTGCTGAAGCTGTTTAAAACCACCGGTTCCCGGGTGCGTTGGGTCGGCACCCTGGAGCAGACAACAATCAGCGAAGTCCACAACTCGATCGGCTCGAATCGTTCGCTCATCTCCGCAGCGGTCATGCTGCCGCGTAAGCAATCGGTGACACGGATCCAACAGAATCACCGCACATTTCGCGTGCCGTCGGTTTTCAGCGGCGCCTTCTACGATCAAGAACAGATGTGGGCTTTGATTCTCAAGCGGCGCTGGGTCTCGTGGGGGCCGCATTTCGACATCTACGCCAACGGGCAGAAGCTTGGCGAGATCGATAGTCACGTGTTCTGCCTCGGATCCGACTGCACGCTGAACTTAAAAACGCACGAGCTCTCCCAGGATGTGCGCTTAGTCGACACCCTGACCCTGTTCGCCGCTTCGATTGGCTATCACAAAGCGATGTGGCGGAGCATCCGCCGTCGCGTCAGCGCCACAAACTCCGGAGAAGCCTACCGCCACCTCATCGAAGACGAAGAACTCCGTCTCCGCCACAACGGCCGCGCGGCCGCCTAAAAAAGGGGACGGGGGTCTTTTCAGAAAAGACCCCCGTCCCCTTTTTGTTCGCGCGCGATGATCGAGGCGCTTTGCTGGGCCGGCATGCCGCGGAGCGATCACCAAAGGGAAGGACGCGCTGAAAACTTGTTTGGTTGTTCCTTAAATCTCTCGCCTCGGCCGCGCTATTGGTGGCTTGACAGGCTATCTTGAACGCTTCGCCTTGTTGGAAACGGAATGATGCATGCACGCTGAGTCGATGTTTGCTGCTTTCCTCCGACAACTCATTTGGGCGGCCGACGCTGGCTGATCTTCGGTTTTCGTGGGCCGCGAATGAACCCTTGTTTATTTCTACCACGGGAAGTTTCATGCATCTTTGGAATCCGAGGCCGCGCATTAGTCTTGCCGTTACCGGACGTTCTGGCAGGCTCCGCGACTCGCTGCGTGGCTGTTTTCCGCTGACAGTGAAGCTGCTGTGCTGCTTTTTTCTCGGGGCGGCGAGCATGTCGCCGCTGGTCGCCGCCGATGGGGAGTTTCCCGACGATTGGTACTTCGACGCGGAAGGTTCGGTCCGAACGACGCTCGAAGGCAAACCGGCGATCGCGTGGTCGGCCGAGACTTGGATCGGCGAATCGGCCGATTTGGACGGCTGTCGCGGCAAGGTTGTGGTGCTCGATTTCTGGGCCACCTGGTGTGGACCCTGTGTCGCGTCGATCCCCAAGAACATTGCGTTGGTCGACGAATACCCCGATGACTTGGTCTTTATCGGCATGCACTCGGCGACGTCGGGTTGGGACAAGGCACCGCAGATGGTGAAAGATCGCGAGATCAATTATCCGATCGCCTTGGATAGCGGAGAAACCTCGGAGGCTTATGGGATCAATGCCTTTCCGACTTACATCATCGTCGACCGGCGGGGGATCGTCCGTGCCGCTGGTGTGACCCCCAAGCATGTTTCCGATGTCGTCAAGAAGCTGATGGAGGAATCGGGCCCGACCGGGCGTGCGGTGCAGTTGGCGGCCCTAAATCGCGATTGGTTTTATCGCGGTGCCGATCGGATGCGTCCCTGGCAAGAGCAACTAGGCCAAGCCGCCGGTGCGATCGAAGCGGTCGCGTGGTGGGACCCGGACGTGCAGCATGCTGACGAACCGGGCGAGAAACCTGCCGAAGAACCGGCGGGCGAAGAGGAGACCGGCGAGACCATCGAAGCAGCCGCAGCGGAAGAGACCACGGCGGAGCCCAAAGAGTTCGATGGTGACGCTGCTCCCTTGAGTGACGGTGTTCCCGCCGGATTTGACGCGTCGGAACTGGCAGGAGTCGTGCGGGTGCTGCATTTCACTCGTCCAGGCTTGACGATTACCCACAAGCAGTTGGAGCAACTGAACAAAACGGCGGCGAAGTACGCGCCGCAAGGGGTCACGTTTACGGTCGTTTGTGATCATCAGAGCAACTGGCAAGAAACGCGTGCCCTGGCGGCCAAAATCGGTTTAAAGATGCCGTTGGCGTTGGACGCGGCTGCCGAATTGCCGGCGGATGCAGTGGCCAAGGACGAGGATTCCAAGAACGAGGATTCCAGTGCGGCTGCAGCGCGGCCGCGTGAATCGGGTAAGACGGCGCAGCGTTATCACATTCGCATCGCCCCGGTCACGGTCTTGGTCGACCGTCAGGGACGGATTCGGGCGACGGGGCTGAAGCTGGAGCAGTTAAGCAGGGCCCTCGACATGTTGCTTTCCGAGCAAGCAGGCTAGCGATCGTCGCACAACCTTTTGCGCGATGTGTTCTCAACAGGGAGAGTTGGGTTACTATCAGTTAGTAAGTGCTGAATGAGTCTTGGTGAATCTACAGATTCGTTCCCGGCGAGTTCTGACCAATCATTGTGTCCTCTTTTTTTAATAGCCGAGTGGGATCTGTCTGAAATGATCACTGATGACACCGAAGTGCTGTCCGCTGAAGGCTCCACACCGGCCGCGGGGCTTGCGCCGCAGGCTCCGTTTGCCAAAGCGGTCATCGAGCAGGTTGGCCAGACGGTCGTTGGCCAAAGCGAAGTCGTCGAGCGTGTCTTGATCGCGTTGTTGACCGGCGGCCACCTGTTGCTCGAGGGCGTGCCGGGGATCGCCAAAACGCTGCTGGTCCAGTCGGTCGGCAAGGCGATCGATCTGCAGTTCAAACGGGTGCAGTTCACGATCGACCTGTTGCCTTCGGACATCTTGGGTTCAGAAATCCTGGACCAACAGACCAGCCGGTTTCGCATTCACAAGGGACCGATTTTCACCAACCTGTTGTTAGCCGACGAAATCAACCGAGCGTCACCGAAAGTGCAGTCGGCGTTGCTGGAAGCGATGCAAGAACGACGCGTATCGATCGGCGATGAAACGCACACTCTGCCGGCCCCCTTCTTGGTGATCGCCACGCAGAACCCAGTCGAGCAGGCGGGAACGTTTGAGTTGCCCGAGGCTCAACTGGACCGTTTCATGATGTGTCATCGGCTGCGGTACCCGACGCCGACGGAAGAGACCGAGGTGGTTCGCCGGGCACTGAAGCTTAAGCTGCAACGTCAAGGCGACGGTGCGGTACCGCAATCGATGTTCGACGCGATTGGCGACGATCAGCCGTTGAAGGTCCAAGACTTGACCGCAGCGATGACGGCGGTCCAAGCGGTCCATGTCAGCGAAGTCTTTATTCACGACTGCGTTCAATTGATCAACGCGACTCGCGATCACCAGCACTTGGTGCTCGGATGCAGCCCCCGCGCGGTTTTGAGCTTGGTGCAAGCGGCGCGGGCGAGGGCGTTTATTTACGGCCGTGATTACGTCGTCCCGGAAGACCTCTTCACGTTGGCGGAGGACGTCATCCTGCATCGGGTCCGATTGAGCTATGAAGCGCTTGCCGACGGGATCACCCCGCGGGCGATGCTGGACGACTTGCTGAACGCGATGCTTTAGGCCCGTAGATCTCGATTAACGCATGAACCCTGCTAAGTCCATTACCGAAACGCTGCCCGTCCCCGGCATTTTGTCGCGAGCCAATTTCGAGCTGGTCGTCCGCCGGATCGCTGACGATATCGCGTTCGGGACCGACGATTCACTGTTTGTCGGATCGGGGTTGGAGTACGCGCAGTCGCGGCCGTACGAACCGGGCGATCCGGTCCGACAGATTGACTGGAAAGTTAGCGCGCGGATGCCGGTGGCGTACATCAAGCAGCATGAGACGTTGAAGCGGATCGCGATGTACTTGATCGTCGATACGTCGGCCTCGATGAGTGTCGCGTCGACTCGGTTGCGCAAGCATGATCTGGCAATTTGGGCAGCCGCAGCGATCGGTTTGGTCGGTTTGCGGCGGCTCAGTCCGGTCAGTGTGTTGAGTGCCGGCACGCGGCATGCACCGTCGCATTCCGATCGCACGCCCAGCTTGTCGCCCGATGATTTGTGGCGCGACTTGGCCCCGCTCAGAGCACACAGCGGCAACGAAGAGACCGAGTTGGGTGACCGGTTGACCGCGTTGTCGGCGCGGCTGTCGCGGCGAAGTTTGCTGGTTGTGCTGAGCGACCTGCATGACCCGCATGCGCTCGCGGTGCTGCGGCAATTGGGGCACCAACACGACGTGGTGATGCTGCATCTGCAGGACCCGGCCGAAACGGGCGAATTACAGGCGGGCTATTTCCGAGGCAGCGAAGCCGAATCGGGAAGGGCGTTCTTGGCACATAACCGTCAGCGGTGGCGTGACGAATGCACGTTGGCGCGTGATTTGGCCGGCGCGGATGTCAGCTATTTGAAGTTAAGAACCGATCGCCCGGTGCTTTCGCCACTACGCGAATTTCTGCTGACGCGAGCGCTGCAGATGCGAGGGCAACGATGATGAAACGCAGCCTGCGTGCTCTGCGGAGACGGGGATTAATGCTGGTGGCAGTGCCGTTCGTCGCTGTTACGATCTCAGCCTTTGCGTTCTCAGCCATGCCGTTGGGCGCAGCGGCAGACAGCGAGCGACCGCGGGAGCCGACAGCGGAGCGTTCGGTGTTGCTGACCGTCAAGCGGGGGCTGAATGCGGAGCTGGCCTTTTCACACCCTGATCCCGCGCTGCGTGCGCTTCCCAATCAATCGCGTGATGCCGAGGTGCTGGTGCGGCTAGAACGTTCCGCCGGGTCGACGGCGTCGGACGGGGCAGGCTACGACTACAGGCTGTCGTTTTTTGGGGCGGTGGCGGGAGAATATAATTTATCGGAATGGGTCGTCCACCGCGACGGTTCCCCGTTGGCGGCGGAAGAGTCCTTGCCGCCACAATGGGTTCGCGTGGTGTCGGAGTTGCCGCCGGGGCAGGGGACCAGCCTGTACGAGATCGCCGACCCGACCGTCTGGGCGCCGCGTGGCTATCGCGCCTTATGGGTCGTGTGTGCTTTGTTTTGGGCTGCGGTTCCGCTGGTCTGGGGAATCCTCCGCCTGCGAGCTCGCCGGCCTGAGCCCGAGCCGATCGTGGTGGCGGCGCCGACGTTGGCCGATCGTTTGAGGCCGCTGGTGCAGCGGGCGAGCGACGGCACATTGACGATCGCCGAGCAGGGGCGGTTGGAGCTGTTGCTATACGTGTTTTGGCAGCGTCGACTGGGGCTTCCCGAATCGCTGGCCGAGGCACTGCCGATGATGCGTCGGCACTCCGCGGCGGGTCAGTTGCTGCGGACGCTGGAGGCTTGGGTGCATGCCGATTCGTCCGCACGTCCCGAACTGACCGCGGCGACCCTCGACGCGTTGCTGGAACCGTACCACGCGAGCGCTGCCGCTGCGTTGAATGCGGCGGAACCTATTGAGTCCGGAGTGGCTTCATGACGTTTGTGCATCCGGCTTATTTGCTGTTGCTGGTGTTTCCGCTGGCGTTGGGGTGGTGGTCGGTGCGGCGCCGAGGGACGGGGATGAGGATGCCCTTTGACCATGAAACGCACGTCGGACGACCGTGGTTGGGGGCATGGCTGCGCGGGGTCGAGTTACTGCCGGCGGTGATTTTGGCGATGACGGTCGTGCTGATCGCGAGGCCGCAAACGCTCCGCGTGCCTCAGCGTGATCGGGTGGCGACACACATCACCGTTTGCATGGACGTGTCGGGCAGCATGGGCGCCGGCATGGGAGACCAGAATCGTTACCAAAGCGCGGCCGCGGCGATTGAATCGTTTACTTACGCTCGCCAAGGCGACGCCATCGGGTTGACACTGTTCGGTTCGTGGCCGCTGCGATGGGTACCACTGACCAAAGACCTGCAGGTGCTCCGTAATGCGTTGGTGTTCGCAAACCCCAGCAACCAACCGCGTGGAATGGGCGGCACGATGATCGGTTCGGCGCTGAAGTATTGCGCCGATAACATGCAGCGAGAGTCGGCGCGGCTGGAAGGGGGCGACCAACCCGATCAAGACGCGGCACAGTGGCGACAACAACGAGCGGCCGCACAACTGTTCGGGTCGACGCCGGGCCGAACGGGCGGCGCGGTGGCGGGCGTTAATGCGGCGGGCACCGATCGTTTGCTGATTCTGGTTTCCGATGGGGCTAGTGGTGATTTAAATGGCCAAGACCAGATCGAGGCGATCTCGCAAGAATTGATCGCGGCGGGCATCACGATGTACCATGTGCATATCGGCAGCGACACCATTCCGGACCAAGTCTCCAGCATCGCGCAGGAGACTGGCGGTGATGCGTTTTTAGCAACCAATCCCGGCGGTCTGCAGTTGATCTTCGACCATATCGACCGGATGCAGCCGGCTCGCTTTAAGGCGACCGCTTCGGTTCCGGTCGATTATTTCGAACCCTTCGCTTTGGTCGCCATCGTCGCGGTTGGGCTGTATGCGCTGAGCCTGCTGAAGTGGAGGTACACGCCGTGGTAGAAAACGCTTTGCTGGTTGCGAACCTAGCCGCTGTGCTGATCGTGGGCATGGTTGCTCTGGCCGAATGGTGGCATGTGCGGCGGTTGCGTCGCGTCGCGAAATTGGCGTTTGGAGCGAGCGGAAAACCGGTCGCATGGGCTCGATTGGCTCCCGTGGTTCGCGTCGTAACGATGGGGATGTTGGCCTGGGGGCTGACGATCCTGTTGCTCGAACCGCCACAGGTGGCCGAAGTCGAACCGGCTCCGGAAGCCTCGAAGCATGTCCTGGTCTGCCTGGACGCGTCGCCCAGCATGTTCCTGGAAGATGCCGGTCCGCAATTCGCTCGACAAGGAGGTCCGCGGCAACGGATGATTCGAGCGGGCGAAGTGATGCAAGCGGTGTTGGATCGCTTGGACGGCGAAAAGACTCGCCTGACGGTGTTTGGCGTCTACACCAAAGCGGTGCCGATCGTCGAAGAAACGTTTGATAAGTCGGTGGTGAAAAACCTGTTCGATGGATTGCCGGTCTACTCGGCGTTTGAGCCGGGACCGACGCAACTGAGCTCGAGCATTTCCGACGCGATCGAGTATGCGCGCCGCTGGCCAGACAATTCGACGCTGCTGGTGATCGTCAGCGACGGCGACAGCAACGACACGACGCCGATCCGCGCGGTCCCCAAGGCGATCGCCGATACGCTGGTGATCGGGGTGGGGCAAACCGGCGTCGCGACGAATATTTCCGGGCATGCTTCGCGGCAAGACGCGGAGTCGCTGCGGACGTTGGCCGGCCAACTGCGAGGGACGTACTTTGATGCCAACGCTCGGCATCTACCAAGCGAGCTGCTCGATCGTCTTGCGATCGTCCAGCCTCGAGTTGCCGAGGGGGTTGGGTTGCGGGACGTGGCAATCCTGGCTGTCGGCGTGGGCGCCGTCGGTTTGGCGCTGCTGCTGCCCGCGCTCCGCCTGGGAGGGACGCCGCGTTACCAGGAGCCACTGCCGCGGGCCCAGCCTGCGGCACGGTCGAACGCCGCGCCGCGATTACCGGCCGCCACCGCGTCGACTTCATCGGTGCCCGCTTCGATTAACGGTCGACTGCAAGGAAGAGGTGTTTGATGCGAACTTCAATGCTTTGGTTCATTTGGTTGATCCTGCCAGTGTTTGGGCTGGCGTACCATTACGGTCCGGGACAGCTCTGGCTGGCGCGGGACCAAGCGGCGACGGTGATCCGACAGGCTCACGCACAAGCGGTGGCGGCCGACCAGGCGCAGGAGGCGGCCTATCAGAAGCAGTTGCAGCTGTTGCAGGCGCGGCGTGACGCTTTTCTATCCGACGTCGATTGGCAAACGCAGCCCAAGCATCCCCTAGCGGTGGCCGTTCGATCTGCGATGGAACAACAAACGGTGGCCTACGAGTCGGCAGCTGAAAAGTGGAATGCGACCGCCGAGTTGTATGGCGAAGCGACCGAAACCTTGATCACGGCGATCGAGAACCGCACCGCCAACGACGCTCCGCTTGCCGATGCTGACCGCCAACTATTGGAGTCGCTACGCTGGGCCGAAGCCCGCGCGATGGTCCGCGGGGGACTGGTCTTCAACGGCATCGATCAACTGCAGGCGCTGCTGGAGTTGCGATTGGCCGAAGCCCAGCAACGCCAAACCATGGTCGTGCGAACCACGTCGGCGACCGCCGGCAAACGTTCGGCGCCAGCGTCGACGGCGTCGGACGGAACCAAGTCCGATGGCGAAGTGGCGTTGCCGACCGAAGCGATTCGCGAAGAGCTGGCCGCGGCACAATACGTCGGGGCGAGGCTGTTGCGGGAAGAAGGACAAGCTCCCGAAGTTTGGCGGCCGGTTGCTAACGAAGCTCGTCAGCACTACCGGTTTTTGGCCGATCACGCCGATGCCGCTGTCCCTGCGTCTGGTGTACCGGAACAAGGTTCCGACACGGCATCCGCGCCGAAGGCCCTGGCGGCCACTCCGAGCGCCGCGGCCACCCCGAGCGCCGCGGCCGATCTCACCCGCGCCCAAGCTGTGCAGCGGAACCTGGAGCAGGTGCTGAATCTGGAACAGAGCAGCTCCGATCAGCTGGAGGGGATTCCCTTGCCGCGTCGCGCCCCGTTGGCGCGTCGTCCGGGCGATGGCAAACCGGGCGATCGGCCTGGTAAAGCTCCCGGACGCGGACCGATGCCAGACGGACCGCCTAGCAAGGGGGCGGGCGTTCCAGCCCCCTACGGCGCGGGCTGGTGACCGCCACCGCGGGAACGCCGCACCTTGCTGGCCCACAGACCAGACCATTTTCAAAGTCAACCCATCGTTCATCCAGTCGCTCATAAGTTGTTTGCTATGACTCCCTATTCGATTGCTTCCCCCGCCATGGCCGAGGCTGCCACCCGCGAAAACCGATCGCTGGTGGCGGCAGGCCTGCAAATCTGCCATCGTTTTCGCTGGATCGCGTTGGCGGCATTCGCGTCCCTCCTGCCCCCGGCAGCGCTTGCGACCGCACAGCGGGCCGCTGCAGTACCCGGCAAAATGATGGTCATCGGCGCTGCGGCCACGCAGGCAACGACGACGCAGGCAACGCAAGCGACGACGAACAACAACCCGGCGGCCGTGCCGGCCGGCGATGGGAAACAGGTTGTTGCACCGGAGGCCTCGGTCGCTCCAGCGACCAAACCTGCCGTGGCCCAACCCGACGCCGAAACCCAAGCGATCTTGGACACCGTCAAGACACTGCCGGAAGACCAGCGGCAAGCGATGGTGACTTACTATCAAGACCTCGGGATCGATCTGTCACCGTGGTTACAACCTGCCGGCAATCCCAACGCAACCGCCGGTGGTCGTCGGCGCCAGCTAATGCGATTGATCCGTACCGTCAATTTTGTGCGGCGTCCTGAAGCGGTGCTCGATGCGCGTGGGCGGATTGGTTTGGAATCAGAAAGCTTGCCAGCGGTCGACGCCGAGGATCAGGAGATCATTCAGTGGTTCCACCGTCACGCGATGGCCGCCGAGTGGGACGCGGTCAAGGCGTTATTGGTGATGCGGGCGGGCAGCGAAGCCGAAGGATTGTATGCCGCCTTGATCCAGGGGACCAACAATGCCGAATCGGAGTTGATCCCCGAGGATGTGCTGGGGCTTTCCGAAGCCGCGCCTACCGAGCTGACGGAGTGGCAAGTCGACTCGTTGGCGGGGCTGCTAAAAGCGGCCGCAAAGAGGACCAGCACGCGTCCGTTGATCGAACAACTTCGCGAGGGGACGACTTGGTTTGGGACAAAGGACCAGGCCCAGCGCGATCGGACCGTGCGGCTGCTGCTCGCTGCCGACTTGCCGATCGAAGCCTACGAATTCATGCCGTCACTCGAGGAAGCCCGCGCTGCGGCCGACGCCCCGGTGATCAAAGGGCACGCCGAATACCACCTCGCGCGAGCAGCCGAAGCCAACGGCACCGAAAGCGACCGGTTGGTGGAAACCGCTTGGTCGCTATTCGGCGAGGTCGCCTTGTTGTCTGACGCCGACGTCCAGCTTCGTTCGGACAGTCTGAGCCGCGCCGTTGACCTATTACCGCGTGTCCCGCCGGGACCTGGGTTGGCTTGGCTGCGAGATCTGTTTCAGCATCCCGCGCTGGCCCCCGCGGGACTGCAAGCGGTTGCTTTGAAGGCGTTGAAACTGGAGGACGAGAAACTGCCCGAAGCGGCTCGGGCCCAAGCGATCCTGACGATGAAGGAGGCGGTCGATACGCTGCTGGCGCAGCGGAACGTGCAGCTTGAGCAGATCAAAATCCCGCTGCGAATGCTGACGATTGGGTTGCTGGGCCGTGCCGAAAAGGCGATTCAGGAGCAAGCGGGCAAGAACGGCGTTTCCGAAGTGGCGGCCTTGCTGCTGCGATCGATGCCTGACGAAAATTGGCGAAAACAGGTCGAATCGAGCTTGGTCGGCCGAGCGTACAGTGCCTTCATTGGAGTCGCCTTGATCGCCGACGAGACCGATTTGGCGCTCGAACTGCTGGAACAAGGCGTGCAGCGCCAGCCAGCGATGAGCACCGAACTGGCCACGCAGTTTTTAAGGCTGTGGGTCAGCCGGATGCAGGCCCGGATGACAACGCAGGATTCTTCGCGGAACCAGTATTTGTTTTACTACAGTCGCACCCAGCGCCCCTCGGCTCCGGTGACCCGTGGCTGGCAAAACCGGAACCTGGACCGGTTAGCCGAATTGCTTCAGGTGCTCGATGGGATCGGCATCGATGGTCGTCAGTTGCCCGGCGTCGTGGCCGCGATGCAAGCTTGCTACGGCCCGACTCAGGCGTTTGAGCGCGAGGCGATCGAGCGGATCCTGGGGCCGGTCGAACAGATCAAGGCGCCGGTCGCCGCGGCGCTTGCCGGAAACATGCGGCAAGGGCTGAGCGGTGACTGGCGCAGCCGTAAGGCGCAGAAGGACGCCGGTTTCGAGCGGTCCGAATCCGAACTTCGGAAGATCGTCGAAGAGGGCTATGACCTTGCCACCGCGTTGGCCGAGGCGGCGGTGACGAACAGCGAGAACGAGCAAGACGCATGGCAACACGCCACGTTGAAGGCCGCTCTGAGTTTTGACCGGATGCAATTTCGCGGCGAGCGTGAGCAAGACGCCGTCGCCTACTACGCGGCTCGAAGGATGGTCTTCAAGGCGTTCGAGGATGCGGCGTCGCGGTACCGTCAAGCGTTGGCCGATGGTCGCGTCCGCCCCGACATGCAGATCTACGACGTCTGGTTCAGCTTGGCGTTGGGAGCCAGCGACCTCGGTGCGTTGACGCTGGAAGATCTGATGACCGAGGGGCTGGAGAACGCCGACCAGATCGATCGCATTCGCGCGGATGTTTTGCAGATGGCTCCCGATCAGGCCAGTTTTCACTTGGGGGAATTCGCACGCGGGGTGATTGCAAAGTTGCCGCAAGCGAAACCGGAAGTCAAACCGCGGTTGCTGCAATCGGCCGCACGTGTGGTTGGCGATCATCCGGCGGGGGCTCCGATTCGCCGGACGTTGGATCTGTACAACGAATTGGTCGAAGACGAAATCCACCTACAGCTTGCTGTCGACGGCAGCGACCGGGTCGGGACCGAACCGTTTGGTGCGATTCTGACGCTGCAGCATACCGCTTCGATTGAACGATCCTCGGGAGGATTTGCAAGGTACTTGATGGAGCAATACATGGAGTTCAACGCGGGGCAGTGGACCAACATCAATTACCAGGAGCGTTTACGAAAAAGCATCGAGTCGTCGTTCAGTGGCAAAGTGGAATTGCTGGGGATCGGGTTTTTCCAACCACTTAATCCGGCCGCGCCGATTCGCTTGGCAGGGCAGACGGGATGGCAGGAAAAACCGTTGGCTTACTTGGTACTGCAGGCCGTCGATCCCAGCGTCGACCGCTTGCCCGCGGTGCAGATGGACATGCATTTTAACGACGCCTCGGGCCCGATCGTTCTGCCAGTGGTTTCGAACACGGTGCTGGTCGACGCGTCTGCGGAATCGGCCCCGCGCCCGGTCGCCGACTTGGTGATCGAGCAGACGCTCGATCCGCGGCCGATGCTGGAGGGTCAAGATGACCGAACGGTGAAACTAGAGGTTGTCGCGCGCAGCACCGGAGTGCTGCCTGAAATCGATCGATTGCTGAAGGACTTGCAGACCGCCTTGCCAGGCTACACGCTTGACCAAACGCAACTGGTTTCCGAACCCTACGACGTCAACCAGACCCACCGCGGCCAGCCCGAAGAGGAGCAGGATACGACGCAGTCAGCGTCAGCGCGCTACAACCAGGAGCGTCTGCCGAACCTCGATCCCGATCCCGACGGATTGTTTCGACTGGGAACGATGCGCAAGTGGATCGTCAGCTACGTCCCCGAAAACAGCGTAGCGTTGTCTCCGCCGGAGCAGTTCACCTACCCCGAAGTCGACGCAACGATCGCGCAAACAATTGTGCCGCTCGCAGGGGAACCGACGGAGGATCAAGCGACCACGCTGGTCTCGAGCAAACGCTACACCTACGAAGACTACGACTTGGTACCTGTGGAAGGCCAGACGCTGGCCTTTAACGGTCAAGGAGTGCCTGCATTTGCGTGGGGCTTGGCGGCGTTGGCAATTGCCTTGCCCTGCGGTGGTCTGTTCGCGTGGCGGCGACGACGCGGCAGCGCGGTGGCGATTGCGGACCCGTCGGGCTTGGCGATTCCCGATCAGCTCACGCCGACCGGCGCGGCACTGTTGCTGAGCCGCATCGAGCGCTCCGTGGCGGCTCAGTGGTCGCCCGACGAACGTGCGGAACTGCGATCCGACATGGACGCGTTACAGCGACAGCACTTTGCTAGTGCGGCTCCGCCCAACGGCGAGGAGCGAAAGCCGCGTGTCGAACCGTCGGAACTGCTGCCGATGGTCCAGCGATGGGCCAAACGCGCAAACGCTCGTTAGGTGGCCCATTTCAGCGGCCCATTTAGCGGCCGGCGATCGGCATCGGGACCGAGTACAAACCGGTCCTTGCGGTCACGTACATCGTCTTGTGATCGGGGCCGCCAAAGGTCACATTCGCCGGTTGCTCGGGGAATTCAACGATTCCACGAGCGTTGCCTTGCGCGTCAAAAATTTGCACGCCCAAGTTTGTGGTGATGTACAGATTACCTTCGACATCGGTCGTCATGCCGTCGCCTCCGGTACCGCTTTTTCCCGCCGGTTGCCGCAGCGAACAGAAGACGCTTTTCTCGCCCAGTTTGCCCGCCGCCTCGATCGGGTAGACCAGCATCTCAGCCGATTGACTAGGGATCACGTACAACCGTTTGCCATCGAGAGACAACCCGATTCCGTTGGGTGCCGGCAGGTCGCCGGTCAAGCGAGAAACTTCGCCTGAGGCTGCGATATAATAGACCGCCTGAACGGTTTGAGGCAGCGGCTGGGGAGCGCGGAACAGAGGATCGGTGAAGTAGATCCCACCATCGGCTGCGACGACCAAATCGTTGGGCGCATTGAAGCGTTTGCCATCGAATGTTTTCGCCAGCACCCGCATCGCTTTGGTTTTGCGATCATAGGCGACGACTTGGCCGTCCATCTGACAAGCCAGCAGACGCCCGTCGGCGGTCGTCCACAAACCGTTGGCGTGCCCGGATGGCTGGACGAAATCGGTCAGCTTGCCGGCGGCCGATACTTGGTGGATCACATTGTTGGGAATGTCGGTGAAATAGAGCGTTCCATCATCCGCCCAGGCGGGGCCTTCGGTGAAGGCAAATTCACCTTGAACCTTGACAACGTCACCGGTCGGCTTGATGGGATCGGCGGCATCGGCGTGATGGCTGAGCGACACGCAAGTCGCACAGCAGGCCAGCAGGAATGCAGTGGGGAATGTCGAAGTCAGACGCAGTGACGCAACGCGCATGGCAATCTCCTGGGAAGGTGGGGAGGGAAGATGCTAACATAAGAAGTCTTTGCGTAGCCGAGCGAGGTACTGTTGCAGGGGACGTGGGTTGGCACGGTCATCCAGCAGTCCACTGTGTGGGAAAATGTGGGGGCGAGAATCATCCCAGCCTTCCCAAATGATGCCGTGGACAAAACCTTTGGCCAGCAGCGTGCGAATAAAACCGCCGGCCAACCGTAGTTGATCTTTTTCAGTGATCACCGCCTGCGAGTTGGCTTTCAGAATCGGCGTGGGGCGCAGCGCGTTGGCATCGACACCATCGTTTGCGGCAACCGTCAATTGACACATCAACGGTAAACCCAAACCTGCCCAGCGGTCGAACAACTGGCTGAAGTCGAGGTTGGTCCGCGGCAGCGTGCCGATGTCTTGATAATTCATCCGCAATTCCAAGCCGATTCCGGCCAGGCCCAATCCCGCACGGACGAGCGCATCGGCACAGTGCAGCGGCGAAATTCCGTCCCGCGTCTGGCTGAGGTATTCGCCGTAGGGTTGATCGAAAGCGACGATCACCGGAGTCCGCGGGTCGGTGCGCCGCACCGTTTGAATGACCGCGACCGCCAACCGCATGATTTGTTCTTCGGTCAGATTGATAGGCCCGCGCGTGTTTAAGCCGGCCGCACAATTCCACAAGTGAACGCGACCGGCGTAACGCTCGACCGCCTGTTCGGCAAAACGACAAACCGCTTCGACTAAGCCATCGAAGTTGTCCTCCAGCAAGTACAGCCAGTGCGGTAACATTTTGTCTTGAAAGTCGAACAGCGGTCCGGCAATGGCTCGCAAACCATTTTGTTCGGACCACGCAAACATGCGGTCCACGGCGTCAAAGTCCAGGCGACCGGCATCGGTTTCCACTTCGGCCCAGGAGAGTCGAATGCCGACGGAGTTGAACGTTTCGATATAGGTTCGTTGCTGCGTTTCGGTGGGCGGGTGACTCGGACGCATCGCCACGCCGAGCAACGTTCCCAGGCGGCCTTCATGGTCACGCCGAAAGGCCAGCGACTGAGCCGAGTAGGATTCCAACAAGTCCGCCGAGGCCGCTTCGAGATGCCGGATCGCCTTCACAGATTCAGTGCCGGCCGCCTCGGGATTGGCGATGCTTTGTGCCGCGTCTAGAAAATAGGAGGTGCCCTGAGCGAGCAGATCCTTGAAGTTGTCCGATATCCGCAAACCCGAACGTTCCCACACGTCTGCTTGGGAACGGATTCGGTAGCAACTGCCTCGCGCCAGTTCCAACGGCAGATTGTAAGGCGCCCTGTCACAGCGGAGGCTGCAGGTGCTGAGCGTGACCGGGCCGTAGCCTGGAATATCCCATGGAATCGACAGCTTGCCCGATTCATCGACCCGCCGGTTGAGCGTCAGCCGCCCCCCTTCAAACCGGACGCTGCCCTCCCACGGGATGCCTTCAATGCCCGAGATATAGGCCCACTTCCAAAGCGTTCTCTCGTTCCCAAAACTGCCTTCACGGAGCAGGTTTTCCGGAATGTCAAATTGGAATTGGCCCATGGGCGCTGCTAGGCCGTCGGAAAGAGGGAAGGTGGGGCAATGGCAATCAGGAAAAGGTAACCGATCCAGCAGCCATTTAGGGCGCGGGCTACCAGTTTAGGGGTTTTGAATTTAGCGGACGATGGCCGTTGGTTCAATTCAGGCGAATTTAAGAGCCATTGTGCGGACGAACCCGCCTGTGGATAAACTGGTGAGAGGTTTACACTGTTTAGAGTCCCTGCATCGTCCGGTCGGTTGAAATCGGGAACGTCGGTCGACCGGTGGTGCTTGTGAGGATGGGGTACAGCCCGCGCTGTACTGATACGTCGTCCCCTCTTATCGGTTCCTTTCCATGCCTGCCACCGATTCCATGCAAGACGCCGAACCTACCGCTTCGAATGCTTCCGACGACGCCAGCGGCACTGCCCCTGATGTTTCACGCGATGCTGAATCGTCGGCACCGAAGAAACGGGGTGTGCCCGAAGGCCTGTGGATTAAATGCCCCGGCTGTGGAGCCTCGCTGTATCGCAAAGAGGTCCAGCGTCGACGAAACGTCTGTCCGAATTGCGAATACCATTTTTATGTTTCAGCCCACGAGCGTGTCCGCCAGGTGCTCGACGATGGAACCTTCGAGCCGATCGACGAGAACCTGTTTCCAACCGATCCGTTGAACTTTGCGGATCGCCGCAAGTATGCCGATCGTCTGGTGTCCGAGCAGAAACGAACCGGACTGAGCGATGCCGTGTTGACCGGCACCGGCATGATCCGTGCCCGCCGCGTTGCCTTTGCCGTGACCGATTCCGCTTTCATCATGGGCAGCATGGGGTCGGTGGTTGGTGAGCGACTGACGCGGTTGGTGGAACGAGCCACGGAACAGAATCTGCCGTTGATCATTATCAGTGGCTCCGGCGGTGGAGCTCGGATGCACGAAGGCATTTTGTCGCTGATGCAGATGGCGAAAGTCTCCGCGGCTTTGGCGCGCTACGATCAAGCGGGCGGGCTGTTCATCAGCGTGCTGACCAATCCCACGATGGGCGGCGTCGCGGCCAGCTTTGCTTCGTTGGGGGACTTGGTGTTGGCCGAACCGAAGGCACTGATCGGCTTTGCCGGTCCCCGAACAATCAAAGCCACCATCGGGATCGAATTGCCGGAAGGGTTTCAAACGAGCGAATTCTTGATGGAGCACGGCTATATCGACCGCATCGTCACCCGAGAGCGATTGAAGAGCGAAATTGCTCAGGCGATCGATTACTGCGGGAAATAACTATGGGCCTATTCGATTCGCTCCGCTCGTTGCTGAAAAAATCATCCGACACGACGGACTCGGGTTCGGCGTCGGATGACGCAGATAAAAAAATCACCAAGGGTGCGGCGAAAAAAACGGGCAAAGCCGCCAAACCTGCCAAGCAAAGCATCGCCGCCGCACGCACCAAATGCGACGTCGAAGGTCGCTTCGAAAGGATGCGTTCATCGGTCTCTGGCACGATGGGTAATTTCTTTGTCGCCCGCGACAGGCTTCTCAAACGCGTCGTCGGCGTCAAAGTTTGCGACCCCGAAAAGGTCGATCTGTTTGAGGCTCGGTTCAAAGGCTTGAAAAAGCCCAGCGAGGGCGAAATCGCCATGCAGATGCATCATCCGCGCGTGATGGAGACGCTCGAGCATGGCGAGACGACGCGCGGCGAACGTTACTTGGTGATGGAATACATCGAAGGCCCCAGCCTGCAGCAGGTCGTGCAAGCTGCCGATGCCGAGGGGCTCGCAGGGAAACGGGTGAACCTGATTCGCGAAATGGCCGAAGCGATTCAGTACGTCCACAGCAAGGAATTTATCCACCGCGATATCTGTCCGCGCAACTTCATTTGTTTGCCCGATCTGGAAGGCTTGAAGCTGATCGATTTTGGCTTGACCGTTCCCGCAACCGCTCCGTTTATGGCACCGGGCAATCGGACGGGAACGCCACTGTACATGTCGCCCGAAATCGTGCGTCGCAAGTCGACCGACAAGCGAGTCGACATTTTTTCCTTCGGTGTCTCCTGCTACTGCCTGCTGACTTTCGAGTTTCCTTGGAACGTGACCGAAACAACGGGTCGCGCGGCACTACAGCACGATACCAATCCTCCGACCGATATCTTTGTCCGTCGGCCCGATCTGCATCCAATGCTCGGCCGTGCCGTGATGTCGTGCATGCAACCGCGAGCCGAGCAGCGAACCGCCTCGATGGAGGTTTTCCTGCGACAGATCTCGCGTGTCGAGCAGGAAACGGCCTAGCCGCGGGCCGCTTAAGAGGCCGTTGAGGTGACTCGTTCGCCATTGCCAGCGAGCGTGCCGTTGACGCTGCGGATCTCCGCCTCGGATGGAGCCAGAGGATCGCACGGAGGCGCCGTTGCCAGCCGCAGCGATGCGTTGTCATCGGAGTTCGGCGTCGATTGGGCGGCTTGCCGCAACGCACTCTGCGGGTCGCTGAGCTGCTTCCGTTTCCTACGGCATCGGACCCGTAAATGATCAAAAATCATGCAGGCCAGAAACAGCAGGCACAATCCGGCGATGCCCCACAGCAAGCCGAGTGAAAATCGATTGACCCACTCCCCCTGCAGCAGCGACGTGATCTGATAGCCCAAGCGTCCGCCCGAGGAAACGAAACCGATCAGCCCCACCAACCCAGCGACCCGCATCCAGGATTTGCGGCGATGCGGATTCAGCGAAACAATGCCGCAGAAAACCAGCGGAATACCCAACATCATCGGGACAAAGGCCGTTGCGAGTTTTTCTGGCGTACCCATCATGCCAAAGACGGTTAACGCACACAGAACGAGGCCGAAGAGGATCGAAACTTGGGGCATTTTCGAAACAAGCCGGTGGTAAGGAGGGTAAGTTCTCTAGGCGGGCATCTATTGTTAGCGTTTCTCGGCCAACAAGCGAGCCGAAATCGAGCAAAAACGGCGTGCCAGACGGTTAATAGCGGTTGATGCACCTTTAATCCTACATAAAGGAAGATACCGGCATCACAAAGACCTTTCCGTCTCCCATGCGGCCACTCCGGGCGGCATGGACAACTTTCTTCAAAACCTCTTCGGCTCGTGATTCATCGACCCACATGGTGATCTCGACTTTGGGTAGGAAAGCCTCGGCGTACTCCCGGTCCTGGTACTGATCGAGATAGCTCTTCTGGCGTCCAAAGCCTTTCACTTCGGTGACGCTGAGGGCTTCCAGCGGGGCTCGCCGCAAGCTGTCCAGCACCCGCTGCGTCAAATAAGGTTTCACGACCGCCACGATCTGTTTCACAATCAAGCCTCGATCCAAGTTCGGTATTCCCACCGTCAGCGTCAATTACGGTGGCTGGCATTATAGCTGGATAACCAAAAGTGCACGGGCAGGGGATTTCGGTTTAAATTAGAGGCTTGCCCGCTTGGGCCTTTCCCGCCCCCGACTCTCTTCTGTCGAAGCCGAACCATGCGTTGGATGCTCCCTGCCGCGACTACCGTCGCACTGTTGTTTGCTTTTGCCACCGCTGCCGCACAAGATGTCGCATCGGTTCGTTGGCCTCAGTTCCGCGGACCAGAGCACAATGCCACGGCACGCCTACCGTCGGGCACGTTGCCGATTGAATGGTCGGAAACCAAAAACATTCGCTGGAAATTGCCAACGGAACTGCGCGGGTGGTCTTCGCCGGTGGTCGCCGATGGCAAAGCTTGGATGACCGAAGCGACCGCCGACGGGACCGAGATGTTTGCGATGTGCGTCGATCTTGTGAGCGGGAAACAACAGTGGCGCAAGCGGATCTTTCAGAACCCTCCCGACGGCGTGCGAGAGATTCACACCATGAACAGCTACGCCTCGCCGACCCCCGTCGTCGACGGACAACGCGTCTGGGTGACCTTCGGTAGTTACGGCACAGCCTGCTTGGAGGCGAGCTCGGGCGATGTGATCTGGCAGCGACGCGATTTGCCATGCGACCATTATCGCGGCCCCGGCAGTTCGCCTGTGCTGCACGATGGCATGCTGTTTCTGCACTACGACGGGTTCGATTATCAGTATATCGTCGCGTTCGATGCCGCGACCGGCGAAACGCTTTGGAAACGCGACCGCGACATCGATTATGGAACCGACAACGGGGACCAAATGAAGGCCTACTGCACGCCGATTTTGATCGAAGTCGCTGGGAGGACTCAGTTGATCAGCCCCACCAGCAAGGCGGTGCTGGCGTACGAACCGCAAACGGGCGAAGAGCTCTGGCGGGTGCGTGTGAATGAGTTTTCCGCAACCGCGCAGCCGCTGTTCGATGGGCAACGGCTGTTTGTGAATACCGGGTTCGGCAAAGCCAAATTAATCGCCATCGATCCCACGGGGGCTGGCGACGTGACCGACACGCATGTGCTGTGGACGCAGCCCAAAAGTATCGGTTCGAAGTCGTCGCAGTTGCTGCATGATGGAAAGATCTACAACGTGCACGACAGCGGGATTGCCAGTTGCATCGACGCGCGCGACGGGAGCATCGTGTGGACGGAGCGACTGCGAGGCAAATTCAGTTCCTCGCTGTTACTCGCCGCAGGCCACCTGTACTGGTTCGATCACGACGGCGTGGGGTATGTCACCAAGCCGGGTGAGGATTTCGAGCAAGTGGCGGTCAACACGCTCGACGACGGCTGCATGGCAACCCCCGTCCCGGTTGGGCACCACCTGCTGCTCCGCACACGCTCGGCACTGTACCTGATCGGTCCCTGAGTACCTCGCGAACCGTTATCGGCCGGGATTTGTCGAACGAGGACGTTGCGGCCGAGGGGGTGATACCGCAAATGCTCATTGCAGGGTGCTGAATACCAGCCCCTGTGATGCCGTACCATTGTCGTATCGGAGCCAAGTCGACCACGAGGCTGGTGGTTGACTCAGCGACATGCCAACGAAAAAAGGCTCGCAAACCAACGATTTGCGAGCCCCAATGAAAGTTGCCTGTAGATAAAAGTTACCCCGCTAGGACTTGAACCTAGAATGGCTGAACCAAAATCAGCAGTGTTGCCAATTACACCACGGGGTACCGTTTTGCGACTCCGCACATCTTACCGAATAAGAGGCCTCCGCGTTAACGGGGGTTCAGCGATTTTTTTTCGGCTTGTCAGGCCCCACTTCTTCTGCGGAATCTCTGAAAGATAATACCGAAAAGGCAAGTTGTTGCAATTCGCTGGCTAAATCGACGTTTGCGACGCAGGTTTCGCCGCCAACTTGCAGCACGACGGGGGCAAAATTTAGGATTCCTGTGACACCGGCGGTCGAAAGTCGCCGCGCGATGTCGTTGGTCGCGGGAGCGGGAACCGCAATGATGGCAAGGTTGGCCTCCAAGTCGGAAACTTGCCGCTCCAAATCCTCACAGCCAAACACCGGCACGCCGCCGACCGATTTGCCGATTCGCTGCGGATCGACGTCAAACGCGGCCACCCAGCGGAAGCCCTGTTCTTGAAAGCCCTGGTAGCGGAGCAGCGCATTTCCCAGCGACCCGACGCCGATCAACACCACGTTCCAGACGTGATTGGATCCTAGCGTCTGCCGAATCCGCTCGATCAATGGCGGGATCAAATAGCCGACGCCACGACGGCCTTGGGGTTTAAGATACCCCAAATCTCGCCGGACAACGGCATCAGAGACGCCTAAAAGCTCTCCCAGTCGCTTGCTGCTAACGCATTCGAAACCGTTTGCCGACAACCGCCGGAGCTCCCTCAGGTAGAGGCTAAGCCTCCCCACGGCAGCCCGTGGGATTTCATGCGACGAGTCGGCAGCGGCGTCGAATTCAGGCATCGCTAGTGTCACAGGAGTGTCGAGGAGCCAGCTCAAGAGCCGGTTTAGGAGCAGCGCGAGCGCGCGCAGGATCTTCCTTTGGTGGGAGAGCGACTTGCCATCGGTTGGGGCCAATAGTCTCTCGCTTTGGGTTTTGATGATTGTAGAGGCTATGCGCCCATCAGATGTTGCGTTTGGAAGACGGCAAAGCTGCGTAATCATCAAAGACAGCGCCAACCGTTTCTCCTGTCCCCGCCAGACCCCCCAAACATTCCAAATTTCGCTTGCGTTATTGTTTCTGTGTTCAACCTTTGATGCGTAGTCGATGTAGAACGTGCAAAGGAAATATTTCCCTAGACCGGGTTGGGCTGCGTAGAACGCCCACTTTGTCAGACGCACCACGGGGGACAGGCCATTTGTAGGGGCCGTAGCCGAGCCGGTGTCGCCAGCACAGGAAAAGGATTTTTTGCACAACCGCCGTACCGCGAAAGGTCGGCGGCGAAGCTGCGTCCAGCATTTTAGCGTTGTTTACACGGAGAGATGGAAATGAAAAGGCTTTGGTTGTTGCCAGCCCTGGTAGCCGTAATGGTTGCCGGTGCGGCCCAGCAAGTCGACGCCGCATATTGCGGTGCGATTAGCTATGAAGGTTGTAGTAGCTGTGGTGGTGGTGTCGTCGAAGGCGGCGCGGTTGCCGAAGGCGCCGTCGTTGCCGACGGGGCTGCACCTGCTGCAGGTGGATCGTACACCGTGATGCGTACCGTGAAGCGGACCGTCATGGAGCAACGTCAAGAAACGCGTCAGCGAGTTCGCTACGAACGCGTCTTCGACGAAAAGCAAGTTCAGCGGACTCGGATGGTTCCCGAGCAGCGGACTCGCGAAGTCAGCTACACCGTGATGAAACCGGTTCGTGAAACGCACGAAAAGGTCATCAACTACACGGTCATGAAACCGGTATACGAAACGCGTCAGCGCGTGATCAACTACACGGTCAAAAAGCCCGTGTACGAGAAGCACCAGCGGACGATCAACTACACGGTCATGAAACCTGTGTACGAGCAGCACGAGAAGGTCATCAACTACACCGTGCGAGTTCCGCACAAGGAAGTCAAGACCCGTACGATTAACTACACGGTCATGAAACCCGTGCACGAAACTCGTACTCGTACGATCAACTACACCGTGATGAAGCCCGTTTACGAGCAGAAGTCGCGGACGATCAACTACACGGTTTACAACACCGTGAAAGAACAAAAAGTTCGCACCGAAAACTACACCGTCATGGTTCCTTACCAAGAAACCAAGACGATCCAAGTGAAGGGCGGCCACTGGGAAACGGTTACCGAAACCGTCCCTGGACCAATGATTCGTCGCACGATTCGCGAACCAGGCACCTGGACCTACGACGCTTGCAACTGCAAGTGCGTCTACACCCCAGGTTGCTGCCGCACCGTGTGCGAGCAAGGTCCTCCTAAGACGATCTGCAAGAAAGTCTGGGTTCCTACCTGCGAAACGAAAGAAGTTTGCTGCACCAAGTATCGTCGCGAGTGCCGTACTCGTGAGATCCCTTACACCGTGTGCCGCAAGGTTCCCGAGTGCCGTACCAAGGTTTGCAACTACACCGTTTGCAAAATGGTTCCTGAATGCCGCACCAAGACCTGCAACTACACCGTTTGCAAAATGGTTCCTGAGTGCCGCACCAAGACCTGCAACTACACTGTTTGCACCTACACCTGCGAACAGCGTCAGAAAGTTTGCAAGTACACCACTTGCAAAATGGTTCCTGAATGCCGCACGAAGGTTTGCAACTACACGACCTGCAAGATGGTTTGCGAGCCACGCACCAAGACTTGCAACTACACCGTGTGCAAGATGGTTCCTGAGTGCCGCACCAAGACCTGCACCTACACCACGTGCAAAATGGTTCCTGAGTGCCGTACTCGTACCGAGTGCTACACCGTGTGCCGTAAAGAGTGCTACACCGAAACCGTGAAGGTTCCTCGCTGCGTTAAAGTTTGCGAGCCCTACACCGTAACGGTTTGCGTTCCTCGCACCATCTGCGAACAGGTTCCTGTGACCGTTTGCTGCCCTGCACCAGCTTGCTGCACCAGCGCTCCTGCTTCGGCGTCGGACTGCTGCTGTGGTGGCGAAGGTTGCACCGGCGGATGCTGTGACACCGTGGCTGCTGGCGGATGTGCTGGCGACTGCGGCGGATGCAACACCTGTGCACCTGCTTGCGATCCTTGCTGTGCACCGAAGAAGAGCTGCATCAGCGAACTGCTGGACGGCTTGTTCGGCGGTTGCAGCAAGAATGACTGCTGTGCTCCTGCCTGCGGTTGCTAATAACGCGTGCTGGACCGGCATCACGGTCTGCTAAATTGCTTCGAGAGGGAGGCGAAACTATCCGGTTTCGCCTCCCTTTTTTCATTGCCAAACGCGGCATACCGGCAATGCCGGCGCGTCTTGGCGCCCCCCCCAATCCATGGGCTCACGCCCATGGCTACATCCTGCCGCCGCTTCGCGGCTG
>CAYZHQ010000021.1:53473-60938 GCA_964477385.1 uncultured Pirellulaceae bacterium
CAACGGGGCGACATGATTCCGCGCCCTGGACGACCGATGCGCCGGTCAGCGTGAGTTAGAATAGACCGATAACGGTTTCTCCACACCCTACGGTTTCGTCATGCTCATGCTATTGATTCGTCCCCTGTCGATGTTGTTGCTCTTGGTGGCCGGGGGATGCTTGACAGGCAGGCAGGTGGCCGCGGCTGAAAGGGCGCTGCGGCCGCTGCAATATTCGGTCTCTTTTGCCGATGCGGATCGCCATCGCGTGGACGTCGAATTGCTCGTCCCTGTCGATGCTGGCGCCAAACAGCTGGAACTGGCGATGGCCGTCTGGACACCGGGCAGCTATTTGGTTCGCGAGTATGCGCGGCACATAGAGCAAATTTCTGCGACCGATGTTGAGACCGCTGAATCGCTACAGATTCGCAAGACATCCAAGAATCGTTGGTCGGTGCAAACCTCAGGGGCGTCGACGGTGCGCGTGCGTTATCGGCTGTACTGCCGCGAAATGTCGGTGCGAACGAATTGGGTGGAACGCGATTTTGGCGTGCTGGTTGGCGCGGCGACCTATTTAACCCGCGCTGACGATCTGCGGCAGCGGCGGGCAAGGCCGCATCATGTGCAGTTCGTCTTGCCGGGCAACTGGCAGCAAGCGGTCATGGAGTTGCCGACCGATCCGGCGGAGCCACAGCGGTTTCTTGCCGCTTCTTACGACGCCTTGGTCGACGCGCCGACCGTGCTGGGCAACCCTCAAATCAGTTCGTTCATCGTGGGAGAGAAACCACATCGTTTGGTCACCCTCGGCGGCGATGGCTTGTGGGACAATGAAGCGGCCGCACGCGACGTCGCCAAGATCGTCGAACAACACCAACAGTTCTGGCAAAGCGTGCCGTACGAGTCGTACACGTTCTTGAATGTGATCAGTGAAACCCGCGGCGGCCTAGAGCACGACAACTGTTGCCTGATGATGACCAGCCGCTGGGCTTATCGAGATGCCAAGCAGTATCGGAACTGGTTGGGCTTGGTGTCGCACGAGTTCTTTCACACCTGGAATGTGCGACGTCTCCGCCCCGCGGGCTTGGAGACGTATGACTACGAGAGGGAGAACTACACCGATGGTTTGTGGGTTGCCGAGGGAGTGACCAGCTACTATGACGACCTGCTACAGCGGCGTGCCGGATTGTTGACTGACAAACAATATTTGGAAGGGGTTTCGAAGGTGATCGACGGTGTGCAGAAATCGGGAGGTCGCTTGGTGCAACCGCTCCTGGACAGCAGCCACGATGCCTGGATCAAGTACTACCGTCCCGATGAAAACGCGAGGAATTCACGCATCAGCTACTACAGCAAGGGGTCCTTGGTGGCGTGGTTGTTGGATGCGCGGGTACGCCAAGCAACCAACCACCAGCAGTCGCTCGACGACGTCATGCGGTCGCTTTATCAGCGGCATGCCGGTCGCGATCAAGGCTTTACGCTGGCCGACTTTTTGCAAGTCGTGACCGAGACCGCCGATGCGGCGACCGCCGACTGGTTGCAGCAGACCGTCGGCGAAGCCCAAGAGTTGGATTATGAACCCGCGATGGCGTGCTGGGGCCTGGCCTGGAATGACAAAACTCAGGATCAACCGCCAGCCGCGGATGCCGAGGATTCCACGGAGACAGCCAGCACGACCGCATCGCCGGAGTCCGCGTCTTCGCGCGAGTTGACCTTTACGCCCGACTTGGGGATGGAGGTTGCGACCAGCGGCGGCCAGGTGATGATCGAAAGCGTCGATCGGTTGGGACCGGCAGATCAAGCGGGCTGGAACGCGGGCGACGAGCTGATCGCGATCGAGGGATTTCGGATGACCGGCACAACCTATCCGTCGCGGCTGAAACAGATGCCGATCGGCAAGCCACTGCGGGCGCTGCTGTCGCGGCGTGGGGCGCTGATCGAGCGTCCGGTGACGTTGCCCAGCGAGCCATCGCGTCAGTGGAAGCTGAGTGTGCGCAAAGTCACAAAAGACGCAGCGGACAAGCCTGACGCCGAGGATGCCAAGGCTTCGCAACGCCGCCAATTATGGCTTGGCAGTTAGCTAGGCTTACGATGAATCGCTGGGAGGCGACCGCCCCGCTGTTTGGTGGTTTGGGCTGTTATGGATTGTTTTCTAGCTGGGGATCATCGGCGTACAGGATTTGTTAGACTGTGGCTTTGTTTCTCGACTCGATGCGGGATGAATGGATTGTGAACCGTCGAATTCTGTTGATCGTCTGTTGGCTAGCGACCACGCTGAGTGCGGCGCGGTGCGATGAGCCTGCGGGCAATAATGCCGCTTCTGCACCGCCCGCTGCCCCATCGGCGGAGGATCAAGCGGTGATTCGCGATTTGGTCGCCCAGTTGAGCAGCAATCAATATGTGCAGCGAGAAATCGCTTCATTGGAGCTGGCTCGATGGGGAGCCAAAGCCGTTCCGGTGCTCGCCGACCAGATGGGCAAAGGGGATCTTGAACTGACCGAACGGGCGATGCAACTGTTGCAGCGTGTGGCGGTCCAGGAAACACCGCAGGATGAAGCGATCGGCTGGAACGCGATCACGCAGTTAGCCCACAACGGCAACGGCACGACCGCTTCGCGAGCCCGTGCGGCGATGGAATCGATTTCGAAGGATCGTCAAGAACGAGCCCGCTCTCAATTAACAAAAGCAGGGATCTCCGTGGGGCTGAGCGATGTGGTTCTGGAAGCGACGACGATCAACGAAGAGGTGGTCCACATCTCGCCGAATTGGGACGGCGACGAATCGGCGCTCGAATGGTTGGGCTGGTTGCACGGGATTCATTACGTGGCGACCGAAGGTAGCACGATCAATCGAACGGTCATCGAAAAGATTGCGGGCATGCCCGATCTGCAGAATGTCGTCATCGCGAATACCAAATTGACCGCCGACGATCTGAAGCCGCTGCTGAACATGAAACGGATCGATCAACTGGAAATTCGTTACACCCCAATCGAGGATGCGGCGACGGAGATCTTTGCAAAGCTGCCGCTGCGGCAAAAGTTGGTATTGAGCGCCACCAAAATCACACCCGATGCGATGCAGGAGATGCGGGCTCAGCTTCCCGGCTTGCAGATCATTTACAAACGAGGCGGATTCTTGGGGGTGAATTGTGATCCATGGGCGGCACAATGCGAAGTTTCGCGAGTCGTCGCCGGGGGCGCTGCCGAAGGTGCGGGGATCCGCGCCGGTGATGTGATCACGGCGATCGGTGATAAACCGATTGGCCGCTTCGCCGATCTGCAAGAAGCCATCTACGGCTACGCACCCGGAGACGCAGTGGCGATTACGCTTAACCGTCGCGGCCAAGTCGAACAGGTCACTGCCAAGCTGGGCAGCTTGCAAAGTCAACCGAATTAGACGCTCGCAGTGACTGTTTTACCGACACCGGCCTCTCCTCCTCACGATGCACGTTGGCAGCAAGCGACCTGGCGCGCTGGCGTTCGCCGCCGCTTGCTGGCGTGGTTCGCCGAACATGCTCGTACGTTGCCGTGGCGCGGTACCGATGATCGCTACCGCGTCTGGCTGAGCGAGATCATGCTGCAGCAGACGCAGGTCGTGACCGTCATTCCCTACTTCGAACGCTTCGTCAAACGCTTTCCTACGGTCAACGATTTGGCGGAAGCCGACGAGGCGACGGTGATGCAGTTGTGGGAAGGCTTGGGGTATTACCGACGCGCCCGCCAGTTGCATGCGGCGGCGAAAGTGGTCGCGGAGCAACATGGCGGGGTCTTCCCCAATGATTACGACGCAGTGTTGGCGCTGCCAGGAATCGGTCGGTATACGGCGGGAGCAATTTTGTCGATCGCATCGGGCCAGCGCCTGCCGATTGTCGAAGCGAATACGCAGCGGCTGTATAGTCGCTTAATCGCTTCGACGACGCACCCGAGCGAAAAAGAAGCTGCGAATTTACTGTGGGAATTCGCCGCAGCGATCTTGCCTCGCAGCGGCTCCGGAACGCTGAACCAAGCGGCCATGGAACTGGGAGCGTTGCTCTGTACGCCGCAGCAACCCAAGTGCTTGCTCTGTCCGCTGCGCAGCGATTGCGCCGCTCATGCTCAGGGGATCGAGACTAAAATTCCTGGCAAAGTCAAACGGATCGCCTATGAACAACGCGCCGAATTCGCGGTGCTGGTCCGTGACCGGCTGGCTCCGAAGTACTTTGTCTACCGTGTTCCCGCCGGCGAGCGGTGGGCCGGCTTGTGGGATTTCCCTCGCTTTGGACCGCCGGCGGCGCAGTCGATCGACGATGCTGTGCGGCGGGCTGGCGAGCGTTTTGGATTGGTGATCGAGTTAGGCAAAAAGGCCAAGACGATCCGTCACGGGGTGACCAAGTACCGCATCACACTGGAGGCTTTTCATGCGCTGGCAGACGCCACTCCGGAATCGGATGACCACCGCTGGTTATCGCCGGAGGAACTGAAAGCCCTGCCGCTCAGCGTGACCGGTCGCAAGCTGGCACTGGAGTTGGCAAAGGCGGAAGGCTGACCGCCTCCAGCAAAGCCTCGTTGGACAGCGACCCTTTTCAGTCGACCGCGACTAAAATACCAGCTCGATGCACAAGCGAGTGACTTCGCTGAAAATCGTGCACTGCTTAACCCGTCGGTGTCGCTTATCTGTTTCGAATGCTGTACCCCTGTTTGGAGAAGATCTTGATGTCGAGCAGAATGCGTGTGGTTTGGATCGCGGCTTCGTTCGCCTGGGGACTGTGGGGCGTGGAGAGCCTGCCGTTGTTGGCTCAAGTTGCCGCGCCGCAGAGTGAGAGGGAGAGCCGCGCTGGATCGGAACCTCCGACCGCAGCGGAACGGCTGGTCGAGGAATTGGAACAACCGAGCCAAGTTGGAGATTTCCATGGGTTCGTGCAGCATCGCTTTCCACTCGCAGGTGTCGGCTGCACGTTGGTCGTTCCGCAGCGTGAGGCAGCCGGCCGACCGTGGATCTGGCGAGCTCGCTTTTGGGGCCACCAACCACAACTGGACGTCGCGCTGCTGAAGCAAGGTTGGCATGTTGCGTACTGCGATGTCGCCAACCTGTATGGCAACGACGCGGCGCTCGCCCGGTGGGATCGTTTTTATGAACTGAGCCAACGCTTGGGATTGCATCCGCGGCCGGTCCTGGAGGGGATGAGCCGTGGCGGATTGATTGTCATGCGGTGGGCGACGGCGAATCCGCAACACGTAGGAGGCGTCTATTTGGACAACGCCGTGCTGGACATGCGGTCGTGGCCTGGAGGCAGTGGAACGGGCAAGGGCTCGGCCGCCGATTGGCAGCGTTGCCTAGCAGCCTACGGCCTGACAGCGGAGCAGGCCGCCGCGTTTGCCGATGGCCCGCTCGATCGCTTGGCCGATTTGGCGGCCGCCCAGGTTCCCCTCTTTGCACTCATCAACGAAGCCGACGAGGTGGTTCCGCCGGCAGAGAATGCGGATCCGCTGGTGGAACGCTACAAGGGGCTCGGCGGACCGATCGAGGTGTTGCGGCGGCCCGGCTTGGGACATCATCCGCACTCCCTGGCCGATCCCGCGCCGCTGGTGCGGTTTGCGACGCGGGCGATAGAGAGATAACGCGAAATCAGTTGCCCGCGGGCAGTTGGACCTCGGGCGGCAAGTAGGTGACTTGCCGGTCATTGGAGATAGCGTCACCCGGCGTGCAGCGGCCGGCGTCGACCTGCCGTTTCAACAGACGCAGTAAGTCGTCCACCTGTTGAGGATGCTGAGCAACGAGATTCTTCCTTTCGCCGGGGTCGGCTTGTAAATCAAACAGTTGCATCGGAGGCAGTCCCTGTTTCTTGGCTTGGGCCTCTTTCGGTGCACTCCAGCCTCCACTGCCAGCGGCCAAACACAGTTTCCACTTCCCTTGCCGAATCGCAAACGAACCACCGATGGAGTGACTGACCAGCGTGTCGCGCCCCGATGTCGATTCGCCTTGAAAGATGGGCAGCAAGCTGAAGCTATCTTCGCCGCCGACGGTCTGCCGTTCCTGGCCGCTGATCTCTTCTAGCGTGGCGTAGACATCCGTTAGGCAAGCCAGCGCCCGTGTCGAACCACCGGCAGCGATGTGCCCAGGCCAGCGGGCGATCAACGGAACGCGGTGGCCTCCTTCATAGATGTCGGCTTTGTGTCCGCGGTAGCCGCCACTTGGGTCATGCTGGTGTTGCTTCAGCAGATCGAAATTCGCTTCAGGAGAACAACCATTGTCGCTGGTGAAAATTACCAGTGTGTTTTCATCCAGACCATGTTGTTTAAGTGAATCGAGCAACTGCCCCATGTGATGATCGACCTGCATCACAAAATCGGCATAGGGATTCAGGCCACTGGCATCCTTGAAAGGAGGAACGGGCACGATTGGTGTATGCGGGGCGGGTAGCGCCAGATAGAGAAAAAACGGTTCGCCTGCCTGGGCCGCTTTGGCACGCTGCTGAATATGAGCCATCGATTTGTCGAACAGATGGGGCAGGACTTCGTCAATCTTAAAGTCCGGGCCGATCGGACCTTTCCGATACCAGCCATACCGATCCTGTTGCTTGGTAACCCCTTCCTGCCGGTCGGGCACGGCGGTCACGCGACCGGTATCCACCCACACGTACGGTGGCATGTCCAGCGACCCGCAGTGCGCGTAGTAACGATCAAAGCCGTTGATGTCGGGGCCGTTCTTAACCGGCTGTGTGAAATCGATCTCCTTATCAGACTTGGCCCAGTCCCAGCCGAGATGCCATTTGCCGATCATCGCGGTATGGTAACCGCCGGCTCGCATCAAGTGGCCTAGCGTCGGCCGTTCAGCCGGAATCAGATGTTCGCTCGTCCCGCTCAAGACACCCCGCGCCAATCGCGACCGCCAGTTGTAACGCCCCGTCAACAGCCCATAGCGCGTCGGCGTACAGACGGAACTGGGCGTGTGTGCGTCGAGGAACGTCAAACCCTCGGCGGCCATCTGCTGCAGGTGAGGCGTCTTGATCTGGCAGTTCGGATTGGTCGGGGAGATGTCCCCGATGCCCAGATCGTCCGCCATCACGACGATTACATTCGGTTGTTCGATTTTCGCCGCGGTATTGTGGGCAGCGAGTTCCCTGCCGGGCAGAAGCAGCAGCATCGCCAGCAACAGGGCGCCGTCCAGCGAGCGCCGCGGCGGGAAACAGACAGATAGAAGAGATCGCATTCGATTGCTCCGTAGGGGAGGAACCTGCGGATGCAGGATTCAGAGAAGGGAGGGAGTGAAAGGCATGCTCACGTTAGCGAGCACGTTTGCGTTTGCCTTTTTTGCGTTCCAGGGCCGCCGCCTCGGTGGCTTGACCAAGATCACCTTGGGCAGCCATCCAAGTGGCCAATTGGGATCGGTGGACCCGCAGTGGCTCGGCAAAGTCCGCATCATCAGCCAAATTATTCCACTCCAGCGGATCGGCCACAATATCGTAGAACTCGATGGCGGGGCGATGCTGATAGCGGCGGACTTTTTCTGC
>CAYZHQ010000022.1:0-19910 GCA_964477385.1 uncultured Pirellulaceae bacterium
AAGACTCTCGCAAAGCTGTTTCGGAAGAAGATTCGATCACCAGAGAGGCGTCAAAAGCAAAGGCAAGCGAACAAGAACGCAAAAACGCCAAGTCCATCGTTCAAGGCAGGAATTGCATTGTAGCTACCCAGACCCACCCCCGCATCACCCATCTCCCAACAGGGACACCCACAATTTTGCTTGACAGCACCCCGCTTGTCCGTCATTCTCTGGGGGTTCGATGACCTTTCCGCGGAGTTGAAAACCATGCCTCGGCTTGCTCGAAAAGAAACCGTCTCTCCCAAAGAACGCCAGATCCTCCACATCACCCAGTTCTGCGTCCGCCAAGCCTTTCTCTGCGGCACCGACGCCGCCACCGGACGCTGCTTCGAGCATCGCCGAGAGTGGATCCGAGAGCGACTCGAGTTCCTCGCTTCCGCCTTCGGCATCGACTGCCTGACCTACACGATCCTCTCCAATCACCTGCACCTCGTGCTCCGCAGTCGCCCCGATGTGGTGGCGCAGTGGAGCGACGAAGAGGTTGCCCGGCGGTGGCTGAGGATCTATCCCCATCGCCGCGAGTCCGACGGCTCGCCTTGCGAGCCCACGCCGCCCGAGATCGACATGATCGTCAACAACCCGGAAGTGCTCGCCGAACGTCGCGAGCGTCTATCGGACGTCAGTTGGTGGATGCGCTGCACGTCGGAGAACATCGCCCGCCGCGCGAACGCCGAGGATGGCTGCCGCGGTCGTTTTTGGGGCGGGCGTTTCGGCTGCCAAGTGCTGCTCGATGAAGCTTCGTTGTTGGGCTGCGCGATGTACGTGGACTTGAATCCGATTCGCGCGGCGATGTGTGAAACGCCGGAGGAGAGCTTGTTCACCGGCGCGAAGGACCGTCTTGATGACTTGGCCGAGCGGAAGGAGACGGTTCGTTCGGGGACGCACGACTGGGAGCGAAGTCGGTCACGCAGGCGGAGCGGTTGGCTGAGCCCGATCGAGATTCGAGAGGCGACCGATGCGTTGGGAGCCGACTTGGAGACGAGCGGACGGCGGGCGAGCAAGCAGGGTTTTCTACCGATTTCGCTGGTGCGTTATTTGGAGCTGCTGGACTGGACGGGCCGTCAATTGCGTTCGGACAAGCGGGGTGCGATTCCGTCGCATTTGGCGCCGATCTTAGCGCGATTGGGGGTGGACGAGGTCGGTTGGTGCGACTTGGTGTCTCGATTCCGCAAGATCTTCAAACGTGCGGCGGGGACTCGGGAGAGCCTCGCGACCGAAGCGGCCCGTCGCGGTCAAACCTGCCTGCACGCGCCGGGCAACCCACTGGCAAGCGTCGCCTAAGGCGGCGGCTGGGAAGGGGCGGCCGAGCGCAGTATCTCGGCTCAAACCAACCGGCTTTGACTCACGAATCGTCTCACTTCGTGTGTTAGGCAGATTCTCGCTGCCGTGCAAACGGCAGGTCGGTGGATTTAGCCTCCCGTTGACGGGCAGCAAACGCTCGCCCTACACGGTAGCCAAGTTGCTAGAGGATGGGCGTCGCTCATGCTGAACCGCTTTGGCTAGATCTCGATTTGCTAGTGGTTCCCTGTCTCAAAAGTGGGTGTCCCTTTCTAGGCAGAAACGACTCTCGACAATGCCGTTTCGCTGGTCTGTAATCAACGACGACCAGATTCAGGGGATCGACCAAGTGGATCAGGTTAAGCGGTTGAGCCTTTTGTACGCACCAATCACCGGCTCGGCGTTGGAATCGATCTCTGGGATGGAGTCCCTCGAGCGCCTGAACATCCACGGCACCAAGGTTCGCTCAGGGGTGCTGTTTCTCGAAAGATGTCGATCGCTTCGTTCGCTTGGACATTCGGAGACTATCTGTGATGACGAAGCGTTCGATCAACGCCGGTTCAATTTGCTGGCGAAGCTCGGTTCGGGTGGCATCGGTGGGCGGGCGAGCCGATCAGAACTGCTGTCGTTGAACAACATCAATCAGACACAAGGGGCGATCCACTGGATTGAAGAATCGGAAGGGGGTAACAGAACGACGATTCGTTACCATTCACGCGACGGCGAAACAAAGCATGAAAACCGATTCCATTTAAACCGAGTGCTGACTCCTGAAGACTTCGATTCGCTTGCCGGTCTCACCGAACTAACCAAGCTGGAACTCGAAGCCTCCCGGACCGTCAGCAGCAAAGAAGTCCGTCGGATTTGTGATGCACGGAACTTGCAATCGCTCGTGATCGCCGACGCCACAATCGATGCGGATTTCATGAACGGTTTGGCGGGTTGTCCGAATTTGCAAACCTGTTCGATCGCTTCGGCGAATATGCAGGCCGGCTGTTTTTCCACGATGGGTGACACAGCCAACTTGACGACGCTCGAAATCCAATCTGCCGGTTGGAATTCGACGAATGCCGATCGGCTCAACGCTTTGCAGCAGGCACACGCGTTGAAGTCGCTCACTCTTCGCGGAGGCATCACCGATGCTGACTGCCGGATCATTTCCCAGTGCAAAAACCTCGAACGATTGCAACTTGCCGGTGACTTTTCGGCCAAGTCGCTAACACATCTGTCTCAATTGCCTGAGTTGACGTACTTGGCAATGGACGGACTACAGCTTGCCAATCGAGAACGCGAGTTGCTTCAGCTTCGTAATCCGAAACTCACACGAGTCCGACTGAACCCGACCGAGGCACCGGTACATCACGCAACCTTATACAGCGAGACCGTCGCGCGGGTCTTGGGCATCGAGATGGCCGGAGAGTGCTCGTGTACGTGCATGGACGTCAATCCTCCGCTCGCGTTGAATTTGCCAGGTAACTTGGCGAGGATCCGAGACGGGCGACTGGAACCTACCGCCGAGATGAAGCGGCATTACGATCGCAAGTCACCCACTGGGGGAGCTTCGACGAAGTTCGGATGCAGAATACGCGATGCGGTTCGTTGTTCGGAACTAGTGATCGACACCAGTCTCTTTTCTGGTGGAGACTCACCCTTGTACCTCTCCAGTCTGGATGTCCATCGATTGGTGCTGATTGACAATGGGCGCGAGGTCGCATTGGCCGGCAACATCGGCGAGTTAGTTGTCAAGGATCATCCAACATCGCCCAGGATTCAGAGCCGTTTGTCCATGCAGGGTGTCCAATCGCTTCGCATGGAATCGGCACCGCGGGTGTGGAAGTTGCATCTGCAAGGGGACGCCGAAGCGATCCGTTTGGACGGTTCGTTTCCAAAATTCAACTACGCGACCGTCATCAGCGAACAACTTCGTTATCTGTGCATTCCCTATAGTGGATCGGCCCCCGCTTTTCAGGTCACCCAAGAGCTAACTGCCTTGTGGCAGTTGCCAGAGTTGCGACTGTTGAAAATTCCCGCAACCACTGAGAACGACGCTTTTTGGGCAGACCATTGTTCACCGGACATCAAGCCACCGCCACTTCACGAAATCGATCTCCGTGGAACGGATGCCGGCGATGGTGTCTTGAAATCGCTGGCGAGAATAAAGACTCTTCGTATCTTGAATATCTCCGACTGCCCCAACATGACGTCTACTGGAATTCGAAACTTGCAAACGCAAAACCCAATGCTGCGGATCGTGCAGTAGGTGCCGTGGGGCTAGCACCTTCAGACGAAAGACTTTGGACGACAGACGGTGGTCGGTGCCCAGCTTGAGATAGCCGCGAGGATTGAGGTGACAGGCTGGATGGAAAGTCAAAGCTGGACTTAAGCAGGTTTGCAGGAATCATTCCGCAGAACGCTGCTCAGCCGTTTGGAGGCTCGCCCCGGTTGAATGCTGGAACCGCGGCTATCGCCAAGACGGCTCATTTACCGGATGACTCCTGCCTGCCTGCTTAAACGCTAATCATTTGCCTAAGTGGTTGTACTTCGCGCAACGGACAGGGGCGATTGCAATTTATCGATGCGGGCTACAACGACACTCCCATATGATCCCCCACCCTGGCATACAGTTCGCAGTTCCTAACTGAGTTCTCAAGAAGGTCTTGGTCAAACTCGATGCGGCCGGGTTCAAAGATGGTGATCGTGGAGGAACCTCCAAAACGAAAATATCCTTTTTCACTACCCTTTTCGACCAACGAGCCGGCGCGGAACGTTTGACAAATACTTCCCACGCAGGTTGCCCCAATTTCCATCAGTAGGACCGTTCCCAGCGATTCTGTCTTCACTTCGGTTAGTGTCCGCTTATTGGTCGCCAGAATATGAATGTTCTGTCGAAGCGCGATGGGGTTCACGGAATACAACGGGCCATTGATCAGCCGGGTCTTACTTGGCACTCCGGCCACGGGAAAGTGAAAGCGGTGGTAGTCGACCGGGCATAGCCGCGAAAGCAGCAGACTGCCATGAGCGTATTGGTCAGCCAGATCGCTGTTTCCAAGCAACGTGGCAAGGTCGAACGTTTCGCCTTTGACAAACAGCCCTTCGCTCCGCGACAGGACTGGCACGCACAGGTGGCGACCGTCTGCGGGGAACACGACCGAAGAAGCGTCCGAATCGATCGGTCTCGCTGCTGGTTTTAGCTCTCTAAAAAAGAACTCGTTGAAGTTGGCGAAATCACCAACGTCACGTACAAACTCCGTCGCATCGAGATCATAGGTTTCGATAAAAGGGGCGATTTTCACCCGCGTGCCAGGACGATCCATCTTCCATCCATACCAGCGCGAAAACAGAGCTCGCTTGACCAAAATATTTAAAGAGATCCGCCCACTCAACGTCCCATACGTCCAACGCAGCGCCTTGTCCCCATAAACCTTTTCAACGCATGTTTCGCCACGGTAACGGTCGTAGTAGACAATCTCATCCATGTTCACAAAAGTTAAAAGAGAGGAGGTGGGGGTGATCTTGGTTTATCACAAATGGATTCGTGTAAAACAGGCTTGCAGAAGTCATCCGGTAAGGTTCGTGCGAAACTTATTGATCGCTCATTGCTAAATGAGCCGCTTTGGCGATAGCCGCGGTTCCTGCACTCAACCGGGGTTAGCGTCCAAACGGCCAAGCAGCGTTCTGTGGAATGATTCCTGCAAAACTGTTTAATGCGCTTCCAACCAATTCTTGCCGGTTCCCATTTCCACCACGATCGGGACAGACATTGGCAAGGCCGTTTTCATCGCTTCCTCGATCACCGGCATGACCGCATCCTGCTCGGTGACTGGCATGTCGAAGATAATTTCGTCATGAACGGAGAGCAACATCTTGGTTTGGAAGCGATGAGTCGCGAGGGCTTTGTGAACCTTGATCAAAGCCAACTTCAGCATATCGGCGGCGGTGCCTTGGATGGGGCTGTTCATTGCCAGTCGTTCCGCGGTGCTGGCCAACGAGCGACTGCGAGAATTGATGTCTCGCAAATAACGACGGCGGCCCGTTAGCGTTTGGACGTATCCATTCTCTTTCGCAAAGGCGATGGTTTCATCGATATAGCGTTGCACGCCGGGATACTTTTCAAAGTAATTAGCGATCAACTCGTTGGCTTCGTTGCGAGGGATATTTAGACGTTGCTGCAAACCGAAACCGGAGATCCCATAAATGATGCCGAAATTTACCGTTTTGGCTTTATCTCGCATTTCACGGGTCACCTCCTCGAGTTCCACTTTGTAGACCTTGGAGGCAGTCGCGGTATGAATATCGATCTGCTGCGTAAACGCTGCCAGCATTGCCTCATCTTGACTTAACTCCGCCATGACCCGCAATTCAATTTGCGAATAGTCAGCGGACAGCAATAAATGTTGTTCGTCTCGGGCTACAAACGCCGCCCGAATCCCACGTCCTCGAGCTTTACGAATTGGAATCGTCTGCAAATTTGGGTTGTTCGACTGCATCCGTCCGGTGGCGGTCCAAGACTGGGAATAATGCGTATGAATTCGACCAGTACAGGGATTCACGTGCGCGGGCAGTTGATCGACATACACCGACTTCAGTTTGACAGCGTTGCGATATTCCAGCACGTTGGCGATGATCGGGTGGCGACTCGACAGACGCTCCAGTTCCGATTCGCGTGTGGAATATTGGCCTGTAGCGGTTTTCTTGGGATTCGCCTCGACCTGCAGTTCTTCGTACAAGACGACTCCGAGTTGTTTGGGCGAGTCAATATTAAATTCATGCCCCGCCGCTTCGTAAATGTCTTCACGCAACTGATCGATGTCTCGTGCCAGCACATCGGAGTAGGCTGCCAAGGCTTCGGTATCTAGTCGAATGCCTTCGTACTCCATGTTAACCAGCACCTGGATCAGCGGGCACTCGACTTGGTAGCAGACTTGGCTGACACCGCTCTGTTCCAGTTCGGGCTCGATGACAGCGGCAACCCGCAGTGTCACATCGGCATCCTCGCAAGCGTATTCGGCGACCTGTTCCACAGGCACATCGCGCATATTGAGTTGTTCTGGGCCTTCGGGTCCGATCAGCTCTTTGATGGAGATCGGCTGGTATCCAAGGTACAGCTTGGCGAGGTAATCCAAGCCGTGCCGCATCTCGGGTTCCTTCATCGAATGAGCCAGCATCGTATCAAACAACTCGCCCGCGACCTCGATCCCTTGCCACTTCAGCAGCGACACGTCGTATTTCAAATTTTGCCCAATCTTGCGGATGGCAGGATTTTCGAAGACGCAGCGAAACTGTTCCAAAATGGCTTTGGCTTCGTCGCGATGCTCGGGACAAACGACATAGAAACCGGTGTGAGGCTGAAACGCGAATGCCAACCCCAGCGGCATCGCCACCCGTGGGTCCAAACCGGTTGCTTCGGTATCGAAGCAGAGCTCCAACTGCGCCATTAGTGTTTTTACCAGCGACGCACGGCCAGCCGCGTCATTGATCAGTTGATAGTCGTGCGGAACGTCGGCAATGGTCTTTTCCTCGACCGGTTCGTCGAACAGGGTGGCTTGGATTTCTTGTTCACGTTTATTCCGAATGTTGGTCGCCCGCGTGGAAGCCGACGAAAACGACTTGCCGAACAACCGCTTGCCAAGCGCGTCGAATTCCAGCTCCATAAACAGCGCCTTCAGCGCTGCCTCGTCGGGTCCTTGCCACTGCAGCGATTCCAGATCGATGTCATGAGGGACATCCAACTGAATTGTTACCAGACGTTTCGATTGCAGCGCTTCGGCAGTATGTTGCTCGATGCGTTCGCGTTGCTTGCCTTTGAGTTCCGAGGCATGGGCGATAAGGTTTTCGATCGAGCCGAACTGTTGGATCAACTTCTGAGCCGTCTTGGGACCGATACCAGGAACGCCGGGAATATTGTCGCTGGCATCGCCCATCAAACCCAGCACATCGATGACTTGATCAACCCGTTCGATTTCCCATTTCTTGAGGACTTCCGGAACGCCGATTCGCTCGAATTCGGAGCCTTTCCGACCTGGGCGGAAGATCAGTACGTGCTCGGAGACCAATTGGTCATAGTCCTTGTCGGGCGTCACCATCCACGTTTCAAAATCTTGGCCGCTGGCCTGTTTCGCCAACGTGCCAATGATGTCATCGGCCTCGTACCCAGGCTGGCGGATCGTCCGAATCTTGAAAGCTTCGAGTAGGCGATCGATGTACGGTAACTGTTTACTGATGTCCTCGGGCATCTGGTCCCGCTGCGCTTTGTACGCAGGGAACTCGATGTGGCGTTGGGTCGGCTCGCTGGTGTCAAACGCCGCCGCCATGTGCGTGGGATGTTCGCGCTTAATGATGTCCAGAATCGTGTTGATTAAACCGAAGACGCCGGAGGTACAGAGGCCCGAAGAGGTGTAACGTGGACTTCGGATGAGCGCGAAATGGGCGCGATAGACCAGCGCCATCCCATCGAGCAGAAACAGGCGGCGTGAGTTGTCAAGCAGCGACTCAGCTCGCTGTGGGAAGAGGGGGTCGGTCATCCGTCGCTTACAAAAAAATAGGCCCAAGGGGTTAGTCCGCGGGCATTGTAGGCAAGCCGGATGAAACGGGCGACCGACTATCTAAGCCGCGTCGCTGCGACGCAATTGCTGATAAGCCAACAAAATCTCGTACAGGTCTGATGTCACTCGAACGGGCTCGTCACCGAAATCGTTCAACCAGACCCGGTCGGTCTGATAGGCATCCACCAGCAGAGGCACAATCTGAGCCACGGTCAAATTGATTGTCGGCTCGGAATTGGAGGGCTTGTCGGGGCGAAAAAGTCTAAGGCGACTTGAACTCATAATTCGACCATCCGTCAGTGCTGTGAGTCGCGAAGGGAACGCAGACAACGTTTTCCGCAACTTGGTGCTAGGGGACAAAATGCGATCGCAGCAAATCCATGCGTGCCGGATTCCGCCTGGGTGCCCAGGCGGGTAATCCCGTCCATCCACTTATCGGTCGTCTGGTTTGTGTTCATTAGTCCGATTCGATGAAGATTGCCGATTTTCCGGTGGCCCAGGTTGTGGACTATTGTGCACCTGGAGTGTCACTCCCGCGACTTGCCGGGATGCGGTCCGCACTGGAGCAGAGGCAACGGCTGCTCCTCGTATTCGCGTCTGGCAGAGGGGTTGCAGCTCCACCATTGCGGCAGCGCAAGTGTCGGTTCCCCAACGACTTAGGAGCGTCATAGCTTCCATCGCGGAGCGAGGAGCTCATTTTCTATGGCGTTCAAGCGTTTTTTCACGCAGAATAGGTACAGAGCGTGGAGTCACCCTCGTCCCCCGAGCGTCCGGCGACGCATGATTGTTAACCATTAATCTTGCCCAATGGCTTTGTTAATCACCTGCGAGAATGGTGGCACGGAGATTCCGCCACCGGTTGCTGACGCTTTTCAGAGTGTCGCGGCGCGGAGGGACCGGCTGAGTCCGCAGGGAGTCGAGTTCGGTGCGTTGAACGCAGCTAGACAACTGGCCGAAATGACACGTGCTCCTTTGGTGGCTTATAAATATTCGCGGTTGGCAATCGATGTGAACCGGTCGCCCCACCACCGGCACCTGTTCAGCAAAACGACTCGTCAACTTCCCGCCGACAAGCGTGCCGAATTGGTGCGGCAATACTACCTTCCTTATCGCCACCGAGTGCAGTCGGCTATCGAGCAACTGCTGCAGTCGACTTCGCAGGGTTACGTGATCCACGTGGCGGTCCGCACCTTTCCTTTGTACAGCAAGTCGCAACCGCGACGGACGGATGTCGGCTTGGCCTACGATCCGTGTCGCGAAGACGAGCTTGATCTCTGCATGGACTGGTATGAGGAGATGTTCGACGGCTTGCCGTGGTTGCGGGTGCGCCGGAACTACCCGTTCCGTGGCACCAAAGATGGTCTGGTGAAGTCTCTGCGTGAGAAATTTTCAGCTGACGAATACATCGGTATCGAAATCTATTTAAACCAAGCCTGGGCGGCACGACGCACGCAGATTCGGCGACACTCCCTGCTTGGTATTGGCTACGCTTTGGCCAGCATCCTGGACTTGGCTCCGGCATCCTCCTTTGACGCAGCCTGACATGACCAAGAGTTGTTTCGCGAAGGGCTTTTCCCCCTGCATCGGCGGCATTTTTTTCATCGTCGGCATCTCGCTGATGGTCCTTGTCGGTTGGCCTACGCTGCGCGACGCCCGGGCGAGTTCCGAATGGCCGAGCGTGCCGGGCCAGATCATCCGCAGTGAAGTCGCCACTCACCGTAGCTCGGACAAAACAACGTACTCCGCCGACATTGCGTTTCGATATCAGGTCAAAGGCGTCGACCACGAGTGTGACAACGTGGCATTCGGAACGCTTTCCAGCAACAACTCGTCTCCCGCACGTCAAGTAACTAAGCGGTATCCGGTGGGAAGAGAAGTCGACGTCTTCTATGATCCAAACGATCCCGGCAAAGGGGTTCTCGAACCGGGCACGACGTTCAAAAGCTATTTCATGTTGGGGTTCAGTGGTATCTTCGCCTTGGTTGGCGGATCGGTTTTGTCGATACCGCTGTTCAAGTTACTGAGCCGCCTGGCGCCCGTGCTGTCGCTTCGCGGGGGCGTCGACGTCAACGAGCACGACAACGTTTAGCCATCGATGCTGTGAATCACAGGTACGTATTCCCTTGCTAATCGTTTGCGGCCGGGAAACTTTTGGTCCCCTGGATTCCAACCAAGCGGATTCAGCACGGTAACGTAAACGCTGGTGAAGCCGTAGCGGTCTTGCACAGCCTGAAAGCCAAGTTCGTCGGCCCCTGCCCGGGAATGGCATCGTACTTTCCATCAGCCCGCGCGATGGCATTTGCGGCCATCGGCACAGTCCGTCATCGGCGACCCAGGTTTGCCGCGACCCACGCCGAAGCGGTTGTCTCGGTTGTACTGGGTTTGACCTGCTCTTTCGGCACGCCAGATGCTGCTCGTCGGGTTGTCGATCGCCTTCCAGATTCGCCAAGCCGAGGCCAACCATCATGCCTAACAAAAACCATGGTCCGAGCATCAAGGATGACGAGCAGTACGAAGCGTTGCGCCGGGAAGGGTTGAGCAAAGAAAAGGCGGCAAGGATTGCCAACACGGACCGTCAGACCGCGGGACACCGTGGCGGGAAAGGCGAGAAATACGAGGAGCGTACGAAGGAGCAGTTGTACGAAAAGGCCAAGCGGGTTGGCATCAATGGGCGTTCCAAGATGAACAAGCGGCAATTGATCGACGCGCTCCGCAACCACTAACAGGAAACACGTCTTGACGAATCGCGACTCGCTTCGGAGAACGGCAATCATCGCGGGGGCAGCATAATGCGGGCCTGGGTCAAGACGATTGCCGAGCACTGTGCCGCGATCGTTGAATTTGTGGGCGTTGCCATGCTGACGCTCATGACGTTGTACGCCATCGGCCGAGCCGTGGTCGATCTGCTGCGCGGGCGGCCTCGGCATGTCATTTGGAAAGACGCCCGCCATCAATTGGGCAGCAGCATCTTGCTGGGGCTGGAGTTTCTCGTCGCGGCGGACATCATCCACACCGTCGCGGTGGAATTGACCTACGAAACGGTGATCGTACTGGCTTTGATCGTCATCATTCGGACGATGCTCAGCTTCGCCATCGAAGTCGAACTCACCGGGCATTGGCCATGGCAAAACCAAGGCCAATCGGTAGGCGATTCGAATCGCGACCAATAGACAGACCGTTGCAACACGGCCTGTCCGCAACTTCTCGTGACGACAACAACCCGCGACCGATGGGCCTCGAAACACTCAAACCGGCTCTTGCGGTATGATGGCCTCTCAAGTCAGACTTTTGATTCGAACGCGAACAGGATCAGCTTGATGAGTCCGTTGACAAGGCATGGTTGGATCGTCGTCATTTTTTGTTGGGGAGTTACCGCGGTGATGGAAGCAGGAGCGCAAGAGACCAAGGTGCCTGAAGCGGCGACGGTTGCTCCGTTCCCCGCCGATCCCTGGCAATGGCTAGAAGATGTCAGCGGTGATCGGGCTCTCGATTGGGTCCGTGAGCGGAACACCCATTCGCAGCAGTTGCTGGAGAGTATGCCGGGGTTTGCGGAGCTGAATGCCGATCTGTTGGCCATCTTGGATTCGGACGAACGGATCCCAGGCATCACCAAACGGGGCGAGTATTACTACAACTTCTGGCGAGACAAAGCAAATCCACGGGGACTTTGGCGACGTACAACCCTGGAAGAGTACCGCCTGCGGGAGCCGAAGTGGGAGGTCATCCTAGACCTGGATGCGATGGCCGAACAGGAACAGGAGAACTGGGTCTGGAAGGGCGCGAGGTTATTGCGTCCCGATTACGATTTGGCACTCGTCACCCTCTCCCGTGGCGGAGCCGACGCGGGCGTGGCGCGCGAGTTTGATTTAAGCACACGACAATTCGTGGCAGACGGCTTTGCCCTTCCCGAATCCAAGGGCAGTATCGGCTGGATCGATCGGGATCACGTGTTTGTCCAAACCGATTTTGGTGATGGTTCGATGACCACCTCCGGTTACCCGCGAATTGCGAAACGCTGGGAGCGGGGGACTCCCCTGTCTGTCGCCGAAGTGGTGTTCGAAGGCCAAGCGAACGATATGTCGGTCGGCGCCTACCACGACGACTCGCCTGGCTTTGAACGGGATTTGGTCTACCGAAGTTTGGCGTTTTACAACAATGAAATGTATCTGCTGAGCGACGGGAACCAACTGAAGCAGGTTGACGTGCCGAATTCCGCCAGCAAGAGCGTCTTCCACGAGTTTTTGTCGATTGAGTTGCGAGAACCGTGGACCGTCGCCGGTCGAACATGGCCAGCAGGAGCCCTATTGCTGACCAATTTCGAAGACTTCATGGCTGGCAAACGTGATTTCAAGATGGTGTTTCAGCCGAGCGAAAACACCGCTCTGGCAAGCACCAGTGTGACTCGCGACTATTTAATTCTCAACGTACTGGAGGATGTCAAGAATCGCCTGTATGTGTTGGAACTGCGTGGAGAGGAACCGACACTGCGCCCCTTGCCCGGAGCTCCTGCAATTGGCACGGTGCAGGTGTCGGCGATCGACCCTGACGAGTCGAACGCGTTTTTTATGACGACAACCGATTATCTCACGCCCACCACGTTGGCGATCGGCGAAGTCGGCCAAGCACCGGTGCCGCTGAAGTCGCTGCCTGCTTTTTACGATGCGTCGAATCTCAAGATTACGCAACACTTTGCCATCAGCGACGACGGCACTCGAGTGCCATACTTCATGGTCGCCCGCGAAGACCTCGTGTATGACGGAGAGAGTCCGACCCTGCTGTATGGATACGGCGGCTTTGAAATCTCGTTACAACCGAGTTACAACGCGAGCGTCGGGCGTGCATGGACCAGTCAAGGCGGCGTCTATGTGGTGGCGAACATCCGTGGTGGAGGTGAGTATGGACCGCGCTGGCACCGCGCGGCGCTGCAAGAAAATCGCCTGCGTGCCTACGAAGATTTTGCTGCGGTTGCGAAGGACTTGTACGCCCGCAAAGTTTCTTCGCCAAAACGATTGGGAATTCAGGGAGGCTCCAACGGCGGCTTACTGGTGGGAAACATGGTGGCTCTCTACCCAGAGCTAATGCAGGCGGCGGTTTGCCAAGTCCCCTTGCTTGATATGCGTCGCTACAACCAACTGCTGGCCGGCGCGTCGTGGATGGCCGAATATGGAGACCCCGACAAGCCGGAGCAGTGGAGTTTCATCCAAAAGTTCTCGCCCTATCACAACATTCTTCCCGACAAAAAATACCCCGCCGTGTTGTTCACGACGTCGACGCGTGATGACCGAGTCCATCCTGGACATGCCCGCAAAATGATGGCTTTGATGGAATCGCAGGGCCATGACGTGACCTATTATGAAAACATCGAGGGAGGCCACGGTGGAGCAGCGAACAACGAACAATCGGCTTATATGAGAGCGATCGCTTACACTTTTCTGCGGTCTCGATTATTCGCTGAGGCGGTCGTCGCTCCGTAAGCTCCACCTGCCAAGGCAGCAACTCCGTTTTTTCAGGCCGTGCGATTTGCCACTCCGTCATCGGCCGTCAGGAAGGGGGGTGCGTTCCCTAGGTGGCTGCGGATAACCTGCAGAATGAGTACGGTCGTTCCAGCCTGTTCGCAGCTTTGCGTCACTGAGCAATAAAAAGGCTCCATGTTCGTTTTGATAACCTACTCTATAGCGAGGTGGAAAATTCAGAGCGATCCATCCTTTTTCGCGATTATGAGACATGAAATCGACTGAACCCTCTACTGACGCCTACAGCATCGCAAAAAAAGCGCTGCGGCTGATCGGTCAGTTCAACACTCCCCCGACGCCGACCATTTTCGAGGTCTGGTATCGCTACGTCCAAGGTCGCGATCAAAAGATGGCCCGGGAGATGGAGCATGCGGTCACCGAAGCGAAAACGGTCAGCGTGGAGATGCTTCATTCGCTTCATCAGCAGTACTGTGAAAACCACGATTCAACCAGCGAGACGGTTGGTGAATCTTTGATTGCTGAACTCGATCGCTTTCAACAACTGGTTGTCAATCAACAGGCGGCAGGAACGGAATTCGAAACCACCATTGATGCTGCTAGCGAAATTCTGTCGGGCGAAAGCCACATGCCAAGCCAAGCGTCGGCATGCATTCAGTCTCTCGCCAGCGGTGCCATGATGATGAAAGGTCATCTCAAGGAGGCTTCTCAGAAACTGCAAGCTGCCCAATCGCAAGTTGCCAACTTGCAGCAGGAATTAATCGAGTCGAGACGCGGTTTGCTGACCGACCACCTGACGGGCATCGGCAACCGCAGATTCTTCGATGCGTTGATCAGCAAGGTACTAAGAGAACCACCTGCTGAGAAACAGAATGTCTACCTGGCATTGTTCGATATCGATCACTTCAAATCGATCAACGACACCTTCGGACATGCCGCAGGCGATCAAGTCATTCGGTTCATTGCCACGAAAGCTTCGGAACTGCATCCGGAGATCCTATTAGCCAGAATTGGTGGTGACGAATTTGCGGCGGTTATGCGAGCTGAGCAACCGCAGTCCGCGATGGCATATGCAGAAGAACTGCGAGCTTTCTTTGCCTCTCAAATGCTGAAGGATCCGGCGACTGCAGACTCGATTGGCCCGATTTATCTGTCGATTGGTATGGCAAGATTGCGAGGTCAAGACGATGCCAGGACGTGGTTTGAAAGAGCCGACAAATTGCTCTATCACGCGAAAGATCTTGGTCGTAATCGGGTGGTCAGCGAAAAAGTCCGGCACGCGATTGCTTGATTTCCAAGCGGGCAGGAACCGTCCTACAGTCACGATCTCTTGAATTCGCACTGTCATCCCGAATGCAGAATTCTGCTAGCCGTTTGGCATTTGAGTCCCGATCCTCACTGGTGGGACAGAGACCGGAGACGTTGCCACCGGTAAGCGGGTAGAATGTTCTTTGTCGTCGGGTAGCAAACGCCTTCGTGTTTGGCGGAAAATCGCTGTCGCGACTCCAATGTCGTCGTCATCCTTGGCGGTGACGTTTCGCAAAAAATAACAGGACATTTGTTTTCCGCCCACTCCTTGCCGTCAAAGCAAGAGGCGAGTTTCGCGCGCCCTGCGTGAGTTACTCGATGGCGGTTAGCAATGAGCGATAAATAAGTGTAAATAAGTGTCGGGTACCTTTTGTGCGAATCACCCGAAGGGCGAGTTCCTCGCAAAAGGTACCCGACACTTATTTGTCGCACGATCCTTAGCAGTTGCCAAAGCAGGTTGTTGAACGATGAGAACGGGCCGAATAATTTTCGTTTGCTTGGTCACGATCAGCCAGTCCGTGCTGACTGCCAGTGAGCCATTGGTCGGTTTCCAAACGCAGATCGCACCTTTAATCCAGCAGCACTGCATTCGCTGTCATTCGCCGGGAAACCGCGAAGGCGATCTCTCGCTGGCGACTTTTGAAGACCTGAAAAGGCATGACTGGGTCATCGCCGGAGCGCCAGCAAGGAGCTATCTCATCGAACAGGTGACCCATGCGGATGGACAAGCTCCCGCGATGCCGCAAGAGGCCGCGCCGCTGTCGGTTGATGAGGTGGCGTTGCTGAGTCGGTGGATAGCGCAAGGTGCTCAGTGGCCCGAGGAAGTTGTGATTACCGAGAAACCGAAAGCCGATGCTTCGTGGTGGGCTTATCAGCCGCTGCGAGCGAGCGGCAAGTCAGACCCGATGTCGAGACCCACCGAGCCAACGCAACGAAGTGGTTTTTCGATTGACGCGTTGATCAGCGCCCGCTTGGCCGAACAGGGGCTTGGCCTCAGCCCACCGGCGGATCGACGGACGTTGATTCGCCGGTTGTCGTTTGATCTGCACGGCTTGCCACCAACGCCAGAACAGGTGGTGGCATTCGTGAACGACTCCGATCCTGATGCCTATGGAAATCTTGTCGATCGGATGCTGGCTTCGCCGCGGTACGGCGAACGGTTTGCCCAGCACTGGCTCGATATTTCGCATTACGCCGACACGCATGGCTTTGAACGAGATAAACGCCGCGACCATGCTTGGCGGTATCGCGATTACGTGATTCAAGCGTTGAACGCGGACAAGCCCTACGACCGGTTTCTACAGGAACAGATCGCCGGCGATGTGCTTTGGCCAGAGTATGAACAGGCGGTGATCGCAACGGGCTTTCTTGCGGCGGGACCGTGGGACTTCGTCGGTCAAGTGGAAACGAAAAGTCCCCTGCTGCGGCGAACTGCGCGGTCGCTTGACCTGGACGACATGGTGACTCAGGTGATGACGGCCACGATGGCGATGACGGTTAACTGTGCCCGCTGTCACGACCATAAACTCGACCCGATTTCGCAGCGGGAGTACTACCAACTGCAAGCGGTATTTGCAGGAGTGCGACGCGCCAATCGGGTGGTGAGCAAATCACGCGAACGGCAAGGCCAAGCACGGCGAGCGGAGCTTGTAACCCAGCGCGACAAAATCAACGAGAAAATTGCCCGCTTGGAAGGCAGCGGTTGGGATCTTGCCGACATCGTTGGTGGTGGGAACGGAATGGGAACGGGCGCCGATCACAACGGAATCGACACCCGGAATGGCAAGAGCCAAACCGGTCAGCTCGGAAGGCTAAGCGATGTGGTGCTGAATCGGTTTAACAATGCTTCTTCCGCATTTGTCGATGGTGTTTTCATTCCGGACGGCGAAGCCGCGCAGGCACACATTCCGGTCAGCTCCACGGGGATCACGATCACAAACCTGCCCAAAACATCGGGCGAGGCTTGGGATATGATTCGCAACGGACCAGTGAAAAGCCAGCACTCGCCCGAGCTGGAAGGGATCGATTTCACTAAACCGGGGCACCATCTGTTGGGCCTGCATGCCAACGCCGGCATTACGTTCGATTTGGCCGCGATCAAAAAAGCCCACCTGCCAGAGCCGACGGAGCAGGGGTTGCAATTTACCACCAAAGTTGGCTACTTCGGGGCTCGAGGAAATTCGCACGCCGACGCGTGGGTATTTCTAGACGGCCAGCAACGTTTTCATTTCCCAGCTCTTCGTCGCGCCGATGGGCTGCAGTCGCTCGACATCTTGCTGCCTCCGACGGCGCGTTTCCTAACGCTGGTTGCCACCGATGGTGGCGATGGCATTAGCATGGACCAGATTGGTTTTGGCGATCCGCAACTCCGGCCCGCAGCCGCCGAAACGCTCGCCCCAACGCAGCACAATGAGCTCGCGCAGCTCCGGCAGCAGCGGAATCACATTGTCAACCGGTTGGCGGCTTGGGAACCGGCGGAGCAATTTTACGGAGTCGTCTCCCAGGCTCCGGTTCCGCCGGTGCGTCTGCTGGTTCGTGGCGATGCGGAATCCCCGACCGGTGATGCGCTGCCCCCGACCGCATTGTCGGCACTCGCGATGTTGGATCCAAAATTGGGAACGACGCAGTCGAGCGATGGCGAACGACGAGCCGCTCTGGCGCGATGGATCACCCACCCTGACAATCCGCTCGCTCCTCGCGTGATGGTTAATCGCATCTGGCAATGGCACTTTGGAACAGGGATTGTGGACACGCCGAGCGACTTTGGTTTTGGTGGCGGACGACCGTCGCATCCCGAGTTGCTCGATGGATTGGCAAACGCGTTGGTCGAACACCATGGGTCGCTGAAGATGCTGCACCGGATGATCGTGACCAGTCAGACCTACCGGCAGGCAAGCCGCTATGCGCGGCCGAACGGTCACGGAAGCGACGCAACACGCGCCGTCCAAATCGACGCGGACAACCGCTTGCTTTGGCGGCAAAACCCACGGCGGATCGAAGCCGAAGCGATTCGCGATGCGGTCTTGTCGGTCAGTGGAAAACTGAATGGTGAACTTGGCGGGCCTGGCTTTGAGGACTTTCGCTACACCGAAGCCTACGCACCGATCTATACCTATTTTGCTGCCGACAGTCCTGAACTGTGGCGGCGCAGCATTTACCGTTACATCGTCCGCACGACTCCCGATCAATTTCTTACGACACTCGACTGTCCCGATCCAGCCAACCTGACGGCGCGGCGTTTGACAACCACAACGCCGCTCCAGTCGCTGGCACTTTACAATAACGAGTTCATGCTGCGGCAGGCACGTTACTTCGCCGAGCGTCTCGAACAGGAAGCCGGTTCGGACCGGGCATTGCAGGTCGACCGCGCGTTTCGGCTCGCCTTTGGACGGCCTCCGACCAACGCAGAGTTAGCCTTGGCGGTGGAGTTCATTCAGCAGCAAGGCCTATTCGGCCTCTGTCGTTCGCTGTTCAACGCCAACGAGTTTGTCTACGTCGATTGAATGTGCTTTCTCTCAATCGATCCACTCCCACCCGCAGTTGCTTTCCCGCCGACTTCTCACCGCCCGAGTCCTGGCTTATGCGCTTCCATTCCACCAACACCGAACTGTCGCGACCCACGCGAGTGGCGCGCCGAGCGTTTTTACAAGCTGCGTCTGGAGGCTTCGGGGGACTGGCCTTGACGGCGATGCTGGCCGATCAGGGCAGCGCGGCGATGCATCACGTGGCGAAAGCCAAACGGGTGATTCAGATCTTTTGTCCTGGTGGAATGAGCCACCTCGATACGTTTGACTACAAACCGATGCTCAAGCAGCGTGCCGGACAACCCTTCGATCCCGACGGGACGCTACAGTTTTTTGCATCAAAGCCGGGCAACTGCCAGCCCAGTCATTGGACCTTTCGTCAGCATGGTCAATCGGGGTTGTGGGTCAGCGACCTGTTTCCAAAGTTGGCCAAACGGGTCGACGACCTAGCGTTCATCTATTCCATGCACAGCAAATCGGCTTTGCATGGACCGGCTTGTTTTATGATGAACACCGGTTTCACGTTGCCCGGTTTTCCCAGCATGGGTTCCTGGGTGACGTACGGACTTGGCAGCGAAGCGGAGAACCTGCCGGCGTTTGTCGTTTTGCCCGATCCTCGCGGTTTGCCGCCGGGGGGAATCATTAATTGGGGGGCCGGTTTTTTGCCCGCCATGCATCAGGCAACGACCCTCGACACTTCGAATGCTCGCCAGCCGATCGCCGACCTTTTTCCGCCGTCTGATTTTGAGCAAGTCGATGCCACAAGCGACCGCGAGGGGTTAGCGTTCCTGCAAAAACTTAACCACATGCATCGCGTGTCTCGTGCGGGGAACAGCGAATTGGAAGCACGCATTGAGGCCTACGAGATGGCCGCGCGGCTGCAGTTGAGTGCTCCCGAGGTGACGGATTTGAGTCAAGAAACGGCGACCACGCGAGCCTTGTATGAAGTCGATCATCCAGAGATCGGTCCGTTTGGCCGGCAGTGCTTGTTAGCGCGACGCTTGACGGAACGTGGCGTGCGGTTCGTCCAGATCTATTGCGGTGCGGAGAATACGACGGCGGAGAAAATTCGTCCGAACTGGGACAGCCATGAAGATGTGGTCCGCGATCATGGCTACTGGGGCGCTGTGCTCGATTCCGGTGCTTCGGCATTGCTGCTCGACCTGAAGCAGCGAGGAATGTTGGACGAGACGCTGGTTGTCTGCACCACCGAGTTTGGTCGCCAACCGGGTGCCCAAGGTGCTGGCGGGAAGGGACGCGATCACAACGCGGGCGCCTTCACGGCCTGGATGGCCGGGGGCGGAATTCAAGGCGGAGTCGGCTATGGCGCGACCGATGAACTGGGCTTCGAAGCGATCGAATCGCCCAGCTACAGCTACGACTTGCACGCCACGGCACTACACCTGTTGGGGATCGATCACACGCGTCTGACCTACTATCACAACGGCATCCAGCGTCGTTTGACCGATGTCCATGGTCACGTCATCAAAGGGATTTTGGCGTGAACCCGCACACCACACGCGGCTCTGCTCAGGACAGGAACTGTTTGATGGGACCTTGGTGGTGGATGTTCTTCAGCCCCACGTCCACGGGGCAAAGTCATCCCAGTTGATTCGACCTTGGACGACGCAGATCAATTCAGCCCCGGCTCGGCGTAGCGGCGAGATCGACTCGGCCGCCTCGATCGACTAAGAAAAGGTGTCCGGTACCGAAAACCCATATCGGAACCGGACACGTTTTCTTCGCCG
>CAYZHQ010000022.1:20010-45806 GCA_964477385.1 uncultured Pirellulaceae bacterium
AGGAAGCGGCTAATTGGCTAAGAAAAAGGTGTCCGGTACCGAAAACCCATATCGGAACCGGACACGTTTTCTTCGCCGAAGCCGTCGTCGCCGAACTCACCGCCAACTAATCTCCGTGCCTTGGTGCCTCCGTGCGAGACCCAGATCAGTCCAGCGAACAGGTCTCTCACAGAGGCACGAAGGCACAGAGAAACATCGAAGTCAGGAAGCGGCTAATTGGCTAAGAAAAAGGTGTCCGGTACCGAAAACCCATATCGGTACCGGACACCTTTTCTTCGCCGCCCATATCGGTATCGGACACCTTTTCTTCGCCACCTTTTCTTCGCCGCAACCCGCTTCACGCGACAGCAGGCGAGGGGTTGTATGGTGATGCAAGTCGGATTCTGCAAGACCACGACCATTGGAGAGCATTGCAGATGAATAATATTTTAACCGGTTTCCCCGCTAGTTTGCCCGAGGAATGGACCGAAGTTTTGGCAGAGAATTCTCAGACGCGCATTGAGCGGATCGTTTCTCAAGGCCATGCCAGTCCGCCCGGTTTCTGGTACGACCAGGATCAGCATGAGTGGGTGATGTTGCTGCAAGGCGAGGCAAGACTGTTGCTGGAGGGAGAGGACCAACCGATCGTTCTTCAATCTGGCGATCATTTGGTCATTCCGGCACACAAGAGGCATCGTGTGGAGTCGACCTCGATCGAGTGTCCCACGATCTGGCTGGCGGTGTTTTACAATCAGAATTGATCGCAGCGACCGCCTGCCGATTTCTGCTGCCGATGCCTGAATGCTGCCCGCTTTCCTTACTTGATCCCAAACCACCCGAGCCAAACAGATGAATTCGTTCTTGAGAATCCTTCGCGTCGCTTTTCTTTACGCACTGAGCTTGTTGCTGGTTTCCGTTGCCGAAGCTGCCGAACGGCCGAATGTCGTGCTGATGATGGCCGACGATTTGGGCTATCACGATCTGTCGTGCTATGGCAGCGACGCGCTGCGGACGCCCGAGCTGGATCGGCTGGCAAGGCAAGGGAATCGGCTGACCAGTTTTTACACCGGCGGTACCGTTTGCACTCCGTCACGGATGGCATTGATGACCGGCGCCTATCCCACACGTGTTGGCTGGCCGGGCGGTGTCGTTGGGTACAAGATCAAGGGAGCGAATGGTTTGGCAACCGAAGCACGGACGATGGCGGAGGTGTTTCAGGATGCAGGTTATGTGACTGGCATGTGCGGCAAGTGGCACTTGGGGGACACCGCGGAATTGCAGCCCATGAATCAAGGTTTTGATTCGGCGTTTTATATTAAGCGCAGCAACAACCAGACGACGCAATTGTGGCGTGGCGAAAAACTGGTGGCCGATCCGTTCGACAACCGCCGACTGACAGAGCAGTTCACGCGCGAAGCGATTCGGTTCATCGAAGCAAATCAAGCCAAACCGTTTTTTCTCTACCTGCCATTTACGGCTCCACATTTTCCTGCTCAATCGCACCCAGAATGGAAAGGTCATTCTTCGCGCGAGGCCTACGGAGATGTTGTCGAAGAACTCGACAGTCGTGTCGGTGAGATCCTCAACACGCTCGAGACCGAACAGCTTGATCGCAAGACGATCGTCATTTTCTTGTCCGACAATGGCCCCGATCCGAGCCAACAAAAGTGGGCTTCGGCGAAACCGTTTCGCGGCTTGAAATGGTCGTCGCTCGAAGGGGGAACGCGAGTTCCGTGCATCGTCCGTTGGCCTGGAGTGATCCCATCACAACAAACGTGCAATGAATTGATCGCCGCCATTGATCTGCTGCCAACACTCGCCCACGCCTGCGGCATCGACTGGCAGTCGGCGACTCAAACGAGCCCTAAGATTGATGGCGTGAACGTTTGGGAGACCATGATTTGTAAACCCGATACGGTCCATGCGAGGAAAGATCTGTTGTACTGGAACGGCTGGGCAAAACTGGAAGCGATCCGGGTGGGCGATTGGAAGCTCTATTTAGGGGAAGTGAAAGGGATCGCGGGTTCGGCCAACGGGCCGGTGCTGTTCGACTTGGAATCCGATCCAGCAGAGGAGACGAACTTGGCGGAACAGCACCCCGGGCAGGTCGCGTCGATGCGGCAGTTAGCGGATAACAGAATCGCCGATATCGAAGCCTTTTCGATGCCGCTAGCTGGCTCACCACCCGCTAGCGAGAAACCTTCGGCGAAGCCTTGACTAGAGGATTTTGGGACGTGCCCGTTGGCAACTTACTGAATCAGTGCCGTTTGCCGGTGGCCAACGCATTGGCCGTCGATTGGGCTTGTGTTCGATGAATGACCAATCGTAACCTCCCGCCCATGCGTACCCTCCAATCGGCTTGGCCACCAACTGCACATGGGCTTGCGGCGTTGTTGCTGCTTGCGCTAGGGGGCTGCGCCGGTCGCGAGGTGGCGGGGCCGTTTCCAACGCAGTCTGCCCCACCATTCTCCGAGGCTGGCGAAATGGCGATGCCTAGCCGTTGGTGGGCATCTTTCGACCAGCCGGCTTTGAATCAGCAGATCAATCGGGCGCTCGAGGACAACTTTACCCTCGCGGCCGCTCAACAAAGGCTGCGTGCGGCGCGCGCCTTGACGCGCCGGGAAGCCTCGGACCTCTGGCCCGACGTCAACGGCATCGCCGACATCGGCAGCGTCTTTGGCGAAGGGGAGGACCGGACAACGTTTGTGTGGGGCGTCGACTCGGCCTATCAAGTCGACCTGTGGGGGCAGATCGAATCGCGTGTTGAAGCCGAACGACTGCGTGCTTCTGCAACGCGTGAAGACTATCACGCGCTGGCGTTAACCTTGTCAGCCGAAATCGCGCGGACGTGGTTCTCGTTGATCGAAGCTCACGCGCAAGTCGACTTGCTAGAGGAACAAATCGACACCAACGAAACAGGCTTGGCGGTTCAAGAAGCTAGGTTTGGGCTGGGATTGATTCGCAGCGCCGATGTGCTTCGCCAACGCCAACTGCTCGAGTCGACTTTGGAACAAGAGGCGGTCGTCAAATCACGGATCGAAGTCCTGGAACATCAGTTGGCAGTACTGCAAGGGCAAATGCCTCAACGGGCCAGCTACTCCCCGGGCGCAGTGCTGCCCGCATTGCCGCCACAGCCAGCGACCGGACTGCCCTCGGAATTGCTCAATCGCAGGCCTGACGTTCGCCGCGACTATTTGGCATTCAAAGCGGCCGACCGGGATTTGGCCGCCGCCATTACGGCTCAGTATCCCCGCATCAGCTTGACCGGTTCGGTGCTGAATGTCGCGGAGCGGCCCGAAGCGGTGTTCCGCGAATGGTTTGTCTCGATCGGCAGCCAGTTAGTCGCCCCCTTGCTCGACGGTGGCCAGCGGAGGGCCGAAGTCGATCGTACGGCCGCCGTGGTGGCCGAACGCTTTAATCAATATGGCCAAACCATGTTGATTGCGTTCCGCGAAGTCGAAGACAGCTTGGCACGCGAACGGTACCAGCTCGAGCGACTGGAGCATCTCAACGCTCAGGTCGAATTGGCACGGCAGGCGTCCGAGCAACTTCGCGAGCAGTACCTGATCGGGGACACCGACTACCTCTCGGTGTTGACGGCGATTACGGCTCAGCAACGTTTGCAGCGCGAAACCCTGTCCGCCCAGTTAGAATTGGTACTGATACGCGTCTCGCTGTACCTTTCCCTGGCCGGCGATTTCGAAACCCAACCACAAGACCTGCAAGAAGTAACCGTTCCCGTGGAGTTAGCCCCAGAGTTCGTCATTGATGAATGACGCCCCGCCACCGCGTCCCCTACGGCGTGGGCTTCGCATCGTCGGTACCGCGATCGTTTGCCTAGCTATCTTGGGCGCCTCAGCCGCCGCAGTCGCGGTGATCAACCAAACCGAACCGACCGCAAAGCAAATCAATGCGACTCGAAAGTCCGCTGCGTTGGTCCAAACGAGGATCGTGCAGCGAGGCACGTTTTCGCCACGTTTGGTGGTGCTGGGGACGGTCCAGCCGGCGCGGGACATCTTGCTGAGCCCGCGAGTGAGTGGACAAGTGATCGAAATGTCGCCGAAGTTTGTCCCCGGTGGCATGATCGAGAAAGGTGACTTACTGCTGCGGATCGATCCAGCGGACTTTGAGAACGCGGTCTCGATCAGCCAAAGTGAGCTGGCCCAGGCGATGGCTTCGTTGGCGATCGAAGAAGGCCGTCAGAGTCTGGCCAAGAAAGAGCTGGCTTTACTCGAGGGATCAATCGATCAAACGAACCGTGCTTTGGTGTTGCGTGAGCCACAGATCGCATCGATTCGGGCCGAAGTGAGTGCGGCCGAAGCGGCCGTGGAGCGGGCCAAGCTGGACCTGGATCGTTCGAGCATCCACGCACCCTTCGATGCTCAAATCCTCACTCGGTCGGTCAACGTCGGTTCACAAGTTTCTCCCGGCGACGAACTGGCGCGACTGGTCGGCGTGGAAGAATACTGGATCATGGCCGCCGTGCCGGTGCGTAGCCTCCGCTGGGTGCAGTTCCCCGAACTGGATGGCCAAGGGGCCAAGGCCACCTTGCGGAATCGGGATGCTTGGCCAGCGGGTACAGAACGTCACGCGCAGGTGGCGCGGATGATCGGTGCTGTCGACCAGCAAAGCCGTTTGGCCCGCGTGCTGATCACGATTCCCGATCCGCTCGGTCAAACCTCCGAGGTGCCCCCCTTGATCCTCGACTCGTTAATCGAAACGGAGATCGAAGGCCGCGCGATTGAAAATGTTGTCCGCCTGAGCCGCCAGTACGTGCGTGATCAAGATACGGTCTGGGTGATGGTCGATGGAAAGTTGCAGATCCGAGCCACCGAGGTGGTCTTTCGGGATGCCGATTACGCTTACATTCGAAAGGGTTTGGAAAGTGGCGATGAAGTGGTCATTACGACGTTGGCCACGGTCGCCGAAGGTGTCGGGTTGAGAAGGGAAAGCGAAGCGAGCGACGTGAATCCTCCCGCCACGGTTCCTCCTGAGGAGGCGGCTGATTGATCCCGAAGCCAAAGAGCTTAATCGCGCAGCGTGGTCCCATTGCGTGGATGGCCCGCAATTCCATCGCTGCAAATCTGTTGATGATCATCCTGCTTGGTGGCGGGCTGTGGTCGGCTGCCGCGATCCAAAAAGAGGTCTTTCCACAGTTCCAGCTCGATGTCGTCGAGGTCTACGTCGGCTATCCCGGTGCCGCACCCTCGGAAGTCGAGCAGGGAATCTTGCGACCGATCGAGGAGGCCGTTCGGGGCGTCGAGGGAATTCGCGAGGTCACCAGCAGGGCCCGCGAAGGACGTGGGGAAGTGCTGATCGAGATCGTCGCTGGCGAACAACGGATGAAGGCGTTTCAGGACATCGACCAGGCGGTCAGCCGCATTCGAACGTTCCCCGAACAGATCGAACAGCCCGAGGTGCGACTGCAATCACGACAACAAGAAGTCGTGCAGGTGGCGCTGTATGGTCCGATCGACGTATGGGCACTCCGCAAACTGGCCGAACAGTTACGCGACACGCTGCAAGCCAACGAACAGATCACGCAGGTGGAACTGAGACGAGTCCCGGCCTACGTCACGCATGTCGAGATTCCTCGTCAACGGTTGCGTGAGTATGGACTGACCTTGCCCGATGTGGCCCAGATCATCCGCACGTCCAGTCGTGATGTCGCGGCCGGTTCGGTGCAGACGACGGCGGGAGAAATCCTACTGCGAGTGAAAGCCCGCAAGCAGTGGGCAGAGGAGTTTGCGGGGATCGAAATTGTTGCCGGCCGAGAAGGTCCGTCGGTCACGTTGGGAGATATCGCCACCATTCGCGATGGCTTCGAAGAAGTCGGCTTCCATTCGCAGTTCAGCCAAACGCCTTCGGTGGAACTGGATGTGTTCCGCGTCGGAACGCAATCACCGATCGACATTGCCAACGCGGTCGAACAAACGATGGCGAATTTTGAGAGTGCCCTGCCACCGGGCGTTCAGTGGCGGATCGATCGAAACAACGCCGAGGAATTTCGGCGACGCCTGTATCTGGTCATGGAAAACGCCGTCATGGCGGTCGGTATCGTCTTGCTGATTTTGGCGTTGTTCCTCGAGTTCCGTTTGGCGTTTTGGGTGATGACGGGCATGGCCGTTTCGTTCATTGGCGGCTTGCTGCTGATGCCCATCTTCGACGTCAGCGTCAACATGATCTCCTTGTTCGGGTTCCTCGTCGTGCTGGGGATCGTGGTCGACGACGCTGTCGTCGTTGGCGAAAATGTGTACGAGAAACGCCAGACCGAAGACGACCACGAAGTTGCCGCGGTGGAGGGAACGCGCGAGGTCGCGGGCCCGGTCACGTTCAGCATTCTGACCAACATCGTCGCGTTTGTCCCTTTGATGTTCATCCCCGGAGAGACGGGCAAATTTTGGGCACCGCTGCCGGTGGTGGTGATCATCGTGCTCAGCCTGTCGTTGGTCGAATCATTGTTCATCCTGCCGGCTCACCTCGCTCACGCTCGCGCCGCTGGTCGCCGCACCAGTGGCGTGCGGGCTCGGCTGCACAACGGCCAACAGCGATTCAGCCGCGTGTTCAATCGCATGGTCGACACCTTTTTCCGACCGGTGCTGATTGTTTGCCTGCGGTTCCGCTACGTCACGGCTAGCGCGGCGTTGGGATTGTTTCTTGTCGTGGGAGGTTACGCCACCAGCGCCCATATGGGGATGATCCTGATGCCCCAAGTCTCCGCCGACGAAATCGAAGCGGGGGTCCGAATGCCGGTCGGTACGACGCAGGATCAGGCAGCGGAGATCGCCGACGCGGTGACGCGGGCGAGCGTCCGCATGTTCGAAGAACATAACTTGGACCGCGTCGCCGAGGGAATCAAAACCAACGTCCGCGGGCAAGACTTTATCGATGTCGAAATCGTGATGAAGCCTCCCGACCAGCGCGACATGACGGCCGACGACATCATCGAATTATGGCGGGACTCAATCGGCGATCTGCCGGGTGTCGATCAAGTGACGTTCGAGGCCGAGAGCGGACCGGGTGGCTATCGCCAAGACATCAGCGTCGACCTTAGTCACAGTGACATCGATGTTTTGGAAAAAGCATCGGCCGCGTTTGTGGAGCGTGCCAAGAGTTATTCCAACACCCGCGATGTCAGCGACAACTACAACAAAGGCAAAGCTCAGTACGATTTCCGGCTTCGCCCCGAAGGCCGCGCGTTGGGGCTGACCGACGAGGAACTTGGGGAACAACTGCGAGGCGCTTTTTTCGGATCATTGGCGCTACGTCTGCTGCGCGGCACCAACGAAATCGAAGTCCGCGTGAAATTGCCTGAAGATCAACGCGAGGACATCTACAACCTCGAAGACTTAATCATTCGCACGCCCGACGGCACCGAAGTGTCGCTGCTGGACGTTGCCGATGTGGAAGAGAATACAGCGTTTACGGGAATCAATCGTCGCGATGGACGGCGCATTGTCAACGTCTCGATGGATGTCGAACCGAAGCGAGCGGTCACGCAAGTGATCGAAGCCTTGCGGAATGAGGAACTGCCACAGTTGCGTAAGGATTTTCCCGGCATCACCTGGAGTTTTGAAGGAAGCGATGCCGAGATGCGTCAGGCAACGGCTTCGCTGTGGGGATCGTTTGGGCTGGCACTGGCGGTGATCTATTCGCTGCTGGCAATCGCCTTTCGTGGCTACATCCAACCGCTGATCGTGTTGGTCGCCATCCCTTTCGGCATCGTCGGCGCGGTCATCGGTCACATCGTGCTGGGGTACGACCTGTCATTGGTCAGCCTGATGGGAGTGATCGCGCTGTCGGGAGTCGTGATCAATGATTCGTTGATCATGATCGACTATGCCAATCGACGCCGCGGCGAGTGTGACGCATTCGAGGCGATCTCTCAGGCGGGCGTCCGGCGTTTCCGCCCCATTTTGTTGACCACGTTGACCACTTTCGGTGGTCTGATGCCACTGATCTTTGAAGACTCCCTGCAAGCCCAATACATCATTCCGATGGCGATCTCGTTGGGTTTTGGGATTCTTTTTGCCACCGGAATTATCTTGGTGCTGGTGCCGTGTCTGTATCTGATTCTGGAAGACATCCGATTGCTCTTTACCACCCAGGCCAACACCACCCAGGCCAACGCCGTGCCTGAACCCGCCGAAAGGCTTTCCACCACCACCGCCGTCGCAAACTTGGCCTCAGACCTCGAAGATGCGTAGCCGTCAAGCAGAACCAGCGTTCCACAGGCGCGATCCCATGGAATGCGCCGTCCACGCAAATCATCCGCAAAGCGGCGGCAAGATGGAGTCATGGGCGCGAGCCCATGGAACTGTGTCTAACGCCTCGTGAAAATCCATCGCCGTTTGGTTTGGATCATTCGCGAACACGCCGCATCCGCAAGCTCCCAGCACCAAGACTTGTACCAATAAGCCTTGGTGATCACGAGCACACGATGAATCCGTTGTCGCAGCAGTTCCGACGACTTGGATCGTTCAACCGCAGGAGGTAGGTGGCGCGCACGTCAAAAAGCTAAGCAGGCACGGCTTGCCATGTTCCGTTCCGGCACCGTCACGAAAGACGGCCACGTTCGGGGCCAGAATCGTCCATTCGCTCAAAGCGGCCGGATCCTCTTTGCGGTGGCAGTCGGTCATCGGATTGCCGAAAAGCGTCGGGTAAAACGCACTGCAGAGGCGAAGCGTTTCCTCCTGAGCGGTCGCGCCGCAGAAACCCTCCACTCGGTTCAACGCCGTTGGCGAAGTTCCGTCCTAAGGGCCGCGGACCCTCCTCCAACAGCTCGCAAGCCGCGGCCAGGGTTGTCCGATTGGAAACGACGACCCCGGGGTTGGTCTTCGTCCGGCTCAGACGACCAGGAATTGCATCCAGGCAGATCGTCGTTCGGTTGGACCGAAGCCAATCTTTCATAACGCGTGGTCCAGGAAATGGGGGCATCCCACTTCCGCAGGGTGTTCTTCCAGTTCGCCGTTTCAACTTTGCCTGCGTCACTGACGTACACGATTTCCGGGATGCAATCACCGCTGGCCCGAATCGTCGCTTGAAGCAGGCTGGTCAACTGGTTGGAAAGCGTGACCTGATTCGATTCGGGCACGCAGCCCAGATATACCGTGCCAAGCTTCTTGCCGTCGGCCAACACGCTGATGCAAGCGACGCTGGCCATTTCGAAGAAACTCCATGGTGCCAAGCCGAGTGCCACACCGTCACGACTAACCGACAACACCGGCGTTTGCTTATTCTTGCGAGCCTCGCCGATCCGTTCCATCAGCTTTTGAGCTTGAGCCTCCTCGCGAAGCGGTGCCATGCCGCGGGCGAGCGTACCGCCGCGGGCTCCAGTTGCGAGAAGATCCACTCGATCAAGCGTCGGCCCAGTTCGCGAAGCTGTCCTCCCAGCTGGTTCTCAACGCCACGAGCCTGCTGCGGAGTTTGCGGCGAATCAGCCAAGTTCTTGATCAGCAATGTGGCGTGTTTCTCAAAAACTTAAACCATTTCAGCGACTGCAGCGGTGATTTCGGAATCCGCAATTGCCGAAGTGAGGCTTCCGGCGTTACCTTGGATATCCCTGAGGCTTTCTTTCCTGCGGTGTTAGTGTGGTAACCAACATTTTGCAGGAGGAAGCCGCTTTTCATGAATACCAATCTGTTCCGATCAGGGGCGCACTACGCGGATCGCACCCGTTCGGCGGTGGCAAGGGGCGGCGAGCGCGAACCTTCCCACGACAACGTCTGTCAAATGCACGATGAAGCTGATGAAATATGTTTCATCGCTAACTTGGTCAAAACGGAAATTTTTGTCGAGCTTTGAATGAATTCATCATCTGGGACTGTCATCTGGCAAGTCGACGCGTTCGCCGATCAGCCTTTCGCCGGTAACCCGGCGGCGGTTTGCTTTTTGGACCGCTATCCGAGCGACGAGTGGATGCAGCACGTCGCGGCGGAAATGAATTTGGCCGAGACATCGTTCGTCGTGCCCACAGGAGACCCGAACGTTTTTCATTTGCGTTGGTTCACGCCGACCGTGGAAGTCGATCTGTGCGGGCACGCGACGCTCGCTTCCGTGCACACGCTGGTTGAACAGAACCGCGTCGACGCGAACCAGCCGATCCGGTTCTTAACCCGTAGTGGTGATCTGGTTTGTACTCGATCCAGTGAATCGATCACGATGGACTTTCCTGCAGCTCCGCCGAGTGGCGAGGTTACGGCTGCCGTTTCCAAACGTCTACTTGAAGCGTTGAATCTCGGGGATGCGATCGTTCTGCGAAGTAAGTTCGACTTGCTGGTTGTGGTCGCTGATGCGAGCCGGGTCGAATTGCTGCGCCCCAACTTCAACGATCTCGTGAGAATCGAAACACGGGGCGTGATCGTGACCGCTCCGAGCCAAACCTTGGGCGTCGATTTCATCTCCCGTTTTTTTGCCCCCCGATACGGGATCAACGAGGACCCCGTCACCGGTTCAGCGCACTGCTGCTTGGCGGCCTACTGGGGTGATCGCTTGGGCAAGACCAAGCTCGTCGGATATCAGGCTTCGTCGCGCGGGGGGACGATCGGTTGTGAGCTGGCCGGTGAGCGCGTTCGGCTGAGAGGTGCGGCGGTGACGGTTTTGCAGGGGCGATTGCTGAGCGAACCAAAATGAACCGACTCGGATGAACGACGGAAGCTTTGCTGCGCATGGATGAGGCGGTTTGGGAACGAGACGCAAGCCCATCGAGCGTTTGGATTCGCGTCGCGATCACACCGCTTCTCGCCGCGGCCGTTTGGAGTCGCGTTTGGATTGGCTGGTGGTTTTGCGTACCAACCGCGATGCTGATCATTCTCGCTGGATAATGGGTGCGATCGCGTCGGGAAACCTCGAATACGCCGTCGGTACCGGATCGACCAACCAGACACCGTTGGCCGAAAGAAAGAAGTGATGATTGTCTTGATGCATTGCTGCGGTATGGACTCGAAGGACGATCGGCTTGCCGCGACGTGAGCCGACTTTGCTGGCCGTGGCTTCGTTTGGCGAATGGCGAAAGATGCACGTGATGTCATGGTCGCTTATCTTGCCCAGTGGCTCGAATGCTGTCGAGAAAAGCCCTTGGCTGGCCCAGATTCGCAGGCATCATCACTCAAAGCGAATCGCTTCTTGTCGTTCGTGGCGACGACTTCGTGGAGCCGATCGAGCGTGATTGCTCTGCCACGGGCGTTTGGTTCATTTGCCCCAGCGTCCTACAGTTCGACGGATTCCACTTCCCGAATGAAGTGGGACGCATCGGACTCGAGGAAGCTGTTGACGACGTTGAATGCCTCGTCGCTGAAGCCTCCGATGTTTCGGATGTCGTCTTGATCGGGTGCTTGCGTGTTGCCGTAGAGAGCGATGTCGATGCAGACCAAGTTCGGACCGGCGGGGCGCGGCGTTGCTCGCCGTCTCGTCGAAGCACTACTGAGCGATGCAACGGCTTACCCCATCGAAGAAATCACAACCGACGCGAGTATTACCGCGAAGCCATTCTTCCAGCGGATGGGATTTACCATCGTTCGTGAATAATCGGTTGAGTGCCGCGGGGTCCCATTGACGAACTATCAAATGCGGCGAGCAATGCAGTCAGAACCTAATTGACTTTGCAGGTGCCAGCGTCGCATCGGCGCGCCAATCGCAATCGGTTCTTCGCGAAGACTCGGTAACCGAACTCGAGTCCATGCGAAATGCCGGGTAAGCGAGTGAGTGCGACAACAGGCTTCAGCCCGACGGCCGCGTAGAGCCGACGGAACACTTCGACACCTTTGATCCACTCGCCGTTGGGCAGCCGGCCTTGAATCTCATCCATGAAGTCTTGCAAGGACATCCCGTAGCTCGCCGGACTGAACGAGGGGGCAGATATGTCAGTGCACTGAATGCGATTCTTTCGATCAAGCCGACGAAGCAACTTGATTTCGCGAAGGCAGAGCGGACACTCGCCATCGAAGAAGACTTCCACCTGCCAGTCATTGCCCACCTCGCCGCTCAAGAATCCTGCGCCTTCTCGCTGTCCGTTGTTGATTCTCCGTTCTCGGTTTTCTTTGGCAGCTCCTTCAATCGGATTAAGATCTCGTTGCGGCGGAGTGCCGCCGGCGTGAATGGCGGATCGTAGGCAGCCGCTTCGACTACCTCGTCACCTTCCAGATCACGGGACTCCATCCAATCACGCAATTTAGATTCTTTCTCCTTGGCCAGCTTGGAATCGAGCTTGCCGGCAAAACGAATAACCGCAAAACGACCGCCTTTCCGCGTGCGAAGCTTGACACCTTCGCCTTTCGGATCGGGAGCACCTTTCGCTGCTATTTCCTTCGGCATAACGAACCCCATCGAGACATCCGATTTGCCGAGCTCGCCTTCCATGAATACGGGTGTCGTCATCGCGATCTTCTGATCAGCCTCGTTCGATCCGCTGATGTATTGGAATAGTCGCTTAAAGCTGCCGTCGCGGCCCTGCGAGTCTAGCTTGGACTCGGTCGCGACCAGCATCAGGTCCGGGTACTTCCGGATTTCGAAGGCTCCGTCAGACTCGACCATCTGGTACTCGGCCGACTCGTACCCCGCTCCAGTGGTCACCGCCAGCGCCAACGTGCCGACGAAAGCCACTCCGACGAATCCTGCGACATAGATCATTGCTCGTTTCATCCGCTGTGACTCCGGCGTTGTGGACTCCTGACCTTGTAATGTAGAAACGTGGCTAGCCTGCTTGGCCGCCGCAGCGGATGCAGCGTAACTCCACTTGCCATCGGGCAACCGATCTCTGGAGTTGAAAAATCAGGCGGAGACGAACCACTCGGGTAAATTCCCTCTGCGCTTTTTAAGCTAACGAAGGGCGGCGCGGCAGACAATCTCCAGCTCTGCGTCGCTCCGCGGCATACCATCGATCGACCAGACACCGTCGAGGACGAGCAACCGGCATCTGTCCGAAAACGAACGGCGCGCGTGAATACTTGGCGAAGATCGAAGCTGTCATGACCGCAGAACAACGACAGCGATGGCGCGACATCGAAGCGCCGGTGAAATCACGCGGCTCGGGAGAACCGTCCATCGAACCGACCATCGAACCGACCGCGGATGCCTGTCCCATTACACGCGGCATGACCGGGACGTCTCGCCCGCGTCTGCGTGCCATCATCGGTAGAGCTTTTGGATCGTTGGCACTTCAGGCGGATCCAAGTTGTGCCGAGTGTCACCAAAGCCGGTAGATGGCTTGCAGCCCCAATAGGAATTGGTGCGGGGCCGAGGCATCGTCGAATGGCTTGATGCCGCCGCTTGTCCAATCCCAGCGCGCCTCGGGCCGCAAGGTTAGATACTGGCTTGGTTTCCAGTCGACAGCGAGCGTTAGGGAATAGTAGTTACCAGCCCCGGGGTTAACATCGGAATCGACAGGCGTCACGATCACTCCGTCGTCGTCACGAAACCATTCCAGGCGAATACCGGTTCCCAGCGTCGAACTCGCTTGGTAGATGAGCTGAGTGCGGATGCCGTAACCATCCGCGTCCTGTGGACTGGCTACGCCATCGTCTTCCCAAAAAAGGTCGTGGTGAAGCACGCACGTGACTCGTTGACTCAATCGCTGCTCCACAAGAAAGCTGTGAACATAACGATTGTTTAGACCGGCATCGTCTTCTGGACCGGTGTGAAAGGCAAAGACGACGGAAGTTTGTTCGTCGCAGGATTTCCAGTCTACCGCGCCGGTGAATGCGAGTTTGTCGTTGTTGTCTTCCCAGTTGTCCCATCCGCGGGTTAATCCGGCACGCAGCGTCCAGCTGTTATTTGGTCGAAACGATGCCAACATTCCCGTATGCGTGGCGGGCTCGGCATAAGAAATACTCGGAAAGGAGTAGAAGAATCGATCCAAAGCACGATCGGATGCAAAACCAATCAACCCGAAAAACTTGCCGGCCTTTAGACTGAGCCCTTCGGCAATCGGCAATGCGGATTCCACATACAATTGAGGCATGGCAAAGCCGTAAAGCCGACTGGTCCGCCATTGGTCGTCCAAGCCTCGGGCAACCAGATAACGCGAGTTGCTGCCGAACAGGAAATCAACTCTCCCACCTAAGCCAAAGTGCTTGCCTTCGTGTCGCGCCGGAATCTCGGCAAAGGTGTAGAGCTGGTGAAACTGATAGTCGTTGGCACGGTCGTTGTAGCTGACCGGTCCGTTTAGTCGATCCGCCGGAATGTCGGGATTCCACGTGATTCCCTGAACCATGGACCCTGCCAGGGTCAAATCGCGGATAGCGGTCAAGTCCGTCTTGACGTCCGGTCGAGCTGCCAAGGGGGCGTTTTTCGCTTCAGCCGGGCTCTTACCGCCGCGAGCCGCTGTACGGGGATCGTGGGTCAAGCTTGGCTGATCGACGGACTCTTGCCTTTGAATCTCGCAGGCAAACGAAAAGCTTTCTGTAAATGTTTCGCTCGCCAGGCCGCTCAACAGGATCGTCACGGCGATCCAATGTCTTGATCTCACGGAGGCGGTCCTGCGGGCGAATGTAGCATCGACGGTTGTTTCTTAGTCGACTTTGAAGAGGGATATGCTGCAATCATTCCTTCCAATCTGCCTGAACTTACCCAGCCGGAAAATTCGATGTGGTCAAATAGCTATTCTTTTTGCGCTGAAGTTCCCTGGAACCTACTCGATCGCGTTTTGGAGTCGTTTTCAGATCGGTCTCAAAAAGTAGGGCTCCCTGAATCGAAGCGGCGACCGCGGAGCCGACGAGACAATCCAAGCAAAGAGATACAGGCCTAGCACGGGGAAGAGGATTCGAGCGTCTTTTCAAAGTCGGGATGACACCGAATTCGCATTGCAACCAAGCAGACGAAAGTGCTGATAAGGTGCCCAGTCCAAATCGACCACAATTCCCGACGCGCCTGTACGCCGTTGGGTCTATACGGTCACTTGCGAGAAATGTGGTGAAGGGAAGTGCGGAGCGTATTATTTTAAGAATTCGTAATGGGGCGCAACACTCTGGCTGCGAGAAGGGTTTCTCACCCGACATCGCGCGGCGCTATCTGTTTACGTGGTCAAGGTTATGAGATCAGTCGCATCAGCGACATCTTCGGCGTCGACCGGGATTCGGTGTCGTCGTGGATTGATCGATTTAACCAAGGCGGTGCCGACGCACTGGAAGATGCCGATCATCCTGGTCCGCCACCGATGCTTGACGAACAGGAGCAGGAAGTCCTCAAACGACTGTTCAAAAAGCACCCCAACCGGCCTGCCAAAATCTTGGAAGAGCTGGAATGTGAAACCGGAAAGAAGATGAGCAAATGGACCTTGCCCAACTACGCTAAGCAGGCAGGAGTCATTGGGTAAATGAGCCGCCTTGGCGATAGCCGCGGTTCCTGAAAATAACCGGGGCTATCGCCCAAACGGCGTGAATGTCACCAACGGTTTGCCGGGGACGGAGTTGATCACTTCCGAGCCTGGTGCATTAACAGGCACTCCTGTCGGGCGAGCCGACATGGGGCGGGAGACAGACGCTATATTCGCCAAACGGCCCGACTGGCTCGCCCAGCAGGAGCCGAAGTTTTGCGGTTAGTGTCCCCTGCCATTCACGTCGACGGGCGATCCGGATCCTTTCCTTTGGCCGACGATCAAATTGTTTCATCGAGCCCATAGGCACGGAGACGATCGCGGAGGGTGCCACGGTGGATTCCCAGCAGTTCCGCCGCCTTGGCTCGGTTGCCTCCGGTGTGTTCAAGCAAGACTTGAAGCAATCCCGGCTCGCTGGCGGCAAGGAACTGAGCGTGCAAAGAGTCGGAGCTGACATCTAATTGTTCGATCGCTCGCTTTGTCCAGTGTCGCACGACCGACTCGAGTGAATGAGCGGCCGAAGGCGCTCGGTTGTCTCGCCCCGGCTTGCTGGGAGGAAAATCTTCGATCGATAGCGTGCGTCCGCGGGCGACCACGGCAGCGTGTCCCACCGCGTTCTTTAGTTCGCGGATGTTCCCATTCCAGGGGCGTTCGCTCAGCGCCGCCAACAGCGTCTGATCGACGGCGTTATCGATCGACGGGTAATGCATGGCGGCTAGAAAGTGACGGCATAGCGGCTCGATATCTTCGGTCCGTTCACGCACCGGTGGCAGGTGAATTTGCACACCGGTCAGACGATGAAACAGGTCTTCGCGAAATTGTCCTGACCGAACGCCATCATGCAGGTCACAATTGGTCGCCGCCAAAATCCGCACGTCGGCTTGTCGCGGACTTAGGTCGCCGACCCGGCAATACTGTCCCTGTTCCAAAACACGCAGCAGTTTGACCTGCGTGCCGAGCGAGAGGTCGCCGATCTCGTCCAGCAACACCGTGCCGCCTTCGGCTTGTTCGAACAATCCCGCGCGGTCTTCGTGTGCGCCTGTAAAGGCCCCTTTTACGTGCCCGAACAGTTCGCTCTCGATCAAATCGGGATGAAGTGCCACTGGAGCGATGGGCATGTAGGCTTGCGCTGCGCGTTGGCTGTGCCGATGAATCGCGGCCGCGACCAATTCCTTACCCGTGCCTGTTTCGCCGGTAATCAGGACCGACAAATCGCTATCGGCCACCAACGCAATTTGCCGAAAGACCTGTTGCATTGCCGGGGAAGAGCCTACCAAGACGGAGTGGTCGGTCGACATGGGGGCGGGGGCGACAGGAGCCGCGCGGCGGGTCGACTTTTGCAGCGTCAAGCGGCAGGTGCGCAGGGCGTCTTCTAATTTGAACGGCTTGGTCAGATAGTCGGTGGCGCCTTGCTTTACTGCCGCCACGGCTGTTTCGAGATCACCAAAGGCGGTGATCACAATCACCGGGGCGTTACCGGTCGCAACGAGGAATTTCGGAAGCGCCGTTAGGCCGTCTTCTTTGGGAAGGCGCACGTCCAGCACGACCATTGCCGGTTGCTGTTCTGCCGCCAACCGTAAACCCTCTTCGGCTGAAGAGGCGGTCAACACCTGATGCCCTTCGGACGTCAGCATGCGTTCGAAGGCCCAGCAGATAGAGGGTTCGTCGTCCACGACTAGGATCCTCGCTCGATCGGTCATACTTTCTCCTCGATCGCTATCAGCCCTGCGGAAAATTCGAACACCGTGCGGTCATCTTGACGCGTCCAGCGGACGTCGCCGTTCAGCGACGAAGCGGCCCGTCGGACCAACGGCAAGCCTAGTCCCAAGCCCTCTGGTTTTGACGTCACAAAGGGCTCGAACAATTCCGTTGCCACCGAATCGGAGATGCCGGGGCCATTGTCCGAAACCAACACTTGAACGCACGACTCAGCAAGCAAGACAGCATCGACTTGCACATCGTCTCCGGCTTGCATGGCGTTGTGAACCAAGTTCGTGACCGCGGCGATCCAAGTCGGGCCGTCTTTGACCTGATGGTTCTCGAGTTGTGGATCGGCTTGCCAATCGATCGCGATTCGCAGATGCTTCGCAATCGGCGACAAGCTGGAGCGGACATCTTGCCAACAAGACAGCACACTCGCGGGGCGGTCAACATCTTGTTGTCCGGCAGCGACCAGCAGCAAGCGACGGACATAGTCCTCCGCGGATTCAATTTGTCGAATCGCGATCTGGACTCCTTCGTCTTCGGCGTGCGGGCAGTCATTGGCGTGCAACTCGACTGCCATGCGGGCACCGGTCAGACTATTGCGAAGTTGATGAGCCATGCCTCCGGCGATCTGGTGCAGTAACTTTTCGCTCTGCTGGCGGTGAATGCGTTTCCACAACTGATCGAGCTGTCTGGCCATGGAATCGACCGCGTGGCTCAGGCGTCCGAGTTCATCACAACCGTCGTCAGACACCGTCGATTGGAAATTCCCCAGCGCGACCGCTTCGACCTGATGATGCAGTTTAGCGATGCGACCAACCAGACGAGAAGTCAACACCAACGTTATGGAACTGAGAGCGATGATGGTCGATAGTCCTGTCAGCAGCGGCAGCGCCGCGGCGCGTCGGCGGCTATCGGATATTCGTTGCTCATCAAAAAGGACCACGACCGCATGGACCCGATCGGCACGATTCGCGCCACCGACCATGGGAAACTGGTAAGCCCGAAAAAGTTGGCCTTCAACGTCGAACCGTTTCCAAGACGCACCGTTAAATAACGCTTGAGATTCGCGATCTCGATCGGGTGGAGCTAGTGCTTCCTGCTTCCAGCCAATTGACAGTCCGGCAAGGGTGCTCTGCCGAATCTGTCCGGCGTGACCCAATGCCACCAGTTCGGTTTGGGTCAATTCGGCTAGCGAATCAAGCACGATGGCATTCAGTGGAAAACTGGCTTCGGACAGCGTGGTGCGAATGGCTTGAAAACGGTTGTCCCGTTCCTCGGTTGCCCAGCGGTTACCCAGCCACAACGATCCACTGGCAACCGCCACGGCAGCCAACACGGCGCAGCCGACAATCGGTAGGAGGAGCCGCAGGCGGAGTGAACGAAAGAGAATGGACGACGGCAAATGAAGTCTCACAAAACGTTGATGGGATTTCATTCTACGTCAAAAGTGGCGATGGAAAATCCATCGTGGGCGATGAAAAGAACGCCATGGAAATCCCCTGTGACGGCCCAGAACAAGGCAAAAGACAGAGCTTCACAGAGTGCCCCGGCGTTGGCCCAAAGCCTGCTTAATCAACGCACCGAGGGTGCGGAAGCACTCCGTTACTTCTGCCCCAAAAGCTCGCATGAACGTTTGGCAGCCAATTGCCAAGACATTCTCAGAAGAATTGAATGAGCGCCCATCGTATCCTGGGACTTCCGCGATTGCCTCGACGGCACCAACACCACGTTGTTGACGGCAGAGGTGAAAGCTTGGACGTTTTACAATCGCAACGGTGGATGGCCCCGTCGAATCGATCACGGAATCGATCGATCTAAATATCTGGCATGGGTTGGGAGCTCGCAGCGAACGAGAAGTCATCTCCGGCGACGCTCTGTAATCCCGCCGGGGCTGAAACGGCCTGTGCAGTACGAGGCAACCTGCCGCGAAAGACTCCGCGGCGGAGCGACCGTGGCGGAGCGACTCAAACGTGGTGCACGTCGGGCACCTCAAAGCCATTGTTGTGGGGATCTTGCAGCAACGCATTGGCGGCGTCGGCAAATTCACCCGTGTGGGTTTCGGTTTGAGGATCAAACGTCAGCCACGGACCGACGGTGTACTCCGCGCCGTCTTCGGGAACACCGACTCCGTCACGCATGATTTCGTGCAGCTTCCCGAAGTGTTCCGCCGCGTCGGCGTTGTCGCCAAACTTACCGGCTTTGGCGTTGAAGGGAACTTGACTGCCGAGCCGATACGAATTGTTGATCAGGTGCCCCAGCACGCAGCCGTAGTGAGCATCGATCGCGTTACCGTTGGCCATGGAAGGATCACCGGCGCGAACCGCGGCGATAAAACTTCCCCAGTTGCCGCCGGGCGTGACCTTTCCAGGCGGCAGCTTCAGATCTTCTTTTTTACCATTCGGGTATTCGATTTTGTAGCGTCCCTCGCCGGTGATTTTGCTGCCGTCCTCGAGATAGTACTCGTTGAAGACTTGTCGCTTGTAGCCTTTGTAGTTGACATTGCGGACATTAAATAAGACGTACTGGCCGTTGGGGTATTCTGCCAGGCCGAACATCGTGTTTGGTGTTTCGCCTTGATCTTGCCATTGAAAGCGACCGCCGATTGCCATGACGCGAACAGGGTGCGTTTGATCGGTATCGACCGCCCAACGTGCGACGTCCAGCTGGTGGGTACCTTGGTTGTTTAAATCGCCATTGCCCGTTTTCCAAAACCAATGCCAATTGTAGTGGACGTAGTTGCCATGGTAGTCGTCGATCACGGCGGGACCTTTCCATAGATTCCAGTCGAGATTCGCGGGCGGAGCTTGAACATTCTTGGTGCCGATGCCACCGCGCGGCTTGCAGCAATAGCCGTAAGAGATCTTCAGTTTTGGCAAAGCACCGGACTGGAGCGCTTCATGCAGGCCGGCGATGCCCGAGCTGCTGCGACGTTGGGTGCCGTGTTGAATGACGACGCCATATTTCTTTTGTGCTTCGACGACGACGCGACCTTCGGCGATATCGTGGCTCATCGGTTTCTCCACGTACACATGCTTGCCAGCCTGCGCCGCCCAGATGGTCATCAGCGAGTGCCAGTGATTCGGAGTGGCAATCGATAACGCGTCGAGGTTCTTGTCTTCGAGAGCTTTCCGGACGTCGGTGTAACCTTGAGCGGTGTCGATCTTGTCCAGTCGCCGGGCGAGGACTTTTTGGTCGGGATCAATGAGTGCCGTGATTTCGACGTTGTCCTGTCCGGACCAACCGCCGATGTGCGAGCCACCGCGACCATTCAGGCCGGCGACGCCGATCCGGACCCGGTCGTTGGCTCCGAGAATATTGCCGGACGCCTTTGTCCCAGAGATCAAGAAGGTACTGCCAGCGACGAGGGCGGAGGAGGTTTTAAGGAAGTCGCGACGGTTGTTGCGTGGCATGGGGAGGCCTTTTGGTGAGAGAGGAAGCGGGAGACCAAGATGCCGAGACATTCTTGCAGGAGAAACAGGCAAACGCAAATTTTTGCGTAGGGATGCGAACTCCGCGGCAAAATGCAGAGCGTACCTTGGCTGCCTCACAGGCAACCGGCTTAGACCACGTCGGCCCAGACGCGATTCAGGTCGCTGGCAAGGATCGCTTCACAGACGGCCACTTCGCGATGTCCTTCGGCAAAGGATGCCATCGCAGGCAAGGTTTCTTCGCCGTGCTGGCAGAGCCGTCCATAAAAAGATCGGAAGGATTGCTTGAAGCTGTCGTCATACCCTTCGTTGTGTCCGCCCGGGTAGCTGGCAACCGCCGCCGCGGTGCGATGCAGCAACGCCGGGTCTCGAACGAGGACTTCGTTGGGGCGATGACGATGACCGAGCCACAGTTCGCATGGTGATTCGCTGTTCCAGTGGACCGCTCCATCGGCGCAAGCGATTTCGAACCGCAGGCTGTTTTTTCGTCCCGCGGTGACTTGGGATACAGAGAGTGAACCGCGCGAGCCATCGTCGAATCGCAGCATGATGTTCGCTGCGTCGTCGGTGTCGATCTCGACCGGCTCGGTGGGTTGGTGCGCATCGGCGGCGGCAAACGATTGGACTTCGCCCGCTGGTCGTTGTCGCGTGGGATGCGCGGTTTGCAGATCGGCACAAACCGAAACGATGCTGCGACCGGTGATCCATTGAATCAAATCCATCCAGTGGGTACCGATGTCGGCGACGGCGCGCAGCGCGCCGGCTTTCTTGGCGAGCACCCGCCAGTTGTAATCCGTGTCGTACTGCAGCCAGTCTTGCACGTAGCTGCCTTGAACATGAAACAGTCTGCCCAGTTCTCCGCTGGCGACACGACTGCGAGCCTCGACGCAAAGAGGATAGAACCGAATGTTGTAGTTGACGGCGGTTTGCAGATGAGGACGTTCTTCGGCGAGCTCCATCAACTCGGCCGTTTCGGTAGTCGTCATTGCCAGCGGTTTCTCGCAGACAACATGTTTGCCAGCCAGGATCGCATCGCGCGCCATGGTGAAGTGCGTGTCGTTGGGAGTGGTGATGTGCACGACGTGGATGGCGGGGTCGGCCAACAGCGCTTCGTAGTTGGCGTACGCCTTCGCTCCGTAATCGGCAGCGAAGGCCTCACTTTTGGCGAGTGACGAACCGAGTATGCCGGCGATCGGGATGCCGATTCGGCGCAGTGCTTCGGCATGCACCCAAGCCATAAATCCGGTGCCGGCGATTGCGGCCTTGGGCGCCGTTAGCTGATGACTTGACGCTCCATCGATATCGGTGCTAGGCATGCGAGTCACCGACATGACAATGCTGGAGAATCTCTTCGGCGGTAGCACGATAGCCCACATAGAACGGACCGAACTCGGCGTAGACCGCGCTGGCTTCGTCGAAACGCATCTTGTAGACGATCTCGCGAAGGTACTCAGGGTTGCGACCCCACAGGGTGACCATCCATTCCCAATCGTCCAGTCCCACGCCGACAGTGATCAACTGGCTGACGCGACCGGCGAATGCGATGCCACTGCGTGCATGCTCCGCCATCAAGCTATTGCGTCGCGAAAAAGATTCCATGAACCAGTTCGCTCCGACCACACGGCTCTTGTTCATCGGGTAGAAACAAGCGGCTGGCCATTCGGGGAACTCGGGGGAAAGTCGCTGCTGATTCATCATCGGCAGTCGTTTCTGATAAGCATTCATTTTGGCTTCGAAGGCAGGCGAATCAGGTTGCTCGCCTTCGGCAATTAAACGATCACGGTACTGTTCAACGCTTGGCACGTACTCACTGATTTCGCTCATTGAGACGAACGACCAAGTCGGCTCGATGGCGGCTCCGAGCGGCCCGGCGAGCAAACGTTGATGCACGGCGTCGATCTTGAGGGGATCGGGATCCATCAGCATCATGATCCAATCCGCGCGGTGGCCGCTGGTGATGTACGCCTGCAGGCGTTCGGGGCGAGTCGCTTCGTCGGGTTGAAGTGCGGCGAGGAAAGCGTCGCGACCTGCCGCGAGTTGCTCAGCCGAGAGTTGGCTGAGCCTGTCGCGATTGAAGCGATAGCAGTAGTGGGCGCAGTGCCATCCATGGCTGGGGATGATGGACGGTTCGGGAAGAGGGGTTCCGCCGGGTCGGGTAGACATGCGATGACTCAATCAATACGGAGTGAAATGGCTATCTGAATGGTAAAGCTTTCGGAGGCCTATCGGTAGTCACCGTCGCGTCCGCCCGAAAGGTAATCTGCCGGCGCAAACGACGTTAAAACCGGCAAATCCGAAAGAGTCGTCCGCACTAGGGAAGTTCCAGATTGAAAGGGCTGCTGGGGAGTTGCCCCCTTGGCGGGGTGTCGTATGCATTAGCATTCCCCCTCGCTGTCACGGTAGCCAATATGCTGTCGCTTCGTTCCAAACTGCTGAAAATTCGTCGTATTGCCGCTGCGCCGCTGCGGCGTCAGAGAGTAAAACGTTTAGGTACACAAGGTAAGGCGCCGATTCACTGCCTGTTCTATCATCGCGTGGCGGATGAGCACCCCAACGACTGGACGATTGGAAGGGCTGCTTTTGAAGCCCAGATCGACTACCTGCGGTCACGGTTTGAAATCATTGGACTGGATGAATTGCAGCGTCGTGTGCGGCAATGTGACAGCCATCGGTCGGCGGTAGCAATCACCTTTGACGATGGCTACGCGGATAATAGCCGGTTTGCATTGCCGTTGCTAATGCGCCACAAAATCCCCTGCACCTATTTTGCCACTGTCCAGAACGTCACTTCCGGTCGACCGTTCGAGCATGACATTCAAGCTGGCCAGCCGTTAACGCCTAATACCGTCGAAGAATTGAGGGCGGCAGCTGAGGGTGGCATTGAAATTGGTTTGCATACGCGGACCCATTTTGATTTTGCCAATGTCGATGACTCCGAAGTCATCCGTAGCGAAATCGACGCGGCGATGACAGAGCTGTCTGACTTGATCGGCCGACGGGTGCGCTATTTTGCTTTTCCGTATGGCTTGCCTCCGCAATTGACGCAGGCCGCAATCCAAGCTGTCCAAGCCGCCGGCATGGAAGGCTTTTGCAGTGCGTTTGGCGCCTACAACTTGCCGGGACGCGACGCGTTTCACATTCGTCGTTTCCACGGTGATCCCGAGCCCGAACGTTTTCTCAATTGGTTGGAGTTCGACCAACGTAAGGTTCGTCGTGAGCCTCTCATTTCGTATCCTCAAGAAAGTCCCACAACGCTCGATCAAGCGAGCGCGGTGGATCAATCAGTTCATGAGCAAGTTAGTTAGACGATTGTGGTCGTGGCGGAGACCGGTGGTGCGCAAGCGACGCGGCCCCTTGCGCGTGATGTTTGTCATTACCAGCATGCCCGTTGGCGGCGCCGAAACGCTATTGGTCAACCTGTTGGAGCGGCTGGACCCCGAGCGGATCGTGGGTGAAGTCATCTGCCTGAAACAGGCGGGGCCACTGGGAGAACAGGTCTCGGCTCGCTTTCCGGTGCATGCTGATCTGCTGAAAGGCAAGTGGGACTTCGCCGTCTTGCCGCGACTGGGCCGATTGCTGCGATCGCGGCGGGCCGACGCGGTGATCACCGTAGGTGCTGGCGACAAAATGTTTTGGGGGCGTTTGGCGGCTTGGTTAGCGGGCGTACCCGTGATTGGCAGCGCCTTGCATTCAACCGGTTGGCCCGACGGCGTGGGACGTTTGAATCGTATGCTTACTCCGATTACCGATGCGTTCATTGGAGTCGCCGACAGCCATGGTGAATTCATGCGGATGCGCGAACGGTTTCCAGCCGAACGGGTGCATGTGATTCGAAACGGCGTCGATACCGATCGGTTTCGGCCGGCCGATGATGAATCAGCGCCCTGTGTTCGTGAAGAGTTGGGATTGCCCGCCGATACGCCCTTGGTTGGCATTGTGGCGGCGCTGCGAAGCGAGAAGAACCACACCATGTTCGTCGACGTGGCAGCAGCCGTGCTGGCGAAAGAGCCAGACGCGCATTTCTTAATCATCGGTGATGGGCCCGAACGGGACCGTATCGAAGACCGTTGCAAGCAACGTGGCGTGACGGATCGTGTGCACTTGTTGGGCACGCGTCACGATACGCCACGTTTGGTAGCGGCGCTCGACGTGTTTCTGCTGACGTCGCACAATGAGGCGAGCCCGGTTTCGATCTTGGAGGCGTTAGCGGCAAAGGTGCCCGTGGTCAGTACCCAAGTCGGCTCGATTTCTGAATCCGTATTGCAGGGGCAAACCGGATACTTAGTCGAAAAAGGGGATGTGGCCGCGGCGGCGTTTCATGTCGCCGATCTGTTGGTGGACAATGAACAGAATCAGCGACTAGGAGCAGCCGGACGCGATTTGGTGCTCGACACCGGCTCGTTGCAATCGATGGTCGAGGGTTATCAAAACTTGATCGAGTCCATTTATGACTGCCGCGCGTCACGACGTGCCAGTCAGCGTTCGACGCGTCGGGTCGTGGGAGCATTTGTGCACGAGAGCGGTCGATAACGGCAGTTCGTAGAGACGCCTTATCAAGCGCCGTTGGAATCTGCCAGAGCGGCCAAAATCGTCATGAGCGTGCTGATCATATTGAGCACGACATGGACGGTGATGCTGGCCCATAGCCGACCCGTCAAGCGATACAGCCAGCCCAGCCCGAGAGCGAGAAAGAACAACGCGATCGGCGCCGCTCCGTGGCCAAGATGCACCAACGCGAACAGCAGGCTGGAGAGAAAGACGGGCCACGTCGGCCAAGCGGCTACGTGCGCGCCGCCGATCGGCTGATTCATTTCCAGCGGCTCCGCCATGCCCCTTTCCGCCATGCCCCTTTCCGCCGGTACGCTGGACGCCGGTGTGCCTTCAATGGACGTCGATGGCGAGCTGTCGGTGACGTTGGTCGCCGGTGCGGGCAGAGGAGCTGCGATGCGCTGTAACCAGCCTTGTAGCAGTCCTCTAAAAAAGAACTCTTCGGCCAAAGGGGCAACGACGATGGTGGTAAAGGCCATTGCGACCAGCAACCATGGCGCAGGGTGCTCGTTGATGATTTCGAGCACCGGATGTTCGTAAGGAACCAAGCGTGTCAGGAGGGCCTGCAATGCAAACAGGGGTGGCAGCAACATGCAGGAAGCGACCACCCCGAGGGCGATGTCATGGCGCCGTGGCACCCAGCCAAACCGGCTAATGATTTTCTTGTCAAAGAAAAATAGGAGCAGCATCACCGCGACGATCGTTAGCAGGCGTGCCGCACCATCGATCGTAATCACCGCTCCTAGTTTCTGCATGTCACGCGATCGATCAACCGGTTCCGTGTTCTCTGGTTCCGTGTTCTCTGGTTCCGTGTTCTCTGGTTC
>CAYZHQ010000022.1:45906-60847 GCA_964477385.1 uncultured Pirellulaceae bacterium
CAACCGGTTCCGTGTTCTCTGGTTCCGTGTTCTCTGGTTCCGTGTTCTCTGGTTCCGTGTTCTCTGGTTCCGAAGGCGATTCGGTGGGCTGAACCGGTTCTGCCGTGGTTTCCGGCGTCGTCGTTTCCGCTTTGCTCGCCGGTTCGACGGAGCTCGCGACCGTTTCGACTGCTGCCGCGGGTTGAACGCGCAGATCGACTCCGGCTAGAGCGAGCACTAGGCCGATGCTTGCAGTCAGGATGACATAAATGCCGACACAGAGTAGGACTTCCGCAAATCCCCAGGTGGCGGGCAAACGCATCTCTGGCGAGTAAATCGGCAGTCGATTCCACCAGCGATACAACGTCCAGCTCCACGCAAACAGGCCGCCAAAGCAGAGGCTGGCCATGAAGGCGAGGATGATTCCAAATCCGATCTCGATCATCCGTCGTCTACCGTGCGGGTTCGTCTGTGCTCATGATCCGGGTTGCCGCCACGACGTAGTCATAGCCGGAATACACCGTCAATAGCACCGCGCCCCAGACCGAGATGTCGCGAATCCACAGCAAGGCGGTGCCTAGCCACTGCATCGCCGGCGAGAAATCGATCTCCATCAGGCACAGCAATACCGCCCCGACGGCGACACACTGCAGCACCATTTTCCACTTACCGAATTGGCTGGCAGAAAAATCACCTCCGGCGCCTTCGATCAAGCCCCGCAAGCTGGTGACCAGCAGTTCCCGAGCGACAACCACGATTGCCATCCAAGCCGCGATGCTCGAATCGGAGACTTCCACCAAAGCAATAAACGCGCCGCAGATGACGATCTTGTCGACGAAGGGATCAAAAATCCGGCCCAGCTTGGTGACTTGTCCAAAGCGTCGGGCCCAGTAGCCATCCATCCAGTCGGTCGATGCAGCGACGACAAACGCGACGAACGCCCACAGGTACCAGTCCACAGCGATCAACGCAATCACCGCGACCGCCAATAGCAACCGAATGGAAGTCAGCAGATTAGGGACATTCCACGGCGAAACCGCGGCGGTGGAGGAGACGCTGGTCATCGGGAGGTCCTGTTCACGGTCCATCATTAAAGCTCAGCTGGCCGGTGCAATCGGCACGGCAACCAGGTCATACCCTTGTGAAGCGACGATCTCGCAAGGCACCATGTTGCCGACGGCCAGCGGTTGCTCGGGGTCCGAAGTCACGTACACCAGACCGTCGATGTCGGGGGCATCGGTATACGTCCGCCCAAGCCACACGCCGGGCTGATCAGGCAAAGCGCTGTCGATCAGCACATCTTCCACCGTGCCGACACGAGCTTGATTCCACTCAAAGGCGATCGGTTGTTGAATCGCCATCAATTCGTCGCGACGTTGTGCCGCCACTTCGGGATCGACTCGGTGTGGAAGCTTGATCGCCGGAGTGCCTTCTTCGATCGAGTAGGTAAACACGCCGAGATGTTCGAAGCGTTGTTCGGCCACGAAATCGGCAAGTTGTGCGAAGTCGGCGTCGGTTTCACCTGGGAAACCGGTGATGAACGTCGTGCGTAAAACCAAGTGATCGATTTTATCGCGAAGACGTCCAAGGATCTCTCGCATGCCGTCACGATTCACTCGACGAGCCATCCGCTTCAGCATCGTGTCGCTGCCGTGTTGCAGCGGAATATCGATATACGGCAGAATCCGCTGCGCCCCCGCCATCGTGTCGATCAAGGCATCGTCGATGTACATGGGATAAAAGTACATCAAGCGAATCCAATCCAAACCGTCGACTTGATCGAGCTCTTGCAACAGTTCTCTCAGCCGCGGTCGGCCGTACAGATCCATACCGTAGTAGGTGGTGTCTTGAGCGACGACGACCATTTCGCGAACGCCCGAAGCGGCCAACCGCTGGGCTTCGGCGACGACACTCTCAATCGGCTTGCTGGCGTGCTTGCCACGCATTTTGGGAATCGCACAAAACGTACACAGCCGGTCGCAACCTTCGGATATTTTCAAATAAGCGAAGTGCTTGGGGGTGACCGCCACGCGATGGCTGTCGGGTAGGGCTCGGACGGGAGCGGGCCGGAAGACGGTTCGCTGTTCGGTCAGTCCACCGGAAAGGCGCTCGGCGACGGCAACAATTTCGTCGCGTCCGAAGACACCGACCAAAGCATCGATTTCAGGGCGTGCGATCAACAAATCGTCGCGCTGCCGTTCGGCCAGGCAACCGGTCACGATCACGCCACCGATTTTGCCGCTACGCTTCAGATCGAGCATTTCATCGATCGCCCCGAACGATTCTTGACGGGCGGAATCGATGAAGCCGCAGGTGTTGATGACCACAAAATCGGCACCATCGGTGCTGTCGATCATCCGATAGCCGTCCTGATCAAGCCGCCCGAGCATTTGTTCGGTGTCGACGAGGTTTTTGGGACAGCCCAAGCTGATTACCGCATAGCTGCCGCGGGCACCGTCCGCGGAGTTGGCACGCTGGGACGCGGGAGTCTGGGTATCGGTAACAATCGGTAACTGCATCGGTTCTGCGGCCAAAGAAAGGGTAGGAGAATGCCATGCAGATTAACCGAGAGCCGCAAAATCAGCTAGGCTCCCAGCCGGAATTGGCTGTCCTTTGCGGACTTTCCGGCTGTTTTTCCAGAGCCCACCGAGCCGCAGTCGGTGCGCTGCGGGCGGCAAAAAAAACTTCTTATTCCGTTCCCCGTGGGCAGACGGCTTACAACGCCAGCAGCAGGCGGCTGGGCGATTCGAGGTAACCGATCACATCATTCAGGAACCGAGCTGCTGTGCCGCCATCGACCAAGCGATGGTCGTACGACAGGCTGAGAGGCATCATCAAGCGGGGCTGGATCGAATCATCCGGCATCACAACGGGCAGTTTGCGACTGCGTCCCACTAGGAGGATGGCGACTTCGGGAATATTCACGATCGGCGTGCTGTATTGACCGCCAATCGCACCGAGGTTGCTGATCGTGAACGAGCCACCTCGCAGGTCGTTGACTCCGAATTGACCCCCTCGCACCTTGCCAGCCATCTCCGCCAGCCCGCGAGCGACGTCGGGAATTCCGACGCGGTCGACGTCGCGCATCACCGGGACGACCAAGCCGCGGTCTGTATCGACGGCGATGCCGATATTGACATAGTCCTTATAGATAATCTGCTCGTTTTCTTGGTCGAGCACGGCGTTGAGTGACGGATGATGTCGCAGCGCCGTGGCGACCGCCTTGATCAAAAATGGCATCGTGGTCAGCTTGATGCCTTGTGCCGCATAGTCATCCTTGCTGCTGCCGCGAAGTCGCTCCAGGTCGGTGATGTCGGCATCATCAAAGTTGGTCACCCGTGGCACGGTCGACCAGCTCATGTGCATTTGGTTGGCGATCGTCTTGCGAATTTTGCTCATCCGTTCCACACGGATCGGGCCAAAATCATCCTGGTCGCCGGTACCCGGCAGTGGGCCGGAAATGGACGGAGCTCCCGTCGCCTTCGCAGGGGATTTGGCGACTGTCATTGCGGTGCCACCGTTGCGTGCCGCTTCGCCGGTGCGGCGCACCACTTCCAGGACATCTTCGCGGGTGATGCGTCCCCCGCCACCGGTGCCGGTGACCATCGACAGGTCGACGCCGACTTCGCGAGCGAATCGGCGGATCGCCGGTCCGGCGGGAATCGCCCCAGCCGACGCAGCGGTGACTTGGGGAGTCGCCGCCGCGATAGGTTGTGAGCTGGCGGCCGGCCGAGCAGGTTCGGCTGGTGGAGCAGGCGCCGCCGGTGCGGCAGGAGGTTGTTGCGGCGATTCGGGTTGAGGAGCCTCTTCCGCGGCAGGTTTCGGCGGGGGCGTTTCTGGCTTGGGTTCGGCCGTCGCCTTGGGTGGTTCAGGAGCCGCCTTGGGCGGTTCGTCGGCTGCCGGTTTCGATTCGCTAGACGCGGCTGCTTCGGCTTCCACCTTCAGCAGCACGCCGCCGATCGGCACCGAGTCGCCCTGTTGGACCAAAATCTCGACCACTTTGCCGCCATGCGAAGACGACACCGGCACGGTTGCCTTATCGGTCTCCATTTCCACGATGTCCTGACCGGCGGTGATGACATCGCCTTCGGATACGAGGATTTCCAGCACGTCGCCCGCGTCGATGCCTTCGCTTAATTCCGGCAGTTTTACTTCTTCGATGGCCATAGATAGTCGAGACAAAAAATAGTGAGTGAAAGGAACAGCGAGGATAACAGAGCCTAGGGTGCCTTACGCAAAGTAAGGGTTCGGCTTTTCGCGGTCGTAATCGAGATCGGTGATGGCTTTGTCGACATCCGCCGCCGAGACAACGCCCGCCTTGCTTAGTCGATAAAGGGTCGCGATGGCAATCGATGCGGCATCGACTTCGAAGTGACGTCGCAAGGCGACGCGTGTTTCACTGCGTCCCATGCCATCGGTACCGAGCACAAAGTAATCTCCGGGGATCCAAGGCGTCAGTTGCTCGCCAAGAGCTCGCACGTAATCACTGGCCGAGATGAACGGTCCTTCGACCCCGTCAAGCTGCTCTTCGAGATAGCTTCGGCGTGGCGTCTCGGTCGGATGCAACATATTCCAGCGTTGGCAGTCGCCCGCCTCGCGCCGCAACTGCGTGTAACTGGTCACGCTCCACACATCGCTGGCGATCTGATACTTGTCGGCGAGTAACTCTTGAGCTTCCAATGCGCTATTGAGGATCGCACCGCTACCAAACAATTGCACCCGAGCAATCGAATTATCGACGTCGCGTGACTGGAAGCGATACATCCCTTTGATGATGCCTTCTTCGACACCTTCGGGCATTTCGGGATGGACGTAGTTATCGTTCTCGGCGGTGATGTAATAGATCGCGTCTTCATTGTCTTGATACATTCGCTTCAGGCCATCCATCACGATGACCGTCATTTCGTAAGCGAACGCGGGATCGTAAGCACGCACCGTTGGGAATGCGATCGCATTGAGCAGGCTGTGGCCGTCTTGATGCTGCAAGCCTTCACCGTTCAGTGTCGTCCGACCGGCGGTGCCGCCGATCAAGAACCCGCGTGCTCGCATATCGGCAGCCGCCCAGACCAAGTCTCCGATCCGTTGGAAGCCGAACATGCTGTAGTAAATGTAGAACGGAATCATATTGACGCCGTGCTTGCTGTAGGCCGTGCCCGCGGCATTGAAGCTGCTCATCGAGCCCGCTTCGGTGATCCCTTCTTCCAAGATCTGACCGTCGGTCGCTTCCTTGTAATACATCTGCTGCGCGCTATCGACCGGCTCGTAAAGCTGCCCGGCGTGGGCGTAGATGCCGATCTGACGAAACATCCCTTCCATCCCGAAAGTCCGCGATTCGTCGGGTACAATCGGGACGATCTGTTTGCCAATTTTCTTGTCCCGACAAAGTGCCGTCAGCAGGCGGACGAACGCCCGCGTGGTGCTCATCTCTTTCCCTTCGCTGCCACCGGCATATTTGCGGTAGTCGTCGATCGTCGGGACTTCGATCGTCGGATGCGTGGTCGGTCGCGAGGGAACGCTCCCCCCCAGGCTGCCACGGCGTTCCTTCAAGTAGCGGATTTCGTGGCTGTTTTCGGGCGGCTTGTAGAACGGCGCCTTGCCGACTTCTTCGTCGCTAATCGGAATACCAAATCGAGTTCGAAATTCGAGCAATTCCTCTTCGTTCAGCTTCTTTTGGTTATGAGCAACATTCTTGCCCTCGCCCGCTTCGCCCAACCCGTAACCCTTGACCGTCTTGGCCAAGATCACCGTCGGTCGCCCGTTCTTGGCGTGGACCGCTTGATGGTACGCCGCATAGACCTTTTCCGGATCGTGGCCACCGCGACGTAATTTTTCCAGTCGTTCGTCACTGTAGTTCTTCACCAGTTCCAGCAACTCGGGGTACTTGCCGAAGAAGTGTTCGCGGATGTAACTGCCCGGCATGACGGTGTACTTCTGGTACTGCCCGTCCACCACTTCGTTCATGCGGCGAGCCAACAAGCCCGTCGTATCGCGTTCAAGCAGTTCATCCCAATCGTCACCCCAGACGACTTTGATCACATTCCAGCCCGCACCGCGGAAGATCGATTCCAATTCCTGGATGATCTTGCCGTTGCCACGAACCGGGCCATCCAGACGCTGTAGGTTACAGTTGATCACGAAGATCAAGTTGTCCAGTTTTTCCCGCGCGGCCAACGTGATCGCACCGAGGGTTTCCGGTTCGTCACATTCGCCGTCGCCCAGGAACGCCCACACGCGTTGGTCGCTGGTATCTTTCATCCCGCGGTCGCGGAGATACTCGTTAAAGCGTGCTTGGTAGATCGCCATGATCGGACCGAGTCCCATCGAGACGGTGGGGTATTCCCAAAAGTGCGGCATCAACCACGGGTGCGGGTAACTGCTCAGCCCGCCCCCTTCGGCTAACTCGCGACGGAAGTTCTCCAGGTTGTCTTCCGTCAAACGACCTTCGAGAAACGCGCGCGAGTACATTCCCGGCGACGCGTGGCCTTGAAAGTAAACGGTGTCGCCCGAGTAACCGTCTTCGCCACGACCTTTAAAGAAATGGTTGAAGGCCACTTCATACAGCGTTGCCGACGAAGCAAACGTGCTGATGTGTCCGCCGATGCCGTCGCTGCGTTTGTTGCCTCGCGTCACCATCGCCATTGCATTCCAGCGAATGATCGACTTGATGCGCCGCTCAAGCTCACGGTTGCCCGGGTAAGGCGGTTGGTCTTTGCGAGGAATGGTGTTGACGTACGGAGTTTCGGTTTCCGAAGGGACTTGAACGCCCTGCGTCGCCGCGCGATCACGCAGTTGGTCGAGCAAAAATCGAGCTCGCTCGGGTCCTTTGCTCTGCAGCACATACTGCAACGAAGACAACCATTCTGCGGTTTCCGCCGGATCTACGTCCGTCTGCGTGCGCTCGCCTAAGGAAGAATTGACCTCGTCTTGGGCGATCGTTTTGGCTTCGGAATCGGCCATATTTCAGTTTCCTTTCCCGCGTCGCGGGTACACGTTCTCGATATCGATGTCGCCATCGCGGCTCGACGATGGAATCAGGGATTCGTTCGGAGCTGCATTTCTTTGCTAGCGACATTATGGCGTCCAAATCGAGCGGCGCCGTTGGGTCACTGACAGAGTTTAGCGATTGCGGAAAGAATCAGGGTTGGTTGATCAATGCGAAGCGTAGTCAATAACGATAGTGCTAGGCAAGGTGAGCCCCAAACGAAGGCCTTCAGCCCTCCCGATTTGACCGCAGTTTACGTACCCGAAACCCGTCGATTCCCGTTTTCAGAATCGACTCCAGCAGGATTTTACGTGAAACCTGGCCTCGTTGGCCCAATTTCGTGCCCTCGATTCGGTCGCTGACAGGTGTCCCGCGATGGCCATCCCCCTGGCCGAGTGCGGCCAGGGGGTAGCCGACTACATTTCTGGGGTGGGTGCGTGGGGACATGATGATCAAGGCAAAAACGACCCGCCCAAGCAGATCCGCGTTGCAGCGAGGCGGGCTTGACGGGGCGGGAACCCGATTCACTGGCGATTCCGCGGGCGTTGGTCGGCAGGGTTCAGCCCTCGCGGAATAAACTCAATTTTTCCAGCATCGTGTCGATTGCTGGCTTGAGGATCGTCTCGACACCAGGAATTTTCAGCACTTTGGCCAATCGTTCATTGATCGATGGCAGCAAGTTCTGGACCTGCTCGATCAGGGGGCCGCGCACGGCCGCGGGAAGCTTTCCAAATGTCTCGCTCAGGCCTGTTAACTGGCCGTTCAGCTGTTCCAGTTTCGGCAGTGCGGTCTCGGCGGTTGCCTCATCGGTGACTCCGTCGAGTGTTCCGCGATAACTTTCAAACAGTTTGGAGACCCGTGAGGCGTCGATCGACGGCATCGCGGCGGCGTCTGCGGCCGAATCGATCGCCGGAACTAAGTCGCCCGTGTCGATGTCTGGCAGCGCCATCGCATCTAGATCGAAAGCTTGCTCTTCGGTTTCTAGATTCGCCACCGGATCGGTTTGCCGTTGGAAGACCATTTTGTATCCCACCAGACCCATCACGACCAGCAACACGCCGGGGACTAGAATCTTCATGATCCCGCCGCCATGTGACGCGGTCATTGCGGCGCCGCTTCCAGCCAACTCGGTGTCTTGCTCGTCCGTCATACCAATCGCTCCCGCCAAGACTTGTGGCATCGCGGCGGTGACAGGGCCGCGCTGGTCCGACAGCAACTTGCTGACTCCATCGGCATCCAGATTCAGCGTTTGCTTTTGCCGCCCCAGCATGCTCAGCACCAACGGCAGCAACAGCTTCATCAGCGCGTCAGCGGACTCGGCTGAGATCCCGGTCGTCTTGGTCAACGAGCCGGTGATCATGCTCGCTTTGTCGCCCAGCAAGCCGCTGGTCAATTCGCCGCCCAGTTGCGACAGGCTGAACGCTTCGTCAGAACGTTCATCGCCCAGCAGATCGGGCAAGTCTTCCAGCAAGGCACCTCCGAATTCGCTGCGTTCCAGTTCTTGATTCAGTTCGGCGGCGCCGGCGGTTGTCGCAGCCTTTTGCATCAACCCGGCGATGATCGCAGGAAGCATCGCCGCGATGCCGGCTTGAACCTGGTCGTCGGTCAAGCCGATCGAGCGGCCCAGTTTGCAGGAAATCGCGCTGCCAAAATACTGCTTTAACATCTCGACGAGATTGACGGGCATAGACACGCTCCTTTCGCGAAGCAGATGGCGTTGGTTTGGTCAAGGAAGTCGCGAAGCAAGCAGCCAGGCGTTTTCCGGACAGCCAGGCGTTTTCCGGATCGACTAGCCGCTGTGCGAGCGCACCACGCTTCCCGATCCATTCAACGATTCAGAGTCCTGGGCTGCTGAACAAAAACCTGGGCTGCTGAACAAAAAAAAGTGCGACCGCACACCCCAAGACGCGCAGCTTGGACGGAAAAACCGCATCGGTCAATCGAGAGCATTTGCGGGTTGTTCTTGGTGTGCGACGAGCCTCGGGCTTTGTGGGGGAAATCGGGTCAGGCGCTAAGGCTTCGCTAATCGCCCTAATCGGCTCGTTACTTGAACTTCCGGCTACCACAGAATACAACATGAGCCCTTGCCGAGGGCTCATTTCATGATGGAGCCGTGCGGCGTTGATCTCGATTCACTCTCAGGACTCGCTACATGAACGTCGCGTTAGATGATTGTTTGGTGAAAGGCGACAGTGTCGCCGGTTTACTCGACTCCGCTTTAGATGCCGGTGGTGGCTTGCTGCGTCTGACGCCGACGTGGGTGCCTCGTTCGTTTTTGCATCCCGGTCGCCGCATCAAGTTGCATCCGAACGACTACTATCGTTTCGGGGCCGATCGCGGTGGGATCGATGAACGTTGGTTCGGCAGTACGACTGAAGCGGCCAATGAAGGTCGAGTCTGGCATGAGGGCTTGAGCTTCTGTCTGTTCGAAGGCAAAAAGTTTTTGCTCAAGGATGCCGTCGAAGAGGCGGGCAAGCGGCTGATCGGTTCGGCTATTTTCGATAAGTATCAGCGTTGGCCGGTGTACTCCAAGTTCTTCGACAACATGGGGCCGATTCCCCACCACATGCATCAATCGTTTGAAGATGCCAAGTTGGTGGGCCAGGAAGGCAAGCCGGAAAGTTATTACTTCCCGCCGCAATTGAACAACGTCGATAACAACTTTGCTTACACCTTCATGGGATTGGAGCCCGGCACGACGAAGGACGATGTCCGCCGTTGCTTGGAGAACTGGAACGCGGGCGACAATGGCATGTTGGACCTGTCGCGCGCCTATCGACTGAAGCGCGGCACCGGTTGGTTGATCCCACCGGGCGTGCTGCACGCACCAGGCAGCCTGTGTACTTATGAACCGCAATGGGGCAGTGACGTGTTCGGCATGTATCAGTCGATCGTTGAAGGTCGCTATGTGCCTTGGTCGTTGCTGGTTAAAGACATGCCGGAGGAGAAACACCAAGACCTCGACTTCATCGTCGGCCAATTGGACTGGGATAAGAACGTCGATACGCACTTCAAGCAATCGAATTATCTGGAACCGATTCGCGACGAAGCGGCCAGCGGCGATGGCTACGAGGATTTGTGGATCGTCTACGGCACGGTGGATGGCGACCAGTTGTTCAGCGCAAAAGAGCTGACGATCCAGCCCGGTGCGAAGTGCACGCTGAAGGATCCCGGTGCCAGTTCCTGGATCACGGTGCAAGGTAAAGGCCGCATCGGTTCGCTGAATTTGCAGACCCCGGCAATGATCCGCTTTGGTGCCAATACCGAAGACGAAGTGTTTATCTCTCACGAGGCGGCAACGGCCGGCGTGGTGATCGAAAACACCGGCAGCGAACCGCTGGTCGGCTTGCGTTACTTTGGGCCTCACGTCCACGGAAACAATATTCCGGCCGCCGGTGCTTAGTCGCAACGCCCTCTTCCATGGTCACGCCGCCTGCTTTTTCGCTGGCTGCGTGATTCCGCCACAATCGTCCCCGCAATCCATTTTTCCAACGTAAAACGAGAACCCGATGAACAACTATCCGAAGCTTCACAATGCGGCTTGGCCTGGTGTCGTAGGCAAAGGCGGCGAAGGTAACGATCCACCGATCGACCTCGATACGATGCTGGACCTGACGGCTGCCGCGGAAGTGAACGGTCGGAAGTTCGACGGCGTGGATATCTTTTTGTTTGATCCGCATATCTCCATCGATGCGACCGACGCCGAATTGGAAGATGTCGCTGAACGAGTCAAATCGCGGGGGCTGGATATCGGCACGGTGGTGGCACCGGTCTGGGAACCAACCGGCGGTGGGCCTGCGATGGGGTCGCCTGAAGAAGTCGAAGCGTTCTTGACGCAAGTTCGCAAAGGTTGCCAAATCGCGCAGAAACTGCGTCAGTTGGGTGTCCGCCCGCACGGCGTCGTGCGACTGGACAGCGCTTCGTCAGTCGCCGAATGGGTGAAGGATCCGGACACCAATCAGTCCAAGATCGCCGACACATTCAAAGCGGCTTGCGACATTGCAGAGGAATACGACGAACGGTTGGCAGCCGAGGGCGAAATCTGCTGGGGCGGGATGCACAGTTGGCGAAAAATGGTCGACTTGTTGGAAAAGGTCGGTCACCCGGAACGCTTTGGCTTCCAAGCCGACATGGCGCACACGCTGCTGTACCTGCTGGGCTACAACGCTCCCGAAGATGCGATTTTGCCGCAAGATTTCGCCTGGGACGATGCGGAGAAGAAGCACCAAGCGCTGAAGGAATTAACGCACGCCTTGCGGCCTTGGACGATCGATTTCCACGTCGCTCAAAACGATGCCAGCGTGCACGGCACCGGCAGCCATGACAAAACCGGTCGCCACTGCTTGCCAGACGATCCCAACGGCAAATTGGATATCGTCAAAGATGCCGGCTATTGGCTGCGTGATGAGCATGGCGACGTTTTGAAAACGATCCCGCATATCTGCTGGGACGGATGCATGTTCCCGAACGACGTGATGATGAAGCCCGAAACGTGGAACAGCATCCTCGCTTCGATGCTCGAAGTCCAAGCTGCCCACGGCTGGCAAGCTTAACGCGTCCGTTCTCCCATCTCTTTTCCATTCAACCCGCCGCACCAGGAACGAATCCCAATGAAACCGCTAAACATCGGCATGATCGGCTACGGCTTCATGGGCAAAGCGCACACCAATGCGTATGCTCAAGCCAACCACTTTTTTGATTGCGAATACCGCCCAGTCCTCAAAGCCCTCTGCGCTCGCAACAAGGAGAAGGCTCAGGTCTTTGCCGACAACTGGGGGTATGAATCGATCGAAACCGATTGGCGTGAGTTGCTGAAGCGTGATGACATCGATGCGGTCGACATCTGCGTGCCGAATAACTTGCACAAAGAAATTTCGATCGCGGCGGCCAAAGCGGGCAAGATGATCTTGTGCGAAAAGCCGCTAGCGATGAGCGTCGCCGAAGGCGAAGAAATGTGTGCCGCGGTTGAAGCGGCAGGCGTGGCCAACATGGTTTGGTACAACTACCGCCGCGTTCCCGCCGTCTCATTGGCCAAGCAGTTGATCGACGAAGGGCGTCTGGGACAAGTCTTCCATTATCGAGCAAACTTTTTGCAAGACTGGACGATCAACGCGGATGTGCCGCAAGGCGGCGCGGCAACGTGGCGGCTCGATGCCGAAGCGGCCGGTAGTGGCGTGACGGGCGACTTGCTAGCCCATTGCATCGACACCGCACTGTGGCTCAACGGCGACATCGCTGATGTCTCGGCGATGACCGAAACGTTCGTCAAAGAACGCGTGCATGCGGAAACGGGCGAGAAAATGCCGGTCAGCATCGACGATGCGTGCAGCTTTATGTGCCACTTCAAGAATGGCTCACTCGGCTTGTTCGAATCGACCCGTTACGCTCGCGGGCACAAGGCGCTTTACACTTTAGAGGTCAACGGCGAACACGCGTCGCTGCGTTGGGACCTGCATGACCTGCATCGCCTGGAGTACTTCGATCACTCCGACGATAGTATTGTTCGCGGCTGGCGCAGCGTGCATGTTTCCGACGGCGACCAACCGTACATGGGACATTGGTGGGTGCCCGGTTTGCAGATCGGGTATGAGCACACGTTCATTCATCAAGTGGCCGACTTCCTCAAGTCGCTGGAAACGGGCGAGCCGGCACGGCCGAACTTCCGCGACGCGTTGGAAACCCAACGGGTGTGTGACGCCGTCCTCAGCAGCGCCGCCGAGCGCGCATGGAAGAACGTCTAGAGGTTGGCTTTGATGAAGACCCTACAACTGAACCACGTTGCGCTGCATGTCGCCGATGTCGACCGCAGCGTGGCGTTCTATCGAGACGCGTTAAAGCTGGAACCGATGCCGCGACCGGCATTCGATTTTCCCGGCGCGTGGTTTCGGTTGGGGGTCGATCAAGAGTTGCACCTGCTTGGTGATCGCAGCCAAGCGGTCCATTCTGATCATCGGGGCACCCACTTCGCCCTGCTGGTGGACGACATGGACGCCTGGGATCAGCATTTGACGGCCGCCGGCGTGCAGCGGATTCCGCGGAAGACGCGGCCCGACGGCGCCGAGCAGATCTTCGTGATTGATCCCGATGGCCACTGGGTGGAACTGTGCAAACTGCCGTTGCAGCAGTAAACAGCGACCGATGTTCGCCCGCTTGCCATTACAAGCGCCCCGCTATCCAAGATCCCGCTTGCTCGTCTGGCAAGCGGCTACTTTTCTTTCAGCGAACGCACCGCTTCTCGGGCACGTTTCAAGAACTGTGCTTTCGGTTCGCCCGCTTCTAAGAAAATAGGCGGTCCGATCGTGATGCAACTCAGCAGCGGCACCGGCAGGACTTCTCCCCGCGGCAGAATCCGATTGACGTTGTCGATGCAGACCGGCACCAACTCCAGGTCCGGTCGTTTCTTCCCTAAATAGTACAAGCCGCTTTTGAACTCTCCCATCTCCTCGCCGCTGGCTCGACTGCCCTCGGGGAACACGATCAGCGAATAAACGTCGCCCATTTGGCGGATCATCATATCCACCGGGCTCTTGTGGACTTTGATTTCCGTGCGGTCAATCAGCAACGCGTTGAAGGCGTCCGCGATGTGCGGCCGGAACCTGCCCTTGGACCAATAATCCTTGGCGGCGACCGGACGCGTCAGCGCCCGCAGGTGTTTGGGCAGCGCCGACCACAGCACCACCGCATCGAGGTGGCTGGTGTGATTGGCAAAGTAAATGCGTTGGCAGGTATCGGGCTGGCAGTTAACCCAGCGCACCGTGCATCCGCTGAACAGCTTGGCCAGCAGCACAATCGCATGTCCAGTTAGTTTCATGCAGATTCAAACACGGACGAACAAGGGGCAAGGTCGGTAACGCCACATTGTAAGTCGGCAGCCGGTCGGCTCCCAGGTGCCATTTGCAGACGGCCATGGAAGCCCCTTTCAGGGGAAATCACTGCATTCCCACGCTGGGGCTGCCCAGGACGCTGCTGGGGCTGCCGAAGGAGCCAAGCTGCGGCGATGGGTCGGAGGGCAACAGCGACAGGTCGCCAGCGGCTTGCCCAGCGATCGCACTCAGCAGGTTTTCGATCTGCTCGTGACCCCGTTGAGTAGTATGCACAATCAGCAAATCCGAACGCACTTCGGGAGCCGGATTGGTGCTGGTCAGAGCAGCAATGGTCGAGGGACCGCCGAGGTCTTCCCAGAGGTCGGGTTGAATCGTTTGCACGATTAACTTCCTCGCGTCCGCGGCTTGCAAGCCCGCCAAATCCACTCGATAGATGGCTCCCAACAGGTTCGACTCCGCAGTTGCCGTGGTGGTGACTTGCAAGACTTCATCACGGATTTGATAGGTCAAATCGAGCGGGTCCAACAACATCCGCAGCGCGCTGCGGAGCGAGACCTCCCGCACATCGATCGATACCGGCACATCGGTCGACTCACCGATTTCTTCAAGAGATCGCTGATCGATTACTATCGGCAGATCGTGCTGTTGAGAGAGGTTATTTACCACCGCCAGGAGGCTCTCTTCGCGAAAGGAATAGGAGGTCGATTGGTCCAGCTTTTTGTCCATCGCTTCGGCTTTGGCCGATGCGCGTCCCAGCCAAGTGCGCAGACGAGGCGAACGGTTGGTCACCTGCGTTGGATCGTCAAGCGCCGGAGCTTTCGGCGGTGCCGCAAAGGGATCGGGCGCCGTTGCACCGCCGAAAGGATCGCTCGTCAAAGCATTCTTCGGCGCGGTCTCCTCAGCCGGTGTACCAAACGGATCCTGAACCGTCGGATTTGCAAAAGGGTCTGTATTCCGTTGAGCTAGTGCCAGCGGCCCGGTCAGCCATAAGCAGCCAGCAGCCACAAGAAGAGGAAACGCAGAGACGTTGGGCATTGTGCGACCAAGGTTCGAGAAAAAAAACGGCCCACGGCTAGCGCCTGAGGTTCACGGTTACGGCTGGCGCTGGTCGCTTCAATGGCGAAGCCATGGCAGGTTGTAGCCACGGACGTGAGTC
>CAYZHQ010000023.1:0-2605 GCA_964477385.1 uncultured Pirellulaceae bacterium
TTTACACGTAATTTGCTGTCCAATTCGGTTTCGAATCTCTGAGCAAGGAAATTTAGCTCTCTTTTTCTGAGAGTATTTGGAGCCACAACTGCGGCCAGGTAAGTTGTCGCAAGTCGCGTGCATTGCCTCTTGCAATTCAGCCAAACGTTGCTCTGTGCAAGAGATTGGCTTTCGACTTGGTTGCCTCGGCTGGGGAGGAGGATTGCCTGGTATTGGTCCCACAAAAATATCAATGATCTTTCCACAGATAGCTATCGAGACTCCGATGTCGATTTGTGGAAGATCCGGTTTAGGTTGTGGTGCAACTTTGGGAGTCGGGGGCTTCTTAAGAGCCTCTAACGTAGCCCTTACTCTCGGATCGGTCGCCGCTTCTATCAACGTGTTCAGGCAATTTATTCTTTGCGCGCTACCGAACGGATGCTGTAGGCATTGCCGCGCCAGATGCAAAATGCTAACGGAGGGGCTGTCCACACTTTCAAGGCCAAACGGATCCGCTCGGGACATGCCAAAATAACTGCGATAAAGAGATTGCCCTTCTTTGTACCCGATCGGATCGCGAGAGCAGAAGCGTCCAGCCACCGGGTCATACATCCGAGCTCGGTAGTGATAGAGCGCTAGCTCCTCGGTCCACTCCCGGCCCGTGTAGGTGTAGCGATTGTCGTACGCAGAGTTACTCAGCACCGTGCCGCCGCCATCGAGTACTGTCAGTTTGCCATAAGCGTCGTAGGCGTAGCGTTCGGAGATCGACCCGGTGGCGTCCGTCAGTGCGATGACGCTGTACTGCCCGTTGCGATGATAGTAAAGCTGATCGCCGCCGGAGTCGGTCCGCAGGACTGGCTTGTCGATGTAGCTGCCGTAGACGTAGGTGTACGTTGGGCTGCCGGTCGTCGCCGTGCCCGCTTGATAATCGGCCAGAGTTTGCTGGCCGCTGGGGCCGTAGATCGTCGTCGTGCTGTCGCTGTCTCGCACGGTGCGGCGACCGAGAGCCTTGAACCTCTGCAAGATCTCCCCACCGGCGATGCCCTCGGTGTCGGCGGGGTGCAGCTTGTTCTCGAAATCCCAAGACAGCTCGAGCAGGCCATCGCTACGATTCCAACTGGTCAGACGATCTGCATCGTCATAGCCTCCGCTCGGAATCGTAAGCCTGTAATCGCTCATCATGCGGACAATCGCCTCACTGGTCTTGTTCTTGTTCGCGTCCCAAATCCAGCGTACGGTAAAAGGTATCGGTGCAATGATACGATTGGGACTTGGCAACCGATCATACAGCAAAGCTTGATGTGTTTGTGTTTCCACGTAGCAAGCGAGACCAGCGGACCCGTGGAGGGCGGCAAGACGCGAAGGCATTACTAATCACCAAGTTACTTAACCTGCCAGAAAGGCTCCTGACCTTTTTTATGTGTGGACGCTTCCATTTACGGACCGATGCGGTGGCTTTGGTGCAGAAATTTCTGCCCAACATGGTGGCTGCGGAATTGCCTGCTGTGCCGCCACGCTACAACATCGCGCCGACCCAGCCGGTGTTGTCGGTGCTCGCCGACCGTGAGGGCCGTCGCAGCGTTAGGTTCTTGCGTTGGGGATTGGTGCCGCCGTGGGCCGATTCGCTGGTCATCGGTAGTCGGATGGTCAACGCGCGCTGTGAGACGGCGGCGGAGAAACGCTCGTTTCGTGAGCCGTTCGCCAAGCGTCGCTGCCTCGTTCCCGCCACCGGATATTACGAGTGGCAAGTGCTCGCCGATGGCACGAAACAACCGATGCATATTCATCGCCCCGACGATCCGCTATTCGCAATGGCCGGCTTGTGGGAACGCAACACCATCGCCGATCCGGAAGGTCGCGAGGTGGTGTCGTGTACCTTGTTGACAACCGAGGCGAATCAAGCGACCGCTGCGGTCCACGATCGGATGCCGGTCATTCTCGATCAAGCAGGAGTGGACCGTTGGTTGGCCGCCGATACTGAACCCGCGGAACTGCAGGCGCTCTGCCGACCCGCACCGAATCGGCCGTGGGTGGTTCAGCCGGTCAGTCGTCGCGTCAACAAGCCTCGCTTTGATGACCCCGCGTGCCTGGAACCGGAGTCGCTGCCAAAACAACGCAGCTTGTTTGAGATCGAATAGAATGGCAGGAATCTGGTACCTTTTTTCTACAAAGCAGCCGACACGATGATCCCACAAAAACGTACGACTCCGTCCGCTTCCGATCTTTCACGTCGTCTTTTTCTCGGCGGTGCCGCCGCCGGGATGGCGTCGATGTCGACGATGCAGTGGGCTAGTGGCCAAACGCCCGCCGCAGAGAACACGAAGCGTCGCAAGCCCAACCCCATCGCCGTCTCTACCTACTCGTACTGGCGGTATCGCGACGACAGCAAGTTGACGATCGAGCAGTGCGTTGACCTAGCCGCCGATACCGGTTTTGACGCGGTCGAAATTTTGCACGTGCAGATGGAAGACGAGTCCCCCGCGATGCTGCAGCGCATTAAGCAGCGGGCGTTCCGGCAGGGGCTGGATCTTTGCGGATTGTCGACGCATCAAACGTTTGTGTCGCCCGATCCGGAAGTCCGCAAGGAGAATGTGGAGCATACGATCCGTTGCATCGAGCTGGCGTA
>CAYZHQ010000023.1:2705-5526 GCA_964477385.1 uncultured Pirellulaceae bacterium
GTCGGTGGCAACGATCGAGCAGCGTCTGGAGCAGTACGCGCCTGTCCGTCTGACGATCGACGTGCAGCAGTTGTCCGACAAACAGCGTCAGATGATTCCGCTGTTGATCGAGGCGGCCAAGGTGATGGATCGCTGTTTTCAGTACGAAGCGTACGGCGATATCAAGCCGCTGCTGAAGTCGATCGATTCCGCGGCAGCGCGGCAACTGGTCCAGATCAACTATGGTCCTTGGGATCGGCTGGACGGCAACGCTCCGTTCCTTCCAGGCGTGGGGCCAAAGCCCGCCGGAGCGAATTTTTATCCGCAGGACATGACTAAAGAGGAATTCAACGCTGCCGAACTGCCGGGCAAAGACAGCCAGTACACGTTTTTGCGTCGCGATGCCGCGGGCAAATTGATCGTCGTGCCTTATCGCCAACAGTTTGCCGCCGAAGTCAAACGCACTTCGGCGCTGTTGCGTAGAGCCGCGCTGCTCGCCGAAGATACCGGCCTGCGAAGGTATCTTGAACTACGCGCCGACGCGTTGCTGACCGACGATTATCAACCGAGCGATTTTGCTTGGCTGGACATGACCTCCAACACGCTGGATGTGGTGATCGGGCCGATCGAAACGTATGAGGACCAACTGTTTGGTTACAAGGCGGCGCATGAGTGTTACGTGCTGGTGAAAGACAAGCAGTGGAGCGACCGGCTGGCGCACTACGCGCAGTTCTTGCCGGAGCTACAAGCTTCGTTGCCGGTGCCGGCGGCGTATAAGCAGGAGAAACCGGGGACCGATACCGAACTGAATGCCTACGATGTTGTGTACTACGCCGGCGATTGCAATTCGGGCTCCAAGACGATCGCGATTAACCTGCCCAACGACGAACAGGTCCAGCTTAAAAAAGGAACGCGGCGGCTGCAGTTGAAGAATGCGATGCGCGCCAAGTTCGACAAAATCTTAGTTCCCATTGCCGACGAATTGATCGCCACCGATCAACGCCAACACGTCACCTTTAATGCCTTCTTCAGCAACACAATGTTCCATGAAGTAGCCCATGGACTGGGCGTTAAGAATACGCTCGACGGCTCGCAAACGGCTCGGGAAGCGCTTAAGGAACAGTATGCGGCGATCGAAGAAGGCAAAGCCGACATTTTGGGGCTGCACATGATCACGCAACTGCACCAGCGTGGCGAGATCGAAGGCGACTTGCAGGATTATTACGTCACCTTCATGGCGGGTATTTTTCGCAGCGTTCGGTTTGGAGCGTCGAGCGCGCACGGCAAAGCGAACATGATCCGCTTCAACTTTTTCCGCGAGTACGGTGCGTTCGAACGCGACGACCAAGGGCGGTATCGCGTCAACGTTCCCAAGCTGACGTTGGCGACACGGGATCTGTCGACGCGGTTGCTGACGCTGCAAGGCGATGGCGACTACGACGGTGCCGCGAAACTGGTTGCTTCCTTGGGCACCATTACGCCCGACCTGCAACGCGAACTAGACCGGTTGAGTGCGCAAGGCATTCCGGTCGACGTCGTGTTTGAACAGGGGACCGAGGTGCTGGGGCTAGAGTAATTCCAGCGCGGTGCGAAATCAGCTTGATTCGTCGGTCAGGGCTGTGCCGATCGACAGCGTACGTCCCAGCAGCACGCACAACGGCAAGGCGGCCGCGGCGACCATCAGGCTGAACGCGGGGGAGCGGATTTCGGCGATCTGTCCCCAGAGGATCGAGCCGATCGACATGCCGAGGGCGAGGCTGGTCAGGTAACAGGCCATGCCGCGGGCGCGGAGCGGTCGCGGCAGGGTCATTTGCGCAGTCGCGTTCAGCGTCGTCAGGATGATCATCCAGCCACCTCCGAGCGGCAGAATCAGCAAGAAACTGAGCGTCCGCGAAGTCGACATCGCCAGGGCCACCAGCAGCAACGCAAAACCCAGCATCACGCCTGCCAACAGGCTGTCACTACCGAACCGGCGACGCAACAGATCGATACCCAGCGCCGCCAAGACCGCGCCGATGCCGAGTCCACAAACCAGCAGTCCGTAGCCGCTGGAATTCCATTGCAGTTGTTGCCGCGCGATCAACGGCAGTTGGCTCCACAAGGCACTCGCGGGCAAGACAAACAGAAAGACGCGCGTCAGCACATTTCGCATCGTGCGGTCGTGACGGACAAACTGCAGCCCGGCCTGCATCGATTGGGCAAACGATTGCCCCTGCGGTTGCTCGGTGGTCTCCCGTTTCCAAAACGTTAGCACGACCAGCACGCCGGCAAACGAGCAGGCGTTGACAGCAAACGCCGACCACGCTCCCAAGGTTCCGATCAAGAATCCACCGATCGCCGGACCGACCGAACGGGCGAGGTTAAAGCTGATGCTGCCCAGCGCAACGGCTTGCGGCAGCAACCGCCGCGGAACCAGTTCCGGCGTCGAGGCTTGCCAGGTCGGTACATGCAGCACCGTCCCCAGGCCCATCAGCACCGTCAGGCCCAGCAGTCCCAGCGGATGCACGCGTTCGGCCCAAGTCAACGCGGCCATCGTGGCGGCGACCGACAGCATTAGCATCTGAGTACACAGCATCAGTCGTCGGCGGTCGACGCGATCGGCTAAGACCCCCGCAGGCAGCGCTAGCAACAGCATCGGCAGCGCCATCGAAGTCCGTACGGCGGCGACCATGAAGGGCGATTCGACCAATTCCGTCATCAGCCAACTCGCACCCACATCGTGGATCCAAGTGCCAAGGTTGGACGCCAATGAGGCAAACCAAAACAAGCGAAACTGCAGCGACGCGAGCGGTTCCCAAGCTTTCGACTTGGTCAGCGACGGTCGCGGGATCGGCTGCTGGGA
>CAYZHQ010000023.1:5626-8511 GCA_964477385.1 uncultured Pirellulaceae bacterium
CGAAGTGTTTTGTTCCGACGTAGAAATGGTGGATGGGGTCTGGGTAGAGGTAGCGAATCGAGTTGCGGTGGCAAGCGTATTATCAACGCCGATCAACCACCGCGATGCATCAGATACCCAAACAGATCACGAACGGCTGCGGAAGACAACGGGGTCAGCAGGTTCTCAGGCATCAAGGAGACCGGCGAGGCACTCAGTTGCTCCACATCGTCGCGGTCGATCTGGACGGCTTGTCCCTCTGCGGTCCGTAAAGTGTAGGTTTCCGGCGTTTGATTTTCCAATAGGCCGGTCAGGACCTGGCCGTCGACAGTTAACAGCCGGTAGTTTGTGAATTCTTCGCGAATCGCCGCCGAAGGGTCCACCACGGCGAGCGACAAGAAGTCGAGATTCGAACGTTCGTAACCGGTCAGGTCGGGCCCCACTTTGCCGCCGGCGCCGAACAGCGTGTGGCACTTTCCGCAATGCTGTGTGAAGAGTTGCCGGCCGTGGCCCAGATCGATCGCACCGTCTCCACGGACGAGTTGCTCGAGCCGTTCGATCGCGGCTCGTTTTTCGGCTGGCGTTTCCCGCAGTGTGCCCCACAGGCGAACGAGTGACGGCTGGAGACTCGGTTGCTCGAGCGACTGCATCTGCAGCACGACATCGCCGGGGACCGTTTCGGCGGGAATCCGCGCGGCGTCGATTTCGTCGATCAGCCGCTGTGCCCACTCGGAGCGACTGGCGAGCGTCCGCACGGCGATCTCGCGCAAGTTACTGCTCGCATCCATCGAACGATGGTAAGCCGACGCGATGGTTTGCCCGATGCTGGGATCGCTGAACCGAGAGAGCGCCTGCAGGGCGGCGCGCTGGATCGCAATCGAGCGATCTTGGGTTAAACGTTTCTGCAACTCCCCCACGGCGGCCGTCGTGTGGGTCTCGCCGAGCGTTTCGATCAGCTTGATGCGTTGGGCAATCGCCACCTTCGAATCGGCGATCTGCCGCACCGCAAGCTTCACCGCCTCGGCATCGCCTTGTCGCAATCGCAGCGGCAGATCGGAGGCGGGGCGCTGACTGCGGAACAAATCGAGTTCGCTCTGCAGGGCGCTGGGCAACACGGCCACGGTCCGGCCGGCGAAGGCTTCTTCAAATCCTCGCATCAAAACCGCTTTAGCGTCATCATCGGGAGCGAACCGCAGCAGGTCGGTACATGCTTGATAACCGTACTCTGTGTCGCTGGCAGCAAAGCGACGCATCAGCCGGGCCAAGATCGTATCGATGACCAACGGTTCACGCCACAAAGCGCGATCCGCAAACAGCCGCGTGACCTGAGCGCTATGCTGTTCGCAGTGCGCTTCCAATGCCCACCAGACGAGCAGCGGCAAATGCAGATCGCTGGCGTCCGAGGGATGGCGAAGCATTCGATCGATGATCGGCAAAGCTTGAGAGGCAGGCAGGCGTTTGGCCGACGACGCCAATTGCGATCGCACGCGGGGATCGGTTTCGGTTGCGGCCAGTGCAGCCAACGCGGCGGCTTGCGGTGCCGTCGCGTGTCGGCGATCCCCCAACAAGCGAATGGCCCAGCGACGCATCTCCGCCGCCGGTTCGTTTTTGTCTAGCAACTCCAGCAAGGTTTCATCGTTCAGAGCACCGCGACGATGGAGTCCCCAAAGGGCGAGCAACCGCCGTGAATCGTCCTGAGTTTGGACCAGTTCCAGTAACTTTGCGTCGAGTGACGGATCGGTCGAGGCGGCCAGTACGTCGAGGCAAGAAAACCGCAGCGTGCGGCTAGGGTGCCGCAGCAATTGCAGTTGTTCGGCGGTGCTGAGTGCAAACAGATCAAACCGCGTTCGCGATGGCAGTAGGTCTTGCCATGAGGTGTCTTGAGGCGGCGGTGATTCGCCGCGCAGGCGATAGATCCGACCGCTCGACTTGTGCCAGTTATCGCGCGGATCGACATGCGTCAGGCGAGTGTCATACCAGTCGGCCAAGTAGACCAATCCGTCGGGACCCACGGCAATGTTGACCGGCCGAAACCAGCGATCAGTCGTGCCGATCGTCTGTTCAAAATCGGTCGTGCGAAACGTCGAGGTATCGTCTTCCAGGCGACTGCTGATCACAACGCGCTGCAGCGGGTTGATGGCGATGATTTGGTCTTGATAACGCTCCGGCAAAGCGTTGTCTTGGTAGACCACCAGCGACTGCGTGAAGCGACGCGTGTCGCCTTCGAACCGCATGTGATTGAAGTAGCCGAAGGCGTGCGGATTGGTCAGTGGCCCGTGCTTGCCCCAGGTCTTTTGACCGTAGCTGCCTTGCGGGTAAAACATGCCCCGCGTGCTACCGCCGTTGGTGCCCGAAAAGGTCAAACCTACCGCGTCGATCTCCAGGCCAAACGTGTTACCACCTCCCTCGGCAAAGATCTCGAAGCGATGTTCCGTCGGATGGTAGCGCCAAATGCATTGGCCTTGAAACTTCGTGGTGGTTGCCGGGTTGTCGGACAAGAGGGCTCGTACCGCCGCCGTCGTCGTGCTGCCGTTGGCGGCGTACAACCAACCATCGGGACCGACGCGCAAACTGTTCGCGACCGAGTGCGTATCTTCCAAGCCAAAACCGGCCAGATGCACCGTCGGCGGTCCATCCACGACCGCGTCGCGATCGGCGTCGGGGTAGAACAACAGGTAAGGAGGATTCAGCACCCAGATACCTTGCGGTGTCACCGCCGTGCTGGTGGCAATGTTCAGCCCCGTGATCACGTCGCGCTGCGAATCGTACTGCCCATCGCCCGTCGTATCTTCAAACACCGTGACGCAGTCGGCACCCTCGACATGGTTCGGCGGTGCGGTCGGCACACGGTCAAAGACCGCTCGCAGGTGTTGATCGTAACGCACCACCTTCAGTCCGGCGGGAAA
>CAYZHQ010000023.1:8611-59452 GCA_964477385.1 uncultured Pirellulaceae bacterium
AGGCAGAGTGAAGTCGCCAACCACAGTGAAGCCGCCAAGTTCGTGCAGCGAAGCGAATGGGTGAAACCGTAAGCGAGCATGTCGTGACCTCCGAGAACGCAGTAGAAACCAGCGGATCCGGCTTATCGACACCACGCCGGACCTCGCTGATGCAGTGCATCAACGCGGCCCCGGTTCGTTGACAATCCGGTCCTCTTGGTTGGCTATTCTACTGCCAAGTGATGATGTCGTTGGCAAAGACGAAAATCATCAACGACAGCAGGGCTAGTACCCCACCCATCGTGAGTTTCATCTGCAACTGTTCATCGACCGGTCGTCCCATCACCGCTTCGGCGATCAGGAACACCATGTGTCCGCCGTCGAGCGCTGGAATGGGGAGGAAATTCAAGATCGCCAGATTCATACTCAGCATGGTCAGAAACATCAGCAGCGGCGACCAGCCCTGTTCGGCTTGCGAAGCGGCGATGTTGGCGATTTTTAGCGGTCCGCCCACCTGATTGCGACTGACTTTTCCGGAGACCAGCAACCGCAAGAACTGGAAGACTTCGCCCATTTTCCATTTCCCTTCGCGCCATCCCAGTGCCAGCGCTTCGCCCGCGCCGTCGGCGCGATGGGTGAAGCGAACCGGAGCGTAAATGATGCCGCGTTCTGGCCAAAAGGCATCGCTGACGGTGACGGAAGTTTGGGTATCGATGATTTTTTTGTCGTCGGCCTGTTCGCCGATCACCCGCAATCGTGTTCCTTCGGGCAGCTTTTGCGTCAACGTGACCAAGCTGGACAGCATCGAGATCTCGGTCGCATCCCAGCCTTTTTCTAATCGTTCGAGATGCGCTTGATACATCGGTTTGTCGAGCCACTCGGGACGTTTTCCCTCGGGCCACTTGACCGTCACGCGGTTCAGCACGTCGCCAGGCTGAAGGAATTCCGTCGTCGACTGGCTAATGATTGGTGTAGGGAAATAAGCCAAGCCCAAGGGGTAAATCGCGATGCGTCCTGCTTGGCTGGCGTACGGAGGCAGCGTCGCCAACGGTTCGATTGGTTCGACTTTGACTTGAATTTCTTGTGCCGCATCGCCGGTGCCGCGGCGGAGCGTGACCTGGACGGGGCCTTCCAGGGCTTGGATTTCGAGGGGTAGTCGCAACGCGGAGAGCGTATCGATCCCTTCGATGCTGACGATTTGATCGCCCACCTCGATGCCCGCCTTTGCCGCCGGGCCATCTTTGACCAGCGAATCGACGGGCCCGACGCCGAGTTCAAAACCGAGCGACTTCATCATCCGTGGCGCGATGGTCACATCGGCAACCGTCTGTGCTTCGTCGGCGCGGCGGAGTGTCAGCGTCACATCTTGATCGGGATGCGTCATCAGATACTGGGCCACGCGATCATTCAGCGTCACATCGAGGACCGAGTTGACTTCCAGCGACTCGCCCGCCACGGCGATGATTTCCGCACCCGCGTCGGCTTCGGTGAACGCCGCCGCGGCAGGCGTCTGCTCTTCGGCGTAGAACTCCTTGTCGAGCTTCGCCAGGGCTGGTGAGCTGATGCCGATCATGCGGCGACCGGGGTTCCACGGATCGGGCTCCGTCATGACCTGAAACTGCCGCGTCCCGTCGGGATACTCCAGCAGCAGGTCGACCGGCGTCTCGGGATTGGCGATGCCATGGGTCAAGATTTTCAGCGTCATCCGCGAAAAATGCATCTGCGGTGCCGGGTCGTCTCCATCGATCGCCAAGACACGCCCGCCCGGTTCGATACCCGCTTGATAAGCCGGATCGCCAGGCGACGTTGCGCCGACCACCGCGGGAGTGTAATCGACACCCAGCACGCCATAAGCGAAGGCGGCGAAGAGGATCCCGGTAAGCACATTCATCACCACACCGGCGCTGATGATCACCATCCGCTGACCAACCGATTTCGCGGGATAGCTGCGTGGATCGAGTTCCTCGCGCGATGGCGAGAAAGCTTCGTCGGCGTCCTCCTCCCCTGCCGCTGCGGCTTCGGCGCGGATCCGCTGCGATTCCTTTTCCATGTTCCGCGGGTCGTCGTCTTGGCCGAGCATTTTGACATAGCCACCCAGCGGAATGATGCCGATGCCGTACTCGGTTTCGCCGTAGCGGAACTTGCCCAGCGTCCGCGGAAACTTGATCGGCCCGATTTGGATCGGCACGTCAAACCCGACGTAGAACTTTTCCACTTTGACGCCAAACATTTTGGCCGCCAGGAAGTGTCCTAGTTCGTGAACAAAAATCACCAGCCCCAGCCCCAGGGCGACACTGCCCCAAATGTAGAACTGCGAACCGACACGGCTAAGCAAGCCCGGTTCTTCCGCGGCCGCCAATAAGAGATTCGCCATCGCAAAGGACCAATCGAACAGTCCGATCGAGAACGCTAAGATTTCGCACCACAATGCCACCGCTGTACCTCCGCACGCGCCCACTGGTCCAGTTCAATCAATTGCTGGAGTGAGGGGTGCCGTTCAAAATGATGATTTTCAAGTGCTCTGCGACATGCAGGCACGATCTCGGTAAATCGAATTTCACGATTCAAAAATAACTCGACCGCCGCCTCATTGGCGGCGTTGATCACGGCGCCGGCGGTCCCGCCAACCTCCGCGACCTCAAACCCTAAGTCTAACGCGGGGAAGCGTTCCCGGTCGGCCGGTTCCAGCGTCCAGTCCCAACGCTGGGACGTGTCCATTTTCGGAGCCGGACAAATCAATCGCTCGGGATACGTTAATGCGTACTGGATTGGCAACCGCATATCTGGCGGGCTGAGCTGAGCGATTGTCGATCCGTCGACGAACTCGACCATCGAATGAATGATCGATTGACGATGGATCATAACCTCAATCGCCGTTGCGGGTACGTCAAATAGCCAGCAGGCTTCGATGATTTCGAGCGCCTTGTTCATCATCGTAGCGGAATCAACAGAGATTTTCGGACCCATTTGCCAAGTGGGGTGCGCCAACGCGGCTTCGACCGTGGCCGCTTCCATCTGGGACACTGTGGCGTCGCGGAACGGGCCCCCGCTGGCCGTCAAGATGATTCGCTCGGCCGGTGCCAGGCTTGCTTGCAAGCATTGGAAAATTGCGGAATGTTCGCTGTCGACCGGCAGCAGTTCGGATTGGCTGGCTTGCTGTGCGGCGCGGACGACCGGCCCGGCGACCACCAGCGTCTCTTTATTGGCCAGCGCCACCCGTTTGCCCGCCTGCACCGCCGCGAGCGTGCTTTCCAGGCCCGCTCGACCGACAATCGCCGCGACCACCACGTCGACTTCGGGAGCCGAGGCCAGTTCCACCAGGGCCTCGGGGCCAACACACAGTCGGCTGGCTGCGGGCCAGCGCTTGGCGTCAAAAGCGGCCGAAAGCTGGAGGTCGGAGGCGACAATCCTCTCGGGGGCGGGCGTCCATTCGGCCAGAGAGGTAGCCAAAGCATCCAGTTGAGCGTGTCCCGAGACGCCCCACAAACGCCATTGCGATCGCGGCAACTGGGAAATCACATCCAACGTCGCCGTGCCAATACTGCCCGTGGCACCCAGAACGGCGACGTTTCGCAGCGTCGGGTTAAGCATCGCAGGCTCGCAAAGCTGGCGGGATGGGGCTGGCACAGTCGTTGCTTTCGTTAGGGACCGACCGGCATGGAGACGATTTCATCGAGGCTTGCCACCGAAACGTTCCCGTCGAACAATTGCCGACAACAATAAGTTTCGACAGGAAAGTAGCACTTTTCTCGCGGCCTTCCAAGCACGCGAACCTGTCTAGCCATACCTCGATTCCAGCCCAATTTGTGGCGGAGACTCCATGAGCGACCCAGAACGACGCAAGAATTCTTCCGGCGATGGCGAATCACGCGGCAGTAGTGTGCTGCTGATTCTGCTGGCCATTGTCGGGGCAGTCATCCTCGCCGCTTATCTGGTCGGCAGCAATGCCACCAAACGCATTCGCTATCCCGATCTAGAACGCCTGCTGCTGGCGACGCAATACGAGAGCTACGGCAGCAACGAGCTGGTGGCTCCTGCGACGTCGGCCGAGGACTCGGCGGCGCCCGCAGATCGCGAGCCACCCTCGCCCGACGCCTCGCCCGACACCTCGCGTCCCGCCGTCGATCCAATCGCTTCGCTGGCGCCTCCCGGATCGATTATCGTCCCCTCGGGAAACAACCGCGAAGCTTTCGTCGAATACAGTCGGCCGCAAGACATCAAAATTTCCGAGAAAGGAATCAGCGGCAGCGTGCGTTATCGCCAGTTGGGAACCGACCCCCAAGCCAAACTAAGCACGCCGATCGCAAGCGATAAAGAAGCGACCGAAGTTAGCTTTACGACCGAACGCACGGTCCGCAATGAAGAGCAAGAGCAAAAGCTCCTGGCGATGCTGAAGGACTCCAACGTGGTGTGGGATCAACACATTCCCAGCACCTTCTTGGCCGACCATGGCTTGATGTTGCTGATGATGTTGATCTTGCTCGGTTTTGGTTTGATGATGCTGCGACGGATCAGCGGCGTCGGCTCGCCGATGTCTTTCTCGCGCAGTCGCGGCAAGCTGTATGCGCAAGACGAAATGGCCATCACCTTCAGCGAAGTGGCGGGAATCGACGAGGCGGTCGAAGAGGTCCGCGAAGTGGTCGATTTCTTGAAGAACGCCGAAAAGTATCAAAAGCTGGGCGGACGAATCCCCAAGGGAGTCTTGTTGGTTGGGCCACCGGGCACCGGCAAGACGCTGCTTGCGCGCGCCATCGCGGGAGAAGCGGGCACGCCCTTCTTCAGCCTGTCCGGCAGCGACTTTGTCGAGATGTATGTCGGCGTGGGGGCGGCTCGGGTGCGAGACATGTTCCAGCAAGCTGCTAATCGCGCGCCTTGCATCGTGTTCATCGACGAGCTTGACGCGTTGGGTAAAAGCCGCAGCGGAACGGTCGTCGGCGGCCACGATGAACGTGAGCAAACGCTGAATGCCCTGTTGGTCGAAATGGACGGCTTTGATTCGGACACCAACGTGATCATCGTGGCGGCGACCAACCGCCCCGAAACGCTCGACGCCGCCCTGCTGCGGCCGGGACGTTTTGACCGTCATGTGTTGGTCGACCGACCCGATGTCGGTGGACGAGAAGCGATCCTCAAAGTACACGTGAAGAACGTCAAACTGGACGAGAAGCTCGATCTGCGAAAAATCGCTTCCATCACCCCCGGCTTTGTCGGTGCTGACTTGGCGAACCTCGTCAATGAAGCCGCTTTGTTGGCCGCCCGCGGTGGCAAGCACTCGGTCGGAATGCGCGAGTTCAACGAAGCGGTCGAACGGGTTACCGCCGGACTGGAAAAGAAAAACCATGTAATGAACGAAGACGAAAAAGTCCGCGTCGCGTATCACGAAGCGGGACACGCCTTGGTCGCCGATGCACTGCCCAACACCGATCCGGTTCACAAGGTGTCGATCATTCCGCGCGGCATGGGGGCGCTCGGCTACGTGATGCAGCGCCCCGGCGGTGATCGCTACCTCAGCACCCGCAGTGAACTGGACAGCAAATTGCGCGTGCTGGTCGCCGGGACGTTGGTCGAAGAGATCATCTTCGAAGACATCAGCACCGGAGCAGCCAATGATCTGGAACGAGCGACCGAAATCGCGCGTGCCATGGTCATGGATTACGGCATGAGCCGGCTCGGTCGCGTGAACTATCGCCAAAAAAATGACTCGTCGTTTTTAGGGGGTGGCGAAGCGGGACACACCAACCTGCACAGCGAAGAGACCGCGCGTGAAATCGATGGCGAAGTGCGCCGGATCATTGAAGAAGCGATCTCGCAAACGCGTGAAATTCTGACCGCGCGTCGGGAGGCATTGGAAGCGATCACGCAACGGTTGCTGGAAGTCGAAGCGATCGATGGCGACGAGCTGACCGAATTGATCAAGGAGCACAGCTCGGGGCCGCTGGTCGTGCCGGGAACGGCGGGTAAAAAACCGCGGGCGAAAATCTCTCGACCAGGCAAAGGGGTCGATATCGCGCCGACTGCGGATGGCAATTTGTAGGCCGAAGTTCAGCCTTCGATGCGTCTTCGATGCGCCTTGGGCAAGGGCGGAAGCTAGCATTGCGATTCGCGATTTGTGCGGTCGCAATGCTTTACAAGGAGCGTCAACCGACGCATACTTCGCGACTTCATTTTTGACCACTGAAGCGCGGCGGCGACACGGACGATGAAGCTTTCCATCAGCCAAATGACGACCTTACGCTGGTCCACCGAAGAGGATGTCGAGGCCTACCGACGTCACGGATTTTCGGCGATCGGACTGTGGCGTCCCAAGCTGGATGAATTGGGCATCGAGAAAACGGCCGAGTTACTCGCGGAATATGGGCTGTCGGTCTCCAGTTTGTCGTGGGCAGGTGGCTTCACCGGCAGTGATGGCCGGGGGCATGATGACGCCATCGAAGATGGGATCGAAGCGGTCCGGGCGGCGGAGATCCTCGGAGCCGAAACGCTGATCGTGCTGGCCGGTGGCCACAACAATCACATCCACGGTCATGCCATGCGGTTGCTTCAGCAGGGGCTGCAAGCGATCGTAACCGAAGCCAAGCAAACCGACGTCTCGGTGGCACTTGAGCCGATCCATCCGGGCTGTGGGGATGAGTGGTCGTTTGTCAGCGACCTGCGGTCCACGCTGGAGGTGCTGGAGTCGCTCCCGCAAGTCGATGTCGGCTTGGTTCTCGACGCGTATCACTTGGCGATGAATGCCACCACGTCGGACGACTTGCTGTGGCTGAAGGAAATCGTCCCCTTTGTTCGCTTGGTGCAACTCGGCGATGCCCGACACACGCCCCTAGGCGAGCAGAATCGATGCTTGCTCGGTAACGGACGTGTTCCTATCGAAGAACTGGTCTCCATCCTTGAAGGGGCAGGCTACGATGGCTTCTACGAAGTGGAATTGATTGGCGAAGATGTCGAGCCATTGTCTTACGAAGAAGTCCTGCGGCACACGCGTCGTTACTTTGAAGAACGACTCTTGCCAGGTTAGTAATGAGCGTTAAAAAAGTGTCGCACGATCCTTAACTGCCGGCCGATAGCTCGAGGGATTGATAGCTCGAGGGATTGAAAAGCGAAAAGCCGGCGGCTTTAGCATCCTGCCAAAGCCGCACGGATTGCCTTTCCCCAGACCCACCGCAAACCCAACGCATCCGGCGATAAACGATTTACAACAAGCGGTTTCGCATGACGCGAATCAGTGAGGGAAGCGAGCAAGATTCTGTCGACATTCGAGCCGCTGTCAACCGAATTTTTGAATGGCAACCAACGATTCAAAAGCGGGCGGCATCGGCAGGTAACGAAATGCCAAGCCGAACGTCGAAAACTTTTTTTGACTTTGCGCCTCCGACCCAGCGGAAGGCGACCCGGTGGTTGGCGCGATGATCTACAATCAAAGATTCTGTTCGACGCTCATTGGATTGGATGTCATCCACGGCGATCGACTCCCTTCGTTTTGATGAGCTCGTTTCTGTTTTGATGGATTCCGAAAACATCCCTGCCGCGCTGTCCACGGAACCACTCCGTCGATTCGAACGCTCGGCCGCCGATGACCCGGCGTTCCAATGGACGGCGGCGTATGTCCAGCGGAGCGAAGCGTTGCTCGGCCCGGCGCTCTGCCAACGTTTGGGAATCTATGCGCTGCCGGCCGGTTTCCGGTTGACGGTGATCGTGCCGGTCTACAACGAAGCCACGACGATCGACGCGGTGGTGCAACGATTGGAACGCACCGGTTTGCCGCTGGAAATTTTGATGGTCAACGACGGTAGTCACGACGGTAGCGATGCGGTCCTCGACGCACTCGCGGAACGTGAAGCGGTGCGGGTTATCCATCACCCCGATAATCAAGGTAAGGGGGCCGCCATCCGAACCGGCCTGCAAGCCGCCACGGGAGACTGCGTGGTGATTCAAGATGCCGATCTGGAATACGACCCCGAAGATTTTCGCTTGCTACTGCAACCGCTGGTTTTTGATCAAGCCGATGTCGTTTACGGAACGCGGTATGGGCACTGCGACCGTCAGGTCTCGCCGTGGTGGCATCAGGCGGTCAACGGACTGATCACAGGTCTGGCCAATCTCGCCACGGGATTGAAGCTGAGCGACGTCGAAACGTGCTACAAGCTGGCTCGTCGCGAGACGTGGCAAGCGATTGCACCGCGGCTGAGAGAGAATCGGTTTGGCTTCGAAATCGAAGCCACGGCTTATCTGACGAGAAAAAAATTGCGATTTGCCGAACGGCCGATTCGCTACCATCATCGCTGGTATGACGAGGGCAAGAAGATCGGCTGGCGCGATGGCGTTCGAGCCCTCTGGTGCATTTTGATCTACGGATTCTTGCGCCGCGGCTAGGCCATTTCCGGGCTCGTGAAGGAGCTCTGGCAGCAGACGCCCTTGATTTGTGGGGGTGGCGTCACTGGGGGGCTAGATGCTCTAACGGCGGTGGTTAGGGAGTTTTTTTGTCCGCTCTGGCCGTTTCTTTCGGGAAAAGCATGAGAATTAACTTGACTAGGCAGGGTTGCTGGTCGTACCTTGATGCTCTCATCTGAATCGATATACGGCCGCTCCGGTTTGATCTCCGTCAGCCACGACGGTCGCTTTGTCCATCGATTCCTTTTGAACGCCACGGAGGATTCTGACATGACCGTGAAAACGGCAGCAGCGACGGTTACCGTCAATCCTGCCTTCTTGCAGGAGATCAAGGACAGTAACCCTGATCTTTGGAGGACTCGACGCCAGATCTTTGAATGCTTCGAGTCCGTAGAGTCACGGGCCGCCGTCGCAACGCGCCTCGTGCGTTTGCTTGACGACCTCCGCGACCACCTGGCATTGCAGTTTGCACTCGAGGAGGCGTATGGCTTCATCGAAGTGCGCGAAGTGATCGCGATGCCGGAGGCTCAGAACGCCAAGCGTCAGCACTGTGCACTGTATTTGGAAATCAGTGAACTGTGCGAACGGGCGGAAGAACTGCAGTACCGCGGGCTGGCCGCGGCACAGCTTGGTCTACTTGTCGAAGAGACTCGATTGTTCGATGCGCGACTCGACGCCCACGAACGGATGGAGCACCGCTTGATGGAGCGGACGTACGGAAGCCGTTAAAGCGTGTCCGTCAAAATCGTTCACAGACAACCGATGAAGCGGTGGTCTGTGAGGGGCCGAAGTCAACATGGGTAAGGAGAATTAGATGCTCGCAGTATCAACGAATAAGCCAATGGAGATCCTGTTGGTGGAAGACGGCTTGCTCGATGCACGGATCACCATTCATGCCTTGCGTCGCAGCGGAGTTCGCCACCGTTTGACCTTGGTGCGAACGGCATCCGAGGCGACGCAGTTTCTTGGCCGAGAGGGGGTCTTCGCACGAGCGCCACAGCCCGACCTGCTGCTGCTCGACTTAACGCTTCCCGATGGCGACGGGATCTCGATCCTGCAGGCGATGCAGGAGCAGCAAGCCGACGCGCGCGTACGGACTCCGGTCGTTATTTTGAGTGCCTCTGATGACGAGGCGACTCGTGAGCGTTGTGCCGCCAAAGGGGTCGATGACTTTATCGGCAAGCCTGTCGACGAAGACAAATTCCTGCGCGTCGTCCGCGATCACGAGCAGTTGATGAAGTTCAGTGATCCCGAAGCCGTCGTGGTGTAGTGCCGTCTACGGCGCAGTCCGGTTCCCCGGATGCTCAGTCCCAGTTCAATTCGATGCATTGCTTGTTGGCGATGCTTTCCCGCGCGGCGTGCAGTACCTGAGAGGCCCGCCACGCATCTTCTAGGTCGCCCATCTTTCGCACTAAGCTGGTCACCGCCCGATGGAACTGAGTCAGCAGTTGCTCGCCGACCGACATCTCGCTGTCGAGTGATTCGAGGTGACGTCCTGCTTCGTCGAACCAGACCAAGGTGGACGGGAGGTCGATAAAAGCCACGCCATGTTCGCAGCAGATCTGCATCGCCGATGGGGCCCGGAAATTGATCGCTTCGTGCCACTGCGTGGGGATGTAGCTGCCGCAACTGATCTGAGCGGTAACCGGTGGTGCGTCGTCCGTTTCCTCAAAGGCCATGCTCAGGCTGCGGTAGTCGCACTGCGTCTTTGACCAATGCTCGCGAGCGTACACGTTGTTGGGATCGCGGCCCACCACGTAACGGCACCAATCGATCAGTTCCAGTTGTTCACGGTCGGCCACCTGCGTGATTTTGGGAATGCCATTGCGTTCCGCGGGCGTCCGTTTATTGGGCAACGGAGTCGGCAAGCGTTGATGACAAAACACGAGCTTCGGTTTGCCCAGTCGCGTCGCGAGCAGTTCCTTTAGCCGCAGGGTTGCGGGAGCAAACCGTCGCGGAAATTCGGCCATGAAAGCGATTCCCGACTGGTCGACCTTGGATTTCACGGCCCGAGCATGCGGCGAATCAAAATTCAGGTCGGCCGCCCAGTAAACCGCCTTGCCCAGTTCACAGGCGGCGAGCATCGGCAGCCAGCCTTGCCAGCAAGGCTCCAAGATCAGCACCGCATCGATGTCGGCTCGTCGTACCAGGGTCCGGTAACCGTCCAGTCGCTGCGTCTGGAAATCACTCGCCGCGTGCTCAGCCAAAAGAGGCACGTTGGTATAGATCGCGCGAACTTCGAACCGATCGTGCAACATCCGCAGCGCGGGCCGATAGCGTGACTGCCAGGCGTCTCCCAGTCCGATCAACCCAACGCGCAACCTCATCGGCAAATGGCTCGCAGCACAAGGAGATGGAACAGGCAGGGCATAGCGTGCATCCGCTGACTAGAAAAGCAAAAAGAAAGGAAGCGATTGCGAGCCTCCCGGCGGCGCCGAATATCACAGCGCATGGCAGCCGGGGTGCGGTAACCGTTGACGCAGATGCAGTTTAGCGTGCTGTGGGACGCAGCGTGCCAATAGGCTGGAGATAACAATAAAATTTGCCCAAAAAAACGATTGCCTCATTTCCTGGGGGGCGGACCTTGAACCGCCTTTCAGGCCCCTTATACTCGCTCCCCGACGTGCCGGCCGGAAAGGTCGGTTTAACCGGCAAGGCTGCCCTTGTTGGACGGATTTGCCAGCATAGCCTGGGCTGTCTCGTTTACCTCTGCTCCCAGTGGCCGGGGCATGATGAGAGAGTGAATCGTAGTGCCGTGATGGCTCGATCACCGACTCGCGGCGTCGAGGTATGAATCGTTTTGCGAATGATTTTGTGACGGGATCTGCCCGCTTGCCCGAAACGTTTTGGGCGCATCGCAAAACAGTTACCCGATCGAAGGGATTGTAAATTATGGTGTCGTTACTTCTTGCAGCGGTACTTGCTTCGGTTGTTTCGGAACAGCCAGCCTCGCATCAGGATTATGCGCAGGCGTACCGCTCAGCACAGCAGGAAGGGAAGCCATTAGTCGTTGTGGTCGGTGCCGAGTGGTGCCCGGCGTGCGTGAATCTAAAGTCTCAAACGCTCGCTTCAATGCAGCAGACAGGGCAATTTGAGGATGTGAGTGTGGCCATCGTCGACCAGGACGCCGAGCCTGAATTGGCCGCACAATTGAAGCGAGGCAAGATGATTCCTCAGATCATTGTCTTTTCTCAAACCCGCGCTGGGAATTGGAAACGCATTCAACTGACCGGCTACCAGAGCCAGGCCACCGTCCGGTCGGTCCTCAACGACGCCAAACGCGTGTCGGCAGGCAGCTGATTCCTGGTCCGCAATTCCGTGGTTAGGAACGTAACGCGTTGGTCAGGCAAGCCAACGCGTTTTTTTGTCCCTTCGCCGGCTTGTCCAGACTGCACGGCAAGGCGGTTGTTGGGGTATGCTGGGCGACGGCGGCCTATCTGAGGGCGGCACTTTCCGTCAGTCTTTCTTGTGGCTTTACGATTCGATGGCTTTTCCTGAACACCTTCAGCACCTGATCCAACACGACCAATCGCTGGCTGAGTTAACCTGGTTGGGCATTGGCGGCCCGGCACGCTACTTCGCCGAACCGCACACTCGCGAGCAATTGATCGAGCTGGTCCAAGCGGCTCGGGCTGCGGCGATCCCCGTTCGGTTTCTGGGCTCTGGTTCGAACTTGTTGGTGCGCGAGGCGGGGTTTGACGGACTGGTGATTTCGCTGGCCGCGGCACCGCTGTCGCAGGTTTCCGTTGCCGGCACCGAAGTCACGGCCGCCGCGGGTGCCAAGCTGGGGCACGTGATCACCCAAGCGGTCGGCGCGGGCTTGGGGGGGCTTGAGCATTTGGCTGGCATCCCCGGAACGGTCGGAGCGGCGGTTTGCGGTAACGCCAATGCGGGTGGAGGCGATATCGGCACGGCCGTGCAGTCGGTCAGGGTGCTCGATACCGATGGCAGTGTGCGGACGATTCTTCGCGATGAGCTGCAGTTTTCGCATCGCAAGTCGAATTTGTCGGGTTTGCTGATCTTAGAGGTGACTTTCCAGTTGGAGTCGCGCGACGTCACAACGTTGACCAAGCGTCTGCAAAAACTGTGGATTGTGGCCAATAACGAGCGGCCTACCGACGAACCCCGGATCGCACAGCCGTTCATCGACCCCGATGGTTTCAGCGTCGGCGATTTGATCCAGCAGGCGGGCATGAGCGGCATGCGGCTGGGTAATGCCAGTTTGGCCGCTGGCAAGCCCAACTATCTGCTGGCTCACAGTGGAGCGACCAGCGAAGACATTTTGCAATTGCTGGAGCGGGTTCGTGATCAGGTTTCTTTGCAGTCAGGGATCGACTTGCAGTTGAATCTGCAAATTTGGTAGGGTGCCAGCGCAGCGCTTGCTGCGGATTCTTTCGATGTCGCATGGATGCCGACAAACGTGGCGAAAGCGAAGACAACCGTTCCATCCTCACAGCCGTTGCCGCGATTCCTTGGATCGTTGGTCACCCGGGTCGCGAAGGCGCCGATCGCATTTGCGTTCGTCTGGCCTGCAATGCTGGCTGTCGGTGGCTATTGGGCTTGGCACCACTGGGGGGCCGAGCATGTTGGCAAGCACTTCGCGAGGCTGGAAACGAGCCATATCCGGTTAACGGAACGCCCACCTTATATTCCCGAGCGAATCGATCTGACGGGCGAAGTCCTCTCGACCACCGCCTTGGGCGACCTGTCGTTGCTCGATCGCCAAGTTTCCACGCGTGTGGCACAGGCTTACGCGACCCATCCGTGGATCCAGCAGGTGCTCGCCGTTCGCGTGCACTCCAGTGAAGATATTGAGGTGCAGGTCCAGTATCGCCAGCCGGTTGCGATGGTGCGGCACATCAGCCAGCATCCCGACGTGCAGGGTTGGGCTTACTATCCGGTCGACCCGCAGGGCGTTGTCTTGCCGCCAAGTTCGTTTACCGAAGAGGATGCGGGGCAGTACTTGGTGATTGACATCCCCGAAGTGTACCCCCGTGGCGCGCCTGGATTTTCCTGTGGCGATTCCCGCGTCACTTCCGCGGCCCGACTGGCAGCAATACTCGCTCCCTATCGGAAGCAGCTAGGGCTGGCGGCGATTGAGTTGCACGCCCAAGCGAACCCCAACCAGCGTTATGTGGCGTTTGCTATCTTGACGCAAAGTGGACGTCGTCTGGTGTGGGGCAGCGCCCCCGGCGAGGAGCAGATGGGGGAGCCCACAGCCGACCTGAAAATGAAGGCGCTTTTTCAGTCACCGCCCCCCGGCACCGACCTGCGCGTCGCCGCCCTCTCGGCGATGCGCGAGCGACTGGCCGAGCAGGTCCGCTAGGCCGGTCCGGCCGCTGGGGCGTGTTGGCATTTTCGGTCACCGTTTGGGGTCACCAAGTGGGGCCGCCGTTTGGGGCAACGTGCCTGTGCAGTGCGGACAAGCAGGCGAGCGACTTATTTCAGCCACCCTGAACCTATCGAGAGCTTGCTTCCGCTGGTAAACTATAGGCAGTATTTTGCAGGGAAGGCTCTCCCTTTCCGGCACTCTGACGGCGAACGGCATTTTGCGTCGCCATTTGATCCCCTTTCCGAATCCGGTGTCCCGGTATGACCGTCGGCGAAAACCAAGACTCGCAGCCCATCGAAGCGACTTCCGAGTCCAACGAAGCCCCATCGCAATCGGCTCCTGCTCCCGTACCTCCCGCAACCAACGAGACGCCCACGGCTCCCGCTGACGAAGCAGCCGGAGCAGCCGGAGCAGCCGAAGCTGCTGCGCCAAGCACGGGGGAAGCCTCTCCAGCGGCGCCGACATCCGCAGCCGTCGGTCCGCTTTCCGCTGCAGTACGCCGCACCGGACCGCTGGCGGCGCGCGGTGCGGGAATTGCGAAGCCTGCTTCTCCTGCCGTGGCCGCTCCGGCCGCTATTTCCACCGAGGGTCTGCCTGGTGGCAAGCAGAAACCGGGCAAACGTCCCAAAGGCGACGGCAAACGAGAGCGACGGCCAGGAGGACGCGAAGAACCGAATCATCTGATCCCCGCCGCTCCGTCAGCGCCTCGCGTGTCGGTTCCCAGTAAACGATCACCACTCGGGGACGAACTGCAATCGGAACTTGAGGCGGAACTTGCCGCGACCGACATCGATGCCTTGCTGTCCGGTTCGGCAGGCATGCCCGATCGGCCGGCCGGATTGGCGGAAGGGCAACGAGTCCACGCCACGGTGCTGAAGATTCACGATGACAGCGTCTTCGTGGGGCTCGGCGGACCCGACGAAGGGATGGTGCCGTTCGAGCAGTTTGCCGAAGAGCCCCAGAAGGGGCAGGCGGTCGAAGTCATCGTGCGCGCCTTCAGCAACGACGATGGGCTGTTTATCTGTGCCTTGCCGGGACAGACGATCGATGTGGCTGACATTTCCGATCTCGAAGAAGGGGCGATTGTCGAGGTCACTATCACGGGCACCAATACCGGTGGCTTGGAATGCACCGTCGGCGGCGCTCCCGGCTTTATGCCGATCAGTCAAATCAGCGAGCATCGGGTCGAAGACACGTCGGAGTTCGTCGGCCAGAAAATGATTTGTGCGATCACCGAATGCAACCCCAGCCGTGGCCGCGTGGTGCTCAGCCGCCGCGCGGTGATGGAGCGTGAACGTGAAGAACGCCGCAAAGAGCAACTCGAAAAACTAGAGGCCGGCGATACGCTCGAAGGCACCGTGCGCAGCATCAAGGACTTCGGGGCCTTTGTCGATCTGGGCGGCTGTGACGGAATGGTCCACATCAGCAAGATGAGTTGGGAGCGGATCAAGCACCCCAGCGAAGTCTTGGAAGAAGGCCAAAAGGTCCAAGTCAAAATCGATAAGATCGACAAACAGACCGGCAAGATCAGCCTCTCCTATCGCGACTTGATCGCCAATCCTTGGGATACCGTCGACGTCGATTTCCCGGTCGGCCAAGTGGTCAAGGGAACGGTCACCCGGATTGCCAACTTTGGCGCCTTCGTCCGCTTAGGCGCCGGCATTGAAGGGTTGATTCATATTTCGGAGTTAGCTCATCACCGCGTCTCACGCGTCAACAACGTCGTCAACGAAGGTGACGAGGTGGAGGTCAAGGTCCAGTCGATCGACCGCGAAGCCCAACGCATCGCGTTGTCGCTCAAAGCCGCGCTAGCTCCGCCGGCAGACAGCAAGAAGGCCGATGCCGAGGCAGAAGAAGTCGACGAGCCACCACGTGAACTCGCCATCAAACCGCAGCACACCGGGCCGCTGAAAGGGGGCACCGGCAAGGAGTCAGGCGGTGAACGGTTCGGCTTGCGTTGGTAGTCACGGCGTTGGTCGTCACGGCACAGCGGCCACGCGACCCCACGGGGCTGGGTGACCGATTGCCTGCCGTATAAACTGCCGGTGCGCCATCAGGCGAGTAAAATGTCGCTCGACGACGAGCCGTCCCAACGGCGGGCTTCCATCCTCGACGTCGATTTCACCTGACAGCGACGGCACTCCTGTGCCGCTCCGTCTATTTCCATTCTGGCGTCGCTTGCGACGCGGACCGATTCCTGAGAGCTTTTGAATGTCCAGCTTGCCAGTTAGCGAACAAGTGATCGAAGACGCCGCGTCGCAATTTCAGACGCCGTTCTACCTGTACGACGAAACCAGCATTCGCGAAAACGCTCGACGTCTTAATCAAGCGTTTGCATGGTGTGACTTTAAGGAGTATTTCGCCGTCAAAGCGACTCCGAATCCCTATATCATGCAACCTTTGGCCGAAGAGGGCTGCGGCGCGGATTGCAGTAGCTTGGCGGAGCTGATTTTATGTGAACGTCTGGGGATTCGCGGCGAAGAAATTATCTTTACTTCCAACGACACTCCGGCCAAGGATTATCAAAAGGCTTACGAGCTAGGGGCGATCATCAATCTTGATGACATTTCCCATATCGATTACCTAGCCGAAGTCGCTGGTTTGCCAGAACTGCTCTGCTTTCGCTACAACCCCGGTAAACCGCTCGGCAGCGACAGTGCTTTTATTATCGGGCAGCCTCAGGAAGCGAAATATGGTTTCACCCGTGACCAACTTTTCGAAGGCTATCAGGAGGTTCGCAGGCGTGGTGTGAAGCGATTTGGTTTGCACACCATGGTGCTCTCCAACGAACTGAACAGCCGATTCTTTATCGAAACCGCACGCATGGTTTTCGATCTGGCGGTCGACCTGAAAAAAGAACTCGACATTCAATTAGAGTTCGTCAACTTGGGCGGTGGTTTGGGCGTTCCCTACAAGCCCGAACAGTCGCCCATTGATTTGCAGGCGGTCTCCGACGGTGTGCGGCATTTATACGAACAGACGATCATTCCCGCGGGCCTGGATCCTCTGAAGATCTGCATGGAAAATGGTCGCTTTATGACCGGGCCGTACGGATGTTTGGTGACGCGGGTGTTGCATCAGAAAAACACCTACAAGCATTATGTCGGAGTGGATGCCTGCATGGCGAATTTGATGCGCCCCGGCATGTATGGTGCCTATCACCATATTTCCGCCATCGGCAAGCCCACCGGAGACGATGCGGGGTTGTGCGATATCGTGGGATCGTTGTGCGAAAACAATGACAAATTTGCCATCGATCGCCCGCTTCCTCCGGTGCAAGCAGGTGATGTGTTGGCGATCCACGACGCGGGTGCCCACGGGCATTCGATGGGTTTTCAGTACAATGGCAAGCTGCGTTGTGCCGAATACCTCCGCACGACCGATGGTCGTTTTCAGCAAATTCGTCGAGGCGAAACGCTGGAAGACTACTTCGCGACGCTCGATTTCAGCGACCTGCCAGCCGCCCGTGAAATGGCGGAAACGCGCTGAGTATCGGTTCCGTGAGGAGTCCACGCAGCGTCCATCGCGCTTAGAGCCCGAACTCGCTCAGTTTGATCGCTTGAAATACCAAGTCCGCTCGGGAGGATTCGTACAGAATGCCGAGTGTCTGGTCGTCGACCATCACTAGCGAACTGTAGGCACCGCCATTTTCGTCGAGCAAGATCTGCCTGTTAGCCGGCCAGGTTTGTCCGTCGTCGAGGCTCGCGCGAACGGTCATGCGATGACGCTTGGTCTTGCTGTTTGGGTTGGAGAAAAACAAGATCCGTTGGCCCGTTTTCTGTTCGTGTGCCAGCAGGCTGGCCATGCAGACCGGTTCGGGCAGTGCGCCGTGATCCGAAGCATGGACGGTCCACGTTTTGCCCAGATCGGTCGTCACGCTGATCGCCCGACCGTTCGTTTCGGATTGGTCGCCTCGGTTGCGGTTGTCTCGCATGTTCAGCATCAACGAACCGTCGCTCAGTTCCGCAACGGCACATTCGGTGGTGTCGGATCGAGCCGGCGCCGCCAGCGTCCAGTTTTGCCCGCGGTCGCGACTCCACATGAGATTCGAAAAGGACTTGCCGGTCGCGTCTCGCCCCTGGGTCGGCATCACCAGCGTTCCGTCGCTGGTGGTGATCCCATTGCCGGGTGCCGGCGCGAAGAGATACCAAGCGGGATCCTTTATCGCCGCGGTCCAGTTTTCTGGAGCGGACCACGTGATCCCGTCATCGCTGGAACGCACGGCCATGAATTGAGACGACTTGGTGATCTCCAGCCCTGGCTCACTGCCTGCGCCACGCCACTGATGAGTGTTCGGTTTGCCGTGCGTCCAAACCGCCGAAACGATGATTTGTCCGGTCACGGTATCGACCAGGATATTAGGGTCCGAGCATCCGTTTTGATCTTGAGGCAGCCCCCCGAACTCGCCCATGTCCATGATCGGACGCGGAGCCTCCCAGCTCCGGCCGCCGTCGGTGGAGCGAGACAGGCCGATGTCCATGTGTCCTTGAAGATCACGGCGACTGGTGTACCGCATGTCGTAGACAGCCAACAGCGTCCCCGCATTCGTGCGGGCGATGGCTGGAATTCGGAACGTGTGACATTGGTGTTCGCCTTGCCGATGAATGATCACCGCAGGCCGATCTTCGGCATTTCCTAATGAAGAGATGCCGATCGCGACGACAAGCGACAGCAACCCAAATTTCCTATCAAACATACGTATCATCTCAGGCTCAAAAGAAGGGGCAAAAGGAAAGCCTAGTTTAAACGCTCGCCAATCCGCATATTCGTCATGACCGTCATATTAAGTATGCCGAATTAGAATCGAAGGCGGGGTGGTTAGAGCATCCCGCTTTAGCGACAGGTCGTAATTACCATACGAGCACGCGGCACAGCGGACCGCGGCGGACGTAGACCTGTGGTAGATGCTCATGATCGATTTTAAATATCGTCCGGATGTCGACGGCTTGCGCGCCGTGGCGGTGGTGCTGGTTTTGTTGTTCCACGCCAACCTCGGTTTTTCCGGCGGCTACGTGGGAGTCGATATCTTCTTTGTGATTTCCGGTTTCTTGATCACCGGATTGATCCTCAAACAACAAGACATAGGCAGCTTTCGGCTCCGTGATTTCTGGTTGCGTCGCATTCGCCGAATTCTGCCTGCCTCGACAGTGATGGTCATTGTCACGTTGGTCGTCGGTTACTTCATGCTGATGCCCGACGTGTTGGAGCAGCTCGGCGAAGCGACAGTGGCTCAACAATGCATGCTGTCCAACGTTTACTTTTGGCGCAACACCGGTTACTTCGACGGAGCGGCCGACCTGAAACCGCTGCTGCACACGTGGTCGCTTGCGGTCGAAGAGCAGTTTTACATTGGGTATCCTTTCCTGCTGGTCTTGCTGGCGCGATGGAATCGCCACCGTGGCAAGGCGTTGGTGTTGAGCATCCTGTTGGTCGCCTCGCTGAGCCTGAGTGTGTGGGGCGTATCCAATTACCCCACGGCAACCTTCTTTCTCTTGCCAACCCGCGCCTGGGAGTTGCTCGTCGGTGCGATGATCTGTTTTGCACCCGCACCGGTCTACCTTCGAGCTTGGCAGACGAACCTGCTGAGTGGGCTGGGGTTGGGCGGCATGCTTGCCGCTGGCTGGCTGTTTGATGCAACAACACCTTTCCCGGGCATCGCTGCCTTGCTGCCGTGTCTTGGCGCAGCAGTGTTCATCTATGCCAACACCGACCGTTTAACATCGCCTGGAAGGTGGCTGGCGGCCAAGCCAGTAGTGTTTGTCGGTTTGATTTCGTATTCGCTGTATCTGTGGCATTGGCCGGTGCTGGCGTTCTATCGCAACGCGTATGGTGAAACGCTGCCAATGCCGATTGGAGCGGCGTTGCTGGCGGTCAGTTTTGGGTTGGGGTACCTGTCATGGCGATTCGTGGAAACGCCGTTCCGACGTGCAGCGAGCCGGCCCAGTACAACCGGCCTGCTAGGCGGGACCGCCGTTGTGGTTGCCGTGCTGTTGGTGGCCGGTGGTCTGTTTTCCTTCAGAAACGGATTTCCCGAACGGTTTGGACCACGTGCGGTGAAGCTCTTTGCGACGATGAAGGAGAAGCAGTTTCGCCATACCGTCACGTTGGAGAATATCCGTGCTGAAAAGGTTCCGAGTTTCGGATCCGAGCAAGGTGCTGCGCGTCTGCTGGTCTGGGGAGACAGCCATGCGATGGCGTTGATGCCGGCGATTCACACCGCATGCGTCGAAGCTGGGATTCGTGGCTATCAAGCGACCCACGATGGTACGCTGCCATTGCTAGGTTTCGACAATAACCGTCACTGGGCTGCACCCTTGGAATTCAATGATGCGGTGCTGGAGTTTGTCGTCGCACAGCAGATCGAGGTCGTGCTGCTGACGGGGTACTGGTCCAGAGAAAGCAACAATCCAAATTTTGCGGTGGCTCTGACCAGAACTCTCCAAGCCTTAATCGAAGCAGGCTGCGAGGTCGTGATTGTCCAAGACGTTCCCGATCAAGTGATTCAGCCGGGCCGAGCGATCGGAGATGCCATCCAACAGAACCGTGCCTTGGAAAGTCTGGGCATCACGTTGGCTCAGCATCGCAGTGAGCAGCAAGCGGTCGACAACGTTTTGCTGGCTATGCAGCAGTCACACGTCCAGGTGGTCGATCCCGCGCCCTTCTTGGCGGACGAGGAGCAACGCTGTCGCATCGTGATGGACGACGAAGCGTTGTACTGGGACAACCACCACCTCACAGTCGCCGGGGCACACCGCTTGGTTCCGATGTTTAATAAGCTGTTCGGGGAGTTGTTTGGTGAGTTGCAGCGAACGCCACATCGGCAAGCCGATCGAGCATTCCCTGCGACCGGTGCAAACTCCTCTGACCCTACTTAAGCCTTGGCACCGGAGAGGACTCGATCAGGACTCGATCGGCGGGGCTCCCTTATCCGAAGTGAACTTGTCCGGCTTGGGGACAGGCACGTCGGCGACCAGTTTGCGAATCACATCGTCGGTGTCCATCCCTTCGGCTTGGGCTTGGAAGTTGGTTGCGATGCGGTGTCGTAGGACAGGGATCGCCATGCGGCTGACATCTCCCGGCGCGACGCTGAAGCGTCCATCCATGGCGGCGAGAGCTTTCCCAGCAGCGATTAGATTTTGACCGGCGCGCGGTCCCGCGCCCCAGTCGACCAAGTCGCGAATATACTCTGGAGCCGACTCATCGCTGGGCCGTGTGGCACGCACCAGTCGCGACGCATAGCGGATGACCAGCGGACTCACTGCCACGCTATCGATCAATTTCTGCACGTTCAAGATGGCTCGACCGGAAAGCACCTTGTTGGGCTGCTCGACTTCGCCGCGCGTCGTGGCTGTAAGGATCTGTTCTTCTTCATCCGCCGTCGGATAGCCGACTTTGATGTTGAACATAAACCGGTCCAACTGGGCTTCGGGCAGGGGATAGGTGCCCTCTTGTTCAATTGGGTTTTGAGTCGCGATCGTAAAGAACGGTTCCGGCAAATCAAACGTCTCTCGACCGACGGTCACCTGCCGCTCTTGCATCGCCTGCAGCAGTGCCGCCTGCGTCTTGGGGGGAGTCCGGTTGATTTCGTCGGCCAGCAAGATGTTGGTAAAAATGGGGCCTTCGACAAATCGAAAGCTCCGCCGCCCCTGGTCGTCTTCCTCCAGCACCTGGGTTCCCGTAATGTCCGAGGGCATCAGGTCAGGCGTAAACTGAATCCGTTTGAAGCCGACATCTAAGATGTTCGCCAGTGTGCTGACCATTAGCGTTTTGGCCAGGCCCGGCACGCCTTCCAGCAGGCAATGTCCGCGAGTAAAAATCGCGGCCAGCAACTGCTCCACCACATCGGACTGGCCCACGATGACTTTTGCCAGTTCGGTTCGCATTTTCTGCTGGTGCTGCGAGAATTCCCGCAAGACTTCTCCCAGGTTACGTGATTTGCCGGACGACGACGGAGGGCTGGTAGACATGAGCGTGATGCAATGAGGAAGGGACAGGAGCGGCAAGCGACTCGCCTTGGCCTGCATCTTACGGGTAATCCGCCGTCTCGGGCAACGACGTGGCAAACGGTATCCTTTTTGCCCCGCGTTGCGACAGCAAAAAGGTTAACATACAGGGGAGTGTCGTCCGTTCTGCAGGAGAGTCGTGAATGCGTGGAATTGTGTCTTGGTTTTTGATGCTGCTGGTCCCGTTGTCGGTCGCAGCGTTTCCTCGCTCGCTTCACGCGGACATCACAGCCGCGGAGGTGCAGCGATCAATCAGTGGCGGTGTGCAATACCTCCGTTCGACACAAATGGAGGAGGGCAATTGGCCCGAGTACAGCGGCCAATCCTGTGGGCTCTCCTCGCTCTGCACTTTGGCGATGCTGAATTGCGGCGTGCCCCCGGATGATCCGGCCATCAAAAAGGCGTTGCGTTATTTACGTGGGATCGAACCCAACGAAACCTATTCGGTTTCGCTGCAGACGCTAGTGCTATGCCAAGTCGGATCGGCGACCGACATCGGCATCATCAGCCGCAACGTCAAGTGGCTGGAGGAGGCTCAGTTGGCACGCGGCGATTGGACGTATCGGTTGGGCGGGGGTGGCGGGGGTGGCGATCCCTCCAACGCCCAGTTCGCGGTCCTGGCGCTCGGCGCGGCGGAAGATCGCGGCGTGCAGGTTGACCGCAACGTTTTCGAGAAGGCGCAGCAGTATTGGCAGGGCACGCAAAAGGTGAACGGCGGTTGGTCGTACGATAGCGGTTGGGCCAAGGGTAGCATGACCTGTGCGGGAGTCGCTTCGTTGGTGATTTGCAAAGGTCGTGTCTCGCAAGGCGATGCGAGGATCAACGGCGACCAAATTGAATGTTGCGGTGCGGCGGCTGCCGGCGAGGATCCGATCGAAAAGGGCCTGCAGTGGCTGGGCGAACGTTTTAGCGTTGACACCCATCCCGGTTCGCAAGGGGCGTTCTCCCAGTTTTATTACCTGTACGCGATGGAGCGTGTCGGTCGCATGACGGGGCGTCGTTTCATCGGAGGCCACGACTGGTATCGCGAGGGAGCCGAATATTTGGTCGGAATTCAAGATCCCTTTCAGAACCGATGGCGCGGCAAGGGCTTTGGAGAGACCGATCCGAATGTCACGACCGCTTTCGCGCTGTTGTTTCTTGCCAAAGGTAAACGCCAAGTCGTTATCGGGCGTTTGCATTACGAACAACCCGACAAGCCCGAAGACTGGCAGCGGCACGCCGGGGGATTGCAGCAACTGGTGCGGCACGTCGAACGCGATTGGGGACGCGACCTGACATGGCAAACGGTGGATCTGGAGGGTTCACGCACCGTGGATTTGTTGCAGTCGCCCGTGCTGGTGATCAGCGGTAGCGACGCGTTGCCGTTCAGTGAGGAAGACGCGGAGTTGCTGAAGGGTTACCTCGACCAGGGCGGCTGTATTTTGTTCGAGGCCAACGCGGGAGACGGGTGTGGCGACGCAGGTCCCTTTGAACGCAGCGTGCGAGAATTGTGCACGAAGTGGTTCCCCGCTTCTTCGCTGGAAAAACTGCCGCCGAATCACCCGGTGTGGACCGCGGAGGGGCGTGTCCAACCGACGCGACTGGGCTCGGACTATTGGTTGTACGGCGTACAAGCCTGCTGTCGCACGGCGGTGATGTACTCGCCGAAGAGTCTCACTTGTCGCTGGGAGTTGAGCGATCCGACGGGACGGCAGCCGTTTGATTCCGAAGCGGTCCGAGCGGAAACCGCGACCGCCGCACAGTTGGGGCAAAACATTATCGCCTACGCCACCGGTCGCGAATTGAAAGACAAACTCGATACACGCTCGGTGTTGGTGGCGGAGTTCGACGACCAGCAGGCCGCCAATGTGCTTCGCATTCCGCGTCTGGCGGTCGCCACGGGCAGCGAGGAGGCGGCGCGAGCGCTACCGAATTTGACGATGATGTTGCAAGACAAATTCCCCGTGCGAGTCGTTCCGGTGCAAGGGGATGTTCCGCTGGACGCCGAAAAACTGGAAGCTTATCCGATTGTCTGGATGCATGGTCGAACCGATTTTGTCTTGACGGCCGAACAACGGACGGAGTTGCGAACCTTCATTCAGAACGGGGGCGTGGTGTTGGCCGATTCCATCTGCGGCAGCGATGAATTTGCCGCCGCGTTTCGCCGTGAATGGGCGGCGACGATGCCCGATAGTCCGCTGCGTCCGATGCCGGCAGATCATCCGGCGATGACGGATCAGTATGGCTACGATTTATCAACCGTTACGCTGCGGCAGCCGACGGCTGGTCCGGCGGGGATCACGATCGCCCAGCGTCAGGGGCCGCCGGTCATCGAGTTCGCCACACGAGAGGGGTTCGCCGTGGCCTACCTCTCCCCGTACGATCTCAGTTGTGCCCTGGAAAGCCCGAACTCGATCCAGTGCCCCGGCTATCAAACGACCGACGCCGCCAAGATCGGCATCAATTTGATTTTGTATACGATGCAGCAATAGCTCATCGCGGTTGGTCGCCGAGCAGTTCCAGGACGACGCCTTCGGAAGGCTGCCACCGCGGCACTTCGATCGTGCTGCCGATGACGGTTTTGTCATTCCGAACATCGCGTATGGAACCGATGTGGGCTGGGAAATGAAGCGTCAAGGTTGCCGGTGGTTGGTCCCAACGTGCGGCCAGTCCCGCGCCATCGGTGGCGGCTTGTCGCGATGGATTACCGATCACGCCAACAAAAGTGCGCCCTGCATTTTCCCAAAACAGAGCTTCCACCATCGCGGCGGGACGCCCATCGATCGACGCGGAGAAACGTCGCTGGAGGCCTGCCTGTCGCAGCTGATCGCCGATCAAGTCTCGCCAGCTATCGGCCACGGGACCGGTGCGAAATCCATTGTCGTAGTAAGCCACCGGGCTGAGGTTCAGGTAAACCGCGCGTCCTGAACCTTGTCGTTTGACAAACATGGTTTGCTGCGACGTCGGTGCGCCAGTCGCCTGGGTGCTGCCAGTCGCCCGGGTGCCTCGTTCAACGATCATCCGGCCGGCTGTGTCCGTCAGTGCCTTTTGTGGCAACCGTTCCAGGAACGGCCGCTGGAACTTTTCACCGTCGATTTCGGACAGGGTGTTGCCTTCAAAAGCGCCGGCGCGCCAGTCGCGTTGCACGCCAAACAGGTCGTCCAAGCCACCGGCCCGGCGGCCTTTACCATGCTCATCCAGCACCGCCGTCCAGTAGTCGGCGATCACGGTACCACCAGCATCGACAAAGCGGCGGATCGCTTGGCAATGCAGGTCGGACAACGCCATCGCACGTGGCAAGATCAAGGCCTTGTATTGGCCGTTTTGCAGTTCATTGGCGACCAGCTGCGAATCCGAAATCAGCTTTGCCTGATAACCGCAATCCTCCAGCAACTTCATCCACGCCACGCGATTCTTGCCAGCAGATTGGCTGGTGTTATCCAAGCCTGACAAACGCCGGGGCCAAGTTCCGCCATGCGTTGCGACATCGCTTACCCAAGAGGCTTGAACGCTGGGATGCGAATAGAGCACCGCAATCTTGTCGGTTAGCAATTGCGAGGCGGGGTCGGCAAACACGCGGACGGCGGGCGCTTGGACGGCACGAAACGTTGGCGCCAGTTGCTGGATATGTGGATCGATTTGGCCGTCCTGGAACCAGGGCTTGCCATGACGGTCGGGCCACACGATGGCGCCCGCGTTGCCATGCAATAAGTAATACCACAGGAACCATCGGTCCTGAGCCAAATCGCCGCTGCTAAAATAGGTCTGCACGATCGGTCGCCGAGGAGGCTCCGACCAGAAGGACCGCAGGATTTCGTTGGTTCCGCCAATGTCGTACGATTCGATCCAATCGAGGGCGAGCCTTAGTTTGTCGTAGTCGTAGCCACCGTAGGGAGATGGCTGTTGGCCACCGACGATGCCCACCGGAGCGCCGATCGCTTGCTGGTGGGCGTAAGTGACCAGCCGAGCATTCACGAGCGCGAATTGCGTATCCATATAGGCACGCCAGTCGATCCAGCGACTCAAGTTCCATGACTCAAACTGCGCTGTGGTGTGTTGCCGACGAAGTTCCCCAAAGCCCACCGGTTGGATCTCGGACCAGTTTGAGAAGGAGGTGGCCCATTGTGCGTTCAGTGCTTGCAGTGAGCCGTACCGAGCGCGCAGCCATAGCCGAAAGCCGGCCAGCGAAACCGGCGAGGTATCGACCTCAAACGGGGAATTGAAGGTTCCTAAACTCGTTTCATCATCGAGTGCGACGGCGAGCAGTGCCGGGGAACGTACTTCCGGCAGGTTCGCATCGAGCCGCGCGGTCAATTGTGCGATCGTGTCGGCCCGGAGCAGCGAAGCGGGACGCGGGCCGAGTTGTCCATCGGCAGGTAACGCATCACGCCCTGAGGAAGGAGTTAAATGCAAAATACCTTTTCCGGCGGCGTGATCGACATAGTACGGCAGTGATTGTTCGACTGCCCAACGAACATCGTCGGCACGTCCCTCGCCGCGATCGATGTGCCATCCGCCCACCCCCAGTTTTCGATAGAGTCCAATGTCTTTTCGGGCAGCGGTTTTATATTGCCACAATAGAATCCAGTAGCGGTCCCACACTTTGGGCGCCGCTTGGGGCTTGACGGCCCAGACCGGCGCCGCTCCGTTCAGCGCGCTAGCCGGCCGATCGCGTCGTAGCCAATCGACAATCGTCGAATCGGCCTCGCGAAGTAGCGCTTCCTCCGGCACGGCGTCGCCAGGTACCGCCACTGCGTCGGCGGAGGTAGCGTCTAGCGTCTGGGGGAGTGGCGCCGGAGTCTGAGGCTCGGCTCGCTGCGCCCACCCGGGCATTGCGCCCAGCCAAACGGGCATTGGGCCAAACTGGAACAGCAACGCGAGAACGCAGCAACGAGCAAACGGTGAGCGCATGGGGCGGCTTACGGAATATTGGCCCCTGATTCCAGCAGCGTGGCGAACAGGGGCAGGAGTTGTTTCTTTCGACTGACGACATTGTCCAGTTTATACAGTCTCAAGTCGACGCGTGGATAGTTGATCTCTTCCCAGCACGCGGGCTCACGCGACATCAGCAGGAGGCTGCCGTTGGAGACAATGTCGGTGATCATCAACGCCGAGAAGTCGAGTTGACGTTCCTTGGTGAGTTGCTCCAGCGCGGTGCGAAGTTCGTCTTTGCGATTCCAGAACAGATCAAAGCCGATCTCTTCAATTTGAGAAATGGAAAAACGATGGCCGTGTTCCTCAAAGTCTTTGCAGTCTTCTCGAACGACACGTTCGGCGTCGCCAACCCGCAGCGCCGAGCCGGTTTCGAAGAACTCTTTGGCGAACGATTCCAGGTCGGTTTCGCAGAAACTCTCCAGCCACTTCAAGATCTCTCGATCGACCGCCGTCGTTGTTGGAGACCGCAAATAGAGGGTGTCCGAAATGATGCCGGACACCATGCAGAGAGCCATGCCGGGAGTCGGATCGATGCCCATCAGGCGGTAGCGTTGAGCAACGAGCGTGCAGGTTGAACCGACCGGTTCCATGATGAAGCGAATCGGTTCGGAAGATCGCAAACTACCGCCGAGTCGATGGTGATCGAGCACTTCGAGGATTTCCGCGCCATCGGCACCATCCACCGCTTGGCCGAGTTCATTGTGGTCGACCAAGACCAGACGCGGCTTCGGGGGATTGACGAGGTCGCTTTTGGAGAGCACTCCGATCAGAGAGCCGTCGTCTTCGAGCACCGGGAAAATCGCTTGCATGTTTCGCGAGATCTGCTGTCGTGCTTCCTCAATCGGTTGCTTGGCCGACAGCGATACAAAATCGCGTTCGATCGCCGGCGCGATTTCTCGAGCCGACTTGATTCGCATCGTCGTCGTCGCGGTATCGAAGGGACTGACAATCACCGTCACGTTGTTGGCTTTGGCGATCTGCAACAGGCCCGGTGAGAGTTCGAAGCCGCCGGTGACAACCAATCCACGCACGTCACGCTCGAGCGCTGGCAATTGGATCGTGGGGCGATCACCACTGACGACCAGCGTATCGGTGGGAGAGAACTGTTCGAGTTTCTCGGTGAACTTCTCCGCACTCATCGCTCCGACCATGACGATGATTTCTTGCCGTCGGTCGACATCGACTTCGTTCAGATACCAACCGTCGACAGCTTTCCGGATCTTCTCCAGGCTCGAACTGACGGTGCGTGAGTAACGGGCATTGCTTTCGCCGTCAAAGATCAGTTCCAGCACATCGAGCAAGCTGAGCAAGCCGACCAAGTCGCCGCTCTTGTCGAGCACCGGGATGCTGCGCAGTTCATGGGCTTTGAGTCGCTGGTAGACCTCGTAAAAGACTTCGCTTTCCTCGGCCGTCACAATGTCACGGAGACAAACGTCCTCGACCTCGGGGCGAACATCCATGATGATCCGCGGCAGTTCCAGGTTGCATTTTTTTAGAGCGAACTCGGTCCGTCGGTTAGCCGGTCCGCAGCATGCCGCGACCGCATCAGGGTGCGTGGTTTGGCGAAGCAGATTTGCATAGGCAAGCGCTGCGCAAATGGCATCCGTGTCGGGGTTACGGTGTCCAAAAACCAAGACGGTCATCAAGTTGTCCGGCGAGAAAGTAAGGAAGAGTCAACGAGCAGTTTGTGGAACTGCTCTGCCGCCGCACGAGCGTTACGCGGTCGCCGTCTCGCTGGCGGTTTGCGTCTTGGAGGCATCGCCGAAGCAGTCGGTGCGGAGCCACATTTTGACCGCCCAGCGTCCTTCGGCGTCGCCACTGACCAGCCAGTGCGGTTGCACACAAACGCTCTGATGCACCAGTTCAAACCCTCCCTCGCTTTGGCTGACCGTTTCGATGGGAAAGGCCCAGATGCCACTGGGGCGATCGATGTCCAGTCCCACTGTGATACCGAGCCACTGGTCGGTCAGCGACAGGCCCATCGCGTCGTTCAGGTCTTGCTGTTCGCCCAATTGCCCCAAGCGATTTCCGTCGCTGTCGGCAAAAAAGCGATCGTCAGCCCCTGAGGGCAAACCGGCGAAGTTCAGCTCGATGCCAAAGTGCAGCGGTTGATGGGGCGGCAGGTTCTCGAGCAAGTAGGTGATTTCCAGCGTATCCGATCCCGCGGCGACAGTAAGTGCTTTGGTGATTGTGAGCGGAATTCCCCAGGCGTTGCCATCGCGTCGCATCTGCAGTTGCACGCGATCGGCGGCACGTCGCAGTTTGGCTTCGAAGGGCAAATCGACAAAGTCACCACGTTCCTCCGCATCGCCCCGTTGGACGGCCAGCAACGAGGCGTCTTCGTCGTAAAAGTGGTCCATCAAGGACTTGCGTGGAAAACGATCGTACTGCAGTCGCTGTTCCAGACCAGCTTGTTTGAAGACCACGCGGTCGTGGATGCTTGCCACGGCATCGCCATCGACATTGGGGCCGCTGAGGACTTTGCGGTGGTAGGCTTCGGGCCGCCGCTGCATGGTAGCCAGCAGGTTGTGAGAAATACCGCGGACATCCAGTTCGTACATCCGGCCGCCTCGTGCGGGGGCCACCATCGCGACCAGTTTGTCGCTCGACAAGCGGACTTCGTGTAAGCCATCGAAGTCCAAATCTTCCGCCGTCGCTTCGGCCCATGACGCATCGGGGCCACGCGTGACCCGTTCCAACTGCGTATCGGCTTCGATCAAGTGGTGATAGACGGCATTGCGGAGGTGCGGCAGATAGATGCCACCGAAAGCGCCGTGCCAGTAGGTGCAGTTGCATTGTCCGCGATACAAATGATCGCGTGCCCCGGCCAGTTCACCGGCGTCGGCTCCCTGTTGTCGCGCGTCGGCTAAGCGACGGCTGATTTCCATCATCCGTGCGTACATCTCGTTGGCTTCGGCGTACTTGACTTTAAAGTTCCGCCAGTAGCCGCCACGGACAAACGGCTTGAGTTGTTCCCAACGTGGATCGTCTTCAAAATCGTGCAACACATCATCCAAGCATTGCTGTTGCTCGACCGGCAGTGACCATTCGGTCATTTCGCGGTAGCTGCAGTCGGGCAAGTAGACTTTGCCAGCCGGTGGCGTTTGCTGAACCGCTTCGGCCAACGTCACCGTGTGCAGCCAGTCGGTATTGTCGCTGAGGGCGTTGAAGAAACTCCGTAGCCAGCCGTGTTCATAGACGTGGACTTTGGTGTCGGGCCAAGTGCCAAATTTTTCACCGTCGTCGCCAAACGTCAGGACCGAGCCAGGTGCGCGTTCGGCGACTTCGCGGCAGTAGGCGATCGTCTCTTCGGCGGGCTGAAATGGGATCGAGTACCGCAGGCGTTCGCTGCCGGGAAAGATCCGCAGGGTACGGCCATCGTCTTCGGTCAGGAAGTAGCCCGTCATTTCCTCGTCCGTCAGCCCGGCGGCTCGGAAATGAAAGTCGTCCAGCACCGTGTATTGGATGCCAGCTTCGACCAGCGACGCGGTCAAACCCGATTCCCAGATCCGTTCGGGCGTCCACATGCCAGACACGTTCGCGCCGAGCGTGCGGCGCAACCACGCCGCGTAGGACTGGACTTGGCCAATCCGATCGCGGGCGGGCAACATGGTGAGGATCGGTTCGTACTGGGGGCCTCCGATGATTTCGATTCGACCCGCTTCGACCAATGCGCGGACTCGGTCGAGGTACTCGGGGTGTCGCTCGGCCAGCCAGATCATCAGCGGACCGCTAGTGTGCAGCGACAGGTTCAGTCGTTCGTAAGGCTCAAAGACTTCCAGGAACGGCAGATAGCTGTCCTGATAGGCTTCTTCGAAGACTCCATCGAAGTTACCGATGGGTTGGTGGTTATGGAGAACCAAACAAAGATGAACGTCAGGCTTCATGGTGGCCGCTAGCGATATGAGTGTACGAGCATTCCCTCCGCTGACTTATCGGTCGAAGAGGGACGATCGTTTTATCTTTATGAGACGGAAAATCCGGATCTCGGCTGAGGCACTCGCAGCGGGTTTAGGCGACGGGCCGCTTCTCGAAGGTTCGCGGCAGCGGTTTCGGGGAGCGTCGGGTTGATAAAACAATCCGAAGCGTGCTCAAATCCGGCTTGAGTGGTCACCCGAGGCATCCACTCCATCGACCAATGAAACGCGCTCTCGTCGGCCGCACCCGGTGGCCGCGTTTGCAGCACATGATTGTACGCCACACCAGGAAACAGACTCTCAAGACATTGAACCAGACGTCGCGAGATGTGGGCTAGGTCGGTGAGCACTTCGGGATCGGAATCTTCGAAACGATCGGCATGAGCACGGGGGACAATACGGGTTAGGTAAGGCAGGGGAGCCGCAAAGGGGCAGTAAGCGACAAAGTGCTCGGTTGCCAGCACCACGCGCTGGCCAACATCTTGCTCTGCCCGCAGCAGATCGCACTGGAGGCAGCACCCCGTTTGATCGTAGTGCTTACCGACGCGGTACAGCGTGTCTCGGATGCGCGGTGGCAGCATGCCCGTCGCAATCAGTTGGCTGTGGGCGTGGCTGAGCGATGCCCCGGCCGGCGCGCCCACGTTTTTGAAGACCGAAATATATTCCACCTCCGGAACCTCGCGCCACAGCCGAATTCGACTGGCAATCGCCGCGTAGACGCTCGCAAGGTGACTGACGTTCAGTTCCGAGACACTGACCGAGTGGCGAGGCGATTCGATGATCACCTCGTGTCCGCCGGCCAACGCACCGACGGGAAAGAGATTGCCGCTACGGTGAGCGCCACGTGCGGCGTTTGCAACGCGACGTGCCGGTTCGGCTTTGCTCGGCGAATGGCTCGACACGTTACAGCCGGTTGTGCGAGGCGTTTCCAGCAACGAAACGGCGGGGTATTTGTTGTTAACGACGCGGACTTGCCAAGGCAGGTCGCCATCATCGCCACCGACCGCTAGCAGCGTCGAAGGAGTGAGGAATTCGTTGCCCAGACAAAATGGGCAGGGGCCGATCGACTTGGAGGGATGAAATTCCCTCGCGAATTCGATGGGCCGCTCGCCACGTCCGCTGGCAAAGATCGTTTGTTTTCCCGACAGCACGTCGCGACGAACTTCGCTGCCCAAGCAGACTTCGTCGACCGATTCGCGAAAGTCGACTAAGGGCTCGGCGGCCACGACATGGCGAATCGCTTCGGTGACCGATTCACCGCGGCCGACACGGCCGTCTTGAGCTGGATGAGAAGCTTGGCCGACACGGGAGTCTTTGATCGCTGCCTGCTCGCGCACCGCAAACGTTTCCCGAGTCGTATCGGGGCCCAAGGGAGGGTTCAGTTTTTGCGTGTCGTCAACAGTACGATGGGGGTGATTGGCCAACGTGCTTTCCCCGGTTTCAGGCAGAATCATTTGGATATCGCCAGCGCAGCGAAACGGCTGCGGCGGGCGATATCCTACAGTGCAATTCCTTGACCACCGACCCTAAACCGAGATTTTTTCTTGATCGGACCTTGCTTTGGGGCCCTTAGTGAGTACTCACCGCACGTTTACGGGCTAGCGTTTGCTCGTAAACCGCTTCATACCGGGCGGCACTGCGCCCCCACGACCAATCTTGGCTCATTCCCGATTGTGCGATTTGCACCCACTTTTCGGGCGTTTCCGCACGCAGAGTGAGCGCTTTGGAGAGCGCATCGATCAAGCCCGCGGGATCGTAGGTTGGCAGATAGAAGCCGGTTGCCGTCCCGGCAGCCACATTCTCCGGCGTCGCATCGACGACCGTATCGGCCAGGCCGCCGGTTGGATTGACGACCGGCACCGTGCCATATTTCAAGCTGTAAAGCTGGTTCAGTCCACACGGTTCGTAGCGGCTGGGCATCAAAAAAATGTCGGCGCCCGCTTCGATGCGATGGGCGAGTTTGTCGGAGAATCCCAGGTGCAGGCCCAAGTGATCGCGATGCCGTTCGGCCAGATTCGAGAGCGCTTCGTGATACCGGGGATCTCCCGTTCCCAGGACCACCCACTGCACGGTGCTGCCAGCCTCTAAGAAGTGCCGCATCGCCGCGATCACCAAGTCCCAGCCCTTTTGTTCGGCGAGCCGTCCGACCAAGCCAATCAGCGGCATGTCGGGATCCTGCCGCAACCCGAAAGCGGCTTGCAATGCCGCACGATTGGCAGCCTTGCCTTCCTGCCAAGTCTCAGTGGAAAAGTTTTGCACCAAGTGCTTGTCACTCGCCGGATTCCAGATTGTGTTATCGATTCCATTTGGGATCCCAAACAGATCTCCCGCGCGATCGCGGAGGACTCCGTCCAGCCCGCAGCCATGCTGCGGCGTTTGGATCTCTTCGGCGTACCGCGCGCTGACGGTGGTCACCGCATCGGCAAAAACAATGCCCGTTTTTAGGTAATTCAGTTGGTCATAGAACTCCAGCGCGCGGGCATGAAAATAGTCCCAGTCAAAGCCCGTCAGGGGTAGGTCGGTTTTGGGGAAAGTGCCCTGGTAAGCCAAGTTATGGATCGTCAACACACTCGCCGCGGTTCGCATCCAAGCGTACGGTTCAAGCCCCGTCGCCATGTGAGCGGGAACTAAGCCAGCTTGCCAGTCGTTGCAATGGACGACGTCGACCGTACCGTGCAGGCGATCGATGGCTTGCAGGCAGGCGCGGCTGAAGAAGGCAAAGCGGAGTGCGTTGTCGCGGTAATCGCCATGCTGGTCCCCGTACAACTGCGGGCGATCAAACAGCTGCGGCTGATTGATGAAATAAACCGCTACCTCCGAGTTCGGCAGTTTGGATTTTGCCAGCCGCGCGGAGATGTCTTGACCGTTCATCGCGACCCGTAACGCGATATTGGTATCGACGATCGCCTGCCCGGCGTCACGGATTTGATGGAACGCCGGCATCAACACCGAGACTTCGTGGCCTAGGTTTGCCAATTCAATCGGTAGGGACCCACAAACATCCGCCAAGCCACCCGTTTTGGCGAACGGCACAGCTTCGGTCGTAATGAAGACGATTTTCATCCAGCAAACTCTAAAGAGACAAAAAAAATTCCGCGTCACTGCGGACAGCAGCAGGCCAAGTCGGGATTTAACGATTTTTAGGTTCGATAAACATCCCTCGCCAAGCCAAGACCCATTCGGCTCGATCGATTAAGATAGAGATAGAGGTCGTTGGGCAAGACAGCTTACTTTGCGGTCACCTGATTTTGAGCGGGTGTCCGGACAACGCTGACGACTTTTACGCTTTTCGCTTTCGATTGCAACGTCCCCTCCCCCGCTTTCCTACTGCTGCTTCATGAGTCTGTCGGTCAACGAATTCTGGAATCGCTTAACGGAATGCGAACTGGCCCAGGCGAGCCAGTGCCGCCAGTGGGCGGTTGCTTACGCCAAGAAAAACGATGGCAAGCCACCGACCGATGTCGCCGCCTTGTCTCGATTTCTGATCGCCGGCGGGGCGTTGACTCGGCATCAGGCAAAGAGCGTGTTGGCAGGGAGGGGGGATTCGCTCCGTAGAGGGTCGTTTCGGGTGCTGGAGCCGGCCACAGCTCCTTGGCGAAATTGGGAGTGGGCAAAGGCGGGTCCAGAACGTCCCCCGGTGCTGATTCGTGCAATCGAGCCCGGGCTGACCGACATCGAACGACGCTGGCTGGCGGCTCATCAAGCGATCGACGTTCCCACACTGCAGCCTTTGGAAATCGAACGCGATGCGTCCGAGACGTGGGTGGTCAGCCCATTGCCGCCTGGGCAAACGCTCGCCCAACGTTTGGTCGCAGGCCCGTGCGACGAAACGCTGACCGTCAAAATCGGCATCGCCGTCGCCAGCGCGCTGTCGGCCCTGCACGCTGCCGAGTTGCCGCATGGTCAGATTCATCCCCAACGCGTCTGGATCGGTGACGATCAATCGGTGTGGTTGCTCCGTGATCCAGCCATCGGCCCGGCCGATCCATTTGGGCAGCACGCCAAATGGTTAGAGCCTCCCGAGCAACCGGCGATGTATGCCGCACCGGAATTCACCATCCCGGGCCAAGTCGCCGACGCGCTGACCGATCAGTACGCCCTCGGATGCTTGCTGTTGCATGCGCGCAACGGACGTCCGCCGTTTGTGACGGGCTCGACCGATGAACTGCTGTTGCAGCATACGCAACAGATTCCGCAGGCGGTTCGCGAATCGCTGCAGGCCGACGCCGGAGAACCGCTGCTACGGGTGATCGCGCATGCGATGGCGAAGAACGCCGACGCCCGGTTCGCCGACCTGCGAAGCCTGCGCGAAACGCTGCTGCACTTGCAGAGGGCGGACACCGCGCCCCTGCCTGCCAGTGGACCGCCGTTATCGACGCCCAAACCACCGCCTGCACCGGAGCCCGCTAGGCCACCGGCTGCATCGGAGCCCGTTAAGCCACCGGCGGAGAAACCGGCTCCGACGGAGAAACCGGCTCGCGAAACAGCGGTCGCTCCGCCAAAGCTTCCGCCAGCGGTTCCAGCGGCGACAAGCACCACGCCGACGCCGACGCCGGTTCCGGTTCCGTCCTACGCGGCAGCAAATGAGGCAGATGAATCGACTGCGCCCGCTCCCAAGGCTGCCGCTCCCAAGCCTGCCGCTCCCAAGGCTTCCGAACCGGAAGCTCCCTCACCCAAAACCGCCACCCCCGAGATTCCCACCCCCGAGATCCCCACGCCAGCCACGCCCGCCCAAGAACCCGCCGCGTCGGCCAGCCCTGTCGCGACGGCGGATTCCTCTGCTCCCACCAACGGCCGCAAGCGGCACCCCGCGACCGCGGATGGGGATACCGAAGAGCGTCCCAAGAAACGACGTCCCGGCGGTGGAAGCCGCAAAAAAAAGAAAAAGAAAAGCCTCCGCGGGCCGCTCGTCATCGGAGGCTTGGGGTTCGCGGCGATGATGCTGTTGGTGATCGTGCTGGGCAGCCAAGGGCAGAAGAAGCGAGAGGTCGTGCAAGCCCCGGTCATCACCACGCCCTACCAGCGGACGCAAGCCGAACCGCCAGCGAAGTCGCAGAGGAATCTGTCCGACACGGCCATCGAGCCTCTGCCCGGTTTCGACGTCAGCGATGATGCGTCGGCGTTGTGGTTGCCTCCATCGGCGGACGAACCACCGCGTTTGGAGATGATTCCGCGTGGGCCGCAAATGGTGTTGGTGCTGCGACCGAAGCAGCTCTTGGAATCGACCGCCGGCCAACAATTCTTAGCCGCGTTCGATAAAGAAATTGGCGACGTGTGGCAACAACTCGAAGCCCGCACGGGGGTGCCACCGGACGCGATGGAGCGTTTGACGGTCGCCTTCGATAGCCGTGGCGATGGCATTCCGACGGTGGCTTTGGGGGTGCAGCTCGCATCGCCGGTGGCGCTCTCGACGCTGCGTGCGAAATGGGATGTCGAAACGGCTCGCACGCCTGGGGGAGCGACCATCCTGGCGGGCGACGGGGAGGACGCGTTCTTCGTGAGCGACACCGCGGACGAGGCGCTCGTCGAACGTTTCGCAGTCGGTTCGATCGAACAAATCAAAGACGTCGCGGAAATCGAAGGCGGCCCGATTCCATTGCCACGCCAGTTGGAAAACCTGTGGAAGTCGGCCACGGCGAGCTCGGACGTGAACCTACTGCTGTTGCCCAATTATCTGTTCGCCGACGGACGGACGCTCCTGCAGCAACATGCGCCGGAGGTGATCGAGCCGCTGCGAACGTTTTTGCAACCCGATGCCTCGGGCGTGTTGCTGAAGACGACATTGGATCACCAGTGGTATGAGGGGGATCCGCAGTGGTATGTGGAACTGCGCGTCATGCCAGGGCCGGGCACTACCGCGGCCGCCGTGGCCCGCAAGATGGAAGCTTCGGTTGCCGGCTTGCCAGCCTGGGCCGAGAATTTCCTGATCCAATCTTCGCCCGATGCTTCCTGGCGCGCCCTCGCGTTGCGGTATCCGCAAATGCTCTACACCCTCAAGAAATTCGCGCGCTACGGGATCTCCGGCGATGCCGCGACGACGAATATTTATCTGCCCGCCGAAGCCGCTCCCAACATCGGCTTGGCTACGCTTCTAGCGGCCAACACCCCGCGCGGTGGCGCGCGGCCGGCGATGGTGGTCGCGCCGTCGGCGGTTCAAGATCCATTGACGCTCACTCAAATGCTGGAGTTGCCGCTGTCGGTGAGCTTTGAGCAGGAGAGTCTGGAGTTTGCCGGGCAAGCGGTGATGGATGAACTGAAAAGCAAGCTGCCCGAGGGCTCCGCGGAGCCCAAGTACGTGCTCCTTGGCGGGGACTTGCAAAAAGAAGGCATCACCCAAAACCAACAGATCCGCGATTTCAAGGCGACCGACATGCCGCTTCGCGAAATCCTCACGCAGTTGGTCATGCGAGCAAACATCGACAAATCGGTGACCTCGGCAACGCAGCCCGAGCAATTGCTGGTGTGGGTCGTTGCTCCCAATCCCAACAGCCCCTCTGAAGAGGCTTTCTTGGTTACAACGCGTGCCGGCGCGGCGGGCAAGTACGAACTTCCCAAGGAATTTGTCGAGTAAACGAACGGTGCAACATGGTCCCTCAGGCGTCCAGATGCAGCGGCCATCCAATCGCCAATCAAGCTTTAAACAGCCCGCCGTTCGCCCTCTTTGCTGGCGGCTCAATTGGGGTGCTATCGGCCGGTTTACTCGCGGGAGTAAATTATTCGCCGGAGCAATCCAAGCCCTCCGACCGGCAGCCCTTTGCAGCCCACGCTTTCCCGTTTCTCTTCCCATCTTTTCAGCTCCAGCCAAAGAACGCTTAATATCCACATGGCGAACGTAGCGAATGACCGCCGGCCGCCACATCGACTCGCCGTCCTGGTGATGCGTTACTGGTATGTCGTGTTGCTGCTGTGGCTGTTGGCCGTTGTCGCGATGCGCCTGCTGGCTCCGTCCTGGGATGACGTTGCGTACGACGGCGACTTTGAGTACCTGCCGGCCGAGATGCCCAGCGTTGCCGGCGGGTTGCTGTTGGATCAAGCGTTTCCCGAAGAGCGAGCGCGCAGCGAGATCATTCTCGTGATTGCCCGAGATGGCCGGCCGCTGACCGAGTCGGATGACTACGTGGCGCTTGACCTGCAACGGCGATTGTCTCATCGGTTAGCCGAAGTCAGCCTTGCCAAGGCGCGGCTGCTTGGCTGGCGTGGAGAAGCGCCCGAGCCGGGATCGCGGATCGAAGATCTGCTGACGCGGGCGCGGAAGTCGCTCGACGAATCGATTGATGCGGACGATCGGTTCTATGAAAAGTTCTTTGATTGTTTGCCTCAAGACGAACCGCTAACGCTGACACAGCCTCGGATGGCGGTCGCTTATTGGGATCGTGCGCAGTTAGTTCGAACGCTTGGCGAAGCCGATTTGGCGGTTTCCGATCAGATGGCGGCGACCGAACTACTGCCCGACATCTCGCTCATCTTGCCCGCCATCGCCCAACGCGATGTGCAACCCTGGATGTCCCTGCTCAGCGTGCTCAGTTGGGACGATCCGGCGATTGGGCATCGTCTGAAAGTCCCCGAGGCACGCTTGATCCGTTTGCAATTGGAAACCGAACTGGCGGCGACCAGCAACATTGCCACCATCGAAGCGGTCCAGGGTGTCATCGACGATGTGATGCAGTATTCGGGGAATTGCACCGAGCCGGGATTGCAGATTCTGCCCACCGGTTCCGCCGCGATCGGCGGCCAGACGTTGATCGCGGCACGGGATGCGATCCGGTACACCGAGATTTTCACCGTCTTGATGATCCTGGTGATTTTGGCAGGAGTCTACCGGGCACCCTTGCTGGTCCTCGTCCCCTTGCTGTCGATCGGTGCGGCCGTCATGACGGCGACCGGCCTAGTCGCCATTCTCGCCGATGCATCGCGAAGCCCGTTGGGCGAGTGGTTGGACATTCGTGTCTTCACGACTTCCAAGATTTTTGTAATCGTGATTCTGTTTGGTGCGGGCACCGATTACTGCCTGTTTCTGATCTCGCGGCTGCGCGAAGAGGCGAGCCACCGTCCTTGGCGCGAAGCTTGTGGGTTGGCGCTCTCTCGAGTCACGCCGGCGCTGCTGGGCAGTGCGCTGACAACCGTGTTGGGGCTGGGCATGTTATGGATCGCTAGATTTGGCAAGTTCCACTACACCGGTCCGATCATCGCCCTTTGCTTGTTAGTCGGCTTGCTGGTTTGCTTGACACTCACGCCGGCGGTGTTGTTCGCCTTGGGGCCCCGCGTCTTCTGGCCCAGCAAGATCGAGAACCAACCTCCTCGCAAAGCTGGCATGTGGGGCACGCTATCGCTGACGATGACCCGTTACCCCTGGACCACCATGATCCTCGGAGGCCTGACGCTGCTGGTCCCGGCCGTCGTTGGAGTCGAGAAGGAACGGGACGTCACGTATGACATGAGTGGCCAACTGAGCCAGCAGGCGACCAGCCGTCAGGGGCTGAAGTTGCTGGTGGAGCATTTCTCCGTGGGCGATTCGAATCCGACCACCTTTCTGCTGGTGCGGCAGACGCCGCAATCCCGCGAGCAGATGCAAGCCGACGTGACAGCGCTCCGCGGTGCCCTGTATGAACTACCGGGCGTCACCGCCGTCCGGACCGCTAGTGACCCGCTGGGAGATTACCCGCCCGATAAGAAAATGGGGCTGCTCGATCCCAATGCTTGGCGACGACGCTTGCTGCGCGAGCATCCGATCGCGCAGCGTTACTTCTTCAGCGAAGCCCCCGACTATGTGGATCGTCTCGCCCGCATCGACGTGGTGGTCGCGGGCGATCCCTTCGAAGCCGAAACGGCCGAGCGCGTGTCGGGGCTGCGCGCTTGGTTGCAGTCCCAAACCGAGCGCGCCGAATCGCCGTGGTATCAAGCCAAGGTTTCGATGGCGGGCACGACCGCGTCGATCATCGATTTGCGGCGAGTCACCTTGCGAGATAACCAGCGCATCAAGGTGGCCGTGGTTATCGCCGTGCTGGCTGTGCTGATCTTTGTCCTGCGACGGTTCTGGTTGTCGGTCTATCTGATCCTCACCGTGTTGCTCAGCTACTATGCAACGGTGGGCATCACGGCGATGTTTTTTCAATGGCTGTATGGCGAAGCTTACCTGGGGTTGGACTGGAAGCTGCCGCTGTTTTTGTTTGTGATCTTGGTGGCGGTCGGCCAAGATTATAACGTTTACTTGGTCACGCGAGTATTGGAAGAACAGCATCGCGGCGGCTGGCTGTCGGCACTCCGCCGGGCGGTCTCTCGCACCGGAGGCATCATCACCGCGTGTGGTCTGGTGATGGCCGCGACGTTCTTCAGCATGACCGCCTCGGCGTGGGTGCCGTGGTTGGCCTACATTACCGGTTGGTCCAACGATCCGTCGCCTGCCATGCTGCACGGGATCGTGCAGTTGGGGTTTGCACTTGGATTGGGGGTTTTGATTGACACCTTCTTTGTCCGCACGTTTCTGGTGCCAAGCTTTATCACGATTGTCGATCGTTACCAAAACCGCTCGCGTCCCAGTGCCGTCGCAACTACGCGGGACCTCGCCGGCGAGGGAGTCGCCAGCCAAGGCTTGTCTGTCGAAGCGGTCCAGCCGGAGTGATCGGCGGGGACCTTGCGAGCGATGCCGGTTCCCTATTTGGCTTCTTCGATCACGTTGGCCATTTTCTGCGTGATCTTTTGCTCAAGCACCTGCCCAGGCGCGGCGTTGACTTTTAGCGTGAAGGATTGTTCCACGTCGGAGCGAACCAAACGTCCTTTCTCGTTGTCGAACAGCATGATACCGGTGCTGTCTTGGTCGCCAAATTCGATCGCCGGACCTCCTTCGGGAGCTTCAAAGTCCATGTTCATTTCGACTTTGATGCTGTGCAGTGTGTCGCCTTCGATTTCAACCGTTCCCTCGTAGGTGTATTTGCTGTCGACCTTCATGTTGCCCACGGGGGTTGCGACTTCCGATTTTGATTTCCAGGTATCGCCCGACGCCAAGCCTTCTTCGGGGAAGATCGGTGACACCTTCTGCATCATTTCGCCCATTTGCTCGGCGGACATCATGGCACCGCCGACGGCGCCTTTCAGGCCGGCGAGAACTTCCTCCGGGATTTTGACATCGGAGACTTTTCCGCGGGGGCTCATTGCATTGGTGATTTCCACGTCGACCATCGGTCGGATCATGGCATCCAACTGAGCGGCTTGGCCCTCTTCAGCTGCTGCTTGATCGGTGTCGATGACCATCTTGCCGGTCGCCGGATTATCGATTTCCATAACTACTCGAGAGACCTCCGACACGATCGTGGCGTTGCCGTCATCTTGAACGTCCGTGGGCCGCCACTGCGACCACGTTTTGTTGACCATGTTGCTGGCCATCGATTGCCCGGCCACTTTCATTTCTTGTTTCATATCCTGAGTCATCATGACGTTCAGGTTTTTGCCTTCGCTGAACTTCCAACGAAGTTTCACGCCGGTCTCGGTCGCGGGCTCCGCAGTCGTTTGCGCGCTGGCGATTTGGCAGGCAAGGAAGAGGCTACCGCACAGCAGGATCGCGGCGAGGGGAAAGCGTTTCATGTTGGTTCCTAGCAAGGAGAAGGGGGGCTTTAAGTAAACGTGTGTGGGCGGCGTGCTGGGGCGACTTACTTTTTGGGTGCGACGGCTTGGCGGTTTAGATAGCGCATGCTTCGAGCAACACTGAGAAACGGCTCGGGGGACTGGTCTTGTTCCACGTGGCATTGTTGTACACCGATCTGGTCGGCTTTGCGGATCATCGCCACCAAGTCAAGTGAACCGTCGCCGAGCGCTTGGAAGGTATCGTGCGGAACGGTGTCCTCGTCGAAGTTTGTTTTCACGCCCGCCTTGAGGTCTTTGAGATGCACCTGTGCGACCCGTTCGCCAAGTCGTTCGAGCATCGCCAGTGGATCTTGACCACCGAGCGCCATCCAAAACAAATCGATCTCGAACTTGACCAGTTGCGGGTCAAAGCGTTGGATGAAGATTTCGTATCCAGTGGCGGCCGTTGCGGGGGCTTTGGGAAGGGCCGCGAATTCGAAGGAGTAATTGTGATAATTGAGCTTGATGCCGGCGGCCTTGAATTTCTCCGCCGCCGCGTTAGTCCGGTCGGCCGTCCGTTTGAAATCGTCGGCCGTTTCGCGATGTCCTTTGGAGATGTATCCGAAGACCATGTGCTTCAGCCCGAGATCGCTGCCCGCTTCGATCAGTTCCTCCACTGTCGGAATGCCTGGGAACTGGGGGTTCGCAAACGGCCGCCAATCGCAAAAGGCGCTGGTCACCTCCAAGCCGCAATCGCGGGCCTGTTCGGCGATTTCCTGGGCACCGTTCAGAACGTCCATCAGTTCGACTTGGTGATAGCCAAGGTCCGCGACCGTTTGCAGCGTGCCGTGAGGATCGCTGCTCATTTGGTTTCGCAGTGTGTAGAGCTGCAAACCGATGGTTTTACGAAAACGACTGGTCGGGGGAACCGCCGCGAGGGGCCGTGCAAGCGATGCGGCGAGTGAACCTGCTGCGGCGGCGGTGAGGAACGATCGGCGGCACAGCATGGGATTTCATCAGCAGGGGGAAAGGGCAGCCCACAAGAGGCCCGATTTTAGCCCAAACTCAGTCGCCGCGTTGGGCCCGCTTTTGTCGGCTGTATTTTTCCATGAACTTCCGTTCTCCCCGCGTTAAGCTGGCTTCGCCTTCGCGGTGAATTTTTTCCAAGATGCGGTCCGCCTCCGCTTCATTCTTTTTCGCTTGCTTGTCTGGGTCATGCAACCTTAAGTGCGGACGCCGCCGAGGGACACTTGGCAATCCGGTCAACCAAGCGGGTATCCAGCGTCCCAGATTCAGCTTCTGCAGGAAATACACCGCAGCGAATCCCATGCCAGCCAAGTGGACGTCGTACGCGGTCGTGCCTTCGCCCGAAAGGGCGCCCAGGACATTGATCACCGCAAACCCCACCGCCGCCATCCAGGCTTTTACCGGCACCACAAAAAAGAGCAAAATGGTGGCGTGGGGGAACAGAAACGCAAACAGAATCGTGACCGCTTGCACGCCGCCCGAAGCGCCGATGACCAGGGTGTTGGGACCGAAATCCATGACCGCGGCGCGAATGCCCCAGACCAGTCCACCGATGACAATCGCGACCAGATAAAATCGCAGAAATTCGTTTCGCCCCAGTTGCTGTTCGACCGTGTTGCCAAAGAAAAACAGCACCAGCATGTTGACGCCCAAGTGCATGATGTCGCCGTCGTTATGGGCGAAGCCATACGTCAGAAACTGCCACCACATCCAGGGCCGAGTCAGCGTGTCGGGATGCACGGCCATCCATTCCAGCAACACGGAAATCCGTTGGCCATCCTCACCAATCGGCCGGAACAGCAGATTTAGGAGATAGGCCGCCACATTGATGACAATCAGAATCGTGGTGATCGACCGCTTGGAGGCTCCCAGCGTTGAACCGAATCCGCCTCCCGTGCCGCTGCCGAAATCGGATTCCCCGTGTCGAGTGTATTCGCGATCGTACAAGCCCATAGCGCCGCTGGCTGGAAGAAGGGAGGTTGGCGGGAACAAAACAGCCCAGGAACAAAACCGCGCTGAAGCCTTGGCGTCGTCGGAAGTCTTGCGGACTGAAATAACGTATCGTAGTTGTCCGCTAGGCCTTTCGGCTAGTTGGGACGCCGGTTAAAACATCTTTCCCACGATGATCTGTTGCTCCCTTTCGCTACTTCCCACCCGAGCTCACCGAGATGCCCGACGTTCCTGCCGTGGATGCTGTTGTGGGAGTGATTATGGGTAGTCGCAATGATTGGGAAACGATGCGGCACGCTTGCGAAACGCTGACCACGCTGGGGATCAAGCATGCCAGCCGAGTCGTCTCGGCCCACCGAACGCCGGCCGAAATGATGGAGTACGCCGCTACGGCAGAAGCCCGCGGGCTGAAGGTGATCATTGCCGGAGCCGGTGGAGCGGCTCACTTGCCAGGGATGGTTGCCTCGGAAACCACCCTTCCGGTAATCGGGGTTCCTGTTCAAAGTCGGGCCCTGCAGGGGCTCGATTCATTGCTATCGATCGTCCAGATGCCCGGTGGAATTCCGGTGGCGACGATGTCGATCGGAAATTCGGGGGCCAAGAATGCCGCTTTGCTCGCAGCCCGGATTTTGGCACTCGGCGACCGCCAACTGGCCGAGCGACTGGACGCTTGGATTCAGCAGCAACACGACGATGTACTGGCGACAGCGGAGCTACCCTAACGGTGAATGATTTCCAGCCGATTCAGCCTGGCGGCACCATTGGAATGCTGGGCGGTGGCCAATTAGGTCGCATGTTTATGCTAGCCGCGCGACGCATGGGCTACCGTGTGGTAGTGCTGACCGAGGAGGCCGACGGTCCCGCCGCACAGGTCGCCGATCGAGTTGTCGTGGGCGACTACTCAACGAGGAATCTCGACACCCTGGCGTTATGCTGCGACGTGGTGACGCTGGAATTTGAAAACATTCCCGACGCCGCGGTGCGGCAGTTGGCCGGTGCCCTGCCCACTTACCCTAGCGCCAACTTGCTGCGAATCGCTCAAGACCGCAGCCTGGAAAAACAGTCGCTCGCCGACATGGGGTTGCCGGTGACGCCGTTTCGCACCATCGACGATCTTTCGACAGCCGCGGGGGGCGAGCAACTGCGGCAGGCGGCGACCGACTTTGGCTGGCCGGTGATCATCAAGACCGCCCGCAGCGGATACGATGGCAAGGGCCAACAGATGGTCCGAGATGCCGAGCACTTCTCGCGCGTCGCTGCCGACTTTGGCTCCCAACGCGTCGTTGTCGAGCAGCGGATCGCGTTCGATCGTGAAGTGTCGGTTTTGGTGGCACGCAATCCGCAAGGCGAAGTGGCCGTCTATCCGTTGCTTGAAAACGAGCATCGCAACCACATTCTCGACGTTTCCAAGTGCCCCGCGACCGCTTCGCCCGAACTCGAGCAGGCGGCCACCGAGATCGCTCAAACAGTTGCTCGCGAGCTGCGGTTGGTGGGCATCCTGTGCATCGAACTGTTTGTTGTCGACGGCCAAAAATTGATGATCAACGAAATCGCACCGCGGCCTCACAATTCGGGTCACCTGACGATCGAAGCCGCAACAACCAGTCAATTCGAGCAGCATGTGCGAGCGGTCTGCGGTTTGCCACTCGGAAGCACGCAGCCGCTCTGTCCCGCGGCGATGGTGAATTTGCTGGGCGACCTGTGGGAAGAGGGGACGCCGCGGTTCGCCGATGCGTTGGCGGTACCCGGCGTGACGCTGCACCTGTATGGCAAGTCGACGCCGCGAAGCGGTCGAAAAATGGGGCATCTAACAGCCGTCGGCAGCTCGATCGAGGAAGCCGAACAAAGAGCCCGCAGTGCCTACGTGGCGCTCAAGGCATAAACTCGCCGCCTGCGTCGAGACCGCTTGGGAGACGACGCCCCCGGGGGGCTGCAAACCTACCGCTGCGGCGCAAACCGTAAACCTACCGCTGCACGGTTTGGATTCGCTTGGCCGTTTTTTGGCCCAGTGGCATGGATCCTTCGACGTCTTCGGGGAAGAGCGTCCAGACCGGCACCTTGGTGCGCATTTCTGCGAGCAGCGCCTCTTCGGAATCAAGGATCTTCTGCTTGCGAATTTTTTCCCGGATCTCATCCTGCAGTTCCGAGACCGGCTGGATCCCCGCGTCGGTCCGTTCGAGCACTTTGACGATGTGAAATCCATCATCATCTTCAATGAAGGGGCTCATCTTGTTCAGTGGCAACGAGAAGATTTGTGCTTCCAGCTTCTCCGAAGCCAGCGAGCCGCGACTGGTCCAGTCGTGCAGCCCACCACTGGACGCAAAGGGCTCCTGCGATTGCTCGCGCGCGACCGCTTGCATGTTGCCCCCAAAGAGAGCTTCGTTGCCCATTTTTGCGAGGGCCTCCGCTGCCGCTTCGCGGGTGGGAAAGCGGTCGAAACGAACCGTCAGTTGCTCCCACCTCGCCCGCGCTTCCTGTTGAAACTCTTCGCGATGCTGTTCGTAATACTGGTGGATTTCAAGGATCGTCACCGTTGGGTCTTGGTCGACCATCTCTTGCAGGTACATCCGGCCCAGCATGCTGTCGATAAATTCTCGCTGCTGCGTCTTCAGGGAGGTCCCTTCCTCTTTCAGTTTCTGGTCGAGCTCGGTCAGTTTGGTCAGATCGAGCTTTTTCATCATGTGGGGGATCTGATTTTCAAAGAACAGTTTCCTCGCTCGCGTCTGCATCATCTGCTGAACTTCGTCGCGCTTCTCGGCGTCTTGCGTGCCGACTTGCTTCAGCAAAAAAGCCTCGCCCATCATTTTGGCTTGGATGGTTTGTTGCAGCATCCCACGCAGCATGTTCACCCTGCCGTACTTTGCCTCTTCGGGCGACAAGGAGCGTCCCTGCTGTTGTTCGATCGCTTTCAGGCGAGTCTCGATTTTGGGCATCAAGTCTCCCAATAAAATGGGAGATTGTCCGACTACGGAAATCAGTGTCGCAGGATCTTCTGGCAGTTCGGTCGCCAAGGCTTCGCGGATTTTCTCCGGCGATGGGGCTTGTTGTGCCTCAGCCAAAATGGGAAGCCAAAGCGTTAGCAGGAATACGCAAACGCCAATGGACCGATCGAAGGTTTGGAAGTAGCCAGCGAGCATGGATACGCTGTCTCTTTGTAGAAAGGGAGCCCGGAAAATATGTCGTCCATCGACTTGTACGGACGATCCTAGCCAACGTGCAAGACAGATCTGGCTAATTTCAACCAGCCGACGCCCGTCAAGTCGTCAAGATCGATGTCCTTTACCGGAACGTATGCTTTTCGTTGGTCGACAATCCGCACCGGATGGCGGCTACCGCGTGCTAGCTGCTGAATGCGTCCCGCATCGCTGTAATGCAACACCAGGAAATCCTTTAAGCTGGTCACGCTAGCAATTAACCAGATCGCCGCATCGAGCCGCAGTTCGGCCAGTTGCAGCATTCGCTCGACCGGGTCGGGGAGGTTGCCGAAACGGTCGAGCAATTCCTCGCGGATCTCGGCAATTTGCGCCGCGCCATCGATTCTCGCAATCCGGCGATAGAGGTCGATTTTGTGACGCATGTCGGGGACGTAGCTGGGCGGCAGGTAGGCTTCGACGGGCAAGTCGATGTCGACTTCGGCGGAAAGCTTGGGAGGCAAGTTTTGGGCTTTGCGAACCGCGTCCTCCAGCAGTTGGCAATACAGCTCATAGCCGACCGCCGCGATGTGGCCGCTCTGCTGCGTCCCCAGGAGGTTGCCTGCACCGCGGATCTCCAGGTCACGCATCGAGATCGCGAAGCCAGCTCCCATCTGCGAGAATTCCTCGATCGCCCGCAAACGCTTGGAGGCTTCGGGGGTGAGGAATTTATTGCGATCGACCATTAGGTAGGCGTAGGCCTGATTCTTATAGCGACCGACGCGACCGCGCAATTGATGTAAATCAGCCAAGCCATAGCGATCCGCTTCGTTAACAAAGATCGTGTTGGCGTTGGGGATATCCAGTCCACTTTCGATGATCGTCGTGGCGAGCAGCATATCGAATTTGCGATCGATAAAATCGACCATCACCTGTTCCAGTTCGCCTTCGGCCATCTGTCCATGACCGATTCCGATGCGAACTTCGGGAACGATCTGCTGGATCTGTTCGGCCAGTTTCCCCATGTCACCGATGCGATTGTGTACGAAGTAAATCTGTCCACCGCGATTCAGTTCGCGCACGATCGCTTCGCGAATCATTCGGTTATCCCAGCGACCGACATGGGTTTCGACCGGCATCCGATCTTCCGGCGGAGTCTCGAGGTTGCTGATGTCGCGCACGCCCACCAACGCCATGTGCAGCGTACGAGGGATCGGGGTGGCGGACAGTGTTAGCACATCGACGTTGCTGTGCAGTGTCTTCAGGCGTTCCTTTACCGCCACGCCGAAGCGTTGCTCTTCGTCGATGATCACCAAGCCGAGGTTGTAAAAATCGACATCCTTGGAAGCCAGTCGATGGGTTCCGATCACGATGTCGACGTTGCCTGTTCGCAGGCGTTTGACCGTCTCGCGTTGTTCCTTGGGCGATACGAAACGACTGAGTTTGGCGATGTCGAAGGGGAACTCCGCCATCCGTGTGATAAAGCTGTGGTAGTGCTGTTCGGCCAGCACTGTGGTCGGCACCAGCACGGCGACTTGAAAACCGCTGTCGACCGCTTTGAAGGCGGCACGCATCGCAACTTCGGTTTTGCCATAGCCAACATCGCCGCAGATCAATCGATCCATCGGCCGCGGTTGCTGCATGTCTTCCTTAAAAGCTTCGATGGCGCGCAATTGGTCGGGCGTTTCGGTGTAGGGGAAGATGGCGTCGAATTGGTGCTGCCAATGGCTGTCGACATTAAACGCCAAGCCGACGCGTGAGGCGCGCGAGGCTTGGACGTCCAGCAATTCGCTGGCCATATCATGCACCGCCGCCTGAGCCGCCTGTTTGTTCTTGCCCCAGGCCGCGCCGCCGATTTTTGCCAACCGCGGCCGCGTTTTGCTGCCACCGACGTAGCGTTGGATCAAACCGATCCGCGACGCCGGCACGTAGATCTTCGTCCCCTCGGCAAATTCGATCACCAAGTGCTCTTGGCCGTGGCCCTGTTTCTCGATCAGTTCCATGCCGCGATACAAACCGATGCCGTGCGACAGGTGCACGACCAAATCGCCCGACGCGAGTTGCAGAAAGCTGTCGATCGGTTTGCCACGAACCCGTGTCTTAACGCGTCGCACCGGGCTACGGTGAAACAACTCGGCTCCCGTCAGTACCAGCACTTCGGCGGCCGTCAAACGAAAGCCGCTGCTGAGCGAAGCGACCGTCACAGTCAGTCGACCATGTTTGGCGGCGTCGGTCGGCTGCAGCAACTCACTCAGCCGCTCGGCTTCGGCCGCCGTATCGCCGACGACAATCACTCGATGCCCCGCGGCGACCGAATCGATCCGTTCCTGCACATGTTCCAGGTTGCCGATGAAACTGTCGATCGTCGCGGTCCGCAGCGGCACCACGTTCCCGGCGTCGCCCGGTGCGAGGTCACACGCCAGCCCCACGCGGTGACCAGTAAAGCTGCCCAGCAGTGCTTCCCACGAGCCAAAATCGCCCGAGCTGCCGCTGCGCGCCAGCAGCGCGGTGGCCGACTGTTGGCAGCGCTGGGGATGAACGATCACGATCGCCGCGTCGTCCGGCAAGTAATCGATCAGTTGTCCCGGCGTTCCGACTGAAGTGCCAACGGCAGCCAGTTCAATCTCCGGCAGCGTTTCGGTGCTGCGTTGGCTCGCCGGGTCAAACCGGCGGATCGATTCGATGTCATCGCCAAACAGCTCGATCCGCACCGGCAACGGTTGGTCGGGCGAATAGATGTCCAGGATACCGCCCCGCTGGCAGAACTCTCCCGGCAAATCGACCGCCGTGGCGGGATGAAAACCGGCCTCGGCCAGCCACCGCCGGGTATCTTCCAAATCGAGGGACTGGCCGACTTTTAGAACCCGGGTCGCCGACGCGATCGCTTCGGGTGTCGGCACCGCTTGCAGGGCCGCACCGACATAAGCCGTCACAATCAACGGCTCATGTTCCTCTTGAACTCGTCGCAGTCGCTGCAGCACCTGCAGGCGTTCGGCGAAGTCGGCATCGCGAATCGATTCGGGCGCCTGGGTGTTGGCCGATAAGGGCAACGAGCAAACATTGGTGGCACCGAAGGCCGCTAGGTCGCCCGCGACCACGTCGGCATCGACCGCTTCGGGCAGTAGCATCAGCACCGCCGAGCAGTGCGGCGCCAGGGCAGCGGCCAGCAAGGCACGAACGCTCCCCTCCACGCCTTCAAACCACAGATTCTCGTTCGGTTGCCACTGCTGCCGGCGCGCAGTCAGATCGGCTGCCGCGGCCAAATGCTCGGGCAGGGATGGAAGTTCGATGCGTTGTGAAATCGCCGAGATCGTCAAGACGCCCAGTCTGGATGGGTGCGTCGAAAAAAGAGAATGGCTTCGCAAGCGGGATTCCAAAAACAAGATCGACTCAAGAGCCACTGAAGTATGCCGGCTTGCCAAGCGGGCGGGCCTACAACCAAGCTCTCGGGGATCTTATATTGGAACGCTTCTGTCAATAACTTAACAAGAGCCCTGAGAGTCAGCTATGTCAGTCGGTTTCGGAGTCGTCGGTTGCGGCATGATCGCCAATTTTCACGCGCGGGCGATCGCCGATGCTACGGGGGCTCATCTGGCCGCATGTACCAGTTCGCAACTCCCCAAGGCGGAGGCCTACGCGGCGGAGCATGGCGGAACTGCTTATGCCACGCTGGAGGAAATGTTGCGCGACCCCGACGTGCAGGCGATCACGATCTGCACGCCCAGCGGTATTCACATGGTCCCCGCTCTGGCCGCCGCCGAGGCGGGCAAACACGTCTTTATCGAAAAGCCGCTGGAAGTGACCGTCGATCGCTGCGATCACATCATCCGAGCCTGCGAAAAAGCAAACGTCAAACTGGGCGTGGCCTTTCAAAGCCGATTTCACGAGTCGTCCAAGGTGATGAAACGGGCGGTGGAGGAAGGGCGGTTTGGGACCGTCACGATGGGTGACGCCTACGTTAAGTGGTATCGCAGCCAAGAGTATTACGACAGCGGCGCGTGGCGTGGCACGTGGGAATTCGATGGGGGCGGTGCACTGATGAATCAGGCGATCCACACCGTCGATTTGTTGACCTGGGTGATGGGCCCGGTGGTCGAAGTGAGCGCCTTCACCAATACGCTGGCTCACGAACGAATCGAAGTCGAAGATGTGGCGGTGGCGACGCTGCGGTTTGCTAACGGCGCCCTTGGCGTGATCGAAGCCACCACGGCATCGTTTCCTGGCAGCTTGAAGCGAATCGAAATCAGTGGCAGCAAGGGCTCGGCCATCTTGGAAGAAGAAGACATCAAGGTCTGGGAATTCGCCGAGCCGACCGCGGAGGATGCGTCGATCCGCGACCGTCTGGCCGGCAAGACCGAAACGGGCGGCGGAGCGTCCGACCCGGCGGCCATCGGACACCACGGCCACACCGAGCTGTTCAATGACTTCGTCGATGCGATTGCTAACGATCGCCCACCCGCGGTCTGTGGCCACGAAGGCCGCCGCAGCGTGGAGATTATCTGCGCCATTTACGAATCGGCCAAGCGAGGCCAGCCGATCAAGCTTCCGCATCAGGCGACTTGAGCCGCGGTGCGCAGCAAACCGTGTAAGCAATGAGCGATAAATAAGTGTCGGGTACCTTTTGTGCGAAGCACCCGAAG
>CAYZHQ010000024.1:0-17280 GCA_964477385.1 uncultured Pirellulaceae bacterium
TTCCGGTGGTGGCGTTTGACTTCACGGTCAGTCGTCACCGAGACGGACCGGATGATATTTTGAGTGATTACGAAGGGGCTCTTGTTGGAGACTGTTGGTCGGGATTTCAAAAGATCGATGTGCGAAGTGACTCGCGGATTACGTTCGCTGCGTGCTGGGCGCATGCGCGTCGCAAGATCGATGAGTGTCGCAAGACGCACCCGACGCAAGTTTCCAAACTGGAGTCGCTGATCCGGATGCTTTACGACGTGGAGGACCAGATCAAAGGTCTCGGCGATCAGGAGCGACTATCGCGACGGCAAAGTTTATCGCGTCATGTTCTTGACCAAATCGCGGCGTACCTAGATAGCGATGCGATGCGTTTTCCGTCGGTGCTTCCCAAGGGGAAGTTCGGCGAGGCGGCGGCGTACGTTCGTCGTCACTGGGAAGCGTTGTGTCGGTTCACCGAGGACGCGAGCATCCCGCTGGACAACAATGACTGCGAGCAGTTGATGAAGCGAGTTGCAACGGGTCGCAAGAACTGGCTATTCAAAGGTTCGGTTGCCGCGGGCGAGCGTGCGGCGAACTTGTTGACGATCATCGGCAGCGCCATCCGCAACGACCTGGATGTGGGTGCTTACTTAGACGACGTCCTCCGCCGAGTACTGGACGGGGAGACCGACTGGGCGACGCTCACGCCGCACGCCTGAAAAGCCGAGCACCCCGAATCGATCCGCGAGTACCGATCCGACGAACGACGCGCGGCCGCTGATCGCAACCGCACCCGCCGAGCCCGCCGCCGCCTGCTCAACAAGTCAACCGGTCGGACCTAACTGGTTCTGGAGTACGGTTACAGCTCTTCAGGCTCAAACCAGTCGCCGACGACGAGCGCGTAATTCAATCGTCAGTGAAAACAGGCCCTCAAGTGGCCCCCTTTTAGACTGCCAGCAGCAACTTTTTTGGCTGCCAAAGTGGTCCCCGTTTTCGCTGCCAGCTCCACCGCGTCATCCGTACCCGCAACGATTACCTCGGACGTATCCGACGGACGCGGGAATGCAAAGCATGCGGCAAGCAGACGCACACTTTCGAATTGATTGTGAGCGGGACAACGGCATAGAAAGACAATCCATCCGCTTCATTGGCCGCAGTCCGTTGATTGGACCGCCCTTCGGGCGGACGTTCGGTGCTTCTGGCGTTTGCGACCGACGTAGGTTCAATCCGTAAACGTTCGTGCCCCAGGAGGGTTCGACATTGGTCACGAATATGGGCTTCCGCATTCCGCTAAAATCCGGCTCGCGTCATCAGATCGATTGCTATCCTACCCTCTCGCAACGCAGTCGGTCGTTGACACCGACGCGCCGAACAGGATTTGCTTAGGCGCCTCGGTCGATGCAACCGCCCGCGGCCGGAACACAAGCCGATACTACGGTAACGGCAGAATGATTCTCTTTGTGGGGTGGGTTGGAAGCGGTGTCTTGGGCGTTGGAATAGCCAGCTGAGTGCTCGGACAAAGATATCGATAGGCGGCTCGCATGACGAAGTCGATACAGTTTGACAAACCTGGGAATTAGTTGGCGGTTTTCGATTCTGAACACGGGAAAGTTTCAAGTTATTCCTACCAGCTAACCGAACCAGCATTACTGGAGTATCCCCTGCCACCCGTATACCCGGCATTTCTTGCCAAGCGAGCCCTAGTTTATGTCTCGAATACGCGAATATCTAACTGTGATAGCCTGCCTTGGGAGTGTTCTGTCCAGTGGCAACTTGGTGGCGCAGGGGGTCCTGCTACCTGCGGGCGGGGCCGTTAATCGTGGCATGGGTGGCGCGACGACGGGTGCGGCCATCGACCCGATCGGCTCGATGTATTGGAATCCGGCGACGATCAACCAATTCGATGGCGATCAAGTCGGCTTCGGATTTGAGTTGATCTATGGAGATCAAAGTCTTTCGTCAGCTTTTCCAGGAGCCGGCGCCGGATCGACAGATGCCGATACTGGCGCGGTTCCCGTCCCGACGATTTCATGGGTTCACCATACCGACAACCCCAACGTGACCATTGGGCTTGGCATTTTCGGAATCGGCGGCTTCGCGATCAATCTCCCAGCAGATCCCAGCAATCCCATCCTCTCGCCGCCTCAAGCGTTGGGTGGTGTGGGCGTCGGCGGCATCAAGTCGGACGCCCAGTTTTTTGGGCTTGCGCCGGCACTCTCGGTGCGTCTGACCGAACGACTGTCGGTAGCGGCAGGTCCGATCGTCGGGCTCGGAAGGGTGATGATTGATGAGAATCCTTTTGCAGGCCTGAACGGCAATGGTAGGTATCCTCGCGGCGACGGAACCCGTTTCCACTGGGGATTGGGAGCACAGTTCGGGATCCACTACGTCCACAATTGTTGTTGGGAGTTTGGGGCCAACGTGAAAACTCCGGTTTGGTTTGAAGACTTTGAATACTTCTCGGAGGATGCGGTCGGTTTACCGCGGACGGATACCCTCGACATCGACCTACCGCTGATCGTTTCTAGCGGATTCGCGTACCGAGGATTGGATTACATCGTCTTCGCTGCAGACGTCCGATATCTGGGCTACGGATCGGCCGATGGACTGGGAGATCCGGCCACTTACTCAGCCGACGGTTCGGCCAATGGGCTCGGCTGGAAAGACCAATTCGCGATGGGATTGGGCGCGGAATTACAACTCACCGAGCGATTCGTTGGGCGTGTTGGCTATACCTACTCATCCGAGCTTTTTGACGATCAAGACACTTTCTTCAACGTTGCCTCAGACCTTAGTTATCGGCACATTCCCACGGCGGGAGCATCCTTCCGGTGCAGTGAAAAGACGGTGATCAGTGCGGCGTACAACTACGTCGCCAAGTGGGATTCAGCAGGTCCCTACGTCCTTCCGGGGGTCGGCACGGTCCCGGGGACTTCGGTATCGACCGACTTTGCGGCGCATATCCTTACGGTCGGGCTGAATGTGAGTTACTGACCACGGTTCCCATCCGGCGGCGGAGCAACCACATCCGGATCAAATTGGTCGCCCAATAGCCAACGTTCGGCATAGGGGATCACGGACTTGAGTTTCTTGAGCAGGATGATCGCTTCGGAACGCATTTCGCACCGTTTGTCTTCTTGGATGGCCGCTAAATCGAGTAGTCCTTTGGCCCGGTCGAAGTCGGTGCCCAGATCGGTGGCAATCTCAATGGCTGCTTCGAAACAGCGGACTGCCTTCCGTTGGTTACCAATTGCTGCGTACGCGCGACCACGTGACCGCAGAATGGATGCCTTCAAATTTGGATAGACCCAAGCGATCATCCACGCCTCACGGCAGAGTTTCTTTAAACGATTGGCCGACCGTGTCGACGTTGTTGAAAGCCATTCTGGGCCGGCTGTACTCTCCAGTAGCCACGGCAGGGCTTGAAAAATGTATTCGTTGGCGAGCTTTTGTTGCTTGGTCGTCTGCCACGCTTTCTCCAATCGTAGGGTTGCGGTCTGGTAATCGGAGGATTGAATCAGTACGAATCCTTGAGCAGCCAGGAAGACAACTCCGGTCGCATTCATCCATCGGTCACCGAGCCGCTCTCGCGCTCGCTCGATCCATTCATCAGCAGGCTGCATCCTCCCACCGCGTGCCAGCGCGACGGCAGTGTCGTAACTTCCCCAACAACGACCCTGTACATTTCCCGTTTCGTCGGCGAGACGAAGGACCTCCTGAGCCCAATGAAGTTCCGACGTCGAATCTGCTGTCAGAGCGCACAAGTGACGCAGAAAATGCGAACACATATAAGCTTCCATGTAAAGCCCACACTTGATGAGCAGTTGCAAGGCCTCGCGGTATTGAGATGCGGCTTGGCGATGCTGACCGGATGCAGCCAGCGCATAGGCTCCATACAACTGTAGTTTTCCCCGTTCCTCATCCGTCACCGAGTCTCCGGCAATCTTTGAGGCTCGCGATAGAGTGCGTTGCCCGAGTCCGACGAGACCAGCCCACGCAAGATAACCACCGAATTCGGAGAGACCGCGTGCGAGGTTGTGGGACTGGCCGGTTCGAATGGCGGACGACGCTTGGCGAAAGATTACATAGGCGAAGTGAATCGGGTGATGCACCTCAAAGATGTGGAAGGCCAGATTCGAATACACTCTTTGTTCCCAGCTGGCCGCGTTGGTCTTTGCCTTACTTCGCGAACGTTGCCATTGGTAGGGGACCAAGAAAACCTTCGCAGCGAGTAACGGTGTCCGCAAGATCACGCCCAGAACACCCGGACGAGGTGCTCCGAACAAACCCAGCACAGCATCAAAGTTCCTGGTCGCTTCTTGGAAACGACCGAGTGCTTGATAAGTTCTCGCGATTCCGTACTGCACGTGCGCACTCGATTCGGTTGAATTCGCAGATTGCAGAGCCTGATCGTAGTTCGCCAGCGCCTCGTCGAACATTCTAAGTCGGGCAAGCGAACTTGCACGCCGCTCCCAAACGCGAAAACGAATCGAGTCCGATGCATCATTGGGAAGCGTAGCCAAGGCACGGTCGACGTAGGCGACAGCGTCCTCGGAAGCGTAAGCGCGGAATGACTGCTCGGCTGCGAGAAACTGATAAGCAAAGCCCCTTGGATCGCTGGCGGCATGGAAGTGATAGGCCAAATCGAAGACGCGATCCGTTGGTACCGGCTGCTCGTCCTCATCCAAATAGTCCCGATCAAGGACATTCATTGCCTCTGCTGGACTCACGTTCTCGAACTGTTCGATCAATTCACCGAAACGGACATGTAAGCGATCACGCCGCCTGCGTCCCATGTTTTCAAGCACGGTTTCGCGTATCTTGTCGTGGTAGGTGTCGATGAGCTGCCGTTCACCCGAGCCGACGAGTCGAACCAAACGTTCACTCCGCATATGGGTGAACGTGGCAAAAGCACTCGCCGATTCATCAGCGACGGCCGCCACTTCCGCGACCGAGGCAGCCTGACCGGCGATCGCTGCAGCTTCCAGAAGTGCTTTCGCCGCCGATGGAAGGCGATCAAGCTTGCGGTCGATCAATTCGTCGAGGGGCACGGCGCGGAATTGATTTGTCTCCGCGTCGAACCCTTCGATTAATTGTTCCACGAAATACGGGTTGCCACGCGTGTCCTCGAACAGCCCTCCGGATTGTTCTCGCAGTTGCTCTGGTGCGATCCCCAGGCGGCTGGAAATCAGCAAAACGCATTCGGCTTCGGTCAACGGTGCGACTTCGACGACCGTTTGTTCGATCGACTTGCCATCGTCGGATTGCTTTTCTCGCCACTCCGTCAGGAACTGACTCTCGTCGACTTCATCACTGCGATAGCTTCCCAGCATCAGGACAGCTGGACCGTCAGGTGGCCTGAGGACTTCGTTCAGCGCCGCAGCGCTGTCCGCATCGCCCCACTGCAGGTCGTCGACGAACAAGATAATCGGTCGACCGCGGCCAATGTTGGTCAACAATTCTCGAAGCGCAGAAAAGGCGCGATAACGGACTTGGCGGCTATCGATGTTGCCGCTGACCAAGGCCCTGCGATCGGCGATCACTTCGACACGACGCAGTACCGGAAACAGCTGCGCCAGCATCCCGATGTCATCGGGCAACAGCGGGTCGAGTTCAGTGACATCGCGGGAACGCAAGTGAGCGACCAGCGGATCGATCAAGCAATCGATCGCTTTGAATGGAACCGACTCGCGGTCGTAGCAGCGGCCTGAAAGCACGAGCATCTCCCCATTACGGCGGATGCCGGCAAGAAACGCCTCCGCAAGTGAAGTCTTGCCCTCGCCACTGCGACCACTGATGAACACCGCCTCGGATTGCCCGTACTCCGAGAAGTGGTGAAGGCGTGAATTCAGCTCGGCCAACTGGCTCTCACGCCCCACAAGGAATGGGGCACCCCCGCTGGCAGAATCCTCAAACAGACCGCTTTCGGCGGACGAATTGTGATGAATGCTCGTCTCGGAGTCGACTCCCAAGGCATCTGCGATCTGTTGATCGCTGGGACGATCGCTGGGCTCGCGACGCAGTAGCGAGTCGACCAATTGGGCCAGATCCTGGGGGACTCTCTCGCGGTGGGCCAGTAGCGGCGGATCGGTCGTCTGCTTGGCGATCAGCAGGTCTACTGCGGAACCCTTGAAGGGAGCTTCGCCGGTCATCGCTTCGTAGAGCATCACGCCCAAGGCATACCAGTCGACGGCGGCGCTGCGCTGTCCAGAGGCCTGTTCCGGAGCCGCATAGCGCGGTGTCCCCGCAAAGTGCTGGGTGCCAATCGACAGAGTCTCATTGGCAAAATGCTGCAACTCCGCAACCAAGCCAAAATCCAGAATCGTCACCCGGCCGTCCGAACCGACCAACACATTGCTGGGTTTAAGATCTCGATGCACAATGCCTTGCTCATGCAGTGCGATGATGCCGCGTACAAGTTGCTTCAGGCTCGCCCTCAACCTTTCCCCATCAAGCGAACCCTTCGGTCGAACGTGTTGAAGAAAGTCAACTCCGTCGATGAGGTCCATCGTGAAGAACCACTGGTTTCCATCGACTTCGAGCGTCTGCATCCCGGCCAAATTGGGATGATTGATTTCGGAAAGCGAACGAAACTCCTGTCGGAAGCGATGCAATCGCTCGGCATCGCGTGAAGATTGCGTTTGTCCATCCAATACCAACGGTAGCGTCTTGAGGGCCACTCGATCACCGCGCTGCAGATGCCGGCCTTCGTAAACCACGCCGAATCCGCCGCGGCCGAGTTCGCGCAGCAACTCGTACTCGCCGAGTTTTCGCGCCCCCGGCATTCCCAGGGTCACCGTCATCTCGACGCTGTCGGGCGTGTCTTTGGCATGCTCCTGCGACATCATCGTCGACTCGAAGAATGCTTGCCGGATCAGCCCGGAAAATTGCGGAAAACGCTGGATGAAATTATCCGATGAAGGGGATTCGCCGCGTTTGCGACGGAACTCGATTTCCAGATGCAACAAATTCTGAAACAGAGTCTCGCCTGCCGATTCATCGATTCGCGGAAGATATTCGTCAATGTTAGCCTGATCTCCGGCCTTGAGCCGCTTGCGAAACTCGCGGCAAAGCGATTGAATCTCGTCAAAGACGTTACGCTGATTTATGTCACCCATTGGCTGTGATTCTGCCTCGTTATTCCGTCAATGCTGCAAGGGTCCCATCGCCAATGGCCTTTCTTGAAGGGCACACCACTCACGACCGACTGATCAAGTTTACCAGTTGTAGCTATTCGATTCAGCGACCGAGCACGAACAAGCACTCGTTTCATCCCGAAGATTCAAGATGTAAGCCGCGCGACGACCCACCGTATGCCGAGGATCGGTTTACGCTGACGCTCGCCGCGGGCCCCCATGAGCGAATACGGTTTGCTGTGTCGAGCCATCCAAGTGATGCGGGATCACGTGCATCGCGTCTCACTCCGTCTCCAACTTCTTCGCCGCAATGGCCAAGAACTCGCCATAATGCAATGGGCCGACCGCTCCGTTTCGGCGCACAGGTTGGACCATCTTCGCGGAGGAAGGGGATCCGCCAAGTCGCCTCGGTTCCCGGCACCGACGCAGATTCGCCGTTTCAACAGCAAGTCAACCGGTCGGCCCTGACTGGTTCTGGTGTACGGTTACGCAGCGATGGGTTCGTGGTCAGCGAAGGGTTCACCGTCTGCAACCCGTTTGGCGGGGACTCGATGCCTGCCAGTTGCATCAGCTTTTGCCGACGCTTGGCAACGCTGGGGTGCAACCAAGTGCCACGTCGAGCTTGGGGGCTGTCGCACGTCACGGCATCCAGCGCTCGAGCCATCGCCATCGCCGCCGCAGGCAGGTCCGCCGGCACGCCTGCGACCGAACGTGCCGCTTGGACAGCCATGCGACAAGCCGTAGCATCGGCATCCAGTTCAGTGCGATGCGAAACAAAACAGAGCATGCCCAGCGAAGCGATGATCGCCGTCGTGATGCCGATCGTTTCCGCCCACGCAAACTGGCCGAAGAAGTGTTGCGTGCCCCAGGCCGCCGCCCAAGCGGGCAGGATGGCCAGCATCCGCAGCGGCACATGGTGGCGTCGCAGATGAGCCAACTCGTGCAGTGCGATCATGGCCAGTTGTTCATTCGGCAAGCGGTCAAGCAAGCGGTCGGTCAGCAGCATCACGCGGCAGCGCGGCAGGAAACCGGCGACCAAGGCGTTGGACGATTTAAAACCGGTGTTCCAACGTCGGATACTCAGGTTTTTAAAACCGGTCGCCATTGCGATCGTCTGCAGCCACGCTTGCGGAAATTGGTCGATCGGCTCGGTTTCCCAGATCCGCTGGGCCAGCCACGGCATCCCGATCGGGACGGCCAAGACCGCTACTCCTGCGACGATCATTCCACTTGCCGCCAACGGCACGCCGGGAATCAGCAGAATTGCATCGATCAACCCCAACAGCAGCAACACCGGCACGACCAGCCACGCGCCTTGCAGCCGAAACGTGGTCAAGCCTTCCCGAAGGGTCGTTCTCCAGCCGCCGTCGATCAAATGATTGGCGACGCCGAACTGGTGGTCTCCCCACCACACCAGCATCACCGCCGCGGCGCCGGGGCAGAGCATCAAGAGACCTCGTGCGGCCATCGAGTGGTGGCAGATCGGCAGCGATTCGATCACGCCCGCCAAGCCGAATCCTACCAGGCACATCGCGGCGACCGCCACACTGGTCCAGCGAAGAAAACCGATCTGCCGCTCGAACATTTTGACGATGGCGACCGCATCGGCAGGCGATTCATCCAGTTGTTTCGTGGTGACCAATGCCGCCAATTTGGCCAGCACCCCCCAAGCCAGGACGAGGCCGGCGGTGGCGATCCACGCGCGGCTGGCGTCGACTTCGTGTCCAGGCACCGAACCGCAGCCCAGTGACAGAACAACCATCAGAAACCAGAACAGCGGCATCGCCCAAACCTTTTAAAGAGTGCCCGCAGCGGTGCGGCTCGCTGCCTGCGGGGAAGCTCGCAGTGTACTTCCCATTTTGACGAAACCTGCCCACGGGGTCGCCTCGAAAAAACGTTTTCCGCCGCAGTCGCAACAGCAATTTCCGCCTGTGCCGATTATTCGGCGGACAGGCCGCCGCGCCGACCGACCGGAGAGATCACTAGGTAAGGTCGTCCGCAAGCTCCAAGACTTGCGGCAGTTCCAGATGCCCTTCGTACAGGGCTCGCCCGATGATCGCCGCCGGCATGTTGGCGGCGACCAATGCTCGCACGTCGTCCAGCGTCGTCACGCCTCCGCTGGCGACCAGCGGAATATCGGTCGCCGCGGCCATCTCCTGCAAACCGGGCAGGTTCGGGCCTTGCAGCATGCCATCCTTCGCGATGTCGGTATAAATGATGGCGGCAATGTTTTTTGTCCGGCGACGCAGATCCTTTGCCAACTCGATCGCCGGCGTCGTGCTGGTCTCCAACCAGCCATCGGTCGCTACCATCCCTTCCCGCGCATCGATGCCTGCCGCCAAGCGTCCCGGATGGGCGTCGCACATACCGGCAAACCATTCGGGCTGTTTTAAAGCCGCACTGCCGACGACCAACCGCGACAGCCCTATCGACAGCAGTTCACGGATTGTCGCGTCGCTGCGCACGCCACCGCCCAATTGGCAGGGCACATCCACGGCTTGCAAGATCGCTCGAACCGCCGCCAGATTCTCCGCCGGATCGTCCCCGCGCGCGGCATCCAAGTCGACCAGATGCAGACGCTTCGCGCCAGCCACCACCCAGCGACGCGCCATGGCAGCGGGGTCTTCGCCAAATACCGTTTCGCGATCGTAATCGCCCTGTTGTAAGCGGACGCACCGGCCATGTCGAAGATCAATTGCGGGCCAGATTTCCACGTCGATTATCCGTTCAGTTGGAGGCAGCGAACAAAAGCATTTTCCTGCGACCACCCATCGGCCGCGTCAGAAATGCCAACTGTAATGCGACAGCCGCAAAGAAACCAGAAGCCTAGCCGGCCAGCGGCAGTTCCTGCCGAGAGGGTGCCTTGAAATTCCGGCTGCCTCAAGCAAACTGGAGCGTCTGCCGTCCCCACCGATTCTCGAAGAGGTTCCCCGTGAGTCCTATCGTCAACGCTGTCAGCTTAGTTATTGCCAAGGTACCGTTTCAGCTCGCCACGGTCGTACTACTGTTCGCCTGTGCGGGAATCACCAAGCCGCTGTTGGCGGAGTCACCGGTTGCCGTTGTGCAGGCTTTCGAACCGGTGGTCTATCCTCAGGCAAACCCTGATCTGTCGGGAAAATGGGTCGGTCGCTGGACGGCCGACGCCACGGCCAAGCGCGCCGAGCACGGCGGTCCGCTCCGGGTTCGCTTGCGCGCCACCGGTCCGAATCGCTACCAAGGAATTTTTGCGGGACGATTCGCCGTCGTGATCCCTTACCTCTATCGTGCCGAAGTCACCCAGCATGGCTCGAGTATCACCTCGGTCAAACGCCTAGGCCCGCTTGGCGCCTACCGCATGCAAGCGGGAGTCTTCGGCAGAGCCATGCAAGGACGCTGGAACGCCGGCAAATCCTCAGGCAGCATCCGCCTGCAGCGCCGCTAATCAACAACGGTCCTTGCAATGCAGCTTCAATGGCATCGAAACGCATTACAAATTCGGAAGTGAAGGGCGAGGCTGAGCCGGCGCAGGCTTGCCACGCACGGGGCGTGGCTTGGGCCTCACTGGCTTGGGCCTCACGGACAGCACCGGCTCCACTCCAACGGCATGCTCCAGTTCCCAAGTTGCGAGATCTCCCCACGGCGTATCGGGATGGTCTTGGACAACGCGCTGCAGCAATTGGACAGCGGTCTGTGTGCGAGTCGAACTGACCGCTCCGCCTTGAAGCAACGGCGACGACTTCAGCAATAGTTGATTGAAACCGCGGCTCTGTATCAACGTCCGCGTCTGCGGGCTGGCCAAGGTTTCGCACTGCAGCAGGTACTCGCGAATCCGCACACTGTGGGCCAGCAATCTTCCTAAATTCAAATCGTACCAAGCCTTCCAGCGTGGCGATTCCTCATGGTGGTATTCGCTGGGAGTGACTTCGTCCAACGACACCTCATTCAATGCAGGGTTGAACGGCGCGGCTCCGTACCGAGCATCCGCATCACTAGCAGTCTGGAATCGTAGCATCATGATCTGAATCGCTTGCTCGATCACGACCTGAGCCTGCTGCAGTCGCTGAGCGCTCACCTCTAGTTCGACCGGCAATCGCCGTACGAAGGTTTGCGGCGACACGTAAAACCCTCGCGAACGATAGGGGAACTGATCGGTCAGCATCGTCGGGTATCGCATCTTGGGTGGCCAATAGTTCGCCGTCTCGGTCAATGCCGCCGCTTCGATGACCGCGCGCCGCAACGGATAGCGATCAATGTCATAAGCGATTTCCAGCGCGCTGCGATAATCGGGCATGTAATCAAAAAGCTGCTCGCGGGAAGCCGCCGCCAGGTCGCCCGGCCGGTTGAGTGCCGTAAAGGTTCCGCCGGTGGCAAGCGCCAATCGCGTCAGCCCATACGGACCACTCGGAGCGAGCAAGCGTTGACGATGAGGTCCGCCGAAGTTCTGCTCGCCGAGGTTCGCTGGAATGATTGGCCCGTTGCCCCAGTCGATGTCGGTCGCTTCGTACCAATACGGAAGCTGCGCCCTCTCGGGAAACGCACTGTCGGGGCCTCGGTCAACCGGCAACAAAATGGGCATATGATACGGCGGCGCCAAAGAGAACTGCTGAAGTCCCTTTCGCATCCCCAGCACCGACAGCGGACCGACCACGTGGACTCGGGCGTTTCTTTGCCGGCACAGGAAAATCACATCTTCCAACGCGTTCAGATCGTCTCCCGATTCATCCGTCCACACGACCACCTCGATCCGCATGTCTGGATTCCGAGCCGGCACGTTGGCGATGGCGGAAGCGACGGCGGTCATGACATTCTCCGTACCACTCTCGTCAATCGGCATGTTGATCAAGGTGTTCGCGATCGCGAGCGGTTTCGGCTGGCCAGGGTTAACGCCCAGTGGCACCACACGTTGCCCGAAGGCGTACACGGCGGTCGTCGGCCAAGGCCAACTACCGGGCTTCTTAGCCATTTTCACGTCGTCGTAAAACCCTTTCACAATCGGAGCCAACTGCTGCCGTTCCGCGACCAAGCTGATCGAAGCGTCCATCACCCAGATGATCCAAACCGGACCGTCGTGCTCCGCCGTTTCGCGAAGCTGATCGAGGATCCCCATGGCCGCATCGCTTGTCGTGCTAGTCTGCCGAACGCCCTCTTCAGGCTCCTTCAGCAACGGGCCTTTCACAGCCTGACCTTTCAGCGACACCGTCGACATCCACTCCAGGGCGGACTTAGCTCTCTTTGACCTCGATCGGTTGCCGCTCGATGCAGAGGCAGTCAGCGAAGCAAGGTCACTGCGGACCTCTGCTTCTAGCCGTTCCTGCAACTCGTTCTCGACCTGTGAATTATGCATCTCCATCACCAACTCCGCTTCCGGCTGCATTTGATCGACCAACCATTCCGTCTCCACCAACTCCACGGCTTCGATCGATAAACTCGATTCGGTGATCGATGAATCAGCCATCTCCAGCAACGCAAATGCCTCCGATTCCGATGGAGCGGCAAGGTTCGCACCCAAACGGAGCAGGCTGGTCGCGTTCTTGACCTCCGGAAACGCGAGCAGCGCCAACAAGACCAGCAAACCACAGTGCACCACCATCGAGGTAAACACGCCCGCGCCGCGATTTGTCGAATCGCTGGTTGGCGTTGGCGAGTCCGCCTGGAATGTTGGCTCTTCCAGGCCATCCTGATCCACGGAAGGGTCCGCGTTGGATGCGGAATCCGCCAGACCATTCAACGGTTGTAGCGGATCGCCGGAAGGAACTTGGGCAACCCACTGGCCGGAGAATGACGCGTGGCATCTCGGGCATCGAAGCGGTCGGGTTGCCGGCAATCGCGACTTACTACGAAGTCGCCCTTGGCATTGAGGGCAACGTGTTGTGTAAATCGACATCTCGTGCTTACCTCATTCAATCAGCGACGCGAAAAAACAAACCCACAATTTTCCGGGACGAACCGGAAAAATCGGCTCCCATTCGTCGTCTGCCTATTGGACTTCATCCTACCAACCTTACCGCATCCGCGGAAAACGGTGTTCCTCGCTGGAGCGACACCTTCGCCACAGGGATGGCTGTGGCAGCCTGCAATCGTCAATGTATTGGTTTTCTTGGTTCGTTTCGAACGCTTGATCTTGTTCCATGCATAACTGGTCAGCGCCAGGTTGGATTGATTTCCCACCATTCTGTGGGCTTTCAGAGTCTCGAAGCAGGTTTGCAGGAATCATTCCGCAGAACGCTGCTTAGCCGTTTGGGTGATAGCCCCGGTTGTATTCAGGAACCGCGGCTATCGCCAAAGCGGCTCATTGACCCGATGACTCCAGCCTGCCTGCTTAGTTCCGACTTAAGGACGGGTCGGTAAACCTTTTCCGAAACTCGACTGGCCCGAGGGTTTCAATGCGGCCTTCCTCACTCTCAAAGTAGTAGGTCAGGTAGCGATCCACAATTGCAGGATCCCCGTCAATCATTTCGCCAGCGGCGGAGAACGTCGCGGACTTCATGTCGGGAAGCAATGCAATGTGCAAGTACGGATGAAAACCTTCGTCATTCAACATGGTAATTTCACTTTCATTGAAGCTGACGGCAAACAGACCGCCGAAGGGCTGGTATTGATAGGCGAGATGTCCAAAGAATCCGTTCAAGTGGCGTGTGTTGGTCAAATCCCCGCCGCGAGAGTATTTCTTCAAGTGGATTTGCCCAGCGCCGACGTAAGCATTGCCATCGTGACGCCACGTCACAGGACGGGGTCGAGACGGTCCGGTAACCAACTTGCCGTCGCGACTGTAGCAACCTGTATTTTGGATTGCGATCAAGTCACCGTTGGGATACCAGGACGGCGAGGTAACTGCGGCTTCGGCCGTCTCGTCGATTAACGCCAGTGTCCATGAATTTTGGGGGCGACAACGATAAAGTCGGTGCCCGCAATGCACCCACAGTTCATCGTTCGCGCCTGACCACGCGACGAAGGCTGGACGGTCTCCCGCAATCATCTCCGTGATCTGTCTGCCAGACGAAGCAAAAATTTTGACAGTCCCATTTCCCGTGCCAAACGCCAACTGCGAACCATCGGGACTCCAAGCGACGGAGTACGCATCCTCGGCACCCGAAAGAACCGTCGCCGGTCCCAGGTCACGCGAGATGACACTCGGTTGACCCTGGCCCGTTCCCACCAGCGTCCACTCGGTCGGACTCCATGTAAGTTTTAAAGGCAGTGTCTCTAGCGCCACCGGAATGGTTTGAACCGCTTCACCCAATTCATTCCAGATTGGTATTCCGGAGTGAAACCCTTCCGTTGTGCTCGCGAGATACTTCCCATCAAAACTCCAACTCACGGACGTTCCGTAACGGCAATAGATGGGTGTTTCAAAGAATTTTGTTCGTAGGTCACTCGACAATTCTCTCAACAATCCAGCAACAATAACTAGACGCTCACCGTCGGGCGAGCACGATAGCGCGAGCGGTTGATGAGGCCATCCAGAAGACGCATCAAGTGTCTTGTCAACGAATGTTTTTTGTTGAACACTCCAAGATCGCACCGAGTCGCCATCCCACATGAAGAGTCGATCATCGTCGGGGTGCCAAGCGATCGCGCCGCGTCCCCGATAGTCAACGGTCTGTTTGAGCGTGCGATCAGGTCCGTAAATCTCCAGTCGATCCCCTAGAGCGACCGCCAGCATGCCGCTACCGCTCCACGCCATTCGGTGACCTGGAAACCCGCGGTGCCCGACCGGTTCACGAAGCGGTTCAGAGGTGCCTGCCTGACAATCCCAAAGGACCAGTCTTCCATCGTGCTGCCATGATGCCAAATGTTGTCCGTCGGGATGCCAGGCCAGCATGCCGCCTACGCTGGGACCCGACCCTTCCTCTTCACAGAGCACCTTATCAATCGTTCCATCCGGACGACGCAGTTGGATGCGGGCGTGATATCCCTCGGCAATCCACTTTCCGTTTGGACTCCACGCCACGCTATGACAACGTACGTCGGTGTTCTCTTCGACAAGCAATCTTCCCTCGATCGACCAAATGCGAGCGACGTTCTCGTTGGGAATGGCAACGACCAGTCGCTGGCTGTCAGGAGCCCACGAAAGATCCTCAACCCCCGAAATCGTCGTTTTCCCCGGCAGCAGCGAGACAAGATCCATCGAACCAGCATCAAAGATTCGTACATGCCCGTCGCTGTTGCCTGTTGCGAAATAGTTACCATCAGGACTGTGGTGGGCAGCGAATGTAATGCCGCGTCCCCACTTCGTATCGACGTTCCAACGTCGGATCGACGGGAGCTTGGTTGGCCGCTCCACGATTCCCGGCAAGACATCGCTACCGATAATCGAGTATCCCGCATCATGCCCGCCCTCACCAAACCAAGGTGGTGGCGGTCCCTCATCCCAAGTGCCGAGTCGCCGTAGTGGCGGGAGCCTGTTTGTGGCCATGTTCGCTCGGCGGTCAACCGGCGTTTGACTTGCCGCTTGGTCGGCGTTTTTTTCCGTGGCAACACCGGGTTGCTTCGATAACTCTTCGATCGTGGCTTTGCTGCCGGATGCTAACTCGAGCGTCGTGGTCGTCCCTTCGGGAACACGGATCGTGGTCTCTTTGCCGTCTGGACCCTCGATGGTGATCACGATCACTCCCAGGAGTAAGGCGAATGCGGCCGCTCCTGCTGCAGCGACCAGTGGCCAGCGACGATTCGGCGGCCGGCGACGGGGAGAACGCTTCGGCTGGGCGGTGACGATCGGAGCGATCGGTGCCGCTGCATTGGCGACCGGCGCTTGGAGCATTGCCGAGACGCTTGCGAACTGCTTGGCCACTTCCTCCGCTGACTGCGGACGATTTTCCGGGTCTTTGCTGAGCAATCGCATGATCGGTGCAGCTAACTCCGGGTGAATCTTCGAGACAACTTCACCGACTGGCTGCGGCGCAGACTGGGTGATTGCATACAACAGTGCGGGAATATTATCTCCCTCAAAAGCTGGCTTGCCGGCGGCGAGGTGGTACAGCATGCTGCCGAGGCTGAACAGATCGGCGCGATGGTCGACGGTGCCGCCGGAGACCTGTTCGGGGGCCATGTAACGTGGCGTGCCGAGGATCGTTCCCGACTGAGTGAGGCCTTCGTCGGTGGCGACGTTGCGGGCCAGGCCAAAGTCCAGAATCTTGACGCGCCGCGTTTTGGCTTCGATCCAGATGTTGTCGGGTTTGATGTCGCGATGGATCAGCCCTTTCTCATGCGCCGCGGCCAGTCCCAACGCGACCTCTTTGCCGATCCGAGCGACATCTTTGGGACGAATTTTCTGGATGCGACCAAAAGCGGTCTGCAGCGATTGCCCTTGCAGATATTGCATCGCGATAAACGGCACACCGCGGTCTTCGCCGACTTGATGAATCTGGACAACGTGATCGTGCGCAATCGCCGCCGTCGCGCGGGCCTCGCGCAAGAAACGCTCTTTGGCTTGCGGCTTCACGGCGACTCTGGGCAGCATCACCTTGAGCGCCACAAGCCGCCCAAGCCGAAGATCTTCGGCTTTAAAGACCATCCCCATCCCACCGACGCCCAGCACCTTCAGCACGCGGTAATCGCCCAATCGTCCCAGCTCATCAGGCTGCTCAGCAGGGGCGAGGAAATCGATCTCCTGCTGCGCTTCCTGTGTCCCGATGGCGACCGAAACCGACTTAGAACCGGTGATGATCGCGGTCGAGCCCGAGGTACTGGCATGCGTGTCGAGCTGGCTGGCGAAGCGTTTGGCCTGCTCGATCGCCCCTCGCAGGGCCACTTCGTCGTCCGGTGTCTGACGATTCTGCTGCTCGGCACCGCGGGCAATGGCTTGGGTTAAGTCATCGCCAGCGGACAGCGTTTGGGCCGCGGTGGCACAGGAAGCACACTCCGCTAAGTGTTCCTCCAACGGCCCCGAAAGCTGTACGGGCGTCTTCCCGAGCAGGAAGCGCTGGAGTGATTGACGATCGGGACAAGTGGTCGGAGGCATCGCATCGATTTTGGGGTCAATGGGAGCGGAGCCAAGCGGCTGTACACAATGTCCTACAAACGAGCTGCGAAAACCTTTCAGCCGGTCGCCGATTTTTTTGCGCTCTCGCACCGTCCTTGCTAAAGGTCGCGCGAACCACCGATCCGCAACGCCTGAATCCAATATCAAAACGATGCCAAGTGTTCATTCAATCAGCCCCTCCAGTTCTTGCCGCAGGCGGCTGAGGACACGGGA
>CAYZHQ010000024.1:17380-36082 GCA_964477385.1 uncultured Pirellulaceae bacterium
AAGGATTCGGTGGGGCAGACACCACGTTGGACACGCAGGGCATCGATCGTCACCCCCGAAGTCCCGATCTCCATTTTATTCTTCTTGGCCAGATTCGGCAGCGATTCATCGCTTTGACGCACCGCCGTCCGCTTGCCATCGATGAAGTGATAAAGTCTGTTTTGCTTGCCATCCCAAGCGGCGGTGAACTGCACCCAGCGACCCGTTAGATCATCGCTGCTTCCAAATCCGAACCAATGGGGCTTTCCATCTTTTCCCCGCTTGTGCCGTGTCACCTCCAAGTCCCCGCTGGGCGTGACCTGCATGCCCAGCACGCGACAAGACAGCAACGAAAAATACTTCCCTCCCTCCGCAGGGACGGGGTCGACGCGACAGACGAGATCGATGGTCCAGCGCTCGTCTTGTTCGGGCTTAAAAGGATTCACCACAAATGCACTGGCTGGGCCATCGATACGGACCGCTTTGCGCTTCGCCAGAGTCACGGTCCCAGCGGGCGAAGAAGGCGCTTGATAGGTCCGAGCCTGCAGGCTGGGCAAGTAGCTTTCAAATTCGTCGATCGACTGAAAGAGCGACTCGTCAGGTTCCGCGATCGTGGTCACACTTAACCTCCCATAGTCACGCCTAAGCCAGTGAGCGCGGGAAGGGCTTGGCGCTATTTCACCACGCCAAGCGTCGACATCCGGCGAATCGCTGAGCGTTTCTCCCGTAATGCAGTCGTAAACAAACAGAGACAGTCCTTCCCCCCTTTTTGTGCTCCGCACAAGCTCGACGATTCGGCCCGGGGCAAAGCCGAAATACGGCTTGCTCCACTTCCTATTTCTGCGTTGTTGTTTTATCTGAGGTTCATATCGAGCTAGCAGAGCCTCCGTTGTAGCGAGTGTCTCCTCTTGTGGTTCCGTCCCCAAGACCTGCCACTCTCCATCGGGAAAACGAATCCAAGGTGAAGCGGACTGTTGATGAAACTGATGGGCTGTATTGCGGTCGGACAAGTCGACACCGGCCCCAATGCCCAGCATCAGGTATTTGGAAAGTTGTAGCGACTCGGGCCAAGTCACCGGATCTTGAAGCCCTAGATCAAACGTTTTCTCCTGCAGTTCCCCACTGCCCGACTCTAGGCCTCTCAAGTCGAGCGAATGTAAACAGGTACGAGAAACCTCTTGGTCAGGATTTGCGACCGACGAGAGGAACACGATGTGATGGCGTGGCTGCGTACCGACGGTCAGAAACTTCGATGTCAGTGCAGGCTTGTCGGCAACGGGATGCGCGGGATCTTTCAAAGCCTCGCTCCGCGCGGCGTGGCAAGACCAGAGTTGTTTGTAAACGTGGAGGTCTTGATTGGAAACGGCAAAGGCTTCCAGGTCGCCTGTAGTTTTGTTTTGCCGCAGCACAAAAGTAAATTGCGGGAAGATGCGGATGGCATTTTGACTTTTTAGGCCGAACGAGCTGACAATTTTGTTGATGGTCTCGTTCGGCTCACGTTCCCACTCGGCTGCCGAGTCGGCAGCCGAAATACGGAGTCGAGTCAGTCCGTCGGGATGGCTCCACATTATGGACTGGCGATCGAACGGGTCGAACTGCAGCAACACAGCGTCACGAGTATAGCCCTTCAATTCGTCTGCCAATGGTTCAGGCACAACGACGTCGGCAGGTTTTCCGAAACCCTGGTTCTCTTCGATGTTCTTAATGACTTGACTCTGATATCGAAGGATTGTTGGCAGGTTGCCTGCGTGCTCGCGCGGCAAGTCCAACAACCGTTCCCAGCGGTCCGGCAACGGCCTAACATCGCGGATGGCCAGCGTCACCGTCGCAAAAGCCGCACGCAACCTTTTATTGGCGGCGATCCGCTGCGTTTTAAATGCCGCAAAGGCATTCAATTTTTGGGCTCGCATCTCGGCGGTCTGAAGATCTTGGCTGACAGCGTCCACCTTCTGCTGCTCCGCCTGCAGCGTCGTCGCCAATCGTTGGGCTTCCTGCAACCTTTGGGCTGCCAGTTCGGTTTGCTGCTGGCTGCGTTGTCGCGCTTCGGCCGCCTCGGTCTTCAATGCGGCTTCTTCTTCCAAGGATCTCGTCAGGCTGGCTTGATCGTTTTGAATCGAAGCCAGCGTCTGCTGCAATTGTTGCTCTCTTTGTTGAGCCTGCTCCCCACGTTCCGCCAAGTCGGCTTGCGATTGTTGCAGCGCGACCAGCGTCGTTTGCGCGTTCCACCAACCGGTAACACTGGCACTGATACCGACCAAAAGAATGGTCGCCAGCGCGAGCACCAGCCGAGCCATCAGCGGGTGTCGTCGTGCCCACAGTTGGACTTCGCGCAGGACGCTGGATGGTTGAGCGGTGATCGGACGGTTTTCACGAAAGGCTTTTAGGTCCGCCAGCAACACCTCCGCCGTCGCATAGCGTTGCTCCGCGTAAGGCGCACAGGCTTTATCGACAATCGCTTCCAGTGCCGCGGGAACGCTGTCAGACTGACGCCGTAGGCGGGGAAAGGCTTCGGTCCGGACCGCCTGTAAGACTGCGGCGTCGTCACCCGTAAAAGGTGGCTCGCCGGCCAGGATCGCAAAGAGTGTCGCTCCGATTGCATACAGATCGCTGTGTATCGATAGTTTCTCGTCACCTCGCACCACCTCGGGTGCTAGATAGGCGGCCGTCCCGACCACCTGTCCCGAAGCTTCCTTGGCTTTAGTCGACTGGCAACTACCAAAATCGGTCAGGTACGGCTGGCCTGCATCGTCCAGCAAAATATTATCGGGCTTGATGTCCCCATGAATGATGCCGATGCGATGCAAGTAGACGACCGCTTCGCACAGCCGTTCGGTCAACAGCACCGCCCGTTGGATGTAGGCGGCGTCGCGTTCCTGTTCTGGTTGTAGCGACAGAGAGCCCCGTTCGAGCCACGGCAGAATCAGCAAGACATATTGCTTGGTTCGGCGACCATCGAAGGCCGAAGTGATCGCCGGATGTCGCAGCTTACAACTGACCTGAAGTTCGCGAATCAGTCGCGCGTGCTCGGTCGGGGGAGCCTCCGCCAGCGAAGATGCTTTGAGCACCACGGTTCGATCGAGCTTGCGGTCTTTGCAGCGATAAATCGCCGAAAACCGACCTTGTTGGATTTCCTCAAGGACTTCGAAACGGTTCTCCAGATCCGAATTCACGGCCTCCCACTGCATCAGAAATCCTCTTGGACATCGTAGACGGTGACGTTCACGTCATTTACGTAGATCCATTCTGTCGGACTTTTGATGACCCACTGGCCTACGTTGTCCCTTGTTTCTCGAATCTTCATTTTCGATTCTCGGTAGGTCTTGGTCTGCAAGTCGAGCAAAACCTGGGTATGGGTTCTGGAGGTTTCAAACTTTTTCTGAAAGTGAACCAGCCACCGCTGGTCGGACAGCCGAATGGCTTGGAGCGGCTCGCCAAACACCTCGTTCATGACACCGAGAACACACGTCACGGTTGCGGTTTCGCCCTCGCCATCGCTTGGGTGCCAGCGTTTCACGAACCCTTCCCCGAAAAGATAAATCGCTTCCGGATCGTCAGGATACGCATGAATATCTGCCGCAAAAAGTCGGCAGATATGTTTGAAAGACTCGTTCGCCGGATCGTATCGCACACAATCAGAGTGCTTATCGCCTCTAGATTCATACCGATTGGTGGTGAAGTAGATGCGGTTCCGTTGATCGACCGCGAGTTGCCTTCTTCTTCTTGTTCGCGTCACGAACCCCTGCTCTAAGGCTTGCTCGTACTGATACCGTGTCAGCCCGTCCACCTCTTTGGTCTGGAGCGGAACCGCCGACACCCAACGCTGCGCGGAGGTTAGTTTTGCAATGCCATAGTTGAAATTACCGTTGGAATCCGTCGTGCCCTGGGCCATTTCAGCACCATCCAAAATTTGGTCATTCCTCAGGACCCCGAACATTTGCTGATTAGAACCGAACGCAATCTCAGCAATCCCCAGCGTGTTGGGCTGTTGGAGCTTCTTCTCCAGTCGGAACTTTCCGTCTGGCTTGACGAGGAAAGCGGTTTCCCCGGTCTTGCACAGCAGGCGCAAGGGGTTGTCCTTTGTTAACGCGAGTTCTTCGGACGTAAAGGCCGCATTGTTGACGACATTGTTTTTTTGTTCGGGTGCGATGCGCCGCACCGTCGATAGAGAGCTATCGGCTGCCTGTGCCACATCGGAGAGCGAGGCTTCGGCCTGCTGCCGCTTGGCCTCGGCGTCGCTCAATCCGGTTTCGGTTTCTCGCAGCTTGGCCAGGGAAGCTTCGGCAAGCCGTGTTTGTTGGTCGAGTGTTTCGCTTTCCGTTTCGAGAGCTTCGCGAGCGGCGATCGTGGCCTGCCGAGCGGCGGCCGTTTCGTCGCGGAGTGCGGCGGCTTCTTCGACCCGCTCGGACAAGCGTTCTTCCAATTGGAGTAACCTCGCTGTTTCGCTGCGGAGCCCTTCCTCCGTGATGGCCGCTTGAGCGGCAGCTTGGGCGGCCTGTGCCCAGCCCCACACACTGACGGTAAACAGCAACAAACCACTCGCAATACATGCGGTGGCAAGACTGGCCTCGCGGGGATGATTGCGGACCCATTTTCCGGCTCGCGTCAGAGGCGACGGAGGCCGCGCGGCGACCGGCAGGCCTGCCAGAAAACGTTCCAAGTCTTCGGCCAACGTTTCGCAGCTCGGATAACGCTCGCCAATCTCCGCCGCCCGAGCCTTGTCGCAGATGGCGATGAGGTCTACTGGAAAATCCTTCTCGACGTTCGCCAGCGACGGCGTGGGGTTGTCGATCAGTTTCTGCAGCACGGCCAACGGTTGACCGGTGTGCGGCGTCTGGCCGGTGAGCAACCGATACAAGATCACGCCCAGGCTGAATTGGTCGCTCGCCGGGCCAACCTTCGAGACTTCACCACGAGCCTGTTCGGGCGACATGAAATGGGGGCTGCCCATCACAGTGCCGTCCATCGTTTGGGATTGCTCATCATCCAAACGCTTCGCCAAACCGAAGTCGAGGATCTGCGGTTCGCCTCGCCGATCAATCAGGACATTGTCAGGCTTGAGGTCTCGGTGGATGACCTGCTGCTGATGGGCCACCTCGGTTGCTCGAGCCAGTTTGGCGAGCGTTTCCACCGTCCAGCGGACCGAGGCGGGGCGATGGTCGTGGATGTCATCCAACGGGACACCACGAATAAACTCCGACGCGATGAAGTGCTTGCCATCGATCACACCGGCATCGAGAACGGGCACGATGTGTGGATGTCGTAGCAGCGCCGCAGTCCGCGACTCGGCCAAAAACCGACGTTGTCGCTTGGTGTCCGACGGCGCAAACCGCGGTAGTTTCAGTGCGACTTGACGCTTCAACAGAGTGTCTTCCGCCAACCAGACTTCGCCGAAACCGCCTTGGCCGATCTTCTTCAAAATTGCAAAGCGGCCTAGTTTCTCAGGAGTCGCCGGCGATGCGACAGCGGTCGAACCACCGGTCGGGCGACCTTGCTTTGATAATGCCGAATCGCGGGACGATGAAGTCGCACTCGAGGCGGGCGTTGATGGGAGCTTCAACGCCGAATTCGAATCGGCTGACGAAAGCGACGAGAGCCGACCCACCTTGGTGTCCGCGACACTTCCGGCTCTAACCGATAAGACGGCCATTCGTTTACGACAGTTCGGACAAATTCCCGAGCGTCCGATCGCATCGCTGCTCACTCGCGCCGACTGACTACAATGCGGGCAATCGGTTAGGTACACTAATGAAGAACTGGTGTTCATTGGTATGCCTGCTTTGAGAGGGCGTGCGGCACTCTTACGCTTGTTAGCCGAAGGTGACGTTCACGAGCCGACGGTTGCGGATGGCGGCTACGAACGTACATCGCTCATTGCAAGTATTCATAATATAACTTACCAAACCCTCACTGACACCCGCCCACGAGGAGCAGCCGAGCGATGCCGACCTGCCGCGCATGCGGAAATTTTGTGCCGGAAAACCAAAGCTGTCGCCGTTGCGGGCCGGTGGCAATGGAGCACACCTTGGCGGAGTCGGTCCGCGTCTTGCCTGTCGCTGCGACACCGCTGTGTCCCGTTCGTCGCCCACCGACGCCACGGTTAATCGTGTTAGATGACGATAGTGATCAAGTGGGCGAAGTCTACTGGCTGCGCCGCACCGAAACGCGGCTCGGTCGTCATCAGAGCGACATCGTCATCGGACACGATCCCGACATCTCCAGTTGCCACGCAAAAATTCTGCGAGAAGAACGAGAAGAATCGGGGCCCGCCGGCTATCGTTGGCGATTGGTCGACGACGACAGCACCAACGGAACTTTTGTGCGCCAGTCGACCATCAAGCTCGATGCGGATACCACGTTCTTGCTGGGTGGTGTGCCGGTGGTGTGGAGAAAGCTGGACGAGCACGGAACGTCGCTGCTGCAGATCGGTGACCGACCAGCCGATCGCCTGACCACTTCGATGACGCAGCCCATTTTGCTCGGCCGCGATCCGCGTGCCTGCCAGATCGCGTGGGAGAATTCTTGGTTGGACGAACGGCACGCGATACTGACTTGGCGTCAAGGTCACTGGTATGCTGAAGATCAGCAGACAGTGAATGGACTATGGGCGGCGGTGCGGGATTATGTATTGCCGGACCAGGGTAGGTTCATACTCGGCGAGCAGCGGTTCTTGTTTCAGATGCCCACAGCGAAGTGATGTCCCACCCCACTCCCTCGAACCATTGGACGATTGGCCGCGATCCCGCTTGCGATGTGGTGGTCGTGATGCCCGGCGTCGCTTCGCGGCATGCGACCCTGGAACGCCAACCAGCGGGATTCCGCTTGTCACCTCACGGGGGCAAGGTCGGTTTTGCAACCAACGAGCGTGGGGGGATCCACTGGACGGAGCAACCGCGCCCGATCGACCCGCAAGATGCCGTTTGGCTGGCGCCAGACGTTCGCTTGCCGTGGCCATCGGTTGAAGGTTCCGTCGCCGTGCTGAGTGTCGGACGAGCGACCGACTGCGATGTCGTGCTCGAACATCCGGCGGTCTCGGGGCGGCACGGCTTGTTGGTGGTCGGCCCCGCCGGAACGGTCGTGCTGAGTGATCAAGGGAGTCGTAACGGGATTTTTCTAAAACCCGATCGAGAACAGCGAGTGCAAGCGGTGCTGCTGCAACCGGGCAGCGACATCTACTTGGGGATGCACCGCGTTGCGACTGACGAACTGTGCCGGATCGCCGCAAAGCATCACCGCAAACCAAACATCGAGCCGCCTCCCGTCCCGCCCACCATAGCTCCCGACGTCGCTCCGCCTCCAACCGCGCCTGCCGACACTCCGATCACCAGCGATTCCTTTGGCGTTCTGTCGGCCAAGTCGGTTCCGGCTGCCGCGGCAGTGATTGCCGTCACGACGCTGTGCGTGATGCTGCTCTGGATATTCATTTTCCGTTCGCCCCGCAATCCAGCCAACGTGCACAGTGCCGCGACCACTCCAGCCGCTTCGCCGGAACGTGCCGATCCGGCTTCGGCCGTTCCACCGGATCCGCTGGCTGCCCAAACGGCACCCGCTGTCGCCGATCTTTCCCGTCCCGCCATCGAGGCTTCGCCTAAACAGGCCGAGTTCGATGTTGGTCGAGGTGTGGTTTGGATTACCGTCCGACGCGGCGACAGTGACGTTCGCTATCGATTGGGGAGCGGGGTTGCGGTCGAATCCGACACCGTGCTGACGACTGGATCAATCCTCGTTTCCGCACAATCGATGTTGGCTGATGGCTACTCGGACCTGCGAGTGATTACGATCGACGGCCAGCACGATCGCGAGGTCAAACAGCACTCGGTGTGGAAGGTGTTTGAAGAGCGTTCCGCACAAGCCCAGCAGCTCAGCAAGACGCACCAACAATTGGTCGAAAACGAAGCGGCACCCGAGGTCATCGAGCAATCTTTGCAGAATGTGAATCTGGCCTTTGCGGCCGCCTCCGCAGTCGACTTGGGACGCATGGTTTGCGAGCCGTTACCGACGCATGTCGAGCTGGAGAAGTCGCCTGAATTCTGGCCACGACGCGCCGTGTCGATCAGGCCGACAGGCTTGGACGCCGAGGACCCGCGATTGCCAAACCATTTTCGGACGCTGTCGAAACGTTCCGCAGTTACCTTTCGGGTACAACAAACCGCCGCCACCGTCGACCAAGTGGCTGGCGCAATCACTTTGGTCGGCCCCCCTTCGAATGCTGAAAATTGGATCGGTGTACCTTGCTTTAACGGGCATCGTTTGGAAGGCATCGTCACCTTCCAAGCGGATTTGCCCGAATCGCCGGAAACAACATCTTCTCCAACCCTCTCCCTTGAAATCGTGTCGGCAGAAACGATCCGCGCTTCGCTGCAATAAAGGCTCCCACAATGTTCCCACCAATTCATCCGTTCCCTTGGGCAAACCTGCTGGCCCTGGCACTCGCATTAACGGTGACGCAACAGGTCGTTGGTCAGGCTCCAGGACAGCGAGCCCTCCCATCGGCAGCGATTGAAGAAAAAATTGATGAACAGGCAAAGCTGATCGAAGCCAACACGGAGCATCAGCGCAAGACCGAAGCTGCAATCAAGGAGATGCAGGTCACGTTGGCGAAGTTTGCTGCCGTCCGGCGTGAGGATGATGTGGATGATAAGAAACCCGCCGAACGCGGTACCGTACGGTTTCTGCAAGAACGTCTGATCAAACAGCGGATGCATGAATTGGAAAAGTGGCAAAACCTTGAAGAAGATTTGGAAGCCAAACGAATTCGCCAAGTCAAAGAGAACTTTCGTAATGTGCAGGTTTGGGAGGTGACAATGCGCAATGCGTTAGTTAAATACCGCCCCGGAATCCACAGCGGTGATTTGCTGAATCGGCTGTTTTCGCAGATCGAAGTCAGTAGTGGCCTGAGCTCCGCGTCGACCGTCTCTCCGGCAGTGTCGGCTGGGTTGAGCAAGTTGGACGAGCGGCGTCTGAAGCAGTTGACGTTAAACATTCATTCGGTCAACGGACTGGTCAGCGTCTCACTAGATGGTCGTTTGCCGCCCGCGATGGAACGTTGGCCTTACCTGTTTTCGGACCCCGCATTACGTCCCCATGTCACGGCGTTCAAAGATACCTTTGCCTGGTTCCAACAACTCGCTCCTGAAGATCGGTTCGCGGCGGAACAGGAACTCCTGCTGAAAATTGAAGACGCAACGACCGCTTTGCAACGCAAATATCCTCCGGCAAATCGACGCTCCCTCAGGAAGATCACGTTGCGACGGGTGCTTGATGCCGAACGTTTCCTCGAGGACCTGTCTCGCAACATGGCAACCTTGGCCGAGGAACAAGCTTTGGCTGCACGGGAGTCATTCTTTGATACCTACGCCCAGGAACAGCGCAATGTTGCAGCGCTGATTCAGTACATGACACGGTACGGCTTGTCGTTTTCGGCCGCGGAACCGGGGCAGGAGACGTTTTATGACATTTTGTTTCGCGAGGCCTACACGCTAAGCAACCAATTGAATGCCGCGCCAAACCGAGACTCCATCACCGCACCGATTATCAACCTCGATTTGGACGAGATGGTAAGAGACCCGCGAGACCCTCTAGAATGACCACTCCGACGCTGGAATTGGAACCGGGAACGTTCGGTTCGCAAGGCCGCTTTCGCTTGACCGTCATCGCCGGACCGCACCGCGGCATGTCGTGGACGTTTGAATGTCCGGTGACGCTGACCATTGGTCGCGAAGCCCCCGCTCATTTGGTGCTTGATCGAGAGCCCGCTTTGTCACGTCGGCATTGGCGATTGCAATGCAATGGGACGCAGATCCAACTGCACGACGATGAATCGCGCAACGGAACGCTGGTCAACGGACTGCGGGTCATTGATGCGTCCCTGAAAAATGGCGATCGTTTCGGCATCGGGCAAACCGAACTGTCGCTGGAGATCCTGTCCCAGGGCGGCCAGCCAGCGCCAGCACCCGCGGAACCCACATCGGTCCCATCTGATTCCGGCACGCGGGAAGCGACGAAGGAGCGGAAAGCTACGCCTGATTTCACGTCGGTGAAGCCTCCCTCCATTGAGCAAACCAAAGTGCGGCATGCCATTTCCCCTTCCAAATCGCCGGCCGCTGAGGACGACAATATTGTGAAGACAAAAGTTGCGGCATCGTCTACCGACCACGCCCAACTTGCTGAAACCGTAGCACCAAGAAGCGGCAGCGGCGTGCCAGGCGAAGCCGACTTTCAAATCGATAGCCGGACTTCCAAAGATCGTAGCGGCGAACAGGTCGGCAGTTACACGTTGAGCGAACTGCTCGGCAGTGGTGGCATGGCCGACGTCTACAAAGCCACCCGTCGATCGGACGGACAAATCGTAGCGATCAAATTCCTTCGACTCGACATCCAGGCGAAGGAAAAACAACTGCAACTTTTTAAACGTGAGGCGGGTACCATTCTCCAACTCGATCACCCGCGGATCGTCCGCGGCATCGAATTCGGCGTTCAGGAGGACACTCCTTTCCTCGTCCTCGAATTCATCCCAACCCTCAACTTGCTGGAATTGATCGACTCTCAGCCCCTCGAACAAAAGATTCGAACTTCGCTGTGGATCGTGCGGCGCGTCTTAGCTACGACCGACTATTTGCATAAACGAAAATTCATTCATCGGGACATCAAGCCCTCGAACCTGCTGGCTTATCGAGAAGCACATCGACTGAAGATCAAACTGGCCGATTTCGGTTTGGCCAAACTCGCCGAGAATGCTGGCAGCGGGGATTTGACGGACGACAAATCGATTCGCGGCACGCTGTCGTTCATGTCGCCACAACAGTTCCGTAACTCGCGACGCAGCGGCCCCTCGGATGATCTGTTTTCTATCGGTGCATGTCTGTATCGATTTTTGGTGGGACGCAATCCAAATGTGCTTTTCGCGGCTCAAGAAACGATGGATTTCCTCATCAACGCCAATTTGCCTGATCCGCTGACCAACGTTGTGCTGAAATCGATCGCCCATCAATCAGGAGATCGGTTCCGAAAATCGGAGAGCTTTTTAAAGGCACTGGAACCATTCGGTGCCAACAAAAAACCCCTTTAGCATCAGACGGAACCATTCGTTGGGCAACGCCTTTTCGGACACGATGCCTGCGTGAACACCCACCCTATCCGCAGGCGATGGACGAACCATTATTTGGCCTTCGCTACGCGAAATACTTGACTAGGAATCGTTGTAACCCTGCTTAGTCGAAGTTTCAGAGACTGCCGAATTAACGTCGCCACCACGGAGCGTCAGAGCAAACCGGCCAGACGCTGCTGTTTTCGAATTCGTTCGATCTCGTCGCCGGGTAGCTTTTGCAAGGGAGGGCGGACGTGCGCTTGCGGCAGTTTCCCCAATAATACCAGAGCCTCCTTCATGCGGTTGTGCATGTCGAGCAGTGGGTCGGCGTAGAACGCACGAACGGCCGGGTAGATCTGATCATTGATCTTTCGCGCCTCTTGTAAGTCGTGGTTTTGCACCGCTCGAAACAACGCGACTTGAAGTCGAGCAATGACGCTGCCGGCGCCGGAAAGCAGCCCATCACAACCGAGCACCAGCGAACCGAGCAACCACATGCTATGCGTCGTAAGCACCCGAACCGGTTGGTCGAGGGCGTGGAGTTCGCGAATGTGACGCTCGTGCATATGTGCGTCGTTGCACCAATCCTTGATCGCCCGGATGGTCGGAAACTGACTGCAAAGTTCAATCAGCGTACCCAGCGGATCCCCCAAGCCACTGCTAACGGGATACTGAAACAAGATCAACGGCAAATCGGTTGAGTCGGCGATCGAGGCGACATGAGCGTGGGCGCACTGGGGCCTTTGCTGGCCACCCATTACCAACACGTCGGAAGGGAAAGCGAGTATCGCGTCGGCTCCGGTATCTGTCGCCATCCGGGCCAACCGCCTGGCTTCTCGCGTGTTGCCCGTGTGGATGCCGGCAACCAGTCGCAAGCGTTGACCGACTTCATCGCGGGCGATTTCGATGCTGCGTCGTTGTTCTTCAAAGTCCAACGCGTGCACTTCGGCGGCGTGTCCGTTGATGGTGATCGCCGTCACGCCATCGACGCTCGCGAGATGGCTGAGGTGAAGACGGTAAGCCGGTTCATCGATCTCCAGGTTCGCGTCAAACGGCATCAAACAGGCGGGAATGACGCCTTTGGGATCGAAGGGTTCTGTGGCGATTGTCAGCACGCTTACTGATTTACTTCCTGCGTCGGTTTGGTGCGATGCTGCGGAATCGGTTGCGATGAATTCCACGCAGCGCGGATCGATTCGCCTCGGGTGGTGGCGGATTTTGGAACGGGCACGCCGTTCTCGGTCGCGATCGCGGACCATCGCTCGACCAAGTCGTCATCAAGCGGTTGTTCGAGTTTGGCGGCGTGTCCCGGGAATGCTTCGAAGTATTGGCTGGCGATGTGTTTGCCGCGGGCGCCGGGCTGCGCGGGTGCGGGCTCCAAATGGTGCAATCCTCCGAGCCCGCCCCACCACTGCACGGCGGCAAAATCGGGGTCATCCGGCGGAACATCGCTGACATGAATCGTCGCACCCCCTCGCGACCAGATCTTCCAATGAGGCGAACCTGGCCCCGAACCGGGCGGTTCGGGGGTTAGGAATTTCGGCGCCGACCACGCCAGCCCGTCATCACTGGTGGCGAAGCGAATCCGTTGTCCGACACGGTCTTCGACGCCGGGTCCGTTGCTCCACATGGCAAAAAAACGCCCTTCGTGAAAAGCGAGGTAGTTATGTTGGTTGACCCCTTTCTTCGCCCGCACGTCGCTGACGACGACCTGTTCGGATGGCACGCGAGGGAGCTTGGCATAATCGATCCGGTGAGGATCCGTTGGCACCCAATCGCCGGAAAGCATGACCGCCTCGGTCGGTTCTGGTGCCTCGGTCGCCCGGGCTTCCGGTCGGTCATCCGCGTGCAGCGGAGCCTGGGGCGAAAGCAGCAGAAAAGCCAGCATCGCGTAGTGGCACAGGCACAAAGTGGACGGTGCGAGAATGCGGGTGTGATGTGAGCGACGCCAACCGCCAGCGTTCGTGGCGAGCCGTCCAAAGTGAATCCTATTTTTCGTCTGCATGTTCAAGCCTTTTTCGTTGGCAACGCATTCGAATGGTTTGTGACTCACGTTTTCTCCGAAAGGCGCGCACGCTTGAAGCTCTCGTCCGACTGATCCGCTTCAATTTGCTCAAAATCAACCGCGCGATGTTGGGTGCGAGTGAACATCCACCGGATCGGCGGGCTTCATCGATTCACTTCGGGTTGCTACCGAACTGGAACGAACGTTGTCCAAAAAGGAGGCTGAGTTTTCTCGAAGCCCTCGGTGTCAATGCAATCCGTAGCGGCTCATCTTGTAGTGCAAGGTGCGGATGCTGACGCCGAGCAGCTTGGCGGCTCGTTCGCGATGGAAATCAGCTTCGCGCAGCGCTGCCTGGATGGCGGAGCGTTCAGCCGCTTCAGCCGCTTCAGCAAGCGTCGTCACTCGGCTTGCGTTCGACGTGGCGGCTTCGTGCAACTCCGTCGGTAAATGTTTTGCATTGATTTCGTCCCCCGAAACCATGACCACCAACCGTTCGATAATGTTCCTCAATTGACGCACGTTGCCTGGCCATTTTGCTTGACATAGCATGGACATCGCCATGTCGTCGACGTGCTTCGTGCTTCGTCCGTGGCGAATACAAAAGTGGGTCAGAAAATGATCGACCAACAGCGGGATGTCTTCTCGACGATTGCGAAGCGGCGGAATGAACAACGGCACGATATTCAGTCGGTAGAACAAGTCCTCACGGAACGTTCCCTCTTCGATCATCGCCTGCGGGTCTCGGTTGGTGGCCGATACGATCCGAGCCTCGGCGTGCAAGGTCGCTTCGCCGCCGATGCGTTGATATTCCCCCGATTCTAAAACGCGCAGCAGATCGACTTGACACTTGCTGGGGACCTCCGTGATTTCGTCCAGGAACAACGTCCCCGATCCCGCTCGGTCAAAGCAGCCCGGTTTGCGGCGATTTGCGTCGGTGAACGCACCACGCTCGAAACCGAACAGCTCGCTTTCGAGTAGCGTTTCCGGTACGGCTCCCAAGTTAACGGCGACAAACGGCGATTCGCTGCGGCCGCTCAGGTCATGCAAGGCTCTGGCGATCAGTTCCTTTCCCGTGCCACTCTCACCTTGGATCAACACCGTCGCGTCGGTATCGGCGACTTGCCGGACTTGGTTGAACAGCTCCTGCATCACGGTGCACTTGCCGATGATCCCGACGATTTCGCCGGCCACGGCGAGGCGGTCTCGCAGCGCATGATTTTCGGCGCGAAGCTGACCGTGTTGGATTGCGCGGCGGACCTGTTGACGAATCAAATCCAGGTCGACCGGTTTGGTGATGAAGTCAAATGCGCCGCGTCGCATCGCTTCAACCGCCATTTCAACGGTGCCGTGAGCGGTGATGACAATGTTGGTCATGCGAGGATAACGCTGCGACACGATGTTGACCAACTCCATCCCGTCGCGATCGCCGGGAAGTCGCACATCGGCGATCATGGCATCGAACTCGTTCGCTTCAAGCAAGTCCAAGGCACCGTTCACATCGCCGGCCGTTTCAATCGAAGTCACCTCGTTCTTGAGCCCCCGCTGCAATCCGCTGCGGATGTGAGGTTCGTCGTCAACGATCAAGAGTCGCGTCATGTGGGTTGTCCGCTCGGGCGGATGGGAAGAAACAATTCAAACGTGGTGCCGCCATTGGTAACGCTCAGACTCAATCGTCCGCCATGCAGCCGTGCGATCTTGTCGGACAACGCCAAGCCCATTCCGGTGCCGCCACCTTTCGTGGTGAAGTACGCATCAAACACGTGTGGCCGAACGTTTTCGGGTATCCCGCGTCCGGTATCGGAAAAAGTCATCAACACTCCGTCGGTATCTTCTCCGCGAAATCGTTTGGCATCAATCTTCAGCTCGCCGCCGTCGGGCATCGCTTCGATGGCATTGACCATCAAGTTGTGAGCAATTTGCTCGACCCGCGTCGCGTCGAACGTCATCGGTGCTGGCAGATCGTCGTCAAAACGTGTGCGAATTGCTACTTTAACAGCGTCCGCCACCGGACGCAGCAGATCGATTTGCCGCGTCATTAAATCGGTCAATCGCACATCCACCAAATGCAGTCGCTCGGCAGAAGCGTAGTCGCGAAAACTTTCCAGCACGTGCTCGATTCGTTTCATTTCAGTTTTCACGACCGCGAGCATCTCGGGAACCTCTTCTGGCAACGATTGCCCGGCGAGCGATTCCTCGACAAGCTGCACGTGCAGGGATACCGCGGCAAGCGGATTCTTGATTTCATGATGCAGTCCAACCGCCAACGAGCCCAGCCCCATGAATCGTTCCATCCGTCTGGCGCGGTCTTGCAAATGCCGATCAGCGGTCACATCTCGCAGTTGAAAAACGTTGCCGATTGTTCGACCATCGGCATCTCGTAACGATTGGCAAAAGGTTCTTAACCAGAAATGTTCGCCACCATGGGTGACCGGATAGTCTTTCACCAAGCTGTGGCCTGCGTGCGATTCGGCTTCGGTGCGAAAGCTGACCAAGTCGATCTGGTCGGTCAGTTGTCGAAGTGATTTCCCGACCGAGTCGCCGGTCGTGCTGAGTAGCTCAAGCGCGCGTTCGTTCAAACTTGTGACCAGTCCATCGTTATCGGACGTGACGACGGCCTGTTCCATACTGGAGAGGATGTCGCCGGCCAGGGCTTTGATGTCGTTAAGTTTGTCTTGGGCGCTGAGGTACGCCCGAAACAACAATGCCACGGCCAAACCGGTTGCGATCACTTGCACGATGACAAAGATAGTCCAGCGAGATTGCCATTGCAGTTCGCTGGCGAGTCCCCTTGCCGCGGGGAGATCCCGGCTGGGCAGGTCAAGCAGCAGCTTTTGAATGATCTCTTGCTCGCGACCAAAGTCCACGACAAACCACAAGGTGATAAACAGCGAACCGACGCTCAACATCAACAGTGAGATGATGACCAGACGAAGGTGGCGGCGAGAACGTTGACGTTGGGTTCGAAACATGTCCGTGATTATGACAGGTCTTCCCAAATGGAAAATCGGTATCGGGGGGGAATTTGCTGAACGCAGTTTCTTGCATCGAGCCCTGCAAATTCTTGCACGCGCCGAGTCCCGCCATCCGCTGTCCCCAACGATTTTCGGAATCGCTTCCTTCGTTATGGTCGGGAAAAAGCAGGGTGTCAGCAGGTCGATGAGGAACCCTGCGGAAAATTACTAGGGCTTTGGCACTTCGTGAGCATATGGCTGGGCTGACATTGAATGACACCTTGGATCGAAGCCAGAGTCCTGCCGAACATGCCCTTAGCCGTGAACGATCTTTCCAACAGAAGCGAACCGGATTCGGTGGATGACCGCATTCGAGAAATGATCGCTCACGCGGCACATTTGCTTCCCGCTCAGGGGCCGATCGAAGTGTTCGTGCATCACAACACGTTGCACGCGTTTGAACATTTGCCGTTTCACGAAGCCGTTCGTCAAGCTTGGGAGATCTTTGGCGCTGAGCCTTACCTGAGCGAGGCTCGGTTCCGCGCGTTGTTGGCCGCCGGCCGGATCACTCGCGAGGATATCGACGCGACGTTGGCCGCGGACGCGGAGTCGCAGGAAGCGGGCGTCTTCGGTCTGTATCCGGAACTGGGCGATCGCCCATCGCTGCGCCGAGAGATGATGCGACATGAAAACTATCGCGGCGATGTTGCCCAGTTGCATTGGGTGATCGCGGAGACCGATGCGTTGGAAATGTTTCGTAATGACATTGATCCCGAAGTTCGAACCAAGTCGCTGGGCGGGGCCGCCGATGCCGACTTTGCTGATACCGGCACGACGCCGCATGCTCGATACCTGCACAGTCTCTGGCACGCTTGTCTGGAAGGAGTATCGAAGGCCACTTTTCGCAGCGAGCGCGGCGGCCCGCATTGTCTTCGTCATCGCGATTGGCTGTTGTCCAAGACGGGCATCGATGCTGACATGCTGGTCGCCGATATCTTGATTCGGTTCACAGCCGCGTTTCTGGATCAAGGGTATGCCCGTCGGCAGCTTCCGAATCGCGACTTGGGCTTCTTTCGCTGTTTTCGGTTGCTGTATCAGCACGCGTCGTTCGCCCGTTCGCCATGGTTGCACTCTGTCGCCGCAACGTTGCAACGACTTGAATCGTCAGGCACCGGTGCGATTGAAAGTATCCAACATTCGCTTGACAGTTTGAACGTCGACGAGACCGACCGGGAGCGATTCATCACCCAGTCATTGTTAGCCCTTCCCGGCTGGTCGGGGATGTTACACCAGATGGAACACGCACCGCAGTGGATCGATCGCTCGGCCCCGCGAGGAAGTTTGGAAGAATTCTTGGCGATTCGTTTGATTCTCGATGAGGCCGTTTGGGACTTCGTTGCCAGAGAGAACAATCTCACGACGAAGTCGTCGGATCTCCGCGGTGGACGAGCGAAGTCTGGCGAGCATTCGATTGCCGACCAAGACTTGCAAGTCGCGTTTGACGTCTTTCAGTGGGCACAGTTGATGGCGTGGTCACCGTCATTGCTCCGTTCGCTGTCGGATTTCGGTGCTTTGATCGAAGAGATTGAATCGTTCGATTCGATTGCACGTCGCCGTTTATTTCAGGAGGCGTATGAACGTCACTATCACCGTGGCATCTTGGACGCGATCGCCAGTGCTTCGCCGACCGGGGGCGCGTTTTCGGCCGAGTCAAACCGTTCTTCCGGAAGGAATGCGGAGCTTCACTTTCAAATCTGCTGTTGTATTGACGATCGCGAGGAATCGTTTCGCCGTCACCTTGAAGAGATCGATCCCAAGTGCGAGACCTTTGGGGCTGCTGGTTTCTTTGCCGTCGCGATGAACTATCAAGGCGTCGCCGAGGCGAACTACAAACCGTTATGCCCGGCGGTCGTCGCGCCGATCCATTTCGTTCGTGAGAGTGTCGGCTTCACTTTCACAGGCGATCACCGGCGGCGCAGCGAAGCCCGCAAGACGTTGGGTCGACTGACACGTCAGGTGCACACCGGCAGCCACTCGTTTTTTGGGGGCGCGGTGACGTCCGTGTTAGGTTCGCTGGCGGCGTTTCCGTTAGTCGCACGCGTGTTGTTTCCGCGTTTGACGTCGCGACTACGGCAACGTGCCGGCCGGTGGCTTGGTCCGCCGCCGGTCACCCAGTTGCAATTGCAGCGATACAAGGAACCGCCCGGTGATCATGACGGCCATATCGGCTATAGCCTCGACGAGATGACGGCGATCGTCAAACGTCTGCTCGAAGACATCGGATTGACCTCCGGTTTCGCTCGCTTGATAGTGATGACCGGACACGGATCGTCGAGTATCAACAATCCTCACATGTCGGCGTACAACTGCGGTGCGTGTGCCGGCAAACGTGGCGGCCCGAACGCCCGCGCGTTTGCTCAGATGGCCAACGATTTCCGCGTGCGACAACAGTTGGAGGGATGGGGAATCAACATCCCTGACGAAACTTGGTTTCTGGGCGCCTATCACAACACGTGCGACGAAAGTGTGGTGTGGTACGACCTGGACCGTATGCCACCGACCCATTTTGAGATTTTTGCAGCGACAAAGGCGACCGTTGACGAAGCGATTTTGCGAAACGCACAGGAGCGATGCCGTCGCTTTGAAGCCGCACCGATGGGGCTTTCGCCGGCGGAGGCGTTGCG
>CAYZHQ010000024.1:36182-59077 GCA_964477385.1 uncultured Pirellulaceae bacterium
GCGAGTGACCTGCGCACCGGCCTGTATCAACAAATGATTGAGATCCATGAGCCGATGCGTTTGTTGTTCGTGATCGAAACGACGGAGTCGATCATGAACCAAATCCTTCTCGACAACGAAGCGAACGGTCGACTGTGCCGCGGTGCGTGGGTGCGATTGGCGATTATGGATCCGGAAACAGGCGATCTATCGCGATTCGAAGCCGGAAAGTTCGTGCCGTACAACTCGAGCGGGCAAAGCCTACCGGTCGTTAATGTGTCGCATGACTGGTTCGCCGGACATCGCGAGCACTTGGTGCCAGCTTTTGTGACCGCCAGCGATATCGCGTCGACAGGCCGAATGAATCGTGGGGGTGCGAGATGAAACCGATAGTGCTTTCCCAATTCTGTGGCATCTTGGCCGTTGCCAGCCCCGCGTTGCTGCTGTTATCGGTCGGAGTTGCTCGATTGTTGGGCGTCAAGCTGAGCGAACACGCCACGGCACGCTTGACGCAGGTCAGTGTTGCCTTTGGTTTGCTCGGATCTTGTGGAGTTCTGGCATTCATGTTGGGAGCGGGGCGGCGTGAAATTCCGGTGGAGATTGGCGATTGGATCTCGCTGGAATCCGAGCACTTTCATTTCCATTTAAAGTTCGTGTTCGACCGACTGTCGGTTCCCTTCGCGATCCTGTCGTTCGTGCTTTGCGGAACGGTTGGCGCATTTGCGAAGGTCTATCTGCATCGCGAAGCGGGATACGAGCGATTCTTTTTGTTCTATGCCGTGTTTCTGTTGGGGATGATTGTCTCGGCGCTCGCTGGAACGATCGAGACGCTTTTTTTAGGTTGGGAATTGGTCGGTCTCTCATCGGCCTTGTTGATTGCCTATTTTCAAAATCGACCGATCCCGGTGCGCAACGGCTTGCATGTATGGATCGTTTACCGAATCGCCGACGCCGCGTTCTTGGCTGCTGCATTGACGCTCCATCACCTGACCGGCGCGGGCGATTTTGCCGGCATGATGGGCAATGGGGTGTGGCCGGATAGCATCGCCAACATCGACGGCAGGTCGGCGATGTGGGTTGGGCTGTTGCTGTTGGTGGCAGCGACGGGGAAGTCGGGAATGGTTCCGTTCTCGGGCTGGCTGCCACGAGCGATGGAAGGTCCGACGCCATCGAGTGCGATCTTCTACGGCGCGTTGTCGGTTCATCTGGGAGCGTACTTGCTGCTTCGCGTCAGTCCATTGTTGGACGTGTCGCTTCCGCTTCGCATTGCCGTCGTCGCGGTTGGTTTTGTATCCGCCATTTTTGGTGCCTATACCGCTCGCGTTCAGACGGATGTTAAATCGGCACTTGCTTACGCATCCCTGACCCAGCTTGGGATCATTGTCGTTGAAATCGGGCTAGGTTTCCGCTACCTGGCGTTAGTCCATATTATCGGCCACGCCCTATTGCGGACCCTGCAATTGCTACGTGCCCCATCGTTGCTGCAAGATTATCAGAATCTGGAAAACGCGATTGGGGATCGACTGCCGCGCGCGCAAGACGATCTGTTATCGCCGACATGCAAAGCGGAACCCGTCACGGGATACCGTTTTTGGTACGAACGAGGCTACTTGGATGCGGCGTTGCAGCGGTTCTTGGTTCGTCCCTTCACCAAGCTGTTCCTGTTGGCGGGAATGCTGGAAGACCGCTGGACGATGTGGCTGGCTGGCAATCAACCACCCCGTGACGCAGCGAGGCATCATCAGAGTTGGCTGCCGAGCGATCCGAAGAGGTTGTCCGCGGGCTCGGTCCGCGAGGAGGCCAACTGATGCCTGAGCTTCACTTCCCTTGGCTTGAACTCGCCATCCTGTTGCCTTTGATTGGCTCGCTGATCGTGCGGTTCCCAAAAGACCGAGAGAAAGCGAGGCGGATCAGCGTGGGATTCGCCTTTGCGACACTACTGGCCGCAATCTGTGAATGGATCGATTTTGTTCGTCTAGGGCAATTCGAGGCCCACGACCACTGGGATGTGGTTGCCGCTTTCGCACACCAAAACGTGCTGGTGATCGATGAACTGAGCGCTCCGCTGTTTCCCCTGGCGGCACTGCTGTACTTGTTAACGATCTATTCGACGCTGAAGACCAAGGTGAGCCGGTTTTCGATGAGCGGCACGCTGGTCTCCGAAGCGATTCTGCTGGCAACATTTAGCTGTCGGTCGGGATGGTTGCTGGTCGCTTTGTTGGCGATCGGAGTCGCGCCGGTTTATCACGAATTGTCGATTCGCCGGAAAGAGTCGGCTCGAGTTTATCTGATTCATATGATGACGTTTATCGGTTGCCTGACGCTTGGTTACGCGATCTTGCCCGCCGACGCGGCCCTCGCTCCGGACCGTCCGGGATTCGCGACACTGATCGCGGGAGGCCTGCTGACCTTTGGGGCGCTGATCCGCAGCGGCATTGCGCCGGTACACTGTTGGATGACCGACTTGTTTGATCGCGCGAGCTTCGGAACGGCGATGCTGACCGTCGCACCGATGCCGGGTGCCTACGCGATCATGCGATTGGTATTGCCCGTGGCACCGACTTGGGCGATGCAAGCGATCGCGATCGTCTCCCTGGTCACGGCCGTTTATGCCGCGTCGATGGCGGTCGTCGAAACGGATTCACGAAGGTTGTATTGTTACTTGTTCCTCAGTCATTCGTCATTGGTTTTGGCGGGACTGGAATTGGTGACGACGATCGGTTTAACTGGAGCCCTTTGCCTTTGGATTTCGATCGGACTGTCGTTGGGCGGACTGGGGCTGGTGCTGCGGAGCATTGAATCGCGAGTCGGACGCGTCGACTTGGCGCGCTACAACGGCTTGTATGATCACGCGCCGATGCTGGCCGGATTGTTCTTGTTGACGGGGCTCGCCTCGATCGGATTCCCAGGTACGATCGGTTTTGTGGGAATCGAATTGATGATCGAAGGTGCTGCGGCGGTCTCGCCGATCGTCGGAGGGGCCGTCGTGGTCGCCACGGCTCTGTGTGGCATCGCCATCATCCGAGCTTACTTTCGGATCTTCACCGGCACTCAAGTCACCTCACCGATCTCGTTGGCTGCCAAACCGTCCGAGCGGATCGCCGTAATCGTGTTGACCTTCTTGATCCTTGGCGGCGGGTTGTTTCCCCAGCCCGGCGTCTCGTCACGGCATCACGCGGCCGAACATTTGATCTCGCGCAGGCCTGGGGCGGACCCCCTTCCGGATCACACCCTGACACCGCAGCAAGTCCGACAAAACCAATGATGCGAGCAGCACGATGGTGTTCGGGATCAACAATTAAGACTTCATCAAAACATCGACTTTAGGATCTGATCCTTGTGGCCACAAAAATGAACGAAGGTATCCCACGCGGTAATCTTGACGGATTCACTCGCTATTTCAAAAGCGACCTGACCTCCGGCTTGCTGGTGTTCTTGATCGCCTTGCCGTTGTGCTTGGGGATCTCGCTGGCCAGTGGTTACCCGCCAATTGCCGGCATCTTCACCGCCATCATCGGATCGATTCTGGCAACGTTCTTGAGCAACAGCGAACTGACCATCAAAGGCCCGGCGGCCGGTTTGATCGTGATCGCCATCGGCTGCATCGAGGATTTCGGCGGCAATGGAATGACGGGCGGTTGGGACGCGGGTGACTTGACCGCCTACAAGGCGGCGCTTGCGGTCGGTGTTGCCGCAGCGGTCTTGCAAATCATTTTCGGCATCTATCGGGCCGGCATTTTAGGCGAGTTCTTCCCCGCCGCGGCGGTTCACGGCATGCTGGCGGCGATCGGCGTGATCATCATGATTAAGCAATTTCCGGTTGCTTTGGGAGTGCTCGGTGCCGGGGGTGAACCGCTGGAGATGCTCCGAGAGATTCCGCATTTCGTGGCCGAAGCGAATCCGGCGATTGCGGCGATCGGTGGCGTGAGTTTGCTGATCATGTTCGTATGGCCCACGATTCGTCAACGCGTTTCTTTTCTGAAACCTGTCCCCGCGCCGTTGGTTGTGCTGTTGGTTGCCGTGCCGATGGGCATGGGCTTCGATTTGCTTCACGCCCACCCTTACACGCTCGCCGATCACGAATACCAACTGGGTGATCAATACTTGGTGAAGATGCCCGATCGCGTCTTTGGCATGTTTGACGACATCACGTTTCCAGACATGGCCGTGTTAAGCCAGTTCAAAGCATGGAAGTGGATCATGATGTTCTTTTTGATCGGAACGCTGGAATCGTTGCTGAGCGCCAAAGCGATCGACTCGCTCGACCCTTGGAAACGCAAGACCGATATGAATCGCGATGTGATTGCGATCGGTGTAGCGAATCTTGCCGCCGCCAGCGTCGGCGGTTTGCCGATGATTTCGGAAATCGTGCGTTCCAAAGCAAACATCGACAACGGTGCCAAGACCCGTTTTGCCCACTTGTGGCACGGCGTCTTTCTGTTGCTCTGCGTGGCCCTGATTCCCACCGTCCTGCATCGCATCCCGCTTGCGGCGCTGGCCGCGATGTTGGTCTACACCGGATTCCGTTTGGCGCATCCGACCGAGTTCTTGAATGTTTGGCGGATCGGTAAGGAACAACTGGCGATCTTTGTCACGACGCTGGTGATGGTCCTAGCCACCGACCTTTTGATCGGTGTCGCTGCGGGAATCGTCCTGAAGATGGTGATTCACGTGGCCAACGGGGTGCCTCTCAAGTCGCTGTTCAAGCCATACTTGGAAGTGGAAGTAGTCGACGAGAAGACCAGCAAAATCATCGCCCACGAATCGGCCGTGTTCAGCAACTGGATTCCGTTCAAACGCCAGATCGAGGAGATCGGCCTGGTGCAAAAACGAAACCTCATCGTCGATGTTTCAAATGCCAAGTTGGTGGATCACAGCGTGATGGAAAAGCTGAACGAGGTCCAACACGAGTTTGAGCAAGCGGGTCTCACCTTCGAAGTTCGCGGTCTCGATTCGCTGCGTCCGTTAGCCGACAACCCGCACGCAGCGAGGAAAAGTGCCGGCCTCAGCGCCCGCCGACTCGTCGCGACCTTTCCGTCAACAATGGAGTCGGAATTCCTCGCCAAACTGTCACCGCTGGTTGAAACCTCGCGTTTCGTCCGCATCCAATGCGATGTCGAATCGTTTGAATCGCGTGAGTCATTTCCAACGAACTCTGAAGAAAGCGAATTCACACGCATCGAGTTGATCTTATTGCCAAATGAATACGACATTGTGATGCAACACCTTAAGTTGGAAGGGTGTGAAAGTTTACCCGTCTCCATCTATAGTCAACCTGTCGAGATGCTTTACTGTTTTCCATCTCGCAGCAAGGTAGAAGAACAAACAGCGTCGCGGATCCTTGCAAATTAGGAGCCTAGAATTCCTTTGCGTGCATTCAGAGGCTGGTTGAGTATAGCCATCGTTCGGATTCCGGCCTTCGTTACGGAAGTTTTAGTTTTAGGGTTTGCCAAGGAACGCCGCAGAGCTGACAAAATCATGCCATTCCACTCCGTTGGGTAGCTTTTCATCGGCGGCAAATTCGAGGTGCAGAATTCGACGGTGCCGCTGTGTTCCCTCGACCGATGAACCGCTCGCGTGACTGATCAACGGGCGCATGGCGAGCACGTCGCCCATACCAGCGTGGATCGTGACCGCATGCTCAGCGCCAATTCCATCGCTGGTGGACGAAACGTGTGAGCCGGGAATCACTCGCAGCGTTCCGTTTTCGTCGGTGACTTCGTCGCACGATCCTTAGCGGCCCGTCGCCTCACGCGCTTCTGCGACGACACGGCGGTATTCTTCCGGAAGGTCTTCACCGGTCCACCATTTCGCCCGGCCAGAATAAATCCACACGTATTCGTCCGTCAGCTCGAAGGCGTGGTCAAGGTTCTTCCGAAACTGTTGTGGAGTGTTGTAGTTGAGGCTCACGTTGTTCGGATGCCATTTATGACCGCGCACGTTGAAGTCCATCCAGAGTCCAAAACCGGCAGTGACATGCTTACGGTATTCGTTGGGGGCACCGGTCCAGTGCAGAGCGTCTTCCTTAATCGTTCGGCGTCCTTTTTCGAATGCGGATCGCGACTGATACGGATAGGAATATTCCCATGCATCGACAATGCGTGTGCCGTCACTCGCCGCTTCCAGCACTCCGTCTAGAAAGGCGGGAAGGAGTTCGTAACCGTACACGCGAAACGACTCGCCGTCGGTCGGTTGTGCGGAGCGATACGCGTAGGTAATGAGAATCGTGATCTCTGGACATTCGGCATTGATCGCCTGAATCCATTCCCGGCCGCGCTGTCGAACGAGTGATGCGATTTCCGGAGGGACGGCGACCGGAAGGGGTTGAGTGGCCGGCGCGGCCAAGGCATCGGTCGCCCTGCGTTTTGCCGCCGCGGCGTCACGTTCTTCCGGCGTTTGTGGGGGCCAAGCGAATGGCAGATGCTCGTATTGTTCCGTGTCGAACATGATGCCTCGACAACCCGTTTCACGAACCATCCGCGCGACCGTCGTGAAGTTTCCAGTGACAACTCGCCAGGTGTCGTCGTCTGACCAGTCGACGTCTCCTGGAGTCACATTGCAGCGTAGGAATCGTTCGGTAAACCGCTTAAACGTCGTTGCTTTTAGGTCAGCGATTTCCCGGGAAAACTGGTCAATGGTAAACGAAGTGTCACCCCACATGTCCCACACCATCTGGACGTTTTCGTTGGTCTTCAGATGGAAGATCAGCCCGTCGAACGGAAGCGTCTCCATTTCGCGGATATGTTCCCGCATGAAGGCCGTTGTCGGTTCGACCGCTGACCATTCGATCAATTTGGGGAGTGGAGCTTTGTTTGCATCCGCCGCAGAAATGACGACGGGCAGTACGCAAAGCCAAAGCAGTGACAAGATGGGTCGCACAATCATTCTCCTTCCCTGCGATAGGATACTGGCCCGCTGCATTCTACAGGCGATGGTTATCACAGATAGGAATGATAGGGTCCGGCAGGTTCGTTAGCGAACATTACTGGTTCAAGGGAAGCGCTCATTCGAGGGAAGTGGTTATTCAAGGGAAGTGTCCGGGGCAAGGGTCTTCCTGCAAATTGGAGTTGCGCGGGCGACCCATTGAGGAGGATTCAAACTTGGCATGTTGACGAAAGCGGCGATGGATCTTCCTGCCAAGGCGGAAGAACGGGAGCAAACAGGGACGTCGCCGTGCGGTTGATTCTGGTCGGACCGAAAGAAAAAACCTAGATTTCCTGCTTTTTGAGCTATGCAAAAGATTTTTCTAAGAAACCGACGCCCAGTGGTTCTTCTCCTGTGAGAGGATGAGGTGGAGAGATTCCAAACCGCCAGCAGCCGCAAACGAGATTCCTGTTGAAGCCGACTCCGCAAGTCAACCGATCCAGCGCCGAAAGTGTGGGTGAACTCACGCTGCAGGCGTTGTTTGATGCCGAGGAGGCTCCGTTGCTGCGCTATGCGTTTTCGCTTGTGGGCCGCCGCGCGGTGGCTGAGGAAATTGTTCAAGACGTGTTCATGCGGTTGCATGCGCAGTGGGACGACGTGCAGGCTCCGCGAGCCTGGTTGTTTCGCAGTGTTCGCAATGGAGCTTTCAAGCACCTCCGTGACAACAAACGAGAAGTTTTTCACGCTGCGAAAGACAGCCGCGATGGCGGCGATATGCCAACGGATGAAGAAACCCAAAGGCCCGAAGTCGCGCTCGCTCACATGGAAGCCGTCGGGGCGCTCCGGCAGATGCTGGACGAACTGGACGAGACCGACCGACGGTTGGTGAAGCTGAAATATTTTGGCGACATGAAGTATCGCGACATCAGCAAGGAAACGGGGCTGAGCGTTGGCAACGTGGGCTATCGACTGCACCACATCTTAAAAGAACTGGCAGGCAAACTTCGTAACCTCGGGTTCGATGACCGATATGAATGATGAATCAAACAATCCAAATTTCGAGCACTCTCGTGTCGAAAACATCGATCCGGAACTCGAAGCCCGCATCGTTGCACTCGTCCTGGGTGAGGCCTCGGATTTTGAACACGACGAACTGGAACGGCTGATTAAGCAGCGGCCGGATCTAGCGAAGTTCAGGAGACAGATGGAGGGCGTTCACGGCATGTTGCGGGGCGTTGGCGAGGGAGAGTTCGTCGAACAAGGCGAAGATTGGACGTTGTCCGACGGCAATCGCAGCGCGTTACTCGCCACCCTCCGCGGCGAGGTGCCGGCTCCGCCTGCAACCCAACCTGCTGTCCTCCGTGTCGACTCGCGCGAATGGTCGAATCGTCGAACGATGTTGATGATCGCCAAAATCGCGGCAGTGGTAATGGCGATCGGGTCGATCGGACTGCTGACGCTACCGAGCGTGCAATACGCCCGTGAGAGTGCAAGGGCCACCGCGCAGCAGCAGCGGGATTACTCGGATGAAGCAGGACGCGCGGCCAATGGTGCTGCCGGCAGCGCTTACCCCGCGACCGACGAAGCGGACGAAGCTATGGCCGCGCTTTCCACCCTCGACGATTCTCGGAGCATGGAAGGTGCGGTGGCATCACCCAGTCCGTATTACCTCCAAGACGACGTTCAGTACTTCCCCGCCGGTCCAAAACTTAAGTCCGGCGGTCCTGCTAGGGTGGAAGCAAAAAGTCAAGTTGGACAACCGAACGAAGGCTACTTCGGGGAGGAGGCTCCCGCAGCGGATCCGTTTGGCGTCGACAGCAATGGAGTTGGTCCTACCAATGAAGACGGTCCCGTGGACGAATTCAAGCTAGGGATTGCCGGCGAGGATCGGAGGGCGGGCGATAGCGAGCCGAATTCAAAATTGGACTCGATGTCTCTAGGGTTTCGCAACGGTCGCGGCGAATCACCACCCGCAACACCGCAGCCAAGTGCCCAGCGTGAGAGCTTCCCTGACGAGGCGAGCAATGGGCCCGCTGTCACATTGGAAGGAATGGGCCAAGCCGGTGAGATGAGTGGCGGCATGGGCGGCGGCATGGGCGGCGGCATGGGCGGCATGGGCGGCATGGGCGGCATGGGCATGGGTGGCGAGTCGGCAGGCCGCTATTTCTTCGATGCCAAGAGTGGTGACGGTGGCGTTGACGTTCCACCCTCGCCCGTTCTCACGGCACCGTCCGGCGAGCCAGCCGAGGCAGTGGATCGACTGCCCGAATCCCTTCTATCGGATCTTCAGAAGTCCCCACAGCTGCAAGCCGCCGCACGGGACCGGTGGGGGGCGAACGCAGAACGAGGGCTGGGTGACAAAGCCAAAGCCAACGATGCGGATGGCTTGGGCGGCTCGCTCCGCACGCCCGGCATCAGCAACGTGGTGACGGGCGAGGAACGGAACAAGAGCCTCAGCCGCTCGGTCGCTGGCAAAGACCTCGGAGAAGCGGCTGGAAAGGAAAGCAACCTGGAGCTGAAGGCGAACACGGCAACGGAGGGTCTCCGTCGATCCGGCCGAGGCGTTTGGGCTTTCGGCGGAGCCGTGCCTGCTCCGGCCCCCGCGCCTGAGGCGGGAACTCCGCTCGGCTGGCGGGCCCCAACACGGAGATTCGATCAGGCCGAGTCGGATCAACTTCAAAGCAACGAATCGCTCGAGGGCATGACAAGCGACTTTGATTCGGATCTCTCGTTCTCCATCCCGAATCCGAACGCGACCAACACTCGAGGGGAACGGGCAAAGTCCGAAAAGTTGGGTGAGCTGGATGCCCGACGCAGGGAACTGTCGGATGAACTGACAAAGCTGAAGAAGTTTAGCAAGGAACGCAAGGAGGCGCTGCAGGATGGAGAAGTCAATCAACCATCGGATCATGCCGAGTGGTTTGAGAAGGCTCGCAGGCGCGGGCAGCAATTGACTGAAGACGTGGCAGCCTACAGCAGGGACTCCACCATTCTCGACGTAACGCCTCGCATCATCATTGAAGAAGAAGAGGAGCTGGCTCAAACCGGTTTTGACCCCTCCCGGAAAACCGCTGCACCCGCAGGGCTCGATGAAAAAGTCGCCGCGCAGGAGGCCTTCTCGACGTTCTCGTTACACGTCAGCGACGTATCGTTCAAGCTGGCGATGGCAGCCTTGTCGCGGGGCGAATGGCCCGAAGCGGCCAAGGTACGGATCGAGGAATTCGTCAACGCCTTTGACTATGGCGATCCGATGCCCAGCCAAAACGAGAAGGTGGCGTGCCGCGTCGAACAATCGATCCATCCGTTCATCCAACAGCGGAACCTGCTACGGGTTGCGATGCGAACGGCAGCCGCCGGGCGAGCCAGCAGCACACCGTTGCGGTTGACGTTCCTGCTAGACAACTCGGGATCGATGGAACGAGTCGATCGTCAACAAACGGTCCGCAGCGCTTTCGGAACCTTGGCGGCGCAACTTACTCCGCAAGATCAAGTCACGCTGATCAGCTTCGCGCGTCAGCCGCGCTTGCTGGCCGATAAAGTCAGCGGTGCGCAGTCGCAATCATTGGTCGAACTGATCGACGACTTGCCCAGCGAAGGCGGCACGAATCTGGAAGCCGCTCTGCAACTTGCCTTCGAGAAAGCTCGCGAGCAAAAAGCCGAAGGGGCTCAGAACCGCATCATTCTGCTGACCGATGGAGCCGTCAATTTAGGAAACGCCAATCCAGAAAGTCTGTCGCAGATGATCACCGCGATGCGTAGTGCGGGCATCGCTTTCGATGCCGCCGGAATCGGTGCCGAAGGATTGAACGATACGGTTCTCGAAGCCCTGACTCGCAACGGCGACGGTCGCTACTACCTGTTGGATTCGCCCGAGTCCGCGGACGATGGCTTCGCCCGCCAGATTGCCGGCGCCCTGCGTCCGTCGGCAAAGAACGTCAAAGTGCAGGTGGAATTCAACCCGGCTCGCGTTGGTCGCTACAAATTGCTTGGCTTTGAAAAACACATTCTGAAGACGGAAGACTTTCGCAACGACACCGTCGACGCCGCCGAGATGGCCGCTGCGGAAGCCGGCGTGGCGTTGTACCAAATCGAAGCCCTCCCCGAGGGCGAAGGTGATATTGGATCGGTGTCGGTGCGGTTCCGTGATATGTCGACCGGACAGATGATCGAAAATCGCTGGCCCATCCTGTACGAAGCTGCCGCGCCCCGACCCGATGAAGCCGCCCCGTCGCTCCGCATCGCCACGGCCGCCGGACTGTTGGCTGCCAAGCTGCGAGGCGAACCGCTGGGCGAAACCGTCGACCTGCAGACGCTCGCAGCACTCGTCGCCAGCTTGCCCGAATCGCAACGCAACGCCCCTCGAGTCGCCCAGTTGCAACAGATGATCCAACAAGCAAGGCAATTGAGTGGACCGTAACCAGCGACACACTGACAGTCGTTTATTGAGCGGTTTCGACGCTAGTGGCCTATTGATTTCGCCACTTTGGCTGGCAGCAAGACGACTGATCGAAGCAAACCGCTACACCGCCAAACATTGACCCACAACCATGAGCACAAGTTCCTCACCCATGTTCACAACCGTTCTTCGCGATGTCGCTCGCGTCAGCTTATTCGCGATGTTCGTCCTCGCCACACTGCACGGCTCGGCACAGGACGAAGCCGAACAACCCAAACCCGAACAAGCCAACATCCACAGCTCGATCGGCGAGGATGGCACCGGTACGATTGTTGTCGAAGCTCGTGGTCAGCTGCCCAAGCCACCCGTCTTCTACAAAGCCAGTGCGAAAACGACCGCACAAGTGGGATCGGAGCAGATCGACCAAACGATCGAGCTAGCCGTAAAGATCATCCAAGGCGAAGCCAAAGCGGTCAGCTTTGGCCTATACGGGCAGGGGCGTGTCACGCAGGTCACCGGCGAACGCTTGCGGTCGTGGGCCGTGCGCGAGGAAGGAGGCGAGCGGTTTCTTGACCTGCATGTCAACGAAAAGACCACTGAGCTGACCGTTCAGATCAAAACTCAATCCGACGAATTCAAACAACGGCTAAAAGTCCCGATTGCCGTCGAGCTAACGCATCTCGCACCGGCGGATGCCGTTGGTTTCGATTCCGTGATCACGCTGTCCTACGTTGCTGGCGTGGAAGGCACCGTCGAAGCCGCCACGGGGTTTGCTCCTCTGGACGCCAACGACAACGTCGATCGCTTTCAAACCGCTACCGGCGGTCAACTGAAGCTCACGATCCGCCGCGTGGGTGCCGCTCCAGGACCGATCGAACTGACCGACACGGAACTGGTTGGCGAGCTTCATCCCAACGGCGACTCGATTCACTTTCGCTTCACAGGCACGGCGTATGTGACCGAAACGAACGCCGAAGTCAGCATCCTTCGCGGCAAGGCCGCCGTCAACGAAGTGCCCACCGACGAGAACTATCGGCTGCGACTGGCAAACGAGAACGACAACGCGGTTTACAAACTGGTGTTTGCCGAAGCTGGCACGTTTCCGATTGCCCTCGATTTTGTGGCTCCCTTGGGCGGACCCGCTGGCAGTGCTCGCAGCATGGATTTCGTCGTCGCAGCGAGTGCCGTCGTGCCACTGAGAATCAAGGGCTTAGACGACGATTTGGAATTCCATCGTGACCAGGAATCGGTCGTGCCGCTACGTGATGAGGCGAGTTGGTTAGGGTTTCTGCCCGCAACGGGCCGGGCCAAACTCAGTTGGCGGATGGCTCGCAAAGCCGGCGAGGGCAAGCTGTTCTTTTCAACCACGGCGAACATCGAAGCCCAGGCGGGCGCGGGACTGCTGCGCCAAGATCACCTGATCCAGTTTCAAATTTTGCAAGGCGAACTGAAGTCCTATCAAATCCTGCTGCAAGGACCTGGCGAAATCCTCGACGTTCAGGGCAGTAACATCGTTTCTTGGAACGTGACCACGCAGGGCGAAGACCGCCAGTTGGACGTCACGCTCAGCCAACCGATCGCCGGAACGAGTGAAATCAAAGTCCGCAGCCAAACGGCGCTGGGTGCGTTTCCGGCCGAAGTCGAGGGCTTGCGGCTGAATCCGATGGGCGCGATTCGGCATTCGGGTTATCTGCGGCTGACCAATTCCGGATCGGTCCGACTGGAGCCAACGAACCTGCGCGGGTTAACGCAGTTGGCACCCGAGCAGTTCCCCGGCGATGCCATCGAAGCTCGCCAGACGTTTGTGTACCGCTTTCCCGCCGCCGACCATGCATTCACCGTTTCCGTCGACCGGGTCGACCCAGAAGTCAACGTGTCCGAACTGGTGCTTTATCAAATGGCGGAAACGGATCGGTCGATCATGGCCGACGTCGAACTGGATATTCGCGAAGCACCGATTCGTGAATGGGATTTTGGCATCCCAGCGGACTATTCCGTCGTCGCCGTCACCGGCGCGAGCGTAGCGGACTACATCGCCGCAACCGCTGTCACCGATGGACGACGCAACCTGAAGGTCATCTTTGGACAAGATACCATCGGTCGTCAGTTGGTGTCGCTTCATTTGGAAAAGAGCCAAGTCGCAACTGCGGGTGAATGGAATCTGCCACGCATCGAATACCCGGACGCAAAATCGGTTCGCGGCGACATCGGCATCGTCGGAGCCCCCGGCTTTCGGATCGCCATCGCCCAAAGCGAACTACTAGTCGAAAAACCACTGTCGTATTTTCCCAAGCCTTCGCCGCACCTCCAACAAGCGTTTCGAATTCGCGAACCCGGCTGGTCGGCAACGATGCAGATCGAACGGTTGGATCGAAGCATCCAGTCCGACGTATTTCACCTGTATTCGCTCAGCCAGGAAACGGTCTATGGCAGTGCACTGATCAATTATTTTGTAACCGGTGCCCCCGTGTCAGAGTGGAAGATCGTCGTGCCTCAAAACTTGGGCAACGTGATGGTCGACGGGCAAGACGTCCGTACTTGGCGGCGTGAAGGTGATACGTTGCTTGTTTCGCTGCATCAACCGGTGATGGGGGCGTACACGTTGCTGGTGACGTTCGAAGAGAAGCCCAATACCGGCAAGAGCACATTTCAAGCCGGTCAGGTATCCCCCGATGGCATGCAGGGCGAACGCGGGTACATTCAAATCGTCAGCCCAATGCAAGTTGAAATCGAAACGGTTTCCGTTTCGGACGACATGCTGAAGCTGGACCCGCTGGAATTGCCCGCGGAGTTCCGGTTGCTCAGCACCGCGCCGGCACTGGGCACTTGGCAGTACACTGATCGACCATTCGATTTGAACGTCCAGGTGAAATGGTTCGAACCTGGCACAACGGTCACACAGGTCGTCGAATTTTCGGAGGTCAACAGTCGCGTGTCGCAAGACGGCGAATCGGTAACCGACATCCTGTACTACATCAAATCCCGCGGTCGGCGAACCTTCAAAATCAAGATGCCTGGGGAACCGGTGCGTCTGTGGGCGGTGTCGGTCAATGGCCAACCGGTGACGGCTCGGCAAGCCGACGACGCGACCCTGATTCCGCTTCCCGGCGGCACCGACCCGAACGTTCCCATCGAAGTCAGTTTGCGACTGGGGAAACCCACCGTCAGCGAATCGCAGCCCCAGCTAACGCTGCCCGTCGTGTTGGCACCTGTACTAAAAACGCAGTGGAATATCACGGGCGACGAAAAACACGTGTTGGTTCCCAGCGGTGGCACCGTGACACCGCCACTGCCGGTCCTGCGTCCGTCCGGTTTCGATTGGGTGGTGCGGCACGGCGTTGTGTTCCTGCTGGTGATCGGCCTGTTCTCCGGCGTTGCAATGTGGGCAAGCAGCCGAACCGGGGTCGTACGAGTGCTCGGTTTGCTGTGTCTGGTGATTGCGATTCTTGCTTGCCTGTCCGCCACGGTCGCGGCGCTTGCAGACAGGGGACCGCCACAACCGTTGCAGCTTAGTTTGCCAATTCTTTCCGCGGGAGAAACCGTGGAGTTGAATGTCAACAACACGCCGCTGTGGCGAGTCAACCTGTCGTGGTTCGGTATCCTGACAATCCTTGTGGGTGTCGGAATGGTCGTCTGGTCCTTCCGGAACGACGAAGCCTGGCGTCGCATGTTGCTGCGCGGCGGTGGCGTGCTACTGATCGCCTTGGGCGTGTTACGCCAAGGCGACGGAGCCGGGTGGTTTTATCTTTTGTTGGCGGTAGCGATCGTCGTCTTGCTCTTCTTGCGTCCCGCCATCGGTGCATTTCGTGATGCCGGCCGCTGGTGGCGTAATTTCTCGGAGCGACGCAAGGCAGCCAAGGAATCAGCCGACGAAAAACCCGATTCAGGTTCGGGCGTGTTGACGACAACGATCTTGTTTATCGCTTTGGCTTTGTCCTCGGCAGGCAGTTGCCTGGCGGTGGGTCCCGAAGGTTTTGAAGCCGCCGATTCGGTCATCCAGCAATGGCAGGTCACCCATGAAGACTCGCGATTGAAAGCCAGCGGCACCATCACGCTGTCGGGCCAGCCCGGCGACCGATTCGTGCTGTTGCGTGCTCCCGCCGTGCTGACACGCTTTGAAGGCGAAGGCCTGCGGCTGACGAAAAGCGAAGTTGCCGGAATCGGTTTGGCGTACATCGTGAGCATTCCCGTCGCCCTGGTGGATCCAGCGATCAAAGAAGATGCGGCAGCCGAGGAAGACCCCGCAGCGGCGGATAATCTGGTACTCGAATCCAAAACGACCAGCTACAAGGCGACGTTCGAGTTTCAAGTGGAAGCGGTCGCCCCGATGGCGGGCGTACCTGTTCTGACCGGCATGGCCGCCGTCCAGCAAGTCGACCTGAGTTACGACGAAGCTGGCTGGGATGTGGTCGGGCCGACGACGGTCCTCGTCGAACAGGTCGAGGGCAACACCGATACAACGCAAGCCAAGGTCCTGCTGGGCCCCGGCAGCGCCAGCCTAGTGCTCAAGCCCAAGGCCCGCGACGTATCGATGGAGAAGACGCAATTTTTCGTCGAAGCATCGAACCTGTTTCTACCCAGCCCCGGCGTCGTTGATGGTCGGCATCGCCTGCAGATTCGGCCGTCACAAGGCCAAGTGAGCGAACTGAATGTTTCGGTTCCGATTGGACTGACCGTCAGTGCTGTCAGTGGTCCCGTCAGCGCGTGGCAATTCGACGCGGAAACCGGCGTGTTGCGGTTGGACATCGAACCGGCTCAATCGCAAACCTTCGATGTGATGATCGAAACCCAACGCGGGCTCGATCCGCTGCCGGCCGACCTCCATCTGGAACCGCTGAAAGTCGCAGGTGCCAACGGCGAAGTCGGTTTGGTGGCGATCGCGTTTGGCCCAGAGGCTCAACCGGAAACGCTGACTCCGAACGTGATGTCTGCCGTCAATCTCGGTGACTTTGACGCCAAGCTTCTTCCGAGCGAGCAGTCGGTATTGCATCGGGTCTACCGTTACGGGGCAGAGGGCGGCCAGTTGGACGTCCGAGTCGCTCCGGTGGCATCCGAAGTTCGGGTCGTTAGCAAACAAGTCCTATCGCTGGGCGATGAGCGCGTTGTTTTGGCTGTCAACTTCGCTGCTGAAATCACCCGAGCCGGCTTGTTCCAATTGAGCTTTCCGTTGCCCGAGGGGTTGGAAGTCGAATCGCTGACTGGCCCCGCGCTGCACCACTGGGCGGAACTATCCAGTGACGGTGCGCGGCAGATCGTCTTGCACCTAAACGGCAAAACCATCGGCACACAAACGTTCTCACTAACCCTGTCGGGCAACGCTCCCGAAGAGGTCGGTGAGTGGGAGATTCCGCGTTTCGAATTGAAGGAAGCGACCCGCCAAGTTGGCGACCTTGTGGTGCGACCCACTACGGGCATTCGATTGCGAACCGTGACCCGGCAAAATGTCTCCGAAACCGACCCACGGGCGATGGGTGGCAATGGCGAGGGAGCGCTCGCTTTCCGCTTGTTGCAACTCGACTGGAACCTCGTGCTGGGCATTGAAAAGCTCGACCCTTGGGTGACCGGGCAAGTTCTCCACGAAGTCACCTTGCGCGAAGGCCAAACGCGAACGGCGTTGATCGCCAGCTTCGACGTGCAAAATGCATCGATCCGCACATTGCAGGTAAAACTACCCGTTACGGATCCGGATGAAATCAAGACATTGCGAGCCGTCGGCAACACGGTCAGCGACTTTATCCGCACGGAACCGAATTCCGATATCTGGGAGATCCAGTTTAAACGGCGCGTCGTCGGCAACGTCCCATTCCGTATTGAGTACGAGCGACGTGGCGACCGCGCGAACGAAGACGAATCGCTCAGCCCTGCCGAGTTTCCGCAGGCGCGCCAGTTGTCGTACTACTTCGGTGTTCGCGCCGGCGGACGACTGGAATTGGAGCCCGATTCCTTGACGCAAGGCTGGCAACGGATCGACTGGAATACGGTTCCGAAGATGCTCCGTGAATCCGAACGACGCAGTGCCCCCGCCCTGGCGTTCCGAGCCGTCGCGCCGACCAGTGACTTGACTGTTCATGCCACGCGTCACTCGCTGGCCGATGCGCTCAAACTGCGCGTCGCCAGTGGATCGCTGACCACCGTCCTTTCACCTACCGGGGATCAACTATCGGCCGTCGACGTTACCATGGAGGTGATCCAGCGCAGCAGTCTGAGCGTCGGGTTGCCTGAGGATGGCGAGCTGTTCAGTATTTTTGTGAACGGCGAAAGCGTGAATTCGATTCGCTTGGGGGGCGAAGCCAACGCGTGGCAGTTTTACATCTTGCCGGGGCTGGACGATCGAACCGCCCAGGTTCGCTTTGTCTATTCGGTCCCCGGCAGTCGGCTGCGCGGCCTGCGGTTGACCAGCCCGGAACTCGATGTGCCGTTGGAAAACATCGAATGGAAAGTGATCGCGCCGCAGGGCTTCGAATTGGTCGACAACGACGGGAACCTGGAACTGATCCAGCGTGGCAGCCAGCAACGCTATGATCGCGATTCCTACCTGACGAAAGTATTCGGCAAACGTAAGGTTCAGGCCCAGCAGGCCGCTCAGTTGCTCGATCAGGCTAACGAATTCCTGCAGGCCGGCGAACAAAAGAAAGCCACTTGGGCGCTGAACAGTGTCGCCAACCAGTACGCGCTCGATGCCGCTTCGAACGAAGACGCACGCGTGCAATTGGAAAACCTGCAAACCCAGCAGGCGGTCGTGGGACTCAACACGCGTCGTCAACGGTTGTATCTGGATAACAGCTCCAACGACATGGATGCGTTGGACAATCAACAACTCCGTCAGGCGGCCACCAATAATCCGATTCTGCAGCAGGATCAGATGAATTTCCGCCCGCAGGAGCTCAGTCAGTTGCTGGGTGGTAACACGTCAGAAGACAATGCCGTCCTGCAGCAGATTGCGGCCCGGCTGGTCCAGCATCAGCACACTACCGAACCGGCTCCACAGGCAATCATCATCAGCCTGCCCGAAGAAGGCGACATCTACACATTCGGCCGCAGCGTCCAAGTCGCCGAGAACGCGCCGTTGGAATTGGACCTCGACTTCGCGTCACTGTTTCGCTTGCCTTTCTGGCGAACCACCCTCGTGTTCGCGATCCTAGCAGCCATCGCGGCAGGGTTTGCGTACGTCACCACCTGCCAACGCCATCAGCCAACCGATGGGACTGTTGGCGAAGAGTAGCAACCCTCCGTTATCAGCCCGCGATCATGACGGAATCCAACCCATACGAACCACCGAAGGTGAGGAGCGTCCTTTCTGCGTTTAGTTGCGATTCTGGATTGCCGAGTAAACTCACCACCGACGCGAGATTGGATCGTCCGCAGACAGAAGTCACTTGCCGGTATCGGCCCTTCGAGGCAACACCCAGTCGGGCCGAACGAAGTGACACGTGTAGCCGCCAGGGTTGCGCTGCAGGTAATCCTGATGCTCTGGCTCGGCTTCCCAGAAATCGCTGGCCGGTGCGACTTCGGTGACGACCTTTCCGGGCCACAGTCCCGACGCATTCACATCGGCGATTGTTTCTTCGGCAATCTGTTTCTGGTTTTCGCTGCTGTAGTAGATTGCCGATCGGTACGACGTTCCGCGGTCATTGCCTTGACGGTTTCGTGTTGTCGGATCATGGACCTGAAAAAAGAACTCCAGCAGCTTGCGAAAATCTGTCTGGCTTGGATCAAAGATCACCTCGATCGCCTCGGCATGCGTGCCATGGTTTCGATACGTCGCGTTCGGCACGTCGCCGCCGGAGTAACCTACACGAGTCGACACAACGCCGGGCTGCTTGCGAAACAAATCTTCCATGCCCCAAAAGCAACCCCCTGCCAATACCGCTCGCTCAGTCATCGTGCTCATTTCCTTGTGTTTGGGTCGGTCCTGGACGGTTTATTTATTGTCTTGCCAAGTCAATCGCGAGATTCGTGCTTTCGTAGGACGTCCAGATGTACCTCTCGCATTGGCAGCCCGAAATCGTTCTTCCGTTTCGGGTCGTTGGAGTGGACGATGTTCAGTCTTATCTGCAGCTTTTTCAACGCCGTTTCGAATTGGCTCTTGAGTATGCTAACCGAGCGATGGCCCGTTTGTGCAGCGGTCCGGTGAACGCGGTTGCCAAGCGGGTCAGCTCGAGCAGCTCCTGCGCCAGTTCATCCAACTCGCTGAACGGCTGAAACGCATTCGGGCAATGCACGTCTCGATCGTGCCGCACTTCCATCAGCACCGCATCATCCCCGGCAACTTTGCCGTCAAGCACATTTTCTGGATACGTCTGCGGAAGCTGCGTTTTCCAATCCCACACCGCCATACCCTTCGGTTTCCAGCCAGCGTGAAACCATCGTCAGGCCGTCCAGGGTGCCGTGCCAAGCTGCCCTTGCTCTTCGATCTCCGTGCCTTGGCGGCTCCGTGAGGTATCCACCGCTGGAGCGAATGCCTTGGGCATACCTTGTCAATGCTTTCCGCTGGAGCGCTAGCAGAACGTGGCGGTTAACAGCGGGCGGCGCAAGCTGGACGATCACTCATCAAGTCATGGATCGATGAGCACCTGATCGCAGCTGAAGGGGGGACTAAAATTCCCGTGCCGATAAGGGCTTCTAATACCAGGGCAAAAGAAAAGCCTGCGAAGTGCAGGCTTGGAGCAGAAGCGACGCGGACGGGACTCGAACCCGCAACCTCCGGATCGACAGGCTTGGCCTAGCTTGACGCGAAATACAGCGTTTCTGTTTATAAAATCATCCTAACACCCTGTTTTTAGTCTCGCAATCCCGATTACGAAATATCAACGTTTTGCAGTACTTCGCGGTATTGGCCAAAAGCCAAAACGGTATAAAACGGTATGGCTTCCAACTGCTGTTTCACGCCTTATCGACAAACCTCAAGCTCGGCGTTTGTCGATAGCACTGTCGGCAGACGCACACCAATGCCTCGTATCGCCGCGCGATCCATCGGGCGTGTGACCGCGTGTTCTTGCCGCCGCCCCCGTTGGCTCAGGCCCCCGGAGAGTCCAACGCGGCGCGAATGCGACGCTTGTCGGCAGAGGAAAAAACAGCCCTCGCGCGGTGGCAGTCGAGTCAACGTTGGAGCCCCAACCAACTGCGGCACTCCATGGGGACCGAGACTCGCGAGCATTTCGGGATCGAAGCCGTCGCCGCGGTACTCGGCCACAGCCGCACGAACACCAGCGAAATCTACGCCGAGCGAAACTTGAGGCTGGCCGCTCAGGTCGCCGCAAAGCTCGGTTGACTAGAGAACAATCGCCAGTGGTCACGGCCTCTTGGCGAACACGCCGGCAGACGCGGAGAGCTGTCCGTTCTTAAGCAACGACGGCCGACCGCTTCCATAAACCACGCTCGCCTGTGCAAGACTGCCGTGTGCCGCAGTCGCTAGTCCTCCATCAACGGTAACGCCCAACAAAGAGCTTGCCAGGGCTGAGCCTGCGAGCCGCCTCAAGGGCCCCAGGAAGCCGCCTGGCGCTGCCGGGAACGCGTTGCTAATTCACGGGGAAGCTTGGATGGCCGGCTGAGAGCGTTCCCCTGGGAACCCGGACGCCTCCGTTTCGACCCCGACACTACTTCTTAGCAGCTAGACGTTTCGCCTCCAGCTTTTTTTTCTCTCTGATCACCCCTCTCGCATCCTCCAAAGCCTCTCGCAGCTTCTGCTGTTTTTTCAGAAGCTTCTCTAGATTCCTGCTTGTCGCCTCCAATTCGTCCATCGCCTTTTCGCTCTGCGAGTCCTTCACGCGAGTGGCTGCCTCGGCCAGCGCCGTACTTTGGTCCTTGCCTCGGCGATTAGCAGCATCCACCAAACGGTTTGTTTTTTCCAGCGATAGGCCCAGCGACTTCGTCAACACGGTGAAGCGAGGTTTCTCCAATCTATCGGCGATCTTGATCCCCTTTACCTCCTCCTTCAGCCAGTCCTTCAACTGCTGCACACTAAAGCGTTCATTCTTCCGACACTTGTTCACCGCTCTTAACTGACTTTTTTTCCCCTTGATCCGTGCAATCACCAGCAAGTGCGTCCAAGTTACGCAAGAGTCCTTATGACAAGCTTCCTTAATCAGCTCCCGGGGAACTCCCTTGGCAACGCCTAGTAGCTGATACGCCGCAGTAGAGTCTTTGGTCAGCTCGTAACAGCATTGGCGAACAGCCTTCCGATGGCTCCGAGTATCGTCGTGTTCTTTTAACAAGCTTTGCAATTCACGCCCAAGCCCGTAGCGGGCTTCGATTCGTTTGGCACGCCCCGTTGCTGCCCATTCTGTCTCCCAAGTCTTTTTCCCGATCTTTAACGCTTTTATGAGTTCCTGATTCACCTTCGCGTCTGCCATCTCGTCTCCCCACACTTCGGGTTCGTCCACAAAGCTCGCTATTAGCCGCCCAACGCCCGCAGCAGCCTCGGCGTCAATCATCGTGCCCCGTGCTGACCGTATCAACCATCCGCGCCGCGTCGTGGCCCAAACCCGCAGCCAAGCAAACAACCCGCGCGATGAAGCCGCCGATCCCTCACCCCAACAAACGATCACGGCAAACTCACCGTCAACCAAGTCCAAGCCTAACCTCAAACCGCAACAGACAACTTGCGCTCAACGGACCGGGGAAATCCATAACGCGGTGAACAAATCTTTCATCGCGATCTCAACGCGATTGCCCTTTTCAGCTTAATGACGGGTTTTCGTAATCGATGGCGGCACAGCATCTACTGGCACCACTGGTCGGTCTGTTTTACTGTGGACCCTGGCGTATCCTTGTGCACTCGCCCTGCCACTGGGGCGTGAAGATTCGAGCCTAATGCGCGCCCTTTTTCACTCAATGAAGGGCGCCACTTTCGACATCGCCTTCAACAACCACTCCTTCCTTCCACCGGAACTAGCGATGCCACTTTTTCAAGAAGCCCGTATCGAGTATCCAGCCGCTTGGGAGACGGAATACTGCGAGACCGGTACCGTGGCTCAGTGGTTCTCCAAATTTCCCGACCTGTTTTATTCGGGATCAGGATCTCCGACAGGTATTAGCGGGCGACTGGGAACGCTTGACCTGTTTGCACAACACGCATTGATGTACCTGCTCCGTCAGCAATTGGGCATGAAGTCGGTCACTTGGCTCTGCTTGGCCGACACCACGAAGAACTCCAAAAATCGCGATCGAACCATGGCAGCATGGGCCCAGATGCGAGAGCAAATGGGAGCAGAAACTTTCGAAAGTTTGCAACGCAACCTTTTAAGCTCAGGCTTCACTAGTTTCAAAGGAGAACCGGACCTGTTCTGCTGGCATCCTGAAAACGGAACATGGTTCTTCGCGGAAGCCAAACGCAAAGACAAACTGCTTGCGACTCAGCTTCAATGGTTCGAGATTTGTCAGCAGCTACTGCAGGCTCCTGAGAAAATTGTCGTTTACAGCCTCAGTAAGGCATAGCCACGGCGGAGACTCGCTGTTAGCCGTTGCCTGCTGGACCGACATGCTCCTAAGCTGGCAAACTCGCGCACAGGCGAGACAAGCCGGCACAGGAGCGTCATTGCTGCCGAGTCCGCGGATGCGTCCCCTTCGACAACCAACTCACTAGCCGAAGCAAGGCATTCGGGAGGTATTGTCGAAAGTCGTGTTCTTGATTGAGTGAAAAAGGTGGCGCATCCTG
>CAYZHQ010000025.1:0-3134 GCA_964477385.1 uncultured Pirellulaceae bacterium
TTGCCTTTGACCATGACGCTCATCTGCGAATTTAAACCTAGCAGCTCATCGGCAGGCATTTCAATCGTCGCCGATTGCTCGTCTACCAATTCGATCACCGCCATGCTGGAATTGCTGAGTTTCCTCCTGCAGAAAGCACAGTTGCTGGGGTCTTGATGGCTGTGCCCCGGTTCCGGTAGCTCGACAATCGTAAAGCTGGCATGGTCGGGGGCAAAGGGAGACATGTCGCCGGCGAAGATCTTGCCGGCTAACACGAACTCCTGCTCGCTATCTCCCGCGGCCAACGCGTCGGCCAAGGAAATCGGCGTGCCTGCGATGGTATCGACCAACAATCGCTTGCGATGCTGTTCCGCTTGTGGCGATGCCGGCGGATCACAGCCCAGCACGAAACCGCACAGCAAGACGACTAGCAATCGGACGGCTTTCACTTGACCATTTCCTTTAACTGCGTCATCGCGGTGGTGAGTTGCGCGAGAGTGGCGTCAATGTCGACCCCCTCTTCTCCATGCATCGTACCATCTAGCTTACCAAATGCCTCAAACAACGTCTGCAGAACAGGCCCCGCAGCCGCCTTGTCGACCGGGACTTCGCTCGACTCTTTAGCCAACGCCTGCTCCATCGCTTCGAGCACATGCCCTACTTCGTGCAACGCGTCGTGAGCGTCTTCGGGCGAATCTTTCTCAAAGGCGGTTTTGATCGCGACATAGTCTTTCTCAAGCGCTGCCAGATTATCGCTAAAGGAGGCGGAGCCGTGATCGTGGTCGCCATGGCCCTCGTGATCGTGGTCCGCATGGTCTTCGTGGTCGTGGTCCGCATGGTCATGGTCTGCGGTCGCCGCATTGCCGTCGGCTACGGGGGTCTCCGTGCCGCAACCGATGACGGACAGGCAAAGCATCCCGGCGAGCATCCATTGCCACTTAAAGGATGCGGACAAACGGGAGGCGGCCAGAGTGGAGGAGTGAGACATGGGAATCCTTAGGAAATACCAGCGGCCGTCAAGCAGCGCTGAGGGAAACAAACGCAATACCTGCACCACGATTGCATGTAAAGACCATCTTACTACGTCCGCAAGCTCGTTGCGGTTCACTTGGGATGCGTGCCGGGTCACCGAGACTTTCAATTTTCTGGTAACCCGAAACGGCCCCGTTCCGGAAAAGTCGCGATGTCCGGTTTGAATATTTGCTGCTGGGCAACGGGTCAAACGGGCCAAACGGGCCCGCTCCAGTGATGCCATGACTTCCATATCAGTTGGTGAACGATTGCGATTAGCAACAGCAGGGCAACCGGCCCGAGTCGCGTTAGCTGCCGACGTGCGGCAGGCACCCACCACATCATGGCACCGGCCGGAAGACAGAGCAAGGCAATGCCCGCAACCGCTTGCCACCCCAGTCCGGCACCGAGGACGAGCATCGACCACCACAAGGCATCGGTCGGGGGCTGCCGATGGGGAGGCAGCGCTGCGGCTTCCGTTTGCTCTGGCTGCGGAGCCTCTCCTGACGGGCCGATCGACGCTGGCTGGTCCCTTGATTCGGGTGACGGACCAGCCAATGCATTCGTTTCCACAAAATTCGCTTCCACCGCCGGCGGTGTGGCCGCAAACGCACGAAACAGCCATCCCAGCAAGGACGCCGCCACCAGCGCCACGGATAGGCCGGCCAGGGAACTGACGAACCCGGCAATCAGGTCGGGCCATGGCAACCACCCGCGGAGGTGGCTGTGCAGTTTCAGCGGCATCAAGTCGGGAAAAATTGTCGGCAAACCGACCGCCAGGCCCAGTGCCGGAAGCCAAAAACGAAGTGGCAAACGACGCCCTCCGGCTTGCGCAAATGCGGCCGTCATGACGGTACAGAAAAGCATCAGGTGAAATGCGGTGATCCCGACGACATCCCATTTCGTGTAAAGAATGATCCAGACGATGCCGGTGTAGGAATACTGAGTGAAGCCCGGCAGATTCGCAGCGCCGGTGACCAATTGGCCCAGGAAGAAAGCCGCGAAGAGCCCCGCTCCGATCAGCTCGGTAAACAGATAACGGATCGGGATCGGCGAAGAACAGGCACGACAGCGGCCTCCCAGCAGGAGGTAGCTGAAGATCGGCAGGTTATCGATCCGCTTGATGGCGACGCCGCATTGCGGACAGGACGAACCTCGCAATGCAATCGGCTGTCCCGCCGGCAAGCTCTCCGCGACCACATTCAAAAAGCTGCCCAGCGACGCGCCGACGTAAACGAAAATGGCAAAGACGGCGATTTTGGCAGAACGGATTCGCATCCGTTCGCTCCACGATTCCTCGCCGAGGTTGTAGCTCGCCGGCGTATCGGCAAAGGTCTGTTGCAGCGATAAAGCTGCCGGCACCACGACCATATAGACCAACAGCCCGACGATGATCGCCCACCCCACACAGCGTCGTGTCCATGCAGCGTGCGAACGAGCCACCCTGCACGCAGCGTCTGTTTCCACCGCTGGACGTTCAGGAGGCGACTCGAGCGAACCCACAGGCAACTCACTTGTTTCGTAATCGGTTCCTTGTCGTTCGGCCGTGTACTGAAGCAACCAGTAAACATGCCACAACCCAAGCAACAGCAAATAGACACTCAAGGCTGATAACGAAAACATCCAAAGTGTTGGCTGTCCGGCGTGACGAACTGGAGCGGCATCGAGCCCAAACAGCAAGCAACCGGCCAACATGGACAACGCAATCAACAGTCGCAAGCCAATCGCGGCGGGCTGATTCCGGCAGGGAACCGCCGCCAACAGGGTGAGAACGAGCCCGGCGGCGACCAGCAGGTAGCCTCCCGAGAAGAAACTTCCATGCAGGAACCAGTACAGTGCGAAGGTTACGCCGGTACCCGAAAGAACGATCCGTAGGTATTCGCTGTACAGCGTGTCGGTCGGAGTTAGCGATGCAACGCGCATGCAATGGCCCACTGGATTGGCAAACAGAAACAGCCGATCCGTACCCGACCAATACGGCACGCGTAATGTATCTGCAACTCCAGTGCATGTAAAGCCAGACGCCCGCGCGTCGCCGTGCGGGCAACGAAGATCGACCGGCCACAAAGCTGCGGCCGTCGAAATATTGGCGAGCTGAAATATTGGCGAGCAACACCTCGGGCAGCAACACCTCGGGCAGCAAC
>CAYZHQ010000025.1:3234-14602 GCA_964477385.1 uncultured Pirellulaceae bacterium
AGCAACACCTCGGGCAGCAACACCTCGGGCAGCAACCTAGCGCCCGGCTCGCGGCGGTTTCTTGTCTGCCGTTACGCGACCGCTTGCGCGTAGTTCTTGGCGACTTGATCCCAGTGGACCACTTTCCAGAACGCCTCGATGTAATCGGCGCGTCGGTTTTGGTACTTCAAATAATAGGCGTGCTCCCAAACATCCAGCCCTAACACGGGCGTCTTGCCCATCAGCATCGGGTTGTCTTGGTTGGGTGTAGCGACGATCTCCAGCTTGTCGCTCTCTCCGACGACCAGCCACGCCCAGCCGCTGCCGAATTGGCTGCCCGCCGCTTTGCTGAAAGCTTCTTTCATGTTGCTTAACGAACCGAAGGCCGACTCCACCGCCGACGCCAACTTACCCGTTGGACTGGACGCTGCACCGGTTGGCTGCATGACTTTCCAAAACAAAGAGTGATTGGCATGGCCACCGCCGTGATTGCGGACCGCGGTCCGAACCGATTCAGGAACGCGATCGAGATTGCGAAGCAGTTCCTCGACCGTCTTGCCAGCCAAGCTGGGTTCGCTCGCGACAGCTTTGTTTAGATTATTGACATAGCCTTGGTGATGCTTCGTATGGTGGATCGTCATCGTCTGCGTATCGATGATCGGATTAAGCGCATCGTAACCGTAAGGCAGCGCCGGCAGAGTAAATTCCCCAGCGGTTGGTGCCTGTGCAAAGGCACGAGAAGCCCCCACCGACGCGAAGGCCGCGGTCGCGACCACCGCGGACGATTGCGATAGGAAACGGCGACGCCCCAAGCGGGCCGAAACTTGCTGTGGATCTTGATTGGTTGGCATTGGGAAAACTCCTGTAAGGGAATCGATCGGACATCTTATTAATGATAGACAAAGAGCCAGCTAACCCGTCCAGAATCACGCGAAAAAAACCGCACTGCTTGCTCGAATCCATCCATCGTTTGTTTCTAGTGCGGCTCGCCACAGCGATGCATGAATTCGATCGTCTTGGGATGTCGTTTGTTAGGAATTTCGGCTAGGCGGCTGCGTGTGTAGCTTTCGGTGAGAGGAATGTCACAGCGAACCGTGATGCACTCTCGCCACTGCTCATAGGTCGCAGGGATAACCGGCGTTTGGCGCATGTTACCGACTCCTCGCCCGTGCTAGAAACGCGGCAAGCATTGAGACTGGGCGGAATCCAAGCATCAGGGTTGGCCGCCACAGCCAATGACAGCCACCGCCAACAGGCTGCCATCTGTTCAGCAGGCGTAAACCGTCGCTTCCCATTGTCCCACGGTGCAAGCGTCTGCCGGCGATACGACAGTCCTCAGTGGGAAACAATGCCAACTTCGTACTCGCGAATCCTATCGACCCACCCTAGCCGTAGCATGATGGACGCTGTTCGGTCGTGTTCGGTCGCAACATGGAAAGACGAGCAGATCTTTGCTTGACCAGGGACGGCACACGAATTTTGGATTCGTGATGCCCTGTAGGGTAGTGCGACTCATCGTCGCAACTCGCACAGGGAGGCAACAAAATGATCGATGCCGGCGTGCTTCCGCGCGACCCTAACGCCGGACGCTCCTGCGCCAACGACGAGCCCTTCCAAAGTTTCATCGCAAGTCATCGATGACCACCCCTTGCGTCCGCTTCGCTTTCGGGACAACACCGGCAACTGTAACGGCGGTTAAGCAAATGAGCGGAAACCAACAGCATTCCGCCCACAGGAGTGATCCAGCCAGCGATCGCTGCCTGTGAAATGAATGACAATCCCGATAGCCGCATCCATTCCAAATCAGCTAAGCCAGCCGCATCCCGTTCGCCCAACGGGTTATGTTCCGATTCGCAAGATTCATCAGATTCGCAACATTCATCCGTGCATGCGATGGCCTGCGCGGCGGCCGCGCTAACCGGCTTCGTGTCGACTTCACAACCCGTACAACAGTGACCCGCCAGCCCCAGCGATGCGCTGGTGATCGTCACCAATCCTAATACAGCGATACCGCCGGGCAGCCAGCGACGATGCTGTCGGTAACCAGGAATGAAAGCGGCGAGGGCCACAACAAAACAGATCAACGCCATCCACTGATGAAACGCCTCGTCCGCCAAGAAACTCAATCCCAACGCTGGTAAAAAAGCTAACACAAACGGCATGGCCGCACAGTGAATGGCGCAGCCAACGGAAGCGACAATGCCTACCCAGTCGCGATAGCTTGACACATTCGTCGGCGCGATGGCCGCGGGAAGGGCGTTATCATGGACCGATTCCGTCATCATTGCGCCACCTCCGACGCCAAATCACCATTCTCCAAAGTGAAGCCATCTTCCGTTTCCAATTCGATCGGCGGCAACGGATCCTCGAACGACAACCAGCCTTCAGCCCCTTGAGCGAACTCGGAATCGCTCAGCACGCACGCGCCCAAAATGCCGCGGATGCGATGTTCATCCATCGCGTTGCCGATAAACACCAACTCCTGGTGCCGATCACCATACTGCCCGACGATCTTTGCCTGAATCTCGGCAATCAACTCTTCCTCTTCAGGCCAGTGCTCGTCCGGCGCGGCCGCCCACCAGTAACCGGCGGGATCCATCCGAATCGAGCAACCCGCTTGGGACCAGTCGTAAGCCCAATCGTTTCGCGAGGCAATCCACATCAGCCCCTTGCTGCGGAGCACGCCGGTGAACAAACCGTCGTCCATGTCGCCATCGAGAGCAGTGGTCAAACGCTTGGGATGAAAAGGCCGCGTGCCGCGATAGACGAAGCTCGAAATCCCATACTCCTCCGTCTCCGTCTCCTCCTCGCCGCGAGGGACCGCAAGCCAGCCCGGCTGCTGCTCGGCTTCGTCAAGCGAGAACAACCCCGTACCCATGATTTCCGACAATTCGACGCGGCTTTCCGTCGTGCCCAGAATCTTGGCGGTCGCATTGAGCTGATGCAAGATTCGGTGGAGCTGCTCGAGCTCGTACGGCGAGACCAAATCGGACTTGTTAACGATAATGACATTCGCGAACTCGACTTGATCAACCAGCAAGTCGACGATATTGCGTTTGTCCTCTTCATTCAGCCCCATGCGGCGGTCACTCAGGTCGTCCCACGAACCGAAGTCTTTCATGAAGTTCCCCGCATCGACCACCGTTACCAACGTATCCAAATCGGCCACAATCGACAGGCTATCGCCATCCTCGTCTTCGAACGTGAACGTTTCGGCCACCGGCATTGGCTCGCTGATCCCCGTCGATTCGATCAACAGATAATCAAACCGACCGTCGCGCGCCAAGCGACGAACTTCGATCAGCAGGTCTTCGCGAAGCGTGCAGCAGATGCAGCCATTGCTCATCTCGACGAGCTGCTCCTCGGTGCGAGAGAGGTTGGCGTCACCCGACTTCACCAACGCCGCATCGATATTCACTTCGCTCATATCATTAACGATCACGGCGACCCGCAGGCCCGCGCGGTTCGTCAAAATATGATTAAGCAACGTTGTCTTGCCGGCCCCAAGAAAACCGGACAGAACCGTAACAGGCAGACGCTTCGCTGAGCTGGTCGAGATCATGAGCTAGTGCTTTGCAGAAAGGGTTGCAAGAAAGGTATCAACGGAAGGGCGTGAAGAGGGAATGCTTCGCAAACGCTGGCGGGAAAGATGCTTCCGCAGATCGATCGCGGTCGCGCCGTGCGTAACAAAACGCTCGCGATACATCGCCGACAGCAGGGGCTCTCGGCCACCGTGGTAAACAAAGTGCGTCGCGTCGCGCATCGCCAGAGCTCGAGCATGAATAACCTCATCGGGCTCACCCTCCTGCTGAATCAGGACCACCACCTTGAAGCCACTCGGCAATGGCGGAAGCGACACGGCGGTTGCTCGATCCGATACAACCACGACCGCGGCAGAAGGCTCGGCAGCGACAGCGACAAATTGAGGACTGCAATACAGCGCGACTGCGATGACGGCGAAACGAAACATGGAATATCCCCCTTGAGTAAATCACCACAAACAAAAGTAACGCACATGCAATACGTGTGCAAGTGCAGGGTGGTTCAAGAAAGTCCAACGATGGCGAGAGAACGTCTGGCAGCGCAGGCGCGTCCGAGAGCGGCGGCCTATTGGCGGTACAGCCGGCACCAGATCAAACGATTAAATCTGCCGCACCTTCAGTGATCGTGAGGGTGGTCGTGATCGTGATCGGTGTGGCCATGGTGATCGGCATCGGCCGACGGATCGATTCCGGACTGCTGATGGCTGCCGTGATCGTGATGGTGACCCGGCAGATTTTCGATACCCACGGCGATGGCAATCCCAAGCAGAAACATGGCGGTCAACTTGCCACGATCGTGATGATGGAAAGCGACTTCGGGCAACAAGTCGGCCAAGGCGATACCGATGAAGAAACCGGCTGAAATCGCCAACCCCCAACCCAGCACCGTGGAATTGGCAGCAAACGTGGTGGCTCCAAAGTAAAACGCGATGGCGCCAGCCGGACAGGCGAGTGAGAAAGCGAGATTCGCAGCGCTCTGAGCTGGCTTGGTCCAATTCTGCTTGCCCATGACCGAGGTGATCGCGAAGGCATCGAGCGGTTTGTGAAGTAACACGGCTAGAAACGTACCCAGCCCAGCCAGCCCCAGCCAGGCACCGTGAGACGCATCGGCAATCACACTGCTGGCCAGCGCCACCCCATCGACCAAAGTGTGCAGCAACAGCCCAAAGAATAAGCCCGCCCAACTGATCCCCTTGGCGTCACTCTGACAGTGCCCGTGATCATGCCCGTGATCATGATCATGCTCGTGCGAGGGGGCCTCTGTCGCGTCGTCTTGAACCGGATCCCCGTCGTCAACGACCGGCACTCCGTGATCATGCGTATGAAACAGCCGAATCAACAGGAACATGACCGTCAATCCGATCAATGCGCCGACACCCGCTTTGGAATGCGACTGCAAGACTTCGCCACCATGCGGCAACAGGTGCAGCAGAGCGATTCCGATCATCAAGCCACCGACACCGCTCATCAGCAACTGCGTTCGCAAATGCGTCATCCGCAAGAAAGACGACAGTTTCCCCCCGGCCACCGAGGCGAACACGATGAAGAGGCAGTATCCAATCAGCAAGATGGTCGGTGACATCGGCTTTCCTGGCTTTCGAAAAACAAAACGCAAATCGTACGCTGTTGCATTGATTGTGCATATCGGTCCAAACTCGAACCGACAGATCGCCTGCCCGCAAGCAGGGGACCGTTTTTCCGTTCCGCCGCCTGGCCGAGATAAACCGGCCCGAGATAAACCGGCCCCGTCCCGAAAATGACTTGACACGACGGCGGTGAATTGTACACTTAAACAATCTTGCAACTGTGAAATCATGACAAAACGCAAACCTAACCCCGCGACGACACCCAACGACGACGAGTCCGCTAGCTGCGACGACGCTCCGAGCTGCGACGGGCACGAGCACCGTGGGCTGACGGCGGATGTCAATCCCGAAGCTTGCGAGCGTGCGGCGTCGATCTTCCGGGCGCTCGGCGATCCCCAGCGACTGCGATTATTGATTCTGCTTGAAGCGGGCGAGTGCTGTGTTTCGGAACTTTGCCAGACGCTCGACGAGCCGATGCCAGCGATTTCACAGCGGCTGAGACTGCTGAAAAGTGAACGTATTGTGCGTTCGCGACGAGTCGGCAAGCACGTGTTTTATGCGCTCGCTGACGATCACATCTCGCGTTTGGTGACCAATGGGGTCATGCACGCGATGGAACAGACGGTCCCTGACTCTCATTAGACTCCCCAGAAAAGGAACGGAAACGATGTCGAACTTACACGCTCATCACGACCATCAACACGGTCCCGATTGCGAACACACGGGCGTTCAGCACGGCGACCATGTCGATTACCTGCACGACGGACACCTGCACCATGTCCGCGAAGACGGCCAGGTTGAGGAGCATGTCCTCGAGGTGACCGATGCCAATCCCGATGTTTGCACCCCGGCCCACACCTGTTCAGGGCATGACGCCAACCATGTTCACGGCCCAGGTTGCGGCCACGAACCGGTTCCTCACGGCGACCACGTCGACTATTTAGTGGACGGTCACCTGCACCACCCGCATGGCGATCACTGTGACGATCACGGTCCGGTCACTATCGAGAACTGAGAACGTGCCGTTGCCCATCCTTCCTATCCCTTGCAGCACTTGCATATTCATTGCAAATATCTACATTGAGGGGATCGAGTGTGCGATGGTAATCAGGAATACGAAATGACCAACAGTGACGAATCGCTTGACCTGGTCAAGCAAGCGATTCGCGAGACGGGGCTGCGAGCCACGCCGGCGCGAATTGCGACCCTGCAATTGCTGCGTGAATCTCCCTCGCCGCTGACTCACGCAGTCGTGGCAGAGCACTTGGCTGCTAGCGGTGTCGATAAGGCAACCGCTTTTCGGAACTTGAACGACATGACCGACGCCGGTCTGCTGCGACGCACCGAGGTGGGCGATCACGTCTGGAGGTTCGAAGCGATCGATCCGGACTCGACTCACGATGCTTCTCATCCGCACTTTCTGTGCGTCGATTGTGGTGCTGTCTCTTGCCTCGACGACGTCAAACTGACCATCGGCAGCCAACGTGCGGCGGCCAAAGTCGGACAGGTGACTGAAATTCTGGTCCGCGGACACTGCAACGAGTGCCAATAGGGCTATCTCCCATCTGGTCGATCTCGATTTTTGACAAATCTTGACGATTGCGTTTGGTTTCGCACTCAAGCGACTTAACGACTGTGCCGATAAAAACGGTTGTCCTGTGGTCGGGCTGTGCTTGAACATTTCCAAATAGCAACTTTCCGTCAGTAGGATCGATTCTTCGATGCGAATGCAGCTACGACTTTCCTCCACTAGGCAGTTAGCGGCGAGCTTGCTGATTGCCACCTGCGGCAGCGTTGCGGTGGCACAGCCGCCGGGTCCATTGTCCGAAGGCTTATTGCCGCCCCAGGGAATACAACAACCCAGCGGGCAACCGGCAGACAGCAACCCGATTCCCTTTCGCCCGCCACCAGCGGCGGGTCGAACGGATCTGGAATTACAAACACGCTTGCCTCGCGGAAACGATTCTCGAACCTCAGCCCCTTCCGCGGCAGCGTTGGCTAAGGCACGAAAATATGTCGACGCCGAAGTCAGCCCCGAAATCGAGCTGCCGGTGATTTTGGGCCGTCCCAAAATTTTGCAGCTTGCCGATACGCCGACGCGGGTCTTTCTGGCCGATGACGAAATCGCCACCACCGAAGTGCTCGACTTACAAACCGGCCGCCAATTAGCGATCACCGGACGCGAGATCGGCTCGACGGTGTTGGCATTGTGGTTCGCTTCGCCCGACGCGCCAGGCGGCGAAGAACTAATCAGTTACCTAGTCAGCGTCTCGGATGACCCGGGTCGCTCGCGACGGTTTGAACAACTGCTTGAAGACCTCGAAGTCGAAATCAATCGCGCGTTTCCCAACAGCGTTGTGAAGCTCGGATACGTCGGTGCGGAAGTGCTCGTCCGCGGCAAGGCCAAGGACATCGACGAGGCGACGCAGATTCTGCGGATCGTGTCTCGCAGTTTGCCAACGGCCTCCACCGAAGAAAAAGTGGCGGCACTGGAAGGACTGGGGCAGGAAGGACTGGGGCCAGGGACCGTCGCAGCGGCCGGTTTTCAAACGCCGCTTGTTCCCGATCCACTGAATCCGCTCGGGGGCGTCATTAATCCCTTCTTGCTGGACCCTGATCGGATCGAACAGGCTGGAGGCATTGACGGGATTACGCGCGGGCGGACTCAGACAGGTGCGAACGCGGCTCAAATCAACAGTCGTGTGGTCAACATGCTGGAAGTCGCAGGCGTGCACCAAATCCAATTGCAGGTCACTCTGGCCGAGGTCGTTCGAGACGCCGGCCGCAGCTTGATCAGCGAAGTCGGCATCGGCGACAGCTTCAGCCGACCGGGCTCGGCAAAGGTCGACTTCACAGCCATCGAGGGCGTGGGACAGTTTTCGCTCGACTCGAACAAGTTCTTTCTCCAAGTCGACGCCTTGAAGCGGTTGGGCTTGGCCCGATCTTTGGCCGAACCCAACTTGACTTCGCTGAACGGCCAACCGGCGAACTTTTTGGTCGGCGGTCAGTTCCCCATCTTGGAGTCGACCAGCACGGTCGCGGCGGTCAACCAGAACATCCGCTTCGTCCCCTTCGGCGTCCAATTGAGCGTCATCCCGACAGTCACCGATGGCGATCGCATTCGCTTGAACCTTCAGGCCACGGTTTCCGAACAGGTGGGTGGCGGTCTGGGCGGTGGAGCTGGCGGCGGAATCGGCGGTGGCGGCGGAGTGAACGGACAGCAGAACGATCCTTCGCAACCCCCTTCGCTCAGCACCCGCAGTTTCCAAACGACGGTCGAACTTCGCAGTTCTGAGTCGTTAGCCGTGGCCGGTTTGATTCGCACTTCGTTGGTCAACAATTCGGTTCGGGTACCTTACCTTGGTGACATTCCCGTGCTGGGCAATCTGTTTTCGAACAACTCAACCAGTTACCAAGAACAGGAATTAATCTTAGTCGTCACGCCGCAATTGGTTTCCCCGGTCCCGCTTGGGCAACGCCCGGCGCTACCCGGATCGGATACCTTCGAACCGGATGACTTGCAGTTCTTCATTCACGGTGAACTGGAGGGCGACGTGCTGGAAGATTACCGCAGCCCCGTTCGCGGCAGCCTGAAACGGATGAAAGCCTTCCGGCATGCCGAGCAAAAATACATTCTGGGAATGCCGGGTCACTCATCGGGTAGACCTTTTACACCGGCAACCGTGGTGACGGAGCAACTTCGATGAGCAACTTTCAAAACAACCTCAACGGCACCGCCCGTTCCGACTCCTACCTTTCCAGCGCGATCCTCAAACCGCGGCGGCAAACCATTTGCCGACCATGGATCCTGATCCTAGGTCTGTCAGGATTGTCGTCTGGGATGCTGGGCTGTGTACACCCACAAAAGTGCGGCACGTGCATTCCCAGCGACCACAGTATGGCCGCTCCGCAAGCATCACTGCTAGAAACCACGCGCTGCGTCGATCCGGCACCTGGCGATGCGATTCCCGCACCGCCCGGAACGTACGTTCGCCAATGGAGCGATGCGATGGGATCCCAGGCCGCGACGCAGCAACAGATCATCACGCGGAACCTGTGGTTCAATGGTTCCGAAGAACTGGGGCCCGACGGGCAAGAACGCTTGATCGCGGTGGCGGAGTCCTTGCAAACGCATCCGCACTTGGTGTTGATCGAAGAGGAACCGATCGAAATCGAGTCGGGGCAAACGTATACCGAAGCACTCGATACTCAGTTCGCTCTGAACTCGGCAAGGCAAGCCAACGTGATTGCCGGGCTGAACCGCTTGGGACACCCCGATGCGGAGAACTGGGTCAAGCTCACATCTGACCGCTCGGTCGGAGTTCGAGGAATCGAAGCGCCGATCATTTTTAATCAACAATTTAATGGTGGCGGAATCGGTGGTCGGCGTGGTGGTGGTGGCGGCATGATGGTCGGCGGCATGATGGGTGGTGGCATGATGGGCGGCGGAATGATGGGTGGTGGCATGATGGGCGGAGGAATCTTTTGATGCACCACCGAATTCGCTCGACCCGAATGGGGGCCATCGGCCTGCTCGCGTTGGCAATGCTGATGACCGCTGGAGGTTGTGCCGCGCTGCGAAACAAACCACCGAGCCAAACGCTGGAACTGAAAGAGGCTTCCAACCAGCCCCGACAGAAATCAGGGGCCACGCTTGAAGGTCGGATCGCTTACGAAACCGCCAAGCTAGCCGAAGAACGGGGCATGGACGAAGAGGCCATCGCCAACTACGAAAAAGCACGCGAATTTGAGCCTAACCAGGCCGGTATCGCTCATGCGCTGGCCGTCCTTTACGATCGCGCGGGGCGCGTTGATGCAGCGGAGCGGGAGTACCTCGCCGCCTTGCAGGAAGATACTGACAATCCCGACATCCATTGCGATTACGGTTACTTTTTGCATTCGACGCGCAGACCCGCCGAAGCGGAAAAACATCTTCGACAAGCGTTGGCACTGTCCCCAACGCACAGACAGGCTCAAGTCAACTTGGGCTTGCTGCTCGGGACCGCAGGGAAGTTCGACGAATCCTTACAGTGGTTTACGACGGCCATCGGGCCTGCCGCGGCGCAACACAACGTCGGCATGCTGAAGCTCAAACGGGGTGACATGATCGGTGGACGCGAACACCTGCGAAGCGCTGCGGCGCGCGACCCCAGCTTGGAGCACACCCAAGCCGTCCTGTCCTCGCTGCCCGAGCGTCCCATGCTGCGCTAACTCCGACCAGCATGGAAGGCAAAACGCGTGATCCGAAGGCAGGGCTCATGCTGCGTGAAAACCTGCAGATGGGTGCGCGCAGCGTTTCCTTGCTCTGCTCGAAACGTGAAGGTGTGCGACTGCTTGTGCGAGACGAGACCGATCAAGAAACGCGCAGGAGCACGACCGTTGAAGGCGACTTGCCCGTGTGGCTCAAGTTGTCGCGCCGGGGCGACCTGTTCACCGGATACACCTCCAAAGACGGTCAACGCTGGACGCCGATCGGCGAGCCTTTAACGGTGAAGATGGCGGCCCCGATCATGGCGGGCATGACCGTTACGGCAGGGAACCGCGATGGCTCGCGTCATCAAGCGGCCAGCTTCGACAACGTCGTGGTGGAGTGATGCTTTCTGGCGGGACGCGGTCGCTTTGCCCATCCAGGCAATCTCGCCCGATTCCAGCTTGACAATAACTTCATCACGACGATAAATGAGACGTGTGAAGTTTGTCTCCGCAGCCCTGTCCACTGGACGTTCTCTCCTGGCCCCTCGTCAGCTTTCTGTTGGCGTTTTCTTGCTAGGGCTTTTGCTCGCAGGGGTTTTCGTTGGCGCGGCGGTTGCACAAGGAAGTGTTTCGTCGGCACGCAACGTGGACTCCGATGTGCCGGGCCCGCAGTGCATAGCCGGCGGAACGTCGACGCCGGCGACGACTCTCGAGTCGGGAACTTGTGCTGGACAACGGATTGCCGAGGCGCGTTGCACTCCTGACTACCCCACGTTCAGCGCCGCATCGGCGCTGGTTCCGAAGAAAGATCTTCTCCGCTGCGGTTGCCAATCCGTTGCCGCCACCACTTCCTATCGCGGCACGACAATATCGCTCATGAGTCTGGGAATCCGCCTGCAGATTTAAGCGTCCGCATGCCTTCGTTGATCGCAGGCACCGACGTCGAATCTGGCAGCTTTCCCATTCATTTACGAGCCCTCTCATGTCCACCAAGAACCCCTCAGAACACGTTACCAATCGCGCCGTTAATGCCGCAGGGCAGGTCGTCCATGCCGCAGGGCAGGTCGT
>CAYZHQ010000025.1:14702-58329 GCA_964477385.1 uncultured Pirellulaceae bacterium
GGGCAGGTCGTTAATGCCGCAGATCGAGACTTGCATGGCTCTGGGTCACCGTCGGCTCGGTCGCTTTGGTAAGCAGGTTTGCAGGAATCATTCCGCAGAACTCTCCTTAGCCGTTTGGGCGATAGTCCCGGTTGTCTTCAGGAACCGCGGCTATCGCCAAGGCGGCTCATTTACCCGATGGCTCCAGCCTGCCTGCTTAGCGGGAGGCGAGTTCCTTGTTCACGGTGCGTCCGCCATTGCGGCGGCACTACGGGTGACACCACTGGTGATTGGCCTGACGGTGGTCGCCTTCGCCACCAGCGCTCCCGAACTAGGCGTCAGTCTACGAGCCGCGTTTTCGGGAGCCACCGACATCGCCATGGGCAACGGTGTGCTTCGTCTAGCGATGACAAGGCGAGCTGCCTCGCGAGTTTGCCCCGATCGAATCCATTGGTGTTCCGGAAAGTCAAGCTTGACCCCGAGCGTGAGTTCGCCGACGAGCAAACCACGGTGCTGCGTTTCATCTTCAAGAGTAGGCACGTAGGCATCCGATGCCGAGGAGAGCCCACGGGAATAACTAGAGTTCTTTGGAAGCACCGAAGATGCAGACGCAATCGGTCTCTTGTATCATGCGGAACGCACGAACGCCCATTTCCGAGGAATCTCTTGATGCCTGTGTCCAGCCGATTATTGACGTCTTGTATTTTGCTTTCCATCACCTCCATGTTGCCGTGCCAGGCCGAGGACTGGACCCGTTTTCGGGGCCCTAATGGCCAAGGTATTTCCAGCGAGACGGAACTGCCACTGAGGTGGTCAGCGACCAAAAATGTGGCCTGGCAAACCCCCATTCCTGGCAACGCCTGGTCGTCGCCAATCGTGCATGGCGATTACGTCTTCTTAACGACGACGACGGACGAGGGAAAGGAGTGCCGTGTGGTTTGCGTCGACCGCAAAAGTGGGGACATTCACTGGAACCAGGATGTGCACCATCAGAAATTGAATGCCAAACGTACTCAGAACTCTTACGCAACCCCGACGCCCGTCACCGATGGCAAGCAGGTGTACTGCGTCTTTTCCGATGGAACCATCGTCGCTGTCGACTTCCAAGGCCAAGTGGTTTGGAAGAACTCGGATGTGACGTTCCACAGCCTCCACGGACTCGGGGCCTCGCCCTTGCTGGCGGGCGACCAACTGATCATGCCTTTTGACGGCAGCAGCGCCGAGAACAACCAAGTCGGCTGGAAGATCCCTTGGGAGAACGCCGTCCTGCTCTCGCTCGATACCGCCACCGGCGAGGTTCGCTGGAGAGGATCGCGAGGCCAGTCCCGAGTAGGCCATGTCACGCCCATCTTGATAAACGATCAAAACCAGGTGGTTTCCGCCGGCGGAGATCGCGTCCAGGCACATGACGTAAAGAATGGAAAACGTCTCTGGTCGATCTACAGCCAGGGCGAAGGCGTGACTCCTTCGCCCGTGCTGGGCGAAGGTTTGATCTTCACGTCATCAGGATTCGAGGAACCGACCATTCGTGCTATCCGCGCAGGCGGCGTGGGCGATGTGACGGAAACCCACATCGCTTGGGAGCAAACCAAAGGTGTTCCCGCCCTCCCGTCGTTCTTGTATGTGAAGCCGAATCTGTACTCGATCACTCGTGACAACATCTTGCATTGCATGGATGCGAACAGCGGAGAAATCGTGTGGCTGAAGCGACTAGGTAGTGCCCATGCGGCCTCGCCGGTCCATGCCGATGGCCGCATTTACATCCTCTCCGAGGAAGGCGAAACTCTCGTGCTGCGACCAGGCGATAAATACGACGAACTTGCCCGCAACCCACTCAACGAAAAATGCATGGCCTCGATGGCGGTCTCACAGGGGCAGTTGTTCATCCGCACCGCCGAAAATTTGTACTGCATCGGTGTCTCCGGCCGGTGACCCGCCTTACTAGACGGAGACGAAACAGCTTCCGACAAGTCCACCCAAGGTGGACCCGATCATTTCCGACGAAGACCACGATTCGTTCCGTCCCTGTCAACCAGGCAACAACACCTATCGCACGAGTTCCTTCGACCAACAGCAGAAGACTTCGACTAGCCTTGCAATCGGTGGTGTGCAATCACATCATCCGCCACAAGGTGTAGTCGCCGGTTCTGATCCATTGCCATCTTCCTTAGCGTCCGATAGGCATCTTCCTCGCCCAGCCCTTTCGACTCCATTAAAATCGCCCTCGCTCGGTCAATCTGTTTTCGGGTGTCCAATTCGGTGCGGTACTTGTCGGCTTCATTTCGAAGTCGACGAAAAGCATCAAACGTTGCCATCGCCAGCGCGATCGCCGGCTTGACGGTTCCTCGGTCGACGCTGTCGACCATGTAGGCGCACACGCCCGAATCGACCGCTGCATGCACGGTCTGCGCATCTTGATCTTGTGCAAACATCACCACCGGCGTTGGCTGCCGCCAGCGTATCGCTCGCAACTGCTCCAGCGTATCCCGACTGGGACTGTCCAATTCAAACTTGTTTTGAGCAATGGATCAAACGCCTGAGGGGAAAACGCGAGGAAGGTGAATTGGACATTATCGCCATCGACGGTAAGGCCCTTCGTCGCAGTCACGCGGCATCAGCTGGGCTCGGGCCGCTGTTCCTGGTGAGTGCTTGGGCCGTCCAGCGAGGACTTAGCTTGGGGCAATTGGCGACGGACGCCAAGTCGAATGAAATCACGGCAATCTCTGATTGCTTCTTGATCAAATTGACATCAATCAATCGGTCGTCACCATCGACGCTGCGGGATGTCAGAAAAACATCGCAGCGAAAATCATCGACCGCAAAGGCGACTACGTGCTGGCACTGAAAGGCAACCAAGGCACTCTACATGCTGCGGTGCGAAACTACATCATTACTCACATGGAAAACGAGTTCGCCAACGTCCCGGCCCGAAAGTACGTCGAGCGTCTGAAGGGACACGGCCGCGAAGATGAACTGGTTTACTACCAACTACCCGTTCCAGACGACTTGGTTCGGAAGGCGAAGTGGAAGGGTGTACGGACGATCGGCGTGGTGATTCGAATGAGTGAGAACGGCGAGCAGTGGACGTCGGATGTTCGCTACTACATCAGCTCCTTAAAGCTGAGCGTCAAACGATTCGCCGCGTGTGTGCGCGGTCACTGGGGAATCGAGAACACGTTGCACTGGTGCTTGGATGTCACGTTTCGGGAGGACGAAAGTCGGGTCCGCAATCGCACGCTGGCGGACAACTTAGCCTGGTTGAAACGGTTCGCCATCAGCCTTCTGAAGCAAGTCGATGACAAGGAAAGCATCGCGATGCGAAGACGAATGGCTGGCTGGAACCCAAACTTCCTAGCCAAAGTCCTTGGCATACCAACGACTTAGTGTGCGTCGGCCCTGACGCGACGCATGTGGTCACTAACTTGAAAAAGCAAGAAGCACCTGTCACTGCCGATGAATATTGGCAAGACTCGGAAAATGCAATTCCTTTGCCGGCACAAATGTTCCGCATGGGTGCCGAGTTGGTCGACGAGAATCCGGAAGCTGGCTTCACTTATTCGCTGCGTAGCGAATGGCCGTTAAACGAACAGCATAAAGCGAAGAGCGAATTTGAAGAACAGGCACTGAAGTTTATCAGCACGAATCCCGGCGAAAACTTTTACGGCGAGGAAGAACTCGGAGGCAAGAAATACTTTGTAGCGGTCTATCCTGACCGAGCCGTGGCTGAGGCTTGTTGGTCGTGTCATAACGACCATCCAAACCGTGGTGCCGAGTATCCCGAGTTCGGCAAGGACGACGTCATGGGAGGTGTCCTGGTTCGCATTCCCTTGTAATCGCGACGTCATTTTTCAGATGCGAAGCCAAGATACAATCGCCTTTTTTCATGGACGGCTTCCAGGCAAGGATGCCTTTTCACCAACACACCAATTGGCAGATTAAACGATGACACCGGAACAAATCAACCTTGTCCAAACATCCTGGGGACAGGTCAAACCGATCTCAGAACAAGCGGCAGAACTTTTCTACGGACGCCTATTTGAATTAGATCCGTCGCTGAAGCCGCTGTTCAAGGGAGACATGAAAGACCAGGGAAAAAAGTTAATGGCGACACTCAATCTGGCAGTCATGTCCCTGACGAAGCTGGACGATATTTTGCCCGCGGTTCAGGACCTCGGTCGACGGCATGTTCAGTACGGCGTCCCTGATGAGAGTTACCAAACCGTCGGCGAAGCCTTGCTTTGGACCCTTGAAAAAGGGCTTGGAGATGCCTTTACCGAAGAGGTCAAACAAGCGTGGACGATCACTTACGAGACGCTCAGCACGGTAATGCTGAACGCTGCTCACGAAGATGACAAAGTCTCGTCCACGACCAGTTGACCGTATCGCAGCAGGCCAACGGCTACTGTCTGCTCGCTTCGTAATCGCGTTCGGCGAGACTATTCAATACGGAGGTCTGCCAGTCGCGAAGGCGAGCCGACAGTTCTGCGGTGAGCTCCGGCTTGGAGCCCGCAAGGTTGTGCTGCTCTGCCGGGTCGTGCTGCAAATCGAACAGTTCGACGGTCTCGACTCCTTTCCGTTCTCCATCGACAACCAGTTTGTATTGATTGTCAATCAGTGCCCGTGAGCCGGCGTAGTCGGCTGGCTCGAGGGGTGGCTGATGCAGGTTGCGAAAACTTCGTGTCCGCTTATTGCCCATGAATTTGACCAGCGGAGTCGTCCCCTCCTGCAATGGCTCGGCAATGTAAGGCTTGGGCTGAGGACGCCGAGCAGTGACACGTCGTGAGTCGTACCGCCAAAAACCGATCGGTTGGGGACGCTGCGTCAGCTTGCCGTCGATTAAACCGGCCAAGCTGATTCCATCGAGAGGACGCTTGGGTAGTTGCACGCCCGCCAATTGACAAACCGTGGGCAAAATATCGCTGGTGACCGCGGGCACGTCCGAACGGCTGGCCTGGGAGATTCGCGCGGGCCACTCGATCAAACCAGGAACCCGTACTCCGCCTTCATAGACCGATCCTTTTTCGGCGCGAAACGGTGTCGTCACGCGGTCGGTGCTGGACGGGCTGCCGTTGTCGCCGCAGTAGAAAACGAGCGTGTTGTCTCGCAGTCCTGTGGTGCTGAGGTGATCTCGCAAGATGCCGATTGCACGGTCCATTGCGGTGATCTCCGCATACCGTTCTCGCAACACATCCCGCAGTGGCCGTGTCGTCGGGCGTCCTGTCTCCATGGACGTCAAGCGGACGGTACGATCGGAATAGGATGCTGGCAGGTTGTCGTACAGGGCAAGATCCTGCTCTAAACCGCTGTAAGGTTCATGAGGCGATCCAAACCAGACGACCGCCAAAAAAGGTTGTTGCTGCGCCGTTGCGCGATCGATAAACGCAATGGTTTCATCGATCGTGACCCGCGAACCTTCGCCTGGAAACACTTGCGGTGGCATGCCGTTTCGCGACAGCATCGGATCCATTTCATAAAAGTTGTCGTGCGAGACATACTCTTGAAACCCCATCGCCTGCGGGTTGGTGGGCGAGTCTGCCTTAACCGGTCCGAGGTGCCATTTGCCGAAATGGCCGCATCGATAGCCGGCGTCCGATAGCAGGTGAGCGATCGTGATTTCTTCCGGACGAATGGACCAGCCGGGATGAAAGGTTCCGTATCGATTCGGGTGCCGCCCGGTTAAAAAGCTGCCGCGTGTGGGCGAGCATGTGGGGTGGCCGGCGTAGAAGCGGTCCAGCTGCAGCGCCGTCCGAGCCATTTCGTCCAGCACCGGTGTTTTTAAGTGTGGGTGGCCGTTGTATCCCGTCTCGCTCCAACCGTGGTCATCGCCCATCAACAAGACAATATTCGGACGATCCTCCGCAATGCAGGGGAAAGCAAACATCGCTGCCAATGTGATCATCAGCAGCGTGCCGACGCGGTTGGTGGAGGACTCTTTCATATCTGCATGTCTGTGGTTGAAGAAGAGTGGATGCCGGCGAAACGATTAGTAATCTTTTCCCTGCCAGCTATTCAGAACGGACCGTTGCCAACTTTCAAGTTGCTCGGTCATCGCTGCGACCCGCTCCGGTTGGTTCGCACTTTGATCGCGAGCCTCCAAAGGATCGTCGATCAAGTTGTATAGCTCGAACCGGACCACATTCCCTTTCTCGATCCGATGTAGTTTCCATGGCCAGTCGTTCCATGCCGCATGGCCACGCATCGCATCTTCACCAAAGACAGGAAACTCGTTGACGTTTTTCAGAATCCGCTCTGGATGCGGGTTCGGTTGGTTTGCCTGTTTGGCTTCGAGGAGTGCTTTGATGATTTGGTCGCTCCTGGTTCCTTGGCCATTGGTGTGACCGTGCCAAAATCCCATTGGCGGGCGAGCATTCTGTTCGCCGGCGAGCACTGCGGTGAGGTCGATACCATCCAACGGCGGTTGATGCTGGACGGTTACTCCGGCGATCGCCAACAGCGTTGGATAGAGATCCGCGGTAAAAGCCGGAGTGTCGACGGCTCGCGGTGAATAACGAGCTGGCCATTGAAGGATCGCCGGCACCCGCAGGCCACCTTCGTAGATGCTGCCTTTCTTCGCTCGTCCACCCGACGATTCGGCGACCAGTCCGCCGTTATCGCTGCAGTAGAACAGCAGCGTGTTTTCCTCGATTCGGAGCTCTCGCAGCTTCGCTCGCAGTCGGCCAAGTTGCTGGTCAAGCAACGTGATTTCGCGAAAGTAACCGGGCTTGTTGGTCTTTTGATCGTTGTAGAGCGTTGCGGCGCCTGCGGTTCCTTGAGGCAACTCCTGCTGTGGATCGTGGGGCGAAGGAAACCACGTCACCGCAAAGATCGGCTGCTTGCCTCCGGCATGTTTGTCGAGAAACCCAATCGTCGCATCCATGGTGATGACCGACCCTGGTCCCGACAGATGTTCATAGCTCCCATTCCGACTGAGGTAAGGATCGTTGTCAAAAAAGTTCAGCCCCGAAAGCCACTCATCGAACCCCGCACCGCCCGGGTTTGTGGGGCTGTTGGGCTGAACGGAACCGATATGCCACTTGCCGAAATGACCAGTCACATAGCCTGCCTGTCCCAAGGCTTCGGCAAGCGTTGTTTCCTGCGGTCGCAGGTAATGACCATGATTGGGTACGTTGACGCGAAAGGGATGCCGGCCGGTCATGACGCTCGCACGCGTCGGCGAACAGACCGGCGCGCTGGCATAGAAACGATTCAACACGACACCTGCTTTCGACATCGCATCGAGATGAGGCGTTTTCACGAATGGGTGTCCGGTAAACCCACAGTCACCGTAACCGTGGTCGTCGGCCATCACCAAGATGATATGCGGACGGTCGTCGTCGGCTGCACTGAAACAGGCGAAAGCCAGCGTGAATACGAGGGCAGCGAGAAACGGATAGCGTGTCATGTTCACCGATTGGTCGAGGAGATTTGAAGAGGCGTCAGGCGTCAGGCAACAGACGACGCGGAGGGTTATTCAGTGTAACCGAACCGGGATGGGGAATAAACGATTTTCAACGCCTTCGGCGTTGGTGCCCTAATCTCCGCGGCTCCAGATGCAAACAGGCTTTGATTTCCAGCAAGCGTGTGCGTCCCTTTATCAGAAACCGCAACCCGCCTGAAAAGAAACCGACAAGGACTCTCACACGCTCATCGCGTTGGGTAGAGATTGTCGCGACGCAGCAGCGACAAGAGAGATTCGACGATTTCCGGATGTTCTGTAGCAACGTCGTGGTCTTCACCTAGATCCTCGCTGAGGTCGTAGAGCCGCCAATCTTCCGCGGTTTGCCTCTCGGAACCCCCTTTTGCTTTCTTCCTGGGCTTGTACTTCACAAGCTTCCATGATCCCTGGCGAACTCCGACCGACGTTTCCCCTTCGTCACTTGCCCAGTACAAATATTCGTGCTTGGCTTGACGCTTTGCATCGCCGAGCAAGGTCGGCAGATAGCTGATTCCATCCACACCAGCCGATGCGTCCGGAATCGCCGCACCGGCTAATTCACAGGCGGTTGGCAGAAAGTCCCAACTGGCGGACGGAAGATCGGTCTTCGTTCCCGCCGCGATTTTGCCGGGCCAGCGTGCGATCATTGGCACGCGAATGCCCCCGTCGTGCATCGATCGCTTGTAACCACGCAGTGGGCCATTGGAATCGAAGAACTCGTGGTCGTGATTTCCCTCGCGGTGCGGTCCGTTGTCAGAGGTGAACAGCACAAGCGTTTTGTGAGCCAGATTCAGCTCGTCGAGGAGTTCCATCAAACGCCCCATGTCACGATCCATGTAAGAGACCATCGCCGCAAAACCTTTCTCCGGATTGGGCCAGGAGCGATCGGCGTATATTCCGTAGTCGGGTACCTCCATACCATCCTTGAGTACCCGCCCGGCTTCGTTGTTGGCGTGCGGAATGGTCCAGTGAATGTGCAGCAGAAACGGTTCGGCTTGGTGCTCACGAATGAAGCCGAACGCTTCGTCGGTGATCATGTCGTGCGAATAGGTCTCCTTTTCCTTGGACACTCTTCCGCGAGCATTCGGAGCCTCCATCAAGACGTTGCCCGACAGTGGAACCTGTGTGGCGTTTCGCCATAGAAACGGCGGATAGTAATTATGAGCATTGCCTTGATTCATATAGCCGAACCAAAAATCAAAGCCGTTTTGATTGGGATGCCCCGCGTTGTCGATCTCCGCTGGCTGGTTCACATTTCCGAGCGCCCATTTGCCGACGCCACCGGTCGCATAGCCCACTGCCTGCAAGCGTTTAGCCACCGTTGCTTCCATTCCGGTCAAACTGCGCGACCGATTACCTTGCAGTCCGGTGTGCCCGACGTGCTGGCCCATCCAAAGTGTCAAACGCGACGGTCGACAGACGGTGTGCCCGGCGTAGTGATCGGTGAACCGAAGGCCTTCGGCGGCCATTCGATCCAAGTTCGGAGTTTGGATGACCGGTTGTCCGTAGCATCCCAGATCTCCGTAACCGAGATCGTCGGTCATTACATAAATGATGTTGGGTCGATCTTCGGCGCTGACCAGACAGGGGTACAGCCATGCCAAGCAACAAACCAAGATGCCAATCCGCGCGCTCATCAAACGGTTTCCATCAATTGAGGATTCACTTAGGATCGTGCGACAAAAAAGTGTCGGGTACCTTTTGCGAGGAACTCGCCCGTCGGGTGCTTCGCACAAAAGGTACCCGACACTTATTTATCGCTCATTACTTAAGCCGCTGACGGACCGACGAACAGTTCGTCGATTCCCGAACGACTTTCGTTAATTAGCTGTTAGCAATGGTCCAACGCTCCAGTCGTTGGTGCGCCGCGACATAGATGTTTTCACAAGCATCATCGGCAACGCCATCATGGATGTGCCCATCGTTACCGTCTTGATGCAGCAACTCCCCGGACTGCAAGTCGAAGAAAGTCAAGAAGCCTTTGTGGTCTCCGCCCATCGTCAAAATCCAATCGGCAGCGGGCGACCAAATGATCTTTTCAATCAAGCCTTTGCGTTTGCTGTTTTCCAGCTCGTGCAATCGCTGCCCCGCCTGCCAGTCAAAGATCTCCAATCGTGCGGGACCGTCGAGGTGGTCGATGTTACCGATGCGTCCAACACCCCCAACGGCCAACTGCTTGCCGTCGGGCGAAAAGGCCAGACTGCGGATGCCACCGGTCGAGTGCCGACGTTGCTTAGGGTCCCAGGTATACATGCCGGGCGTTTCCAATTCCGCAATCTGCTCAAACGATTCGGTGTCCCAAATCGCAACATGCCCCACTCGGTCGCCAGTTGCCAGGTGTTTGCCATCGGCGGAGACGGCCACGGCATACAACATTGATGGATAGCCCTGCGGTGTCAGCAGTTCGTGACCGGTGAACGTGGCGATCGCCTCGCCGCTACCAACATTCCAGGCCTTGCACAGCATGTCATCGGCGACGGTGTAGACCCGCTGGCCGTCGGGGGAGGCCACCAGTTGGCGAATCCATTTTTGGTGTGCCGCGACCGCTTTCTGCTGCTCGCGAGTTTCCCGGCTCCAAAACAACAGTTGCCCGTCATAGGCAGCCGAAACCAGTGTGTCGCCCAGCAGGGCAAGGCCGGTGACGTAACTGGTGTGGCCTGACCCGACAAACGGGATCGGTTCGGGTTTCTCGACCGCCAGATCGAGTTCATTGATTTGAAAGTCGGAACTTCCCACGATCACACGCTCGCTGTCCGGTACACGTGTCAGCGAAAAAAGAATGTTTGGCGTTCGCCAAGCATGCGTCCGTTTGAGTTGTTTCGGATCGGGCATTTTCGGAGTCCAGTAGGATTCAAATTAGGCAAGGATTTCTTCGACCGGTTTGGCACCAAAATCGGCGATCGGAATCGGTCGACTGCCGAGCATGTACTCTTTGTGGTAATCGATCCCGAGGGCTTTGAAGATTGTTGCAAATAAGTCCCCAGCGCCGATTTCACCATCGACGACGGTGTTCCCATCTTCGTCGGTCTTGCCATACACGGTGCCCGGCTTGATCCCACAACCGCTCAGCGAGCAGCTCCATGCGCGGGCGAAATGGTCTCGCCCTAAACTGCCATTAATGTTTGGCGTTCGCCCGAATTCACCCAAGGTGATGACCAGCGTATCTTCCAGCATGCCGCGTTGCTGCAGGTCGTCTAACAGGGCAGACATGCAATGATCAAGGTCGGCACACAGCTCGAGATGAGTCTCGAAGTTCTGGCCGTGGCTGTCCCACCAAGCCCTGGCGACCTTCACGAACGGGACCCCCGCTTCGACCAAGCGGCGTGCGATCAGGCATTGCTCGCCGAACTGAGTCGGACCGTAAGCATTGCGAACCGAGCGGGGCTCTTGATCGATGTCGAATAGTTTTTCACTGGCCATCAAACCGCGGACACGTTCATAAGCCGTGTTATGACTGGCCACCGAGGGCGAAGGTCGGTCACTGGAAAAACGTTTCGCAAGCAACTGACGCAAAGCGGCACGATCACGATGATCGACGGAACTGATCGAATCGAGCTTGCCGATATTCTCCGGCGTCATCTGATCGGTTAGGAACATTGGATTGTATCGCGCTCCTAGAAACCCCGCCTTTCCCTTGCGTCTTCCTTCGGTCGACGTATACATCGAAACGTAATCGGGGACTTCACTATCGATCTGGCCGAGTTCGTGAGCCAACACCGCTCCCATGTCGGGAAAGTCCACCCCCGGTTCTCCGACGCGACCGGTCAACATCAAGTTATAAGCCGTGCCGTGATCGGCGATCCGCGTATTCAGAGAGCGAATCAGCGAAGTGTGCTGGTGTAGACGAGTCGACATCTTGGGCATCAGCTCGCTGATCTCGATGCCGGGAACACTCGTTTGAATTTTGGCAAACGGTCCGCCCGTCGGTCGACCTGGTTTGGGATCCCAAGTCTCGAATTGACTGGCACCACCGGCCAGCCACAACAGAATGACGCGTTTTTGGCGCGTCTGAAGTTCGCTGGCCAAGGCAGGAGATTGCAACACATCCAGAAACGTCATGTCGGCTGCCAGCGCGGTGCCGGCGGCCGCGGTCGTGCCCAACCAACCACGACGGCTGATACGGTGCTCGGGAGATCCGCAGAAATGGGAGTCAGTCATACAAGGGCCTCGGAAATTAGACACCAATTAGTGGAGTCGATTCGGAATGGTCGTTTCATTCGGTTCGGTTTGTCGAGTCGGGTTCGACGTCAGTGGTTAAAGCGGAATTCCGGCGAAGCCAGCAGTGCCCAAACCACCTGCTGCAGTGATTCAACGCGGCGATCCTCGCGAGCCCTGATGTACTGCAGCATGGCCTGCAGCTCTTGATCACTCGGTGGACGCGTCAAAACAGTAACAAAGGCTGCGTGAATCAGGCTTTCGGGATCCTCAATCGTCTTCAGATAACCCACCAAGCGATTCCCCGAGTCCCGCAAATAGTCGTTCTCGACCTGCGCAGAGTTATTAAAAAACAACGCCTCTTCCGCACTCACTTGAAAGCCATCGTCGGGAATCTCCAGCCGGCGCGCCATGCCGTTTGCCTGCGATTCGAACTGCTGCCGTTGCTGCTCCCAGTCGTCTGGTTTGTCCAGTCCCGGCAGCGTCTCGGGATTGCGACTAGCCACCAGCAACGACAACGATAGCTGCCATGGTGAGAGCGGCCGCGGAACCGCCACGGCATACAACTCCGGCGCTGGGGGCAGCTCTTCACTGCTCCATTGGCTCGACCGCTGATAGGCCTCACTCAGCACGATGCCGCGAATCAATCGCTTCAAGTCGAAACCGTGTTGGGCAAAATCGGCTGCCAAGGCATCGAGCAACTCAGGGTGACTGGCAGCGTTTTCGGAGTGCATTTGGTCGAGCGGGTGCACCAGTCCACGCCCCATCAGACGCGCCCACATCCGATTGACGATATTTCGAGTAAAGTAATTCGCCTCCGCCGAATCGACAGCCAACGCGACAAACTCCTTGCGAGGACTGAACTCGGGCAATGGCGGCAGTTCGGCTTTGCCATCCTTTTCAGCTTTCCGAACGAGCTCTTCAATCCGTTTCAGCTCTTCCTTGGAAAGATTTCCTTCGGGCTCATCCACTTTTGCCCCGGTCAGGAACATAAACTCCGCTTGCTTTTCTTCCTCGATGATATTGGTGAACTTCATCTGCCCTTCAGGACGCTCCGCAACCAATCCATTTCGCGTACGGTAGGTGCGTTTGAAAAACATCGCCATACCGAAGTAGTGCTGCTGTTCCCAGTCGTAGACCAAAGGGTGGTCGTGGCACTTCGCACACGCGATGTTCACACCAAACAACAGCGAGCTCGTTTCATTCGTCAATTCATCTAGATCCTGCACGCGTTCGCGAATGAAAGCGGCCGGCCCGGGCTGGTCAGGCAGCTTGTATTCGGGCAGCAAAATTTCTTGGAACAGCTGATCCCAGGAACGATTCTCGCGGCAGGCTGCTAACAGGTACTCACGCCATGCATCATTGTGGGTCTTGCGAGCAAGCAACATCATGTCCAGCTCGTTGCGAAGCTGGAACGCAAAGTCAGGGCTGTCGAGCAAACGATCGACCAATAGCAGGCGTTTGTTCGCATCCTCGCGTTGCTGAAAGTCTTGCCATTCCTGTCGCGTTGGAACGCGGCCCGTCAGATCCAAGAACAGGCGACGGACAAAAGCGGCATCTCCGAGTGTCGCGACGGGAGAGACCTTGGCGGCGACCAGCTGCGCATCGACATGCTGATCAATTTGCTCGGCTAATGCCCTGTCGGATTCACCGGCGAAGACGCATTGAATGGACAGCCACATGCTGAAGAAGAGTGGAACAATACGAGCCAGCGTCAAATTCATATCTTCAGACTCTTGCAAGGCAGGACTCGCGCGCCCGGGGACGTGCAAGGAACAGGTAGGACACGGCGTGTGTGGGAGGTGGGGTTCCGGTGCGTATCATAGGTGGGTCGGAACCCGGTTCCGGCAGGGCCCTGGGGGGGGACGACCCTGCTCCGGCAAACAAATCGCAGCGGTTATGGAAGCTGATTGTAACGGCAGCCAAGCCCTCATCACAACCAAATTTTGCGAAAGGGGGCTAGCCACCGCGACCGCCCCCACCAGCCGAGCAACGCCTCGCTGCTGCTCAAAAAGCCCACCAGAAGTTAGGGGAACGGCGTGAGATGTGCAGCATAGATGAACGGTTACTAACGGCAGTCCTGCCACTGGCAAAGCCTGCACTGCCTAAACTCGCTTGTGAAATCAAGCGTAACTAAGCATAAAAAGGAACTCTCGTGGCTAATAAAATCGCTATGCCCGACCAGGTGCCCCCTCCCACTTCGTTACCGGCCGAGACACTTGTCTCCATCGATTGCGGCCAAGTCACTTTGGAGGGTCGGTTGATTTTTCCCCGGAATGCCGACGGCGTTGTGCTGTACGCACATGGTGCCTCGAGCGGTCGCCACAACCCTCGCAACCACCGCGTTGCGGCGGAGTTCGCCACCGCCGGAATGGCGACGTTACTGGTCGACCTACTGACAGAGGATGAAGAAGCGATCGATCAGCAGAACACGCACCTTCGATTCGATATCGGACTGTTGGCAGAACGGTTGTGCAAAGTTACCCGCTGGTTGACCTCCGACAGTCGAACAAGCGATCTGCCGATCGGTTATTTCGCCAGCGGTGCCAGTGGCGGCGCTGCCTTGGTGGCAGCGGTAAAACACCGGACACGCGTCGGCGCCGTCGTGCTACGCAGTGGCCAACCCGATTTAGCAGAAGACGCATTGCCGTTGGTTCAGGCGCCGACCTTGCTGATCGTCGGGGCAAAGGATCTGCCCGGCCTTCAAACCAACGAAGACTCGATGGAACACTTGGGAGCTTCGGTCAAACAGTTGGCCGTGGTCTGTGGCGCGTCTTACCTGTTCGAAGAGCCGGGCAAGCAGGATGAAGTCTGCCAATTAGCCATCGATTGGTTCGCTCGTTATCTGGATGCAACGAACCGATCATGAACGACCAATATTGTTGAAAAAGTGTCCGCTTCGTGCTCACTAGCTGGAGACCTACCATGGTCAAGCGCAGCCGACGTCTGGCCCATGCCGAACCGCCCGTCGATTCCGAACTGTTGAAAACGATCCGAGCCCAGTCACACCCACTGCAAGCCTCCTCCGATCTTGACCCGCTGATGGAACGTATCGGGGATGCGTCTTACGTGTTGCTGGGAGAAGCCTCCCATGGAACGCATGAATTCTATTCGTGGCGTGCATCGCTCACTCGGCGTCTGATCGAAGAACGGGGATTCTCCTTCCTCGCGGTCGAAGGCGACTGGCCCGATTGCTACCGCGTCAATCGCTACGTGAAGGGTTTCGATGACGATGGCGACAGCGCTCATGAAGTGCTGCGCGCGTTTGAGCGCTGGCCGACCTGGATGTGGGCCAATGAAGAAATCGTCGAACTGGTCGAATGGCTGCGCGTCCACAATGAACAACAAGCCGGCCCGCAGCGAGTCGGCTTTTTTGGGCTAGACGTCTATAGTCTTTGGGATTCGCTCTACCACGTTCTGGGCTATTTGGCGAAACACGATCCTGACGCGCTGCCGGCAGCACGCAGGGCGTTTCAATGCTTCGAACCGTACGGCGAAGACGTGCAAGCCTACGCAAGAGCCACGCGCTGGGTAGGAAAATCGTGCGAACAACCTGTCATCGAACTGCTGACCCGACTGCGTCGCGAATCGCGTCCCCTTGCGACCGATGAACGGGAAGCAAATTTTAATGCGGAACAAAACGCGATCGTTGTCAAGAACGCCGAAAATTATTATCGCACAATGGTGCACGGCGGCCCCGATTCATGGAACGTCCGCGACCAGCACATGGTTCAAACGCTGCAACGCTTGATGCATCATCACGGCCCGCAAGCCAAGACGATCGTCTGGGAACATAACACTCACATTGGTGACGCACGGTTCACCGACATGACCGACGACGGCATGGTCAATGTCGGTCAGTTAGTGCGGGAACAGAACACACCTCAAGACGTCGTGCTGGTCGGATTCAGCTCGCACCGCGGGAGCGTCATCGCTGCCGACGCTTGGGAAGCCCCCATGGAACGGATGCGTGTTCCCGGGGCGCGCTCTGGAAGCTGGGAAGACGTCTTGCATCAGGCTTGCGGAGATAACCGCTTACTGCTGTCCAATGAATTGGCCGCCAGCCAGGCACTGCTGGAAGAGCGCGGGCATCGAGCGATCGGAGTCGTTTACCATCCGCAGTACGAACATCTGGGGAACTATGTGCCCACGGTATTGGGACAACGTTACGACGCGCTGCTGTACCTGGAGCAAACCGAAGCGTTACGTCCGCTGCACGACGTGCACATTCGCCATGAGGGGGATCTGCCGGAAACCTATCCAACAGGATTTTGAGGGTGCGATCCGTGCATAGCGTCCTGAGTCCCACATTATTCACCAAGCGGGCGAATGTGGTTTGATTGCTTGTTGGTACTGTTGGGCTTGTCGTCGGGATTCGTTTTGGAGTTGATTCTATTGGTGAGCGTGGACGGACCTCCGACCCAAGCTCGTGTTTCGTGACCATGGGACCATGATTGACGAAACACCTCTCGAGAGCGCGCGTGCGTCGAAGGTGACGTGACGCCGTGGGTGGACCAGATCAAAACGTTGGCAAAATCGATAGCGACCAGCCTGAAAGCAAATCGAGCACCGAGCAGTAAGCAAACCGAGCAGTAAGCAGTGGAATGGTTCTTGCATTACCAGCCGGATTGTCTTTTACGTGGAGTCGCCTGACTGCGAGGGCATTCGAGGAACGGTATGTGGACCGATTTGCTGCTTGCTGCCGGTGCGGCGCTCGCTGCGGCGTTTGTCGCCGTCATCGTCGCCAATCTAGTCATGGTGCAGCGGGGAATCGAATACGAAATATCGAAAGTCCCGGCCTTAGACTCGTCCGATTTTCTGCGACTGATGAAAGGTTTAACGAGCCTGCAGCTTCGCAGCGGCAATCAGATCCGACTGTTGCTCAACGGACAAGAAGCCTTTCCAGCGATGTTTGACGCGGTTCAAGGTGCCGAGCAGTCGGTGACGTTTGAAAATTATGTGTACTGGTCGGGAAAGGTGGGTCGCCACTTTGCACGTTTGCTGGCGGACAAGGCAAATGAGGGCGTGCGGGTCCATGTGGTGTTGGACTGGGTGGGTTCCCTCAGCATGGACCGTGAATCCTTGAAATCGATGGAAGCGGCCGGTGTTGAAGTCCATCGCTACCACTCCCCAAGATTCGGAGGCATGCATTTATTAAACCATCGGACGCATCGTCGCGAGCTGGTGATCGATGGTCGCGTCGCCTTCACCGGCGGCATCGGTTTTGGAGATAAGTGGAGTGGAGATGGCGAGTCGACCGACAATTGGCGAGACAACCACTATGAAGTACACGGCCCGGTCGTCGGTGATATCCAAGCCGCCTTTCTCGATAACTGGCTGAAGACGTCAGGCAACATCTTGGTAGGAGACGACTACTTTCCTGACCTGGAATCGAGAGGCAAGCACCTCGCGGGGATCTTGTGCAGCTCGCCAACGGAACGTGCCACCAGTGGTCGATTATTGATCTTGATGCTTGTCGCGGGCGCGAACGCGACGATTCGCATCGAACAAGCTTATTTCATTGCTGACAAGCATCTTCGCCATGCTTTGGTCGAGGCTGCGGAGCGCGGCGTGGAAGTCGAGATCTTGCTGCCCGGAAAGCACATCGACATCGGCGTCGTTCGTCGTGCCAGTCGGATGAGCTGGAAAAGGCTATTGCAAGCAGGGGTGCGCATTTATGAATACCAACCGACCATGCTGCATGTCAAAGCGATGGTGGTGGACGACCAATGGGTTGTCGCGGGATCGGCCAACTTGGATTTTCGGTCGCTCTACCGAAACGATGAAATTTATTTAGTGGTACGCGATCATCAATTCGCGCGGCAGCATGTCGATGCGTTTACGAACGACAAGCAGCATGCGGCGGAGATCACCCTCGCCGATTGGAAAAAGCGTCCTGTTGCACAGCGACTTGTCGATGGAGCGGCCTCGCTGCTACGCACGCAGCTTTGAACGAGTGCGGGCAGCGTCACCACGGCATGCCAGTTGCGAAGGATTGGAAGTGGTCTCGCAACGACTGGCCAACGGCGGTGCAGCGGTGCGGGTGATACGTCGACCGAAGTTTTCCCCAGCACCGGGTTCCTCTCAGACAGCAATCTGCTTCGCTTACAAGACGCTGTGTTCGCTGTCAGGAAAGCTATCGCGGTGCCGCTAACCTTCAGAGGACAGAACCATGTTTCACCACGTCAAAGAACTGCAATTTGATGCTCGCGTTTCGGGTCCCGACCCTCGCTTTGCCAGCTTGTTGCTCGAGCAATTTGGTGGCGGCAATGGCGAGTTGAAGGCCGCCATGCAATACTTCGTCCAAGCCTTCGCGGCACGTCAGCCATACCCGGAGAAGTACGACCTGTTGATGGACATAGCGACGGAGGAATTCAGCCATCTCGAGATCGTCGGAGCGACAATCACGATGCTGCTTAACGGCGTCAATGGTGAATTAAAAAATGCCGCTGACGAAAACTTCTTGACCCGCCTGATGAAGGGCAAGGAGGAAAAAGAGACCATGATTCATGATGCAATGAGCAACCCGGAGTTTTTGGTGCAATCGGGCGGAGGTCCGACGCTGACAAACAGCCAGGGCGTCCCTTGGTCCGGTAGCTATGCCAATGCCAATGGCGATCTGACGGTCGATCTCCGCTCAAATATCGCCGCGGAATCGCGTGCCAAGATCGTGTACGAATACTTATTGCAGTTCACCGATGATCCGCATATTAAAGACACGCTGCGGTTTCTGATGACGCGTGAGATCGCGCACTTCCAGATGTTTGGCGCTGCATTGGAAACAATCCAACCCAATTTCCCACCGGGAGTTCTGCAGGGCGACCCACACCATACGCACACCTACTTCAACATGTCCAACGGTGCGAGTGCGCGCGGACCCTGGAATCAGGGACAAGGTCCTTGGGAGGCGGGAGAAGAGTGGGTCTACATTGACGATCCCATCCGCCATGTGATCAAGACGCAAGGCGAAACCAAGGATAGTAATCCCGGAAACCGACGTAGCGAAAAAGAGGTTTCGAAACTGGACCACGAACTGGGCAAACAACGCAGCAGCGAAGTACAAGGCGCCCTTCCCAGCGGAGAGAACCGGTGGTCTCGTTATCCGCAAGAGGATCTCGCCAGCCCAAAGCAGGCACGGTCGTGACCGTCACGAACAACGAACCGGCACCGCCAGGTCGGATCGAAGTCGAGTACTTCACCGACCCGCTGTGCTGTTGGAGCTGGGCATTGGAACCACAGTGGCGCAAGCTGCGACTGGAGTTCGGCAAGCAACTGACGTGGCGTTATCGAATGGGCGGCTTGATCCCCGACTGGGATTCCTATGACGATCCGCTGCATTCGATCCATCGCCCCGCGCAAATGGGGCCGCTCTGGTTTCAAGCGAGAGAACTGTCCGGAATGCCGCTGGAGCATCGGATCTGGTTGGAAGACCCCCCTGGTTCTTCCTATCCAGCCTGCGCGGCCTTTAAAGCAGCCGAATTGCAATCGCTGGAAGGGGCCGAAAGGTTTCTTCGGCGATTGCGTGAAGCGGTGATGCTGCGCCGGCAAAACATTGCTCGCTCGGCAACCTTATTGGCGATTGCGGAAGCGTTTGAAGAAGAAACCGCCGGCGACTTTGATGCTCGGCGGTTTGCCGTCGATTTCGAGGGCGCCACGTCGCTGGAGGCGTTTCGCGAGGACCTGCGGCTGGCGCGGTATCTAGGAATCGGCCGCTATCCCACGCTGATCCTGCGGCGGGCGGGAGAAGATCGCGGACTCTCCCTCACCGGTTACCGCCCGTACGCTTCTTTGCTGGCGGCGCTGCGGCATCTGGTCCCAGAGATCGAACCGTCCGGTTCGGCCAAGACGCGCGAAGAGTACCTCGCCTACTGGGGCAACGCACTGGACCGAGAGCTGGAGGAATTTTTGCGACAAACTGTTCCCGATCCAACCCCTGTGTGAGTTACCTCACATTAGGCGCGGGCCGACTTCCAGTCTACTGGTGGTTCGTTAAGGATTGTGCGACAAAAAAGTGTTGGGTACCTTTTGCGAGGAACTCGCCCTTCGGGTGCTTCGCACAAAAGGTCCCCGACACTTACTTATCGCTCATTGCTAAGCGGAAACTTCACAAGTCTGGGAGACCGATGGACGTTCCGGTGGATATAGACGACAGCTCCGCACTCCGCCCAGCCGCTTGGGTTGGCGAGCATGGTGATGCGCTCTACCGATATGCGTTGTCGCGTCTGCGAGATGCCGAAGCGGCCGAGGAGGTTGTCCAACAAACGTTCTTGGCCGGGCTGGAACATGTCAGTCAATTTTCGGGGCAAGGCTCCGAGCGTGGTTGGTTGCTGGGGATTCTCAAACGCAAAATCATTGATTTGATCCGTGCTCGCCGACGCGTCGTGGTGCTGACCGAGGAAGCGGCAGGCGATTCGATCGATCCGCTTTTCGACCGTAAGGGAAACTGGAAGGCGGATGTTCGGTCAACGCTACTGCAACCGCTCGATTCGCTGGAGCGAGAGGAATTTTGGTCGATCTTGCAGCGTTGCCTGCGCGGCCTGCCTGCCAATCAGGCCGATGCCTTTACGCTGCGAGAAATCGATGATTTGAAGACCGCGGAAATTTGTAAGGAGTTGCTCATTACTCCGTCTAATCTGTGGGTCTTGCTCCATCGCGCCCGTTTGCGTTTGGCCCATTGCATGAAAACCCGCTGGAATCAGGAGCGCGGTTAATCCGGTTCCCAACCATGCTTCGCTGCAAAGAGATCTCGAGACTTGTTTCCGAATCGCTGGACCACCAACTTCCCTGGCGGCAGCGTGTGCGGTTGTGGATGCATTTGAAAATGTGCCGATTGTGCTCCGCCTTTCGGCGTGATTTAGTGCACCTTCATCGGCAAACGCGTGACACGGCCCCAGTCGAAAACCAGCCGTCGTCGGTGAAACTTTCCGCAGCGGCTCGCCAACGCATTCAGCGCGTCATCGAGGCGCGGCTCCCCTAGCGATCGCGGAAAGCTTCAGCTCAGGCCACGGATCGCATTGCCACGAATCGCAGTGTCTGAAAGCTAGTGAACTGGCGGAGTGTGTTCCGAGTTGACCATTTCTGGATATTCGCGACCTCCGCGTCTGGGCCGATCGTGCCTTGCAGAGGTTCTTTTCGGCAAGCCCATCGGTTCTCTTGCATGGTTATCCGCCATGCTCTGGCCATCCCTCACAGGAGATTTCCTCATGCCTTATTCCACATCGCTCTCCGCACGAATGCTCGCCCTGGCTGTGCTGCTTGGCCTGGCAGCCTCCACCCAACACACCTTTGCGCAATCAGGCACGCGTGCCGCCCAGCCTCAAAGGCGGGCCACGCAAACGGCTCAACCAGGCAGCCAAAGCAAGACTCAACCGGGCAGTCAAACGAAGGCCGCTGCCAATGCGGTGGCCCTTCAAGGTTACTGCCCCGTGTGCGTCATCGAAATGAAAAAGTGGGTTGCCGGGAATCCGCAGCACCAAGTCACCTTCGACGGCAAAACGTATCTGTTCCCCGGTGAAGAGCAAAAGCAGATGTTCGTCGCTAACCCCGCCAAGTATGTGCCCGCATTCCACGGCGACTGCACCGTCTGCGCCGTTAACATGGGGCAGCGTGTTCCCGGCACGGTCCAGTTCCCAACGCTGTACCAGAATCGACTGTTTTTGTTTCCCAGCGAAAAGCAGAAACAGGAGTTTCGCAGCAACCCGGAAAAGTACGCCCAGTTAGACCTGGCTCTTGGCGGCAAGTGCACTGTCTGCCGGGTCGAAATGCAACAGGACGTGCAGGGCAAGCCAGAGTTTGCGACGGTCTACCAAGGCCAGCGTTACCTGTTTCCTGGGGAGAAACAACGGAACATGTTCATGGCAAATCCGCAGAAGTACGCCGTCCGACCGGGCAGCGCCCCTGAGTAATTCAGTGCCCTGAGTAATTCAGTGCCCTGAGTAATTCAGTGCACCCTGTCTCCCTGCCCACTTTGCCTGTAAGGAATTCCACGCATCGGCGTCCTCTAGGTCCTGTCCGAAAAGAATTTCATTGTTTCGTGGACGCGCAATCGGGAGGCAGGTCTCTAGGGGAGAAAAGCATGAGCAACTGCTCCCATGCGCCGCGGCATGATGGAGGCGGATTGGATGTGTGTCGAACAAACGGGAAAGGTAGCGAGCGTGAAGGAAAAACTATGGCACCTAAAAGGCTGTGACCTCTTTGGCAGGTTACTGCCGGAGGAGATCCAGCGACTTGAGATGCGTAGCCGTTCGCGAACGTTTCCTGCTCGCTGCCCCATCTACTTGCCCAGCGAGAAAGCCGACAGTGTGTTTTTACTCGTCAAGGGTCTCGTCAAGGTTTGCAACCTCACGGCCGACGGCAAGCAATCGATCCTGGCGTTTGTCGAACCGGGTGAACTGTTCGGCGAACTGGCCATTTTTGCGGATGCTGCACGCGAAGAATATGTCGAAACGGTCGAAGCTGCCACGGTGGTGATGATCCCCGCGGATACCTTGCAAGACTTGATGGCCGCTCATAGCGATGTGGCGTTGGCCATCACGAAACTGGTCGGACTCCGGCGACATCGGATCGAGCGTCGCCTGAAGAATCTGCTGTTTCTTTCCAATCGGGATCGCCTGATTCACTTGCTGCTTGATCTGGCCGAACAATTTGGAACGTTTGCCGACGACGGCGTCCGCCTACGAATCAAGTTGGCTCATCAAGAACTGGCAAACCTGATCGGCAGCACTCGCGAGACGGTCACCCTGTTGCTGGGACAATTAAAGGCCGAAGGCTTCATCGAGATCGGCCGCAGAAGAATCGTGCTAACCGACTCGCAACGGCTATCACAAAGCGTTCACCGCACTATCAACCTGCAGTGATGCTTCGTCAGGGTGTGCCCCGTCGGCGCTGCCCTCGGCACGACCAGTTCTCGAACCGATTCGATGACGGTCCCACCAAAGGAAGGCAAACCAGGGTGCAAATTCGACCCACGTGACGACAAAATCAAAAAACGCATGCCCGCTGTAATCGGTTCCCAAGATTCCTCGTTCGGGAACTTGCCCTGGGTCGGGGTAGTGATAGCCAAACCAAAATCGCAAGTAGTACAGGAACACCAAACCGCTGACGGCTACCCAGGCTCGACCGCGAACAAACGGCAACAGCGGCATGGCCCATGTCCAATACCAAGGATTTTGTGTCGGACACAGCAACCAAAACCAAGCGATCGTGAGAAACGCCAGCTCACAGAATCGGTCGCCGCTCGCGTCCGGGGCAAGCCGCCAAGCCAACGTGACGGCAACGAGAAAAAACACGATGCCGGTTACCGCGCGAGAAACTCGAAAGGGGACATCGGCTGGCGAGATTCCCCAATGAACGACCACCTGCTGGTGGAGAACACGACGGAACGATTCCGGCATGATTGAGAACCAAGCCGTCCGATCGGGTCGCGCCGGACCGGTTTGCTTCAGGTTTTCGATCAGAATTAGAAACAGAAAATCGTTCATCTCCCAATGCTTCAGGAACGTCGTCATCCCCAGGCTCGGGTCATTGACCGGCGGCGCTACGGAACTGTCGACTTGAACGGGTGGTCGCAGGTCGACCGTGACGGTCGACGACTGTGTCATCACATTTCCCGCCACCGCGGTTGTCGGTGCGTGAGGCAACATCGGCCAGAACAGCAAGCCCGTCAGGCCTGTAAAAACCGCAACGGGAAGTGGTAAATGCAGTCCTCCGAACCGCCTGACAACCAAGAAAAACAGCAGCGGTGCCAGCACAACCGGATACAGCTTGGCTCCTACGGCGAACGCCAACAGCGCAGCCATCCCGGCAAGGTAAAGACTTGTATGGTAGTGCGGTGAAGCACCATCGCGAGTTCGAGTGATCAGGCGCACCGCCAGATAGACCACCACTGTGGTTAGAAAGACAGCGATCGCATCGAGATGCCCACTGTTGGCAACTTCTTTCATCAAGAGCGGGCACCATGCGTACAAGATACACAGTGCATCTGGTCGACCGCACAGCCGTAAAATTCCGATCACTGCCCAGAGCGTGGCGATGTCGAAACCAATCAGCCACGCCTTCATCAAGAACACTCGCGCCAACAAAGAACTCTGTGACGGTGTGAGGAGATGCGTTGCAGCAAAGACCGCTTGGCTGGTCGCCGGATAAATTGTCGGCAGCTCCGCGTAGTGCACATGCTGCAACACTTCGGCTAGCGCTGGCTCCTGGTCGAGCTGCACGACGAGCCGGCGCAGCACCGGATCGTCCGTCGAATGTAGATGAGCTTGCTGGACCTGTGCCGGACTGTAAGCGAAAGGGCTCACTCCGGCCGACGTGACGGCTCCATCCCACAGGTAACGATAGATGTCGACTTCTTGGATCGGCAACGAACACCACATGATCACGCGAAACACGATCCCGGTACCAACGATCAGCTTGACAGTACGACGATCGCGGCGGGCGAACCATGCATAGCGAATCGAGAGGACGTACACCCCAAAGACAAAGGCCAGCAAGGCTAAAACTGCGAGGATGGGCCGCTCGGTACCAGGATCATCGAAACCGAACTGCCAGCTCAACATGGCGATGGCGGCATAGGCGACGATCATCAATGCGGCGGCCACGACCAACCCCTGCCAGGGCCGATTTGTGGCCAGCGGAGAGGTTTTTGGATCTACCTGTCGGCGGACGCGCTCGGTCACACAACCGCCCTTCGCAGCCTGTATTTAGCAACCGTCCAGAGAATCTTCGTGCCGGCTTTGATGGTGCCGCTGAACGTGCCGCTGATCTTGCTGGTGCCGACACGATTGCGATAGGGAACGGGAATCTCCAGATGCCGTAAACCGGCCTGTGTCGCCTTGATCTGCATCTCAATCGTCCAGCCAAAATTCGGGTCGTTCATCTGCAGCGCACTCAACTTGGCATAGTCGATCGCACGAAAAGGCCCGAGGTCGGTAAAGTGTGCTCCAAACAAGACTCGCATCAAAAAGCAGGCCAGTCGATTGCCATACACGCTTTGTGGCGGCATGGCTCCCTTCTCCCGCTCGCCACGCAATCGAGAACCGAGCACAAAGTCAGCTTCGCCAGCGAAAATCGGCGCAACAAGCTGCGGCAGCAGGTTCGGATGGTCGCTGTAGTCGGCATCCAGAAAAACCACCACCTGAGGCACCCGATCGCCCTCTTCGACAAGTTCGCGAATCGTGGCAAGTCCGCGCAAACAAGCTGCGCCGTAACCTCGCTTGGGCTCCGCGACCACCATCGCACCTGCATCGGCCGCCACCCGGGCGGTTTCGTCGGTGGACCCGTTGTCTACCACGATCACTCGACCGAGCTGTGGTAAATCACCAAGCACCAGCGCCACCGCACCTTGTTCGTTGAGTGCCGGAATGATGACGTAAACCGACTGCAGTAATGTCCCCTGGTCACCGGTAAGCCTGGACAAAGAGGCCGGTCCGATAGCGGCTGTCATGAAAAGTCTCGATCGTCTCTAGAGGCAGATGGTGGCAAACCCAAGCATAGCGTGAGCTGGCCGGCAGGTCTGTGAACTGGCTCACACAGGCGCCCGCCCTTCGGCATCCACAGCTCGGCATCCACGGACTGGCCAGCCAACCCATTTCGAGCACCAAGCGGATGGTGAGCCCAGGCGGACACACTATCTGTCGCATGACCTTTACCGACAACCGACCGCCACCAAGCCGCATGATGACGGTGAGGAACGTGATTTGCTGAATCTGCCGGTTCAGGGATGTGCGATTTCCGCCGCGAGGTCGCCCAACGGCCCTCTCAAGATCGATTCTTTTTAGTTGTGGAGAAACAAGATGCAACGCCATCCAAGACCGATTCAAAACCGTGCCGTGTTGCTCGGCGTAGCGTTCGCCCTGGCTCTGGTAATGGGGATGCTACCGACTGTCGCCCAAGACAACGCCAAGCAAGAAACGGCAGCTCAAGAAAATGATGACCAGGCCAAGCAAGCTGCCTTTGCAAAGAAGTTCTGGGATTACCTGCAAGAGTCGGACTATCAAGAAAAGTGGTCGCGTTGGCCCGGCCATGAAGAGGAGTTCATCGAAGGCACCGCTCCGCACGGCGCGTTTCTGAAGGTCTATGTCAATGACAAAGTAACCGGCAACGTGGAAGACCCACCCGCCAAATCGATCATTGTCAAAGAGAATTACAATGAGCAGAAAGAGCTGGTTGCCATTACGCCGATGTACCGCGTTGGGGAAGACTACGCCCCAGACAACAACGACTGGTACTGGGCGAAGTACAAACCTGACGGCACGTTGTTTGAAATGAACAACATGAAAGTCAGTGGACGCGTCAAAGGCTGCATCGAGTGCCACCAATCGGCCAAGGGTGACGACTACTTGTTCAGCAATGACAAGTAACCCTGCACCCCAGAAACGCAGCACTCGAATATCGCTCGACAGCATGCAACGGCAGGCGGACCGTTGCGTGTATTCCGGCGTGGTCGTTCTAGCTGCGAGGCCAAACACCGCCCCCCTCCGCGATGGACTCGGCACCTTGCCGCACGGCCAAACAAGTCACAGGTTGAGTTCACTGATTGGGGATGGACCCCGATCCGAATTCGGCCTGCTTCGCCGGCGGTTTGGCCGCTGCCGAACCACTCGCTTGCTGCGAATTGAGCGACCAATCGTAGTCCAAAAAGGTCACCGCTACCTCTCCGTTCGCGGCGTCCTTCAGGGCCTGCCGCAGCGAGTCGTCTTGGACCCGTGCCGCCAACCACGGCAGATAGCCTCCAGCCGCCTGCCAATCCTCTCCATACCAATCGAGAATCGGACTCAACTGTAGCGTGTTGGTCGAGGTATCGAATCGCACATAGTTTGTGCTGTTGGCAAACCGGATACTTTGATCCTGCAACTGAGTCACCAATCGGGTACCGTAGTAAGCCTCCGGCCGGATTGCGGGACAACTCTTGGCAGCACAGACCAGTGCAACGTGAATGCGAGGTTCGCGAAAACGCTTGCGGATCAAATCATGCTCTAATTGATTCAAGCTGAGTGTTTGACCATGCAGGATGTGCTCTTCAATGTCGAAGAATGCTTTCCCATCGACTTGATAATCCATCACCGAACCGTGGATACGATGCGTCAACACGCCATTGACCACGAACGCGTTATAAGCGTTGCAGAGCAGCGCCAGTTGATCGGCTGACGTGGTCAATTTGCCTGGGTCGGCTTCGGAAAGCTGCCGCAGGTAGGTCCGGAATAAATGATCGCGACTCAGTCCGTCGTAGTCGATTAATCCATTTTCCACGTAGGTCTTCAGCAAGTAATCCCATAACGCATGATCGACTCCCGACGCATCGGGATGAGGCGTCGGCTTGGTCGTGAGCTGGATCTGCTGAAACGCCTTTGCCGCCACCACGATGGGTACAAAGAACGACAACAGGGCGAGCCAGAAAAAGGGTCCGTAATACGAAGATTTGGCGGCCGTCATGAGTTGGCTTCCTTGCTTGCTTGAGCTAAGCGACGTCGGGCCGAGCAGGACCGAACCGTGCCGGTTCAACGATGGGTAGTGAGCGTTTCGGTTGCTTGGTCTCCGCGAGGTCGCCGAGATGCAAGATTTCCATGGGGCAGCGGACAATGCACTCATTGCAGCCGACGCAAGGCGAGTCCTTCAACGTGATCGGCTCACCTTTGAGTGCTTTCGATTTTATGTCAATGCCCATTTGGCAATATTGATTACAAACATTGCAATCGATGCATTTTCCTTTTTCCGGCGTGATTTTGAACTTCGACCAGCGGCCCCAAAAATTCATCCAGAAGGCGAGTGGACACCACATTCGGCACCAAACTCGTTGTCCCAAGAACGGATACAGTCCAATCGCGACAGCGCCAGCCAGGGCGGTCCCCACCCAGACGTTGTACAGCCCCAACGGTCCCTTCAATCCGTACAGGTCGGCGATCGTCGCCACGCATGCCAAGCCAATAAACACGAATCCAATCCGCTCCCACTTTCGCGGCGTGTCGCCTTTCGGACCGCGATGCCGAAACCCGTTGCCAACAGTTTCCGCCAACGCGCCGCAGGAACAAATGTACGAGCAATAAATCTTGCCCCAGCGAATCGTGACCAGCGGGATCACAATAAAGGTCAATACCGCCGCCCAAACGACTCCGACAATCGCCACGGTGTGCCACCAAACGGGATCGCCCGGCCCGACCATCGGCGCGACCTGAAAGGCGCCCATGTTCAGCGGCCATGCGTTCAGCGACCGAGACAACAAAGGGGTCCAAGGATTCCGCCCCAGATAAACCGCCAAGAAAGTCGGAATCCCCCACCACAACGTCCATTGCGTGGCAATGATCGTCAGGTTTCGACGCCAGATTAAACGATGGTTCGAGCGAACAGCCCAGTACAGCCCAAACCCTGCGATGGCGGAAAAGTACAACAGATAATACAGCCCGTAAGCATTGCTGAAGTAAGACGGCACGATGCGATAGAGCCAAGCCAAGCCAGGCACATAATAGGGCCCGTCACCCGCCTGCGAAGGATCGATCGTGACAACCGTCGGCGCGATCAATGACAACGTATAAAGCAAAGCACCGACCACCAACCAGCCCTTGGCGTAACGCACCGGCAGGATCGACTGGTGGCCCCGCGCTCGCATATTGTGGTTGATCAGTTCCCAGCCCAACAGCGCCAACCATGCCACGGGCAAGACCAAACCGGTCAAAAAACGGATGGAGCCGAGCAACAAAGGGTTTTGCAAAACCGGCCATCCGGCGAGCAACCACTTGCCATCGCCAGCGGCATCGGGAAGCAACACAAAGTACTTGGCGAAGAAGTAAATGAAGAATCCCGTGAGCAACCCTACGATGGACAATGCGAGCCGCTTGGGGGTCCAAATCCCATCGAGCTCCATCCCCATGTCCATCAGAAAATCGATCGGCGGCAAGGTTCCGATCTGCACGATGACATGATCGTTGGGCAACGTCCGCTGCTTACCATCGACCGCAATGTCTAACTCGTGCGCGCGGATCGCTTGAATCTGGCTGTTATAGAGAATCGTGATGCCTCCATCACGCTCGGCCTGTTCGATCAGCCGACGGTTTTCCTCTTTAGCTCGAAACAAATCTGCGCCACGATACGACAGCGTGACGTGATTGTGAGCCATCAGCATCAGCGCCGCTTCGATCGCCGAGTTCCCGCCGCCGACGACCATGACATTGGCATCGTGATAGTCGTCCGGCGCATGAAAACGGTAGGTCACTTTGTGGGCATCATCAGCGCCTGGGCATTCCAACAGCCGCGGCTGACCTTGGCGACCGATGGCGACTAAGACCTGTCGCGTGGGAAACGATTTACCATCGACCGTTTCGACTTCGAACTGACGTTCGCTCACCTTCCGCACGCGGGCCACTACGACCCCTTCTTTGACATGCAGTTGTTTGTCCCCGACCGCTTGTTGGACACGCCGCAGAAATTCGTCTTTGTCCAAGTCGTCATCAAAATCGATTTGGCTTTCGTTGCGCACGAATTGCGGTTCGGCGTAAACCATCTTCCCCGGCGGGAAACTGCGGACGGTACTCGCCATGCGATTGCGCTCCAGCAAGACATACTTCAAGCCCCGCTGGTGGGCTTCCATCGCTGCCGACAGCCCCGCCGGTCCGGCTCCGATGATCACCAGATCGAGCCGACCATCGTCGTTGTCCGAGCGATGAAAGAGTCCTCGGGACTCCATCTTGGCTATCACGTCGACGCCTTGATTGGCCGCTATCTTGACCAACGGCAACCCTGTTACGTCGCCGATGACGAAGATTCCCTTGACGCTCGACTCATACCGCCGATTGACGATCGGCAGAATTTCTTGCGGCGGCACGGTCGCGAAGTACCGAGTCTGCGGTTTGACAACAGTGGATGACATCGTACCTCCTTGTACGGACCCTCTTGGCCGCTTGCTTATCCATCGAAGCGGTGCGAGTTAGGATCGCGATTCCGCGGCCCCTTGTCTGTGAAGCAGCACACCATGCCCGCTGAATTTTGCTAAACCGCTTGGCATCGCACCAGCGAACGGGCCACCTCACGCTAGCCGGCGTTACGGCGACGGCAACTTGGATAGCTGATCCAAAATCGCTTGCGGCTCCAACCGCTCGCGATAGTTTGGGTCACTATGGGCGTAAACGACTTTGCCCGTCCGATCGACGATGTAGACCGCCGGGATGGGCAGGGCGTGATGCTTATATCCCGAAGCTTGCTCGACATCGATCCCGAATCCCTGATAACGCTTGAGAGTCGCCGCATCGAGCTCAAAGGCCAGCCCAAAGGCTTTCATGGCTGCGGCGTCGGCATCGGACAGGATTGAAAACGGGATGCTGTGCTTGGCTTGATTCTGGTTTGAGCTGGTCGGCGAGTCGGGGCTGATGCCGACCAATTCCGCACCGGCCGCTTTGATCCGTGGATAAGCCTTCATCAGTTGCTGCGTGTGCCTTGTGCAAATCGGACACCACCCACCGCGAAAGAACACCAGCACCACGGGCCGCGTCTTATGCAGTGACGACAAAGCGACATTTTGGCCATCGGTCGTTTTGACCGACACACGGGGAATGGCCTGCCCCACTTGCAGCGGCTTCGTCGCCTCGGCCGTCGTGGCAATCGTTGCCTCTTGTGCCACCACGGCACTCGCGGCGAACCACACAAACGCTCCCACACGAACGCCGCTGCTTAACAGGCTGACCATCTCTAAACTCCCAAAATGCCAATACGGATTCAAAACTAACGATTCGTAGAATTTGCGGAGGCTTGATCATTAAGGCCCCAATCATACTTCAAGTACGAGAGCGACACGGAGTTCGCAATCGCCGCATCATAGGCCGCCCGCGACGGCAAATAGGGAGCAATTTTCCGCAACTGCGATGCCTGATCGCTGCCGAAGTCTTCGCCAAACCAGTCGAGAATCGATGACAACTGAAAGCTTCCCCGCGCGGGATCGAAAGCGAAATTACCTGGATTGGCGAAGAAGTTTTGCGTGTTGGTTGTCAACTGAGCATCGAGCTTGGTCGGATCATAAGCTTCGGCCAACAACCGCGGACAACTGCGCGATGCACAAACGATGGCGAAGTGAATCCGTGGCTCGCCCATCTTCCGCAGCAACTCATGCTCCATCTGATTCAACGAGTAAGCTTTACCGCCGACGGTCAGCAACAGGTCGTCCCAAATGTTATAGCCCAGCAGTTTGGCCGTGTGGTTGCGAATACTGGTGGTCGGGTACTCACGCAAAATGCCGTGGACTGTCACGGCGTTGTAAGCATTGATCCAAAACGCCAGCTTCGCAGCGGGGCTGGCCTGAGCATCTGGATTGGCCGTGGAAAGCTGTGCTAGATAGCTCGCAAGCACCTGCTGATCCTGTGCCGACTGCTTCCACTGCGCATAGGCCACGTCTCCTTTGGCGTCGACGTACCGACGCAGCAGTGCGTCCCATTGCCGATGATCGATGCGATCGATGGAAACCTGCGCGTTGGGCGGCACGTGCTTGCCAACGGTGATTTTCGGGCCCGCCACCGCCTGGGCCGTTGGCATCAACAAACCGGCCACCACGCCCAAGGCAACCAATGCACCGGCGAAAAATGAAAAGTTCATTACGAAAAGACTCCGTTCAAAATGAGGCAACGCGATGGAATGCGGGTGCGGACCACTTGCCGCACGCCGCTTAATCGTTCAATGAAGAAATGGCGGGATGCTCCGCCGTCAACGTCGCAGAACCTGGGTGAGCAAAAACCTTGGCGGGCTGTAGCCTCATTGCTCCATTGAACACAAAAGCCTTGCGAGTCGTCGGTAAGTAGCCACGCCGACGAACTCGTTTCCAACCCCATCGCTTTAGCACAGGCGGATCCGATGATACGATGCCCCTATGGGCTTGGGGTTTGCATCCAAGCCCATTCAACATCCGAAGCGAAACCACAACAGGAAAACCTTCATGCCTCGACTGAATGTAGTGACCCCGGATCAAGCCACAGGTGCCGTGCAGGAAACCTACGCGGCGGTAACCGAGAAGATGGGCAAGGTTGTCAATATTTTTCAAGGGATGGGCAACAGTTCGGCCGCTCTGAATGCCTATCTAGCGATGTCCGCGGCATTGGCCGAGGGAGAACTGTCCCCCGAAGAACGCGAACTGGTTTACTTGGCCGTCAGCGAACAGAACGGCTGTCACTATTGCGTGTCGGCACACACGATGATTGCGACACAGCAAGTAGGCATCTCGGAAGGCGATGTTCTGGCAGCGCGTCAGTTCCAATCGCCCGACCAGAAGCATGCCGCTCTGTTGGAATTCATCCGGCGCGTGATTGCGACCAAGGGATTCGTCTCGGACGATGAACTATCGCGAGTGAAAGCGGCAGGTTATAGCGACGGCCAAATCGCCGAAGCGGTCGCCTACATTGGCTTGGCAACCTACTCGAATTTATTCAATCACGTTCACGATACGCCGCTCGATTTTCCAGCAGCGAGCAAACTGTAATTTGGCACCAGTGCAGCAAACCAACGCACCCACTGCGTTTCGCGAATTCGCGGGCGCAGCGTGGGCAATCTCACAGATCGCATCGTCGGTCATGTTGTACGACCGACACCGACAAGCCGGATGCTTTGTCTTTGGCCTTCCGCCGCATCATTGAAAGGAATCTCATGCCTCGCCCGTTTCTTGCCACCGTCCTATTGGCTGCGTTGACCGGCATCGCGGCTTTCTCCGTGACCGGTTGCCGTCAGGCACAGCCGCCTCGTCCCGCCGGGCACTTCACTCCCGCGGCATCCTCTTACCCGAACCCGCAGCCATCTGCCTATCAGGGCTCCCCTTCACCCGGCGGATCGGGAACCCGACCAACCCCCAACTCGGGCGGCTCGGGAACGCGTTAGCGGTCAGCGGCTGAAAGGGTGTCTGCGATATCGTATAAACAATCGATGGATCATCCGGTTCAGAAAATTCGAAAAGACTGTAAGGACAGGACGCATGGCCCGTCCTGTTAACCGAACTGTCACCTCAACCTTGACTTAGGACCGTGCGACAAAAAAGTGTCGGGACCCTTTTGCGAGGAACTCGCCCTTCGGGTGCTTCGCACAAAAGGGTCCCGACACTTATTTATCGCTCATTACTTAGCCCATGCCGTCTGTTGCACCCGAAAGAAAGTCGGATTCATGATTACGGAATCAAAAAGCTCGGAATCGTCCGTTTACCAGCGCTATGCCGCAGCCGCTCAGGCTGTCGAACCGGCACTCTGCTGTCCCGTGGAATACTCGACCGAGTTACTGGAGCTCATTCCAGCAGAAATCATTGAGCGTGATTACGGCTGCGGCGATCCGACACCTTATGTTCGGCCAGGCGACACCGTGCTCGATCTGGGCAGTGGAGGCGGCAAGTTATGTTACATCGCCGCCCAGGTCGTCGGCGCGGAGGGAAAAGTCATCGGAGTCGACTGCAATCGAGAGATGCTCGAATTGGCGAGGAAGCACGCGCCGACGGTCGCTCAGCGGATTGGATATGCGAACGTCGACTTCCGGTATGGCCTGATTCAAGACCTCGGTTTGGATCTCGATCTGCTGGCCAGCGAATTGGCGGAACACCCGGTGCACGACCCGACCGGTTACCTCGCCCTCCGGCACACCGAGGAGCGTCTCCGCGAAGAGCAACCATTGATCGCGGACGATTCGGTCGATTGCGTGCTGTCGAATTGCGTGCTCAATCTGGTCCGACAACAAGATCGTCGACAACTGTTTGCGGAGATCTTTCGAGTTCTACGACGCGGCGGCCGTGCGGCGATCAGCGACATCGTCAGCGATGAAGAGGTTCCCGAACGACTGCAGCGCGATCCGGAGCTTTGGTCGGGCTGCATCACGGGTGCCTTTCGTGAAGACGAATTCCTTAAAGCGTTCGAGGAGTCGGGCTTTCATGGGATTCAAGTTGTCAAACGTCAAAGCGAACCGTGGCGGACGGTGGAAGGCATCGAGTTCCGTTCCGTGACGGTGGTTGCTTACAAGGGAAAGCACGGCCCATGCCTGGAACGCAAACAGGCGGTGTCGTATCGCGGACCGTTCAAAAAAGTCGAGGATGACGACGGCCACGTCTATTTTCGCGGGGAACGGATGGCGGTCTGCGACAAGACGTTTGGGCTGCTGCAACAGGCACCCTACACCGAAATGTTTGACGCCATCGAACCACGCGAACCGATCCCGCTGGAAGACGCACAGTCGTTCCACTGTCGACGGAGCGCGCGCCGACACCCCCATGAAACCAAAGGCCTCGAATACTCCACGACAACCGAGCAAGGAGATGACTACTGCGGCGATGACCAACCGTGCTGCTAAGCAGGTTGGCAGGAATCATTCCGCAGAACTCTGCTTAGCCGTTTGGGCGGCTCATTTACCCGATGACTCAAGCCTGCCTGCTTAAGCCGTCCAGTCTGCTGCTCATCGCCTCCACATCGACAGCCTCTTTCCATCAACCCTCAGTTTTTTCCATGCAATTGTCACTACTGCGACAACAGAAGGCGTTGGCCAACGCCGCGATGCAGCGTCAAATCCTCGAAAGCGACTCCTACCAGCAGTTGCCCTATTTTCGCGAAACGCTACAAACGCATCACTTGCCGTTGCTGCAAGCCACCGGCGTCGAAGTCTTGCAGATCAACGTTGGCAAGCTATGCAACCAAACGTGTACCCATTGTCACGTCGATGCGGGCCCGGACCGCCGAGAAAGCATGTCACGTGAGACGGCGGAAGCGATTATCGACGTGTTGGCAAGACACGACATTCCCACGCTCGACATCACCGGGGGCGCACCGGAGATGAACCCCCATTTCCGCTGGCTCGTCGAGCAGGCGAGTCGCTTGGGGCGACGCGTGATCGATCGCTGCAACCTCACGATCCTGATGGCCAACGGCTATAAAGACCTGCCGGAATTCTTGGCCGAACATCACGTCGAAGTCGTCGCTTCGTTGCCATGCTACCTGGAAGAGAACTGCGATAGCCAACGTGGCGACGGGGTCTTCAAACGCTCGATCGATGCCCTGCGTCGACTCAATTCGCTGGGATATGGCAGTGCCAATTCAGAACGCTTGCTGACGCTGGTTTACAATCCAGTAGGACCATCGTTACCGCCCGCACAAGCGAGCCTCGAAGCGACTTATCGCGAGGAACTACAAGCGCGCTATGGCATCGTGTTTTCACAGCTGCACACGATTACCAATCTGCCGATCAGCCGCTACTTGGATGACTTACTGGAGTCCAAGCAGTTCGAGGCGTACATGCAAAAACTGACCGATAGTTTCAACCCACTGACGGTGCCTGGAGTGATGTGCCGGACGATGGTATCGGTCGACTGGCAAGGCTATCTGTTCGATTGCGATTTTAATCAGATGCTTGACTTGGGTTTACCAGAGACCATGCCGCAGCACATCCGAGACTTTGACATCGAAGTCCTGCGGCGTCGAGAGATCACGACCGGGCGCCATTGCTTCGGCTGTACCGCGGGCAGCGGTTCAAGCTGCCAAGGCGCCGTGGTCAACATCGAACCCGTCAACACCAAACCCCACGCCGGCTAGGGCGATCGATTGTCAAAAGTCGTGTTCTTGAATGAGTGAAAAAACGCATCCACGGGTTTGTACCCGTGGGTCATTCGGCAATGGTGGTGTCGGGGTGAAAGGCATACCAGGCGAACCACAGCGAATACATCCACTCGACGCCAGCCTCGGCGTCGACAACACGCAAGCTGTCGTGCTGCGGGCTGTATTGGACGGTGAATTGCTTGCCATCGAGCGTATCGGTGATGCGGGTTCGCTGGGGACTGAACGCGGCTTTCGAAAACGCTTTCGCGACGTCCCCCACCCAGACTCCGAGGATAGGCGTTTTGGTCGGCAGGGCGTCGCTGGTGGGCCGCGCCGGAAACATGAGCTGAGGCCCCGAGAAGTAACTCGCGTAGGGGCTCTGCTGATAATCTCGCCGATGCCCCGTTTGGTCCGACAGCACCTGCGATGCCGGATGACGAGCCTTCCAATCGGCCCACGTGGTCAATTCCAGCGGTAACGTTGTCAACCGCTTATCCGCCCCCGGCCCGCTGACTCCGGTGACCTTGACCTGCGACCAGAGGCTTTGCGATTCCACGGGTGCCGCGCGGTCGTACATCAACACATTGCTGTTGTACAACAGGCCGGAGACACCAAATTCGCGCTCGCCCAACGGGGTACGACGATCAAAGACGACTGCGGAATCACATAACGGACAGTAGGTCACGGCAAGCGGCTGTTGTCCCAACTTGTCATTGATGATTTCATGGTAGTTGAGAATCTTGAGGGGATAGGCACGCGACTGGTCCTCGATCACAACGCCAATCACGCGATCTTTGTCACGCATATAATCGGCCTCGTTGGCGGCTAGCCAACGAGGGTGGCTCAATGCCGGAATGCCATCCTTGGGTGGACCGCCAGAACGAATCTCGGCTTTTGGTACCGTCGCATTTGATAGATCAAAGTTCGGCCCTTGGATGCGTTGCGGAATCCCCTGACGAGCCTGCACCGGATGCAGCGGCTGGCCGATAGGTACCTCCGCGGTTCCTTGCCGGCGGATCGGCTGGCTGAGAAAAAACGCGATCCCCACCGCAACGACCAATACGCCAACCGCCAATACCGCTCGACGCCAACTCAAAATCGACTGCATCTCTCACTCCAAAAATAAATGGAAAAACCGAACCAACGCGACTGCCTGGCATGTGGGAGGGATGATGCTTCAATTTAACCGCCAACTTCTAGACACACTGTGAGTCAACGCACACTGCTGGCCTGCGCGTTGGCTAGAATTTGGACGCCAACGCTCCGTTTTCTTCAATCCGTTAAACTCTTTTAAGAAACATCCCCATGCGAAACCATGCTCCACTTCAAATCTTCGCCGCCCTTGGTACCCTCGCTCTTGCCTGCGTGATTGCGGGCTGCGAACCAACCACTCCCGAGCCTGCTCCCACCGCCGCCCCCACGGTCAGCGATGATGCCGGCCAAGCCGGTTCTGGGGCAAAAGAAGAGCCGGCACCGGCACCCGCGGGATCGGGCTCCAAACCCTAACCGCCACACGACCGGATGAACGCTTCGGCATGATTGCTCTTGCAAATTGCTTGAACAAAACAAACGCACTGCTTCGCACACCCTTGCCGAGATCAGCCGGGCAATTGCTCACACGGTCGTGTGAATGAGCGTCAACAGATGCCTGGCGAAGACGCACCGGCTGATCGCCTGCCAGCCGCGGACATCGGATCGTCCGCGTTCACCCAGGGTCTCACGGGTGAACAACGAACGACCGACGTCGCTGCAAGCCTTAGCGGCAGCGGCGCGTGCGATGCCACAGAGTACGGCGATCAGCCGACTGCGTGCAAGAACTGGCCGCACTTCCGCAGGTTTGCCCTGAGTAACCACCTGCGAACGTTCGGTACGAATGCACCGCATCGGTCGACGCAGGGTAGGGGACCATTGCGGATGAATGCGACAACACCATCGGCTGAGTGGAAGTCACCGATGCGGCCCGACAGCCAGGCCCACTGCAGCCGGCTCCCGAGATAGCCGGAGCCCCCGACAGGGATTCGTGTTGGGAGGACGACCCCAACGTCACGGTGCCGCTGCTGGAGTAAGCCGGTGCAGGGCTGATCGACTGCATCGATCGCGATGGCGAGGCATAACCGCCTCGAGTGCCGCTTTGGGCCACGGCGCTTTCAGCAAAGAAGCAGGCAGCCGCGATTGCCACGCAAACCAAACCGACCAAACGCTGTACTTCACGTTTCATACTGATACCACTCGATTCAAGGAATTTTGATCGCATCACCGACAAACGATTCTTCGGTTGCGACTAGCATTCTGCGCCGTCCTTGAAGTCGAAGCTGTGAGACAAAGCACAAACTAGGCAAAACAGAAAAACTGGCAAGGTCATTCGGTTTGGCTTCGCCCCGGCACAGGAGCACTCAGCGAAATCGCCAGCGATTTCCGCCCTCGCGACAAAGTCATCTCGAGTGGCTCCGGCGGAACGTCAGGCTCAACGGCTACCGCACCACTGCCGGCGATGCACTGACGACATTCCTATGCGAGCGCACCGCGTTGCGTATCCGGTTCATCTCTGCAAGCAGTTTCTCTGGGTCGCTGTAGCCATCGAGTCGACCGACAAGTTGGCGATCGGGAGTGAAGATGAGCGTTGTCGGATAGGATGTCACGCGCAAGGCGTCAATCAGTTCTTGGTGCTGATCGGGGTTTAATTTCAATGCCACATACTCTGTTGCAACCACTTGAGCAACCGTGGGATGCCGCCAGACGTCTTGATCCATACGCTTGCAGTAGTGACACCATTCCGCCCCCACCGATACTAAAATCAGGCGGCCTGATTGACTGGCCCATTGCGTCGCCTGTTCTGGCGAATGCGTCCAGCGCACCTCATCCGCAGCACGAGCCGACGAGCCGTGCATGCCGCCCACACAGCCGAACATCAATAACACCAATCCAACGACACGATTCATCTCGGTACCCTTTCGATTTCAAAATTTCATCAAGCGACCAGACTGCGTGTTGCCTGAAACACCATCGCGTCTCTCGTTCTAAAAGCAGCCGCAGTGGAGCTGTCGCTGCCTGAAGAGAAGATCGTCGACTGGCCCGCGCGAGTCGGTAGGACGGCTCACAGTCGACCATTTTTTGGGTGGATACCTTGTTTTGATCATAAGCCAGCCGAGCGACTCAAAAACTTGGCGGAGTCAAACGCGCGTTAGCAATCAGTAATGAGCAGGCGATGTGCAATCGTCCTTGAACGTCTCGACTGCGTCCGCAATGAACCATCCACCACCAATGGCTTTCCATGATTCATCGACGACGTTCTCTTTACGCTGGACTGCTTTGCGTGTTGCCCATGCTGATCGGTTGCTCCGACGCCGGTGATGCTGGTTCCCAGCCAACGATAAGCGAACGGGACCAGAACTCGCAGGGGGACAACGCACTCTTCTGTGAATACCCGCCCGACATGGCAACGACCAGCCACCACGCACCTTCGGTTGCCAGTCCAGCGAACGATTCCGACCAATCGGCTCCCGCTTTGCGCGTGTTGGCGGCTGGCGAAGCGTTGGAAGACCAGATCTCCCAAGCTTCGGAAACGGTGGTGGTAAACTTTTATGCCGAGTGGTGCGGACCATGCCGTCTGCAAGGACTGGTCTTGCTGCAACTGGAAACGACGGCGTCGGCAAACAATGCGCGGATCATAAAAGTCAACGTCGATACACACCCCGCACTCGCCGAGCAATACGAAGTTTCCCGCCTGCCCACTTCGCTGATGCTGCACGAAGGCAGAGTCATGAAACGACGAGTGGGATTGATGAACAGCGAGCAATTGCTGAACTGGATTGAATAACCGTCCAGGCTTCCTCACGCCGCTCTTGGGATTGAGTTATCATAAGAGCAGTCAGCAAGAGGCACTTCTTTAGTGCTTCCCCAAGCCCCTCCTGTTCGTCCTTCTCCGCGACCACGTCCGCACGCATGACCGAGCGATTCTCTTCGAGGGATTGCGATGGACCTGCATAGGCCGCGATGTCTCCAACTGCGAGTTCCCTCCCGATGCCCCTTCGACTAAGTCTATGGAAAACCGCTAGCTTCCCGATCGGATGCCTCCTCGCCACGATAAGCTTGGCTGTTTGCCAAGCCGCGGCTCAAGAGGACTGGATTGTCGATTCACAGCAGAGCTGGCAAGCCAATACCGAAGCGTCGACAAACCTGGAATTTCGCGAAGGCATGGCGACGCCCCGTGCGGCCGAAGCGATGTTTCAAAGTTCGCTCAAACGGTTCGATCAAAAGCGTTCGGCCCAATCGATTGTCTTTGACCAATCTCCGCTGTGGCAGAACTGGAATCCGGTACCGGGCGTGGGGCCGTCCAATCTAGGCGATGCACCGGTGTTCCTTTCGACGGGCCCCAACCAGTACTGGATGTTCGGACGCTACCGGCCAATGAAGCCCAAGCCAAACTTCTCTCCGCGGACTGTCCAACGCGAAGGTTTTGACAGCCCGCTGCGGACCACGCCTGACCCGTTGCAATTCGACGCACCGGGAGCGGAACAGCCCAAACTTGGCGGCTATCACGCGTGGGAAAGTCGCGACATGAAACACTGGGTCCATCACGGTGCCGTCACCGAAGGCTTCTCGAAATGGGTGACCAGCGCGGAGTATGTCGATGGCAAATTCCACATCTACTATGACTATCCCAACGACCAAGACCCGCATCTTTACATCGACGCGGATTTAACCGACGGCAAGCCGGGCGCCAACAAGGGATTGGCACTCGCCGACCCTTCCCACGGGTCGGACTGTGGCGTGATCCGCGACCTGCAAGGCCGGTTTCACATCATCTTTGAAGACTGGAGTCCGATCAACGCGCGGACGCATGCTTGGGATTCTCCCCTCGCCGGCCATGCGGTCAGCGACAATGGCATCGATGGTTTTCAGATCGTTGCCCCAGCGGTTGACCAGCGGACGACACCGACCGGAGAAACGGCTTCGTACAAACACCCGCATTGGCTGCAGCATCCCGACTGGAACACCAACATCGGCAAGTACGAGGTGCATGAACCTGAGCAGAACGCCTATGGTGACTGGGCGGCGATCAGCATCGGCAGTCGCTACTACCTGTTCGGCGACTTTGATCCGGTGGAGGGGCACATGGGCGTGGGTTGGTTTACGTCGACCAGCCTGGACAAGCCGTTCTCGTGGTGCGGCACGATCGGCAAAGGGCATCCCGATCCTGATATTGGATTTGCCGAAGGACAGTTCTACCTGATCACCCAGTTCAAGGAAGACTTCACCAGCCCGGGACCTTGGGTGGAACAGGTGTCGGCCCGCGTCGGTGTCGACACCACCAACGACGGTGCCATCGACCACTGGACGGCATGGACCAACGTGCAAGAGCGTTATGACTATGTCCCCGGATTCGCCAAGCAGGTTGCCAAGACGCCCGCGGCAATCGACCTGAGCGGCTTGCCGGCCGGTTTCGCTTTTCAGTTCGCGTTCAAGACCACTCAGACAACCGCTAACGGTGTCTTGCCGATCATCGACAAAGTCACCTTAAATTTCTAAGCAACCGCGTCGAATCGACTCGCATCGTCTTGAGGAAATTGTCATGAAGCCGTTTGGATCTGTCGGGCTGGTGGCGTTTCTGGCTCTGGTTGCCTGGGGCGGGAATCTTTCCACCGTCAGCGCCGCCGCTGCCGTGGCGACGAAACCGAACATTCTGTTCATCCTTGTGGATGACCTGGGTAAAGAATGGGTGAGTGCTTGCGGTGCCGAAGAGATCGAAACGCCACATATCGACAACTTAGCCAAGACCGGCATGCGTTTCGTGAATGCTTATTCGATGGCGCAATGCACGCCCACGCGAACGACACTGCTGACGGGACAGTACCCTTGGCGACACGGCTGGGTGAACCATTGGGATGTGCCGCGTTGGGGCGCGGGATGTCACTTCGATCCACAGCACAACCTGTCGTTTGGCCGTGTCATGAAGTCTGCCGGCTACACGACGGCGATCGCCGGTAAATGGCAGATCAACGACTTTCGAGTCCAGCCCAACATTCTCGCTGAACACGGCTTCGATGACTGGTGTATGTGGACCGGGTACGAGTCCCAAAATCCTCCTAGCAGCGAGCGATACCACAATCCTTACATCCACACCCGCGACGGTAGCCAAACCTACGAGGGCGCATTCGGCCCCGATCGGTACGCCGATTTTCTGATTCAATTCATGCAACAACATCGTGACCAGCCGATGATGCTGTACTTCCCGATGTGCTTGACACATACGCCGCTCGTTGCCACTCCACGCCATCCCGAAGCAAAAGGAGCTCTAGAAAAACACAAAGCGATGACCTTGCACGCCGATCACTTGGTAGGACGCTTGGTGGAAGCGCTTGATGATTTGAAAATTCGCGAGCAGACGATCGTGATTTTCACGACCGACAATGGCACCACGCCGCAGATTACCGGCACGCGTCATGGACGCCGCGTCCGCGGTGCAAAGGGACGCATCAGCGAACCGGGGCTGTGCCAACCTTTCATCGTCAACGGTCCCGGCAGGGTGCCGCAGGGTGTGGTCAGCGAAGCCCTTACCGACTTTACCGATTTCCTGCCGACAATCGCCGAACTGGCAGGCGTGTCCTTGCCCGCCGACTACGCCTGCGACGGGAAGAGCCTCGCTTCGGTCATCTTGGGCAAAGAGACCGCGGGGCCGCGGCAATGGATCATGGGCATGGGACATGGCCCGGCAGTCCTCGATGCCCAAGGCGTACGGCCGAAAGTGCCTTACGCCGAGCGCGGTGTCCGCAACCACCGTTACAAACTGTGGGTCCAACACAATGGTACGGCGAGCCAACTGTATGACCTTGCCGAAGACCCCGCGGAGACTCAGAACTTAATCGACAGTACCGACCCGGCGCATCGTGCGGCACTGGCGGAACTCGAAGCGGTCGTCGCCTCGTTCCCCAAGCAAGACGCTCGACCACGGTACGACCCGCTGGCGCCTCAACCATGGGACCGCAAAGTTGGCAAACGTTGAAAACGTTATCGAGGCGGCTCTGGTGGCGGATCAACGGCCGCGTCCGGAGTCTCCGTGACCCACTGTCGCAACGCCGCATACAGCCGATCTCGTTGCGTTTGATACTGCGAATCGGCGACCAAGTTTTTCATCTCATCAGGATCCGCCCGCAAGTCATACAACTCCAGCTGCGGCACGTTGCCTCCCAGGCTTTGCGGATCCATTTCAGCCAGCACGCGGTAGGCCTCGGGAAACTGCTGCTTGACTCGCACCGTTTCGGCATAGCTGCGATTGCCCCAAGGCTTGGCATCTTTCAGGTCGGCGTTGACTTGCCGCCAGCGGCTTTCCACCCGTTCGCGATAGATCAATTTCCAGCGCCCGTCGCTGATCGAACGCTCCTGCATTCCGTCGTTGGGCAGCGGTCCACGATTGGAGATTTCGGCGAAGACAAATTCACGTCGCGCCGCTCCCTCACGACGCTCCAGCTCGCCGCGCAAAGAGATGCCATGAGACGACTCCAGCGGTTCCAGTTCGAGATAGTCGAGCAGTGTCGGCATTAAATCCAGCTCGCTCGCTAAGGCTTCCGTTTCTCCTGCGGGCAGTCCCGGCACACGGATCACCAACGGCACGCGTAGCCCCAGTTCATACAGCGACATTTTGCCGTGCTGAAAACAAGGCCCGTGGTCTCCCATGAAAATGACGATCGTGCGATCCGCTTGGCCGCTCGCTTGCAACGCCTGCAGTGCCTCTCCGACACGCTTATCCGTTTTCTCAATCGCGGCCAAATATTCCGCCCAGTCCTGTCGAATGATCGGCGTATCGGGCAAGAAAGCTGGTAATTGGACGGCCCTCGGATCGACGCGGATCTTGACTCGATCGCTATTCGGAAAGGGGCGATGAGAGTCCGGGATATTCAGCATCAAGAACCAAGGTCGCTGGCCGGCACGCTCGATAAAACGTTCCACTGTGCCGCCTCCCGAACCGGGCAAGAATTCGTCATAAGGGAACTTCTCGTTTGGCGACAGGTGCAGTTTATGAGTCACCCCTTGATAGTATCCCGCCGCATGCAGTCGTTCGGTCAGCGTCGGCAGTTTGTCGTCGATCCGGTTACGCACATAAATCGCTCGCCCCCGTTCGGCAGGCGTCAACGCCGAGGCCGGTTTGTGATAGTTGACCGTGTTATTCAGCAGCCCGTTGAAGTGACTGTGCAGGCTGGTCATCAAGGCGGCTTTCGAAGCCGAGCAAACCGGATAAGCAACGTACGCATTTCGAAATACCATGCCCGATTTTGCCAAGGCATCCATGTGCGGCGTCTGCAAACCGGGCGTCCCCTCGTAGCCGCAGTGAACGCCCTGGTCTTCGGTCAAGATGAACAGAATGTTGGGTCGCTCCGCAGCCATGCTCGATCCACAACCAAGCGGTCCGACCAATGCGAACGATGCGTTCAGCGCGATCAGCCACATCAGTGGTGCCAACAAATTGAATTTCATGTTGCGAAGCCTTGTCGAGGTTGCTGGTTGACTTAGGATCGTGCGACAAAAAAGTGTCGGGTAC
>CAYZHQ010000026.1:0-52881 GCA_964477385.1 uncultured Pirellulaceae bacterium
GCAATGAGCGATAAATAAGTGTCGGGTCCCTTTTGTGCGAAGCACCCGAAGGGCGAGTTCCTCGCAAAAGGTACCCGACTCTTTTTTGTCGCACGATCCTTGGATCGGTAAACCGAGAATTCCTTCGTCCCGTGGAGCGACCGCTTGAATGATAGGATCGGCGGGGGCGCTGGTTGGATTCTTGCGGGCCGCGTTTTTCTGGGGCAGTTTTTTCGGGGCCCCGTTTTTCCGGGCCTGGAACGCTAGCTGGGTTTCCTGCATAATTCGGGATCATTCGTGGCGGCTTTGTCCGTCTGCCAGCGGGAGCAGGTCGTCCATTTCTAAGCCACCCCTTGGACCGGAGCCCCGATGGCCAGCGACAACGGCTTGATTACCTCTCATGGAATCACCTTCGACGACGTACTTCTCGAGCCTCAATACAGCGAGGTGATGCCCTCGGAGGTCGATGTCAGCACGCGACTGACCGAACGGATTCGCCTGCAAATCCCCATCGTCAGTTCCCCGATGGATACCGTCACCGAGGCCGACATGGCGATCGCGCTGGCAAAGGAGGGGGGGCTTGGCATAATCCACAAGAACATGACGCCCGAAGACCAGACCAAAGAGGTCTTGAAGGTCAAGCGGAGTGCGAACGGCATCATTGTCGATCCGGTCACGCTGCATCCCGACGAGCGTGTCAGTCGTGCCGCAGAGCTGATGGACCAGCAAAACGTCTCGGGAATCCCGATTGTGCACTCGGACCGAACGCTCGCGGGAATCCTGACTCGCCGCGACCTGCGGTTCCTAGAAGACCCAAACCTCCCCATCTCCGAGGTCATGACCCGGGAAAACTTGGTGGTTGGGACAGGATCTGTAACGCTTGAGGAAGCTGAGCGGATTTTAACGGATAAAAAGGTGGAGAAGCTTTTACTGATTGACGAAGAAAGAAAACTAACAGGACTGATTACGATTCGCGACATCGACATGATGAAGCGTTTCCCCAAAGCTTGCAAAGACACACAAGGTCGCCTTCGTGTCGGCGCTGCGATCGGGGTTTACGATTTCGAGCGTGCGGAGAGCCTGATCCAACAAGGCGTTGACTTGTTGGTGGTCGACTCAGCGCACGGTCACTCGAAGAATGTGATCGAAACGGTCCGAGAGATTAAGCAGCGTAACAACTGGGACATCGACGTTGTGGCGGGAAACATCGCCACGGCCGCCGGTGCAAAGGATCTGATCGACGCCGGTGCCGACGCCGTCAAAGTGGGCATTGGGCCGGGATCGATCTGCACGACGCGCGTCATCAGTGGCGTCGGCGTGCCCCAGGTAAGCGCCATCGCCGCGGCGGTGAGCGTTGCGAACAAACGAAACATCCCCATTATCGCTGACGGCGGAATTCGCTTCAGCGGTGATGTGACCAAAGCGATTGCAGCGGGCGCTAGTTCGGTGATGATCGGCAGCTTGTTTGCCGGCTTAACCGAAAGCCCCGGAAAAGTAATCTTGTACCAAGGTCGAACCTTTAAGGCTTACCGAGGTATGGGATCGATTGGCGCGATGGTCAAAGGCAGTAGCGATCGGTACCGGCAAAAAGATACCTCGGCTGGCAAGTTGGTCCCCGAAGGTGTCGAAGGTCGAGTCCCCTTCAAAGGGCCGCTGGGCGAATTCGTCTACCAATTGGTAGGCGGCTTGCGTGCCGGCATGGGATACGTTGGTTCGAGCACGATTGAAGAACTGCGTAAGGATGCGCGGTTTATCCAAGTATCGGCGGCGACGGTTCGGGAGAATCACCCGCATGACATCGCGATCACGCAAGAAGCACCTAACTACAGCCCAGACGTTCCCGGTGGGGAAACGCTGTAAGGACTTTCCGTTCGTCCGCACGTGGTGCTTCCGTTGGAGTACCGCGGCGGCCGTGCTGTGGGCGTCTAGCGGAAACCTCGCACCTGCTCAGACTCCCGTTGGGTTGGCTCCTCACAGCCAAGCTTCCACCGCGGTGCTCCGCCCGGTCCCCAAATTCGGCGAGACCTCGACGGCGCCGGCGACGGCAGTCCCCCAGCGTCCTGCTGGTTGGAACCTGCGCTGGCGAAAAAGCGACCAGACGGAATCGACGGCAAAGCCAGCGAATGTCGCAAAGGCCCCGATTGCAACGTCGACAATCGCGGCAACCGCGCCTGCTAATTCAGCAAACGCCCCTGCGAACGCTCAGCCCGTCCGGATGCTGCACCAATCGGGGTTGGTACAGCGAGCTTTTCAAAGGACGGAGCTTCAAGACCTGGAATCGGCGCCAGCGGTCCAACAAACCAATTTCCAAACGGAAGGTGGTGACGATCCGTCGCTGCAACTGCCGCCAAGCCTACAGCCTCCGGTCGATGGCGACGAAAACATGGACATCTTCAACAATGCATTCGAAGACGCTCCGGCTACCAATCCCACCGAACCTCAAGACGCTCCCGTCCCGCCCGCGATGCCATTCGATCCCTCGGCACCAGCCGTGCCGGGACTGTCGATGCCTCAACTCGAACCAACCGAACCGGCCGAACCGGCTCCGCAGTCACCGCTGGAAAACCCGATGCGGGAACCGATGTCACCTAATGACCGCGGCCTCTTGCCGCCGGTTCAAGAAGCGGTCGAACCAAAACTCGAACCAGCCGATGAACCGGAGCTTTTTAACAATCCATTCACCCCCATGCCACGAGACAGCGATCGTCTGCCCGAACCACAAGCGGGTGCCCGAGCTCCAGGTGGGCAACTTCCCTTGGCTCCCGGCAGCGTTGCTGAATTCGATTGCGATCTGTTTCGTGATACGCTTCAAGCCCGCACGATCGATAAAATTTCTCTCGATATTTCTCCACCATTTCGCCCCGATGTTCTCGAACAAGACAAACTGGAACAGGAACGTCGCAAGTTTGCCGCCAAGCAACCCATCCGCGAATGGCGGTCTATGGATGGATACGTGATGGCTCGTGGCCGACTGCGGGACTTGGCTTACGAACAAGTTCTGATCGAAGCCGAACATGGCGGCATTGAAGAGATCCCCGTGAACCGAATCAGCGAAGGCGACCTGGCATACCTGACCGATTCGTGGGGCTTGCCAACCGAATGCCGCATTCGCCAAGAGGTCTATCGCCCACGTAATTGGACGCCCAGCCAGGTCGCTTGGAAAGCCTCGGGCCTGTGCCACAAACCGCTGTACTTCGAAGAGGTTAACCTCGAGCGATACGGCCATACCGCCGGGCCGGTTCTCCAACCGGTGCTCTCGTCGGCTCACTTCTTCGTCAACATCGCAGTGCTGCCATACAAGATGGGCATTCACCCACCAACCGAATGCCAGTACACCCTCGGCTACTATCGTCCAGGCAGTTGCGCTCCATGGATCGTACCACCTGTTCCCATCAGCCTCCGCGGTGCATTGGTTCAAGCCGCCGTGATGAGCGGAGTCGGCGCTCTGGTGCCATAGCACTCCAGCAGGCAGGTCGCCACCGAGCGATGATCGTTTGAGAGCTTCCAAAGCGACCGCCGTGGCCCGTTCAACCGTGGCCCGTTCAGCCTCGGTGGCCCGTTCAGCCTCGGGATTTTCCCGAGGCCGTTCAGACGCCATTCCTGGGGATCACGTGTTGTCTTGATCGACAAAAAATGCGTTGCTGATTTAAAAACGCATCGATGTCAAACTGCAACCAAAAATTCTCTTTGTCACTGGTCAGCCGAGTGCGGGTTTTGATCCGCGCTTCCCAGTCACCTCTAGCCAACCAGTGCTCCCACTTCACTTCGCCGATCGCACTACGAATTTCCTGGTGGTCGATACGGTAGGATTCCCGGCCAATGCTGGACCTTTCGAGATCGATCTCTCGCCACACTTGACGCCCGCGGCCTTTCCGTACTTCCAAGGCCGATTTCCCCGCTCCGATGTCACGGATCACTTTCCAGCTACGTTCCGTGCCGGCAATCGTCTCGGCTCGCGTCGGCGGCGCCGCGCGGGGTGGCGGAAAGCGGACGGTCGGTTCATCGCCGGATAAAAAGCGAATCGGCAATCTCGCGCGGCAGTTGTGGCTATGAATTTTAAGCGTCGTCTGCTCGGGAGGCAGCCACGCTTGCGGCCAATAACTGGTGCTGACCGCCAGCCGAACCCGATGCCCGCGGGGGAAAGTCTGCGCCAAAAAGTTCAGTGGGACTTCGACGGTGTATCGCTCGCCGGGCCGTAAAGACTCAGGCTGGGCATGGCCGTTTCGATGCGTCAAATTCAGCAGGCCATATGTTAAACGAGTTACCCGCCCATCGGGCAAAACATCGCTTAACCGCACGGCGACCATGGCGGTGGCTCGGTCCGACTCGATGTCCAATTCGACCACCGGGGCACCCACCAAGTGCAATGGTTCGGTCAGCGGAGGACTTTGAAACAACACCGCCCCGCCATCTTCTTCACGCTGATCATCCGGTAGGTCAGGCGGCGCCGATTCGCCACACCATTTCCCACCGAAATAACCGAGCGTCACGGGTGAGCAAATCGTGACCACGTTTCGCGACGTCGACTCATCCACCGCCAATGGGCTGCCATTGGCGTTCATCGCCAACGTGTAACGATCGGTCGTCAACTCGTACGTGCGAGTGCTCACATTGGGCGAGGGCCAACGCGGCTCCGAGATCCAGCATCCGGGGCGGTGCTCATAACCGGTGCTCGGCGGCATGGAATCTTGCAAGTAAATCCGCAGCATCGGTTCGGCATCGATTCCGGTCGGACGGCCCTTGAGATGATAATCCCACCAACGAAGGGTTTCCTGCAAGAAACCGATCGCCGGACCTGGCGAACCCAAATGCGGATACTTGTGCGCCCAGGGCCCGACCAACCCCAATCTGGCAACATCGGCTGGTAAATGTTCTAACAACCGAAACACACTATTGGTGTAAGGGTCGGCCCAACCACTGACGGCCATCACGGGAACCTGAACCCGCGAAAAATCTTCGCAGACACTGCCGTGTTTCCAATAAGCATCACGAGCTTGATGCGTCAGCCAGGGCACCAACCATGACGAAGCGGCCTCCAAACGCTGCATCCACATTTCTCGCCAACCGTCCCCGACGATTAGCGGATCTGGCGGCAAAGTCATATACCCCAACATGGTACCAGCCCAACTGAGGTTATCCCCCAGCAAGCAGCCACCCATGTAATGGACGTCGTCTGCATAACGATCGTCGGTCGAACAGATGGTAACGACCGCTTTCAACTGCGGTGGCTGCAAAGCGGCCAGTTGCAAACCGTTGAATCCACCCCAACTGATCCCCATCACGCCGCACCGCCCATCGCACCACCGCTGGGCTTCCAGCCACTGCAAGATCGCTAGCCCGTCGGCTAATTCAGTCTCCGTGTATTCGTCTTCCAGAACCCCTTCGCTGTCGCCACTGCCGCGGATATCCACGCGAACGCCGGCATAGCCGTGACCGGCATAATATGCGTGCGTCATGGTGTCCCGAGCCACCGTGCCGTCTCGTTTTCGGTATGGCAAATATTCCAAGATGGCGGGAACGGGATTCGACATCGCATCGGCGGGCCGCCAGATCTTTGCTGCTAGCCGGGTCCCGTCGGGCATTGGAATCCATTCGTTTTCAATCACGCAAATCGGATGCGGAAATTGAGAGACAAACTCGAGTTCGGACGGTGGAGCCTTTCCCCCAGCTGTCGTTGTGCCACTCATGAACTCAACGTGACCTCTTCAGGCGAAGGCAATTCAAGCTGGGCGCCGTCTAGACGAAAGTCCAATCGTTCGACCGCTTCGTTGTAGTGCGACAACAGTTCTTCCTCGCTGTCGGCACCCATGTAGATTTCGGCGATTTCCCAGCTGTAACTGTCGGTATGCTGCTGTTCGGACAATTGCTGCCCCAACTGGACGCGTGGCCGAATCAACGTGCCAGGAAACCGCTGACAGACCGCTTCGATATCGGCATCGCCGGGCGTGCGCGTGACCATGGCATCTTTGGCAAACACTCGCAGCATGATTTTGGCGGCGATCGCAAACCGACCCTCACCATGCACGACTTGCGGATTTTCTCCCAGCGCTAAATCGGCGATAACCTTCATATTCGCATCGCCGTCAACCATCTGAAATTGGGGCGAATGACTTTGGCTGATACGAGGGTTGATCTCCAGCAACGAAAGCCGATCGCTCTGAGGATCCCAAAAATACTCGATGTTGAAAGCGCCACCATCAAACCCAATATGCTCCATCACGCGTTTGGATGCGTCTGCGATCCGTGCCTGAACGGTTCCCGGCAATTGAGAAGGGTATTGGTAGCGATGGAACGCGGAATGTTCGGGATACCGCACCGAGTCGACGATGCCGTGCAAATGCGTCTGGCCACCAAATCGATAGCCTTCCGCGGTGCAAGCCAAAGGGACCAACACATCTTCTTCGGCGAGAAACATCCGCAGCGCATGGGGCTTGGTCAGGAAATTAGGCAAGGGGATATTGATCTGGTCCAGCAAAACTTGCAGCGGCTTGGCAAAGCGATCGACTTTCTGATCCGCTTCCTGCATCGCTTGTCGCAAGGCATCGAGAGAATCGACGCGGAACGCCAACTGCCCCAACACACCCTTAACCGGCTTGATCCAAAAAGGCGCTGTCAAACCCGCTTCGCCGGTCAGCCGATCCCAAGCTTCCCGCGGTGACTCGTCCAGACCGAGATGGCTGAAAGCGGGCACAAAGTCGGGCACCACTTCCTGCTGCAACTTGCGACTCCAAAATTTGTGCTCGCATTTCAGCACCGCCTCGACCGAAGGCGAAGGCAACTCGAATTCCGCACACAGAATGGGCGCGAGCAAAGAGACGGGAAAGTCGTAAAAGACCAGCAAGCCATCGATACTGCCATCGAAACACCGCAACCGCCGCCGCGCCTCCGCCAGCGTTTCCTCAACACCATGGCTATCGGCCGAAGAATCCTGCCATGCCATCAAGCTGTGAAAGTTATAACCGTACTTCGCGCTCAGTGGCCTGAGGTGATGCTGTTCGTTAAACGGATCATCCCCCAACACGAAGATATTCTTGTCTCTTGTCGCTCGCTTCGGTTTTGTCTCCATCGGCTGGACCTTTGTTCTTGCTCAACCTGTTCGCGACGAATGCCCCGCAAACCCGATGGATCGCGCGCCCCGTCGCCACGAAAACAGCTCTCGCAAACGTTGCGCCAACCAACCGCTTCGTTGGACCGACTGCTGGAGATAAACACTCACGGTCATCGGATAGCGTTAGCGACGGTTCATTCCAGCAAGCACCGGGGCGAACGCTGGGGTCTGCAAAGATGAGCCTTGGCAGAGCGTTGTTGGCTTTCCCGGTGGTTTCCCATCGCGACGTCCCGGGCCAAACTCACACCGACTGCGGGCTTCCGCGTTGCAAGTCGACGCCCCAGCTTTCCAGCAAGGTCGCTTGATTTGCGTTGCGGTCGACTTCCCGCAGCGCTTCGAGGCAACGATCGAGCCGATACATGGCGGTATCCGAGGGCCGTTCGGTTGCCGCTAGTGCGCGCATCTGACGTCGAAAATGTTGGACCGCGATGCCAAACACTTCGCGCATCCGTGCCCGGCGTGGCGCCGCATCCTTGCCGGCTTCGTTGACATAATCGGAGACGATTTTGGCTAGCGAGACGCCATCGATCAGCGATCGATCAAGCAGATTGGTAAACACGCTGCGAAACTCGCCTGCATCTTCCCCCAGTAAGCCAGCGGCTTGATGGACATCACCACCGGACAATTCCAGCGCTTGCTCGGCTTCCTGGACATCGGCAATCTCGACCCCATGCCGTCGCAGCAGTTCCACCGCGGCTTGCCCCTCAGGCGGCGCGAAGCGAATTGTGCGACAGCGGGAACGGATGGTCGGCAGTTGCCGCTGTGCACTGGTGCCAATCAGGATGATGACAGCCGCGGCCGGTGGTTCTTCCAATGTTTTCAGCATACAGTTTGCCGCTTCGATGCTGAGGGAATCGGCATCATGAATGATGCCGATTCTTCGGCGGCCACGAAAAGGCCGCAGGTGAATGTCGTGGCAGAACCCCTCCTGCATCCGTGCCTCACGCCGCCCGATCAGCAACTCCACCGGGAGGCTCGATTTGTCGGCCGGTTTGGCAACTTGCAACCAATCGGGATGCGTATCCGCTTCGACCTGGACGCATGCTTCACATTGACCACAGGGCTGCATTTCGCTTGCCGGGTTCACTTCGCAAAGCAGCGTCTTGGCCAACAGCATGGCAAACGTTTGCTTGCCAACGCCGCGTGGCCCGACAAACAGAAAAGCACCGCCCAGGCGACGCTTTGCAATCGCGTGAGCGAACCATTCGCGCTGTTGTTGATGGCCGAGTAACTGATCCCAATTCATACCAATCTGATTCGCCTATCAATAAAGGAACGCGGTCGGAGCTATGCGTGCAGGACCGGCATGACGGCGGCGCGGATTGCCTCCTGCATGGCTGCCACACTTTGGGTCGCGTCAACGATGCAAGTATTGGCTCCGCTGCGTGGCAGTTCGTTGCGAAACGCCTCGCGAACTTGCTCGAGGTAGGCGACGCCACGGGCTTCCATCCGATCGGCAGGTCCGGTCAAGCGACCGAATGCGGTGGCGGCTGGTAAGTCTAACAAAATAGTCAGTTCAGGCTGCAAGCCTCCCGTCGCGATGTGGCCTAATTGCCAAAGCAACTCGGGAGCCTCGTCCCCACCGACGCTCTGGTACACCACGTTGGCCAGCAGAAAACGATCGGAGACCACCGTCTGCCCCGCCTCCAGCGCCGGCCGAATGCGCTCTTCGACCAGTTGGCTGCGAGCGGCCATGTAGAGCAATGCCTCGGTTCGGCGATGCATGACCAGCTCGGAATCAAGCAGCAGCCCGCGGATCGCCTCGCCAGGAGCGGTGCTGCCGGGGTCGCGCACCGAAACGACATCCCGCCCCGCGGCGCGCAGCCAAGCGGTCAACAGAGTGATCTGAGTCGACTTGCCAGCACCATCGATGCCGTCCAGGGTAAGAAACATGGATTGCCGCCGCACAGTCAGCGAGTGAAGAAACTAATAATCACGGTAGGTCCTGGTCAGTTCACTGTCGGGAGTGAACCCATCGGGATTGCCGACGACTGGCAGGTGGGTGTAATCCGAAACAAACCAACGATCCTCCAACTTGCGACAGCGAAAGATCACTCGGCGAGAGACTTTGGCATTTGAAAACGAACCCCTGCTGTGACTGACAACCACATTGGCCGTGATATCGACCACCGCTTCGGGCGGCACGGCACCTGACACAAAAGTAATGGAACGAAACTGCCCGACGGAAGCCTGTGAAAAAATATAATTCGGCAGTTCCGTCTCGGCTCGCTGGCGGATGTCGGGCAACTGCGGATCGATCGACTCCAAGACGGTATCGACGTCGTTGGCTTGCACCGCGGTCGCCGTATTAGTGACCAACTGCATGATTTGCTCGCGGTCGGTTTCCCACACCGAGGCCAACCAGAACCCGCCTGGAATCAGCACTAAAAAAACGATGCCCATCACAGCCAACGCTCGCTTACCCGACTGCATCCAACCATACAGGCAAGCCGCCGCGATGATCGATAACAAGATCGCCAGCAAGACCGGTTGTTCCGCCAGCAAACGCGACATAGGGGTCTCGCCAGTCAGGGGCTTGGAGGAAATGTGCAAACGGTGACGAAAAGCACGCTGCGGGATCGACCTGAAGCAAGACCGGCCGGCTGCGGGTGTTCGCGAGGCTCCGCTGAGTCCTGGCCGTTGCAACGCCAAGGGACGTTGCAACTTCCGTTGCCTGCTCCATTCGCCAGGCAAAATTCACTCGGCAAATTTCACCAGGCAAGCTGAACCGCTAAACGCAGCACCCGTTTTCGTAACGTTCCTTAACGAGTCGGAAACAACGATCCAGCATACCGCGCCGCACCACCAAGTTCTTCTTCGATGCGAAGCAGTTGGTTGTATTTCGCCATGCGGTCGCTACGGCTGGCCGAGCCGGTCTTGATCTGCCCGGTCGATAAGGCAACTGCCAAGTCAGCGATCGTGGAATCTTCGGTCTCGCCGCTGCGGTGGCTGCTGATGCTGGTGTAGCCATTGCGCCCGGCCAACTGAATCGCATCGATGGTTTCGGTCAAGGTTCCGATCTGATTGACTTTGATCAGAATGCTGTTGGCGATACCTTCGTCGATTCCGCGTTGCAGACGTTCCACGTTGGTAACGAACAAATCGTCGCCAACCAGTTGGACTTTATTACCAAGCTTTTGCGTCATCAACTTCCAGCTATCCCAGTCATCTTCGGCACACCCATCTTCGATGCTGCAGATCGGATATTTGTCGCACCAAGCGGCCATGAAATCGACCATCTCGCTGCCCGACAATTCCTTGCCGTCGATTTTGTAGCGCCCGGTCGAGCTGTCGTAGAACTCGGTCGAAGCGACATCGAGGGCGATGAAGATCTGTTCGCCAGCGGTATATCCCGCCTTCTCAATGGCCTGCAGAATCAAATCGAGAGCTTCTTGGTTGCTGCCCAAGTCGGGAGCGAATCCACCTTCGTCACCAACGGCGGTGTTGAGCCCTTTGTCGGCCAAGACTTTTTTCAAGTGATGGAAGATTTCCGTGCCCGCTCGCAGTGCCTCGCTGAAACAATCAAAGCCCAGCGGCATGACCATGAACTCTTGGATATCGACCGAGTTGTCGGCGTGCTCGCCGCCATTGACGATGTTCATCATCGGAGCGGGCAACAAATGAGCTCCGACGCCCCCCATGTAGCGATACAAGGGCTGTTGTGTGTAGCTCGCTGCGGCTCGGGCGGTAGCCAAAGAAACTCCCAATATCGCGTTGGCACCGAGGTTCTTTTTATTGGGCGTGCCATCGAGGTCCAGCATCGCTTGGTCGATCGCCCGCTGGTCCAAGGCATCGTAGCCCATCAAGGCATCCGCAATTTGGGAATTTACGTTGCTGACGGCGGTTAAAACGCCTTTTCCCATATAAACGTTTTTGTCGCCATCTCGCAATTCCCAAGCTTCGTGAGCTCCGGTGCTGGCACCACTGGGGACCGCAGCGCGACCAACACTCCCATCGATCAAAGCAACTTCGCACTCAATCGTGGGGTTTCCGCGGCTGTCAAGGATTTGGCGGGCGTGGATCGAATCGATCAGACTCATGGCTATTCCGTGGGGGTTTCAAAATAATGGGTTTGGCCATCACCGAGGCCTGCGATTGGCATTTTGCCCGAACCTCGCGTGACTGGCTAGCAGGCACGGTGGAACTGGCGCTTTAGGCACGGCGTATCGATACATTCCTCACCATTGAACCACTGCACACATTCTGCGTCATTATCTGCACACTTTGTGCGGCCAAGCGCAAGTGGCGTTTGACTTTTCGATGGCAAAACGTACAGATCGATAGTGAGTTCAGTTTTAAAGGGTCGCTTCGATGGGCAGTAAGGGTGAAGAGAGATGGTTGAATTTTTCCTGGCTTTAGTTTGTGGATTGAGCGGGCTGGTCGCTGGTTATTTCCTGCGCAACGCGATGTTGGCGACCGAGCCCATCGAGGAGCCGCGGGAAGAAAGCGAACAAGCCACTTCAAGCGTCGAAACTTTGGACCGCAATCGCTTGAACCAAGTCGCCGAACAGCTTCGCACCCTGACGGCTCGAGTGGCCGCCGATGTCGACGAACACCAGTCCATCGTGCAGAAAGCGAGCAATGTGCTGTGCGATTCGGATGCGGACCCCACTCCCGATTCGATCATCGATACGGTTTCGGAACTAGTCAAAGCCAACCAGGAAATGCAAACTCGGCTCGACCAAGCTCAGGAACGGATTCATGAGCAGGCAGAGCAGATTCAGACGGCCGAACAGAAAGCGACCACCGATGCCCTGACCAAGCTTCGCAATCGCCGCGCGTTTGACGAATGTGTCGAACGATGCCACCGCAACATCACTCAAAAAGCAAGCACGCTCATGCTGTTGGACGTGGATCACTTCAAGAAGTTCAATGACACCTATGGGCACTTGGCGGGAGACGAAGTATTGCGACGCGTCGCCTCGCTGCTCAACGCTCGACTTTCCGAAGTCGGTTTCGTCGCGCGTTATGGTGGAGAAGAATTTGCCGTCGTTTTTGAAGGACAAGAGATGACGGCTTGCCGGACGTTTGCCGAGTTGACTCGTCGCGCGATTGGCGAAAGAGAAATTTTGTTTGAGGGCCAGTGTTTGCGTGTCAACGCCTGCGTCGGCTTGGCCGAACTGCAAGCGGGAGAAAGCGTTTCACAGTGGATCGAGCGTGCCGACAAGGGCCTGTACAAGTCAAAGCAAGCGGGACGCAACTGCGGGCACTGGATGGATGGTGATAAACCGATCCCGCTCACTGCAAACACCAGCGTTCCTTCGCCTCTGTCGGCGAGTCGCGTAAAGCCAGCAACGGCGCGCCCCCAATCGTCTGCTCAGGAAATCGGCATGCTCGAGGTTTCGGAGGAGGAAGCGGCAGAACTACCTGACGAACTTAAAATGAAAGAGCTGTTTACGCGGTTGACCGAACGGCTCTCCAAAGTCAGCGTGGAACTGTTCGTGCTGGTCATCCATCGCGACCAAGAGGATGGCACGGCCGCCTCCGACAAAACGATCTTGCGAGTCATTCGCGCCGCAACGCGATCGTTGGACTACATCGGTCAACTCGATTGCGGCGATATCATCATCTGCATGCCAAGCGCGAACGAAACGAGTGCCGTCGAACGGGCTCAACGCATTCGCGCTGCTGTAGAGCACTCGCCGGTAGTAGGCGATGACGGCCCTCTGACGGTCAGCATCGGCATCGCCTGTGTCAGCGAAGACGACCACTATGAGCAGGTGAAGATGTTGGCGAAGGAAGCCGCTTCGGAAAGCTTGCAAGCTGGCGGCAACCAACTTTCCGTCCGCCGCGCCCAACCGGTATAGCGATCAAGGTGCTTGCTGATTTGCATGCCCGCACCAGAACCTTTTTTTAGACTTTTCAGATTATCTTCGAAAGTCGCCTTGACCGCAAAAACGTCCTCCGCGTATCTTCCTCTCATCGTGGTTGAGACGAGCTCGCAAGGGTTTGCCCTCGGCCACGATAGGGTTTGATGAAAGCGGTCTCGCATGGGTGCTTCGGCGCTGCGGACACGACCTCAGATGACAATTTGCACGGATGTGAAATTGCCATTGGCCGGCTTTCCGCTCAAACGTTCTGCTCGACGTTTGGATGACGCAAGGATGCGTCTGAAACTCGTCGAAATGAAAAACCACCGGCTCCCGGATCTTTAGCGCGCTGTCCTCCGCCCCCCTGGGACACGTACTATCCGGGGGCTTTTTTTATGCGCTGGCAATAGCCGACAACAAGCTATAATGGCGTTCTCTTGTTCACTCCCCACTATTATGCCGGGCCGTGCGGGCTCTCCCCGCTGCCCGTTCAAGGACCCTTTCCATGCAGATCCCCGGCCTTCATCGTCGCCGTTTTTTACAAGCTTCCGCCGGTGCCGCTGCGATTGCCGTGACGCGTCCCGCCCTGGCTGCGGCTAACCAGGAAATTCGCGTCGGGATCATCGGCGCTGGGGGGCGCGGCAAAGAACTTGCCGGCGCTTTTTCCAAAACCGACGGCGTCAAAATTGTAATGGTGGCCGATCCCGATCAAAAGCGCGCCGCGTCGCTAGCCGAAAAACACAACGCATCGGCGGTTACCGATTTGCGTCGCGTCTTCGAAAACTCCAACGTCGATGCGGTGGTGATCGCGACGTGTAATCACTGGCACTGCTTGGCAGCGATCTGGGCGCTCGATGCCGGCAAGCACGTGTATGTGGAAAAGCCACTCTCTCACACCCAGTGGGAAGGTCAACAACTGGTCGCTGCGGCCAAGGCGAGCGGCTTGGTCTGTACGATTGGGACCCAGCAACGCAGCGATCCGATGCAGGCCGAAGCGAAACACTTTTTGCATGACGCTCGCTCGCTAGGCAACATCCAATATGTCCAGGCCAACCGCTTGGGACCTCGCGCCAGTATCGGACGGCAAGCTACCGCTCTGCAGCCCCCCTCCGAAGTCGACTACGAATTGTGGCTGGGACCTGCCGCCAAGGAAGCGATCTATCGCGAGAAATTGCACTACGACTGGCATTGGAACTTTAACACCGGCAACGGGGAAATGGGCAACTGGGGAGTCCATATTCTCGATGACGTCCGCAACGTCGCCTATCAAGATTCCGCGACCACTCCCTCTCGCATTGTCGCCGCCGGCGGACGTGTCGCTTGGAACGATGCGGGCAACACTCCCAATGTGCACTACGCAGTGCTGGAAACCGATACCTTTCCGACACTGATGGCGCTCAGCAACCTCCGCGCCACGCCTGCTGGCAAGGGCAGCTGGAGTTGCCCGATTCACCCGCGTGTCAAGAATCCCGGCAGCGGTTACGTCGTCGTCTGTGAAGGAGGCTACTTCTGCGGGCAGCGACAATCGGCAACCGCCTATGACTCCGCAGGCAAAGTGATCCGCACGTTCCGAGGTGGCAATATTGTTCCGCTGCACGTCAAGAACTTCATCGATGCGGTGCAGGCCAACGATCCTGCGATGCTGAACGCGCCGATCGAAAATGGTCATCACAGCAGCGGTTGGTGCAACTTGGCAAACGTCGCTTTCCAAGTGGGCCAGTCGTACAATCGAGAACAGTTGCTTCAAGGCACGGGACTAGACGCTTGGCCGACCTTGGTCGAGCAGATGGAAGCACAACTGAAACCCTTTAACGTGTCAGCCAACGATTTGGTTTCTAGCATCGTACTGACACACGATCCGAAAACGGAACAGTTCACCGGCGAAGGTGCTGAACGAGCCAACGCGATGCTCAGACGGACTTACCGCGATGGCTTTGAAGTACCACAACGGGCACAAGCCTAAAGTGAAGCTTCGCTAGGATACTCTTTCATAGCAGGCCGTCTCAGACGCTTTTGCCCTGCAGATGAGCTTCCTTTTCTCACGAGAACTGCCGCACTGCGGCAGTTCTTGCTCCGCGCCGCGAAAGGTTTCGGTAACCGTCCAACAAGAAACTTCTGACGACGCGGAATCCCCTTCCGCAGTGATGCATTAAATCCAAGCAACCGCCACGGCCGATCCATTCGAAACCTTGGATGGGGGCTCGATGTCGATGCACCGGGCCTCTGCAATTTGACGGCAAAAGTCCTCAAGTGCCCAGGCAAGGAAGCCCTGCGGTTGAATCAAATCATATTGCGCAAACAGGAATAGGTCGCCGCTCCGGTAATTGGCAACGCGGGTGGAGTCCGGCACAATAGTCCTACTGATTCCAGATCGCTAAACCACTTCGACATGCTGCGAAAGCCTGCAATCCGATTGTCTGCAGGCTTTCCGCCTGCTGGCTTTCTTGGGCAATCCGTCGCACCGTTGCTACATCGTTTTTGCTTGGGGGTTTGGTTTTGCGAGAGGTGTTACAACCCCTTTGCCATGGTGGACCGATCGACGTGTTGGAATTTATTTGGAATGACGGCGGACGAGCCGCGGCAGGGTTTGTGGGCCTAGCAGGCGATTGTGTGACCCGTGCGATTGCCATTGCGACAGGCACCAGCTACCGCGATATCTATCGTGAATTAGGAGAAGCGTCGAAGAAGTCGCCTCGTGGTGGAGTGGTTACAACCGTCGCGGAGACGTACCTCAAGCAACGAGAGTGGCAGTATTACCGTGGGAGCCTCTCCGAACTCGCTTCAGCAGTCTTGCCCAAAGGGGTTGTGATCGTTCAATTAGCCGATCCGACTCAGTACCGTAGTGGGCATTTCTGCACGGTCATCGACCATGTCGTCCACGATACGTGGAACGCCAGCGAAGATGACGAGCTATGCGTAGTCGGCTTCTGGACCCCGCCGGTGGTCATTGGCGAACCAACGCCGGGCAACCGTTCGACGCTGCCGTCGGCCGGGTGTGCTCAACCAGTCAGCGCTGAGCAGACGTTAACGCAAAAAGAGTTCGACAAGGTCTTGCAGCGTCTGCGCGCGCTGGACAACACGGCCAATAATTCGGCCAGTACCGAAGGGGAAAAACGCAATGCCCTGAGGATGATGCAGAACCTGATGCTGCGGCACAACATGACTCGGGACGACATCACCGAGGGTGACAATGTCGAGAGTATGTGCTTCACTCGCATTGCCTGTCCCGTCAATGGACGGCGAGCCTGTGCTTGGGAAAAGAGCTTGGCGGCCTACTTGGTTCAGCAGATCTTTCCTCTGACAAGCTGGTACGTGGCGGCGAAGGGCAATCGAACGCTGTTTTGGTTTTACGGGCCTGTGGATGAGGTCCGAAACTGCATCGGTTTGTTTCGTGAGATGTTGTTGACCATTGCGGCTTCGGCACAGCTTCAGTACGGCGGATACTCGCGTGGCAGTGGCGCTTCTTATGCGGAGGGCTATGTGCATGGCCTGCCAAGAGAGAACTCGGGATCGCCACAGGCAGCGCAGGCGGAGCAAACGGCATTGATCCAGAATCGAGCGTTAGTCGTCCAACAAGCCGCGCGCAATTGGCTGCGGCTGGAATGCGGCCTTCAGTTGGCAACGCAGCGAGGAAGGGGACGGGATAAACATGACCCCGCAGCGGCCAACCGCGGCAAACAACATGGAGCCAAACACAACATGGCGGACGCTAAAGGCCAGAAAAGAATCACATCGCGATAGGTACTGCTCAAGCGGCTAAAGAGCGGCGAACCAATCGTTGTTGACTCAGCCGTTCAGCGACGCAAAATCTTGGCCATCTTTTTTAAAATCCAAGGGTCTGGCAAGCCTTCGGTTTCCAGCACCAATGCTACAAAATTGTCCGCTAACACTTCTTCAGGATGGATGATGTACCCGGTGTTGCCGCCGATCTGCCGACGAAAATCTGCCAACGTCGGCGACAACCAAAGCGGCTGCCCTTGCTCTTCAGCAGCCTCGTAATCACCTTGCTCGTTCGGCACTACCTGCAACAGCTGAAATTTCAGGTAAGCGAACATCGAACGGGATTCTTCGGGATCATAGGGCGAACTGGCGAACAACACGGGCGCGACGTGACGTTGTTCATGCTTGGCCAACTGAACCGTCATTACATGCTCGATAACCGGCGCATCGGGGTTTGTCAGCCGCCGTGACTGCCACTCCGCAGGCAGTTGGATCTCATTGCTCGGACGAAAGCCGAGCACGGCGTACAGTTCATCGCGGAGCTTTGCGTCGGTTCGCGAGACCACATGAAACAGCTCGTGCAGCAGTAACTTTCGCAGTGCCCGCGGTGGCAATTCGATTTTCGAACGCGGCAAAACGATCGCATTGGACCGCGTGTAAGCTGCCTCCCCTTCCTCACGCCCCGTTGTCTGCACAAGTTCAACCTTGGACAGCTTGGGAAATGACATGCCGGATAACGGTGCTGCCAAATCCTGCAGCACCGCGCTCAGTTTCGCTTGCTGATCGGGCTGCCAGGGGCGAACCTGTTGCGAAACAAATTCCAGATAGCTTTCGTTCGACACCTCCGTGGGCGACTGCATCCGTGCCTGCCGATCGAAGGTGCTTAGTCGGCTAACGAAGGCATCCCGTGCCCCCAAAATTTTTCTTCCGGTCGCGGGTTCCGCAAACACGAACGACAGCTTGCCAACCTCGACGACCGGTGGCTCTGCCGTGGCGGAAGCAGGTACCGCCAACAGCATTAGCATGGCGAATCGATATCGGAACATTGTCAACGACCTGTTGAAAAGCAAGCAGATGGATCGGATCAGTTGATAGTTGCACAAACCTGCTTGGCGGCATCAATGGTTTGTTCGATGTCGGCTTGGCTGTGAGCGCGACTGAAGAAGAGGGCTTCGAATTGGCTGCAAGGCATGTAGACCCCCTGACCGATCATGCCCCAGAAGTATGCTGCGAACCGCTCTCGGTTGGAGCGATCGGCGTCGGACCAATTGTGAACCGGAGCATCGTTAAAGAACAGTGTCATCATGCTGCCAACGCGTTGCAGTTGGTGCGGCAAGCCAGCCGAAGCCGCGGCATCGGCGAGCCCTTCGCCGAGCATTGCCCCGAACCGTTCGAGTTGTTCGTAGGGGGGATCCTCCTTCAGAATTTGCAGGGTGGCTTTGCCAGCCGCAACCGCAACCGGATTTCCGCTCAGCGTACCGGCTTGAAAAATGCGTCCCGCAGGGAGAACCTGCGACATGATCTCTTCGCGTCCACCGTACGCTCCCAGCGGCATGCCTCCCCCGACGATTTTACCCAGCGTGGTCATGTCGGGAGTCACTCCAAACAATTCCTGTGCCCCACCCAATGCTAACCGAAAACCGGTCATCACTTCATCAAAGATCAAAATCGTGCCTGCATCGGTCGTCAGCTTCCGCAGCGTTTGCAGGAACCCAGCTGCTGGCGGGACACACCCCATGTTCCCGACGACCGGTTCCAGAATCACAGCGGCCACTTCACCTTCGTGTTCGGCCAACGCAGCGGCCACGGCGTCGCTGTCGTTATAGGGCAACACAATCGTGTCTTGGCTGGCACCGGCGGTCACCCCTGGCGAATCGGGTACGCCCAGCGTTGCCGCACTGCTGCCGGCGGAAACGAGCAAGCTATCGACGTGACCGTGATAATTGCCGGAGAACTTGATGACTTTGCTTCGTCCCGTTGCGCCACGCGCCACGCGGACCGCACTCATCGTCGCTTCGGTACCCGAGTTCACCAACCGCACACGTTCAATGCTGGGCACTGCGGCGATGACTTGTTCCGCCAACTCCGATTCGGCTTCTGTGGGAGCCCCATAGCTGGTGCCGCGTTTCACAGCTTGCTCAATGGCGTCGATCACTTGAGGATGAGTGTGCCCCAGAATCATTGGTCCCCAAGAACCGATGTAGTCAAGGTACTTGCCACCATCGATGTCCTCCAGCCATGCGCCGTGAGCCTGCTTGATGAACAAGGGCGTGCCGCCAACGGCACCAAATGCACGAGCCGGACTGTTGACGCCGCCCGGCATCAGCTGGCTAGCGCGTTGAAAGGCAGCTTGGCTGGCCGGTCCGGCCGCGGGAGACGTTTTGGCTGTCGAGTAAGTCATGACCGAGGTTTTTTTAATGAAAGGAAACAGACGGTGTGAGAACCTGCCACGGTGACTTCACCGAACAGAGTGAACGCCGAGCAGTTCATTGGCTCAGCAAATTAATTGGCCCAGCAGTTTACAGGGGGGATCATGTTGCTTTGGTGATGCCTTCGAATAAGCGAGATCCGACACGAACAATCGTCGCACCCTCAGCAATCGCCGCCGGAAAATCGCTACTCATTCCCATGGATAGTTCGGGTAAGTCCATCCCCAGTTCGCTTTGCCAAGTATCCCTGATCTGGCGCAATCCCGCAAACTGTTGTCGACATTCTTCGGGCGAAGCATTCAGTCCCGCCATTCCCATCAGGCCCACAAACTGCAGCCCCTTCCACCTCCGAGCTTGCTCCAAAATCTGCCGTCCAGCGTTAGGCAACAAACCCGTTTTGGCTTCGTCTCCGGTGAGGTTGATTTCTAGCAGCGCCTGCAGCGTATCGGTTGTTTCGTCGAGTGAGGCTTCCAAGGTCGACGCCAATCGCAGACTGTCGACACTGTGCATGAGGTCCAACCATGGGATCGTTCGCCGGAGCTTGTTACGTTGCAGATGACCAATTAGGTGCCAACGCACGGCCTTGGGGTCGACTGCGTACCGCTGCATCCAAGCGGTCTTGTCCCACAGCACTTGCGGTCGGCTTTCCCCCAAATTCAAGCACCCCGCTTCGACTAGACAGGCTGCGGTGGGAGCATCCACGTATTTGGTGACTCCGACGATGCGAATTTCGTCGGCTCGGCGACCCGCTGCCTCGGCAGCGTCGGCGACATCGGCTTGCAGCGACAGCCAGTTATCGCGAATGACTGCCGCGTTGTTGCGATCCAATTCAATTTGAAACAGAGACATAACGTCATCGTTAGGAGAAGCAAGAGAATAGGCAATCGCTGGCAACCTTTAGCAGCCATCGCCACTAAGAGACCACGCCAGCGGACCGCATCATTTTTAACAGGACGGCGTCAAATGGCACATCGGTCGTCGCTCGAGTAAGGCTCAGCCCATAGGTCCGGCAATACTGCTGAATGTCTCGATTAAAATTCTCGAATAGTTTTTCGTACTGCTCGATGCGAGCCTTGGTGACCACGACATGCCGTTGCTGTTGCGATTCCACATCATGCAGTTCCAGGTCGCCAACCCACGTCGGATGCGCCTCTTCCTGCGTGTGGACCTGAATCACATGCGGCTCGAAGCGTTGGTGCCGCAAGCGATCGATCCCTTGTCGAAAACCGGCTTGATCAAACAGGTCGCTAATCACCAGCACCAAACCGGTACGTGGTGCGCGGCGTCCAAAGTCGCTCGCGACGGCTGCCAAGTCGGTGCCCCTGCCGCCGGTCTTTAAGCCTTCTAAAAACTTGAGCAGACCGAGCACGTTTTCTTTGCCGCGCATTAATGGCAACGTTGCCTTGATACGTTCATCGTACGCGATCAGGCTGACGCGATCAAAATCGGACAGCGCCACGTATCCCACCGCCGCGGCAATTTGACGCGCAAAGTGAAACTTATTGGGCTGGCCTGTGTTCATGCTCTCGCTGGCGTCGAGCAAAACATAAACCGGCAGATCCTGTTCTTCTTGAAAGCGTTTCAGCAATAGATCGCCATGCCGAGCGTAGACGTTCCAATCGACGTATCGCAAGTCATCGCCGCGCATGTAGTCGCGATGCTCAGCAAACTCGACACCGCCGCCAAGCTGCTTACTGCGACGCTGGGCAAGCAACTGGCCTTTGAATACGCGTTTCGATAACAGCGAAAGGTATTCTAGACGCTTTAGGAAATCAGAATCAAACATGCCACTCGATCAGGGTTGTTTCTCGTTCAGTAGCAAACCGCCACCACAAGTCGATGTCTTGCGGCACTGGGCAAAGCACGCCAAGTGGTTAAGCCAAAATCTTTTGGTGGACCGCTCCATGCACATCCGTCAAGCGAAAATCGCGGCCTGCGTAGCGGTAGGTTAACCTAGTGTGATCGAAGCCCAGCAGATGCAAAATCGTCGCGTGCAGATCGTGCACGTGCATGCGGTCTTCCACCGCCTTTAAACCAATCTCGTCAGTCCGGCCATGAACATGACCGCCACGGACTCCGCCGCCAGCCATCCAGATCGAAAATCCGTCGTGATGGTGATCGCGCCCCGGCTTCGGCCCCGCCGGCAATTGCACCGTCGGTGTCCGTCCCATTTCGCCGCCCCACACCACCAGTGTGTCATCCAGCATTCCCTGCTGCTTGAGATCGGTCAACAAGGCAGCCAGCGGCGTATCGGCTTCCTTGCACAGCCGACGATGATTGACATCGATATTGGCATGGGAATCCCAGGGCTGCCCCGCACCATGATAAACCTGCACGTAGCGCACCCCACGCTGTGCCAGTCGTCGGGCAATCAGCAACTGCCGACCTTGCTGCGTGTCTCCATACAGTCCCCGAATCGATTCAGGCTCTCGAGCCACGTCAAACGCCTCGCGCGCTTCGGCCTGCATGCGAAAGGCCAGTTCGAGCGACTCGATGCGAGACTCCAACTGGGCGTCGCCCGCGCGTGCCGCCAAGTGATCGCGATTGAGTGCTTGAATCAACTGCATCTGGCGCTGCTGTTGACGATGAGGCAAAAAATCGTTGCGGATATTGGCAACCAGTTGATCAGGATCGGCGTGCTGCGAATCGACGTAGGTGCCTTGAAAAATTCCCGGCAGGAACGCGCTCCGCCAGTTCGCGGTCGCTGCGGTTGGCAAACCGCGTGGGCACATCACCACGAATCCGGGCAACGATTGGTTTTCGGTGCCTAAACCGTACATCGTCCAGGAACCGAGGCAGGGACGGGGGCGGACAATGTCCCCGCAGTTCATCATCATTAACCCCGGTTCATGATTCGGAACGTCGGTGACCATCGAGCGAATGAGGCACAGATCATCGGCGTGCCGGGCAAGCTTCGGAAACAGCTCGCTGATCTCAAGTCCCGATTGCCCGTGCCGTTTGAACTTGAAAGGCGAAGCATGCGCAACGCCCCCTAACCGACGGTCCTTCCGCATCTCGGGATCGATCGATTTGCCGTGGAATTTTGCCAACGCGGGCTTCGGATCAAAGGTATCGATCTGCGAGGGGCCGCCGTTAGCGAAAACGTGGATCACCCGTTTGGCGCGGGGTGCAAAATGAGGCTGTCGAATTGCCAACGAAGTCGGTGCTTCGTTCGCAGTCACTTCTCCGCTCAGCAAGTCCGCTAGCGCAAGCGCCCCCAACCCCATCCCGCTCCGCTGCAATAGCAAGCGTCTGGACATCATCAGGCTTGGCGGCAGAGAGATCCCCTGGTCGCGTTCGGCAAACGTAGTCATCGCAATTAATCCAGATATAGAAATTCGTTCGTTAACAGCAGCGCCTGCGCAAACTGCTCCAGCGGCGTCAGAGGTGGAGGTGGCGGGGCCTTAAAGTCGACTTTGCTGTCCCAAACTTGCCCGGCCAAAGCGCCGTCAACGCCTTCGATTTTCAGCGACCACAAAAAAGCATCCGAGGAAGCATGCCGACGGCAGTCGACAACCAATTCCAAATGGTCCCCCGGACGGACCGTTAAATTGAGTGAACGAAGCGACGCTCGAGCATTCTTCAACGTCTGCTCTTGGTGGACAGTTCCGTCTGGCAAAACAAGCCGCATCGTGATCCCATCGCCAGCATCCCGCTGATGTTGAACCTCGCCCGACCATTTGACCGTTCCCTCGCCTGGAGCGGTCCAGCGCAAGATGACCGCGTGTTGGGCGTCGCGACCCGGATGCGCTCCAGCGGCGGTGACTCGTAGATGTCCCAGTTGGCTGTCAGGAAAATCGGGCCCGACCTGAAACAGCTTGCCAGTCCAAAACGGCAACGCTGTCAGTGGCTGATCGCTTATCGTCCGATCGATCGGTCCATAACCGTACTGCCAAGCTGCAGCTTCGTGAAGCGTCTCGGAATCAACCGGTCCACTCAAAAACTGCTCCGCCAACCGACGCTCGTTGGCCGTGGGCCGACGGGCAAACAAACGACGATACAAAGCTTCCACAATCGTGGCACGATCAGCGGCAGGAACTTCCTCTTGAACGCTGGTCGCCAACTGCTTCGCACACTGTGCGACAAAGGGATGGTTCATCGCAAAGAGCGACTGTTGGGGGATGGTTGTTTCGGATCGCGAGGCCGAAGAAGAAAACGGCGAAGCAAAATCAAACGTTCGCAAAATTGGATCTAACTCCACGCGATCGACATAGGCATACACGGTTCGGCGATGAGTAAACGGCGTTTTCGACAAAGCAACGGAACGTCCTCCGACCTGAAGATCGAGCGTTCCCGCGGCAGCCAACAGGGCATCTCGCATCGCTTCGAAATCGAGGCGGCGGCGCTTCTGACGCCATAACAAACGATTCTCTGGATCGAGTTGCTCCGCCTCCGCATTCGGCGTACAAGCTTGCCGATAAGTCTGACTGGTTAGAATCGAGCGATGTAATGCCTTCAGTGACCAGCCCTCATGAAGGAAGCGATAGGCCAAATGGTCGAGCAGTTCGGGATGGCTGGGCGGTTCGCTGCGGAGACCAAAATCGTCCAAGCTGGTCACGAGTCCGGCGCCGAAATACCGCGACCAAACTCGGTTGACTAGCAACCGCGCCGTCAAAGGATTGTCTTCGGCGACGATCGCTTCGGCCAAATCACGACGGCCACTACCATTACGGAACGGCTGCGGATCCCCATCGGAGAGGATCGACAAGAAGCGTCGCGGAACACGCTCGCCCCGGCGCGCCGGTTCGCCACGCAGCATTACAAACGGGGTAAGCGGTTTGTCATTGTCGACCAAAACCATCGCCCGAGGCGGCGCACCGGGGTGGGTCGCTTCGACTTCGGTGATTGCCTTCTGCAAATCACCTTGCTTACGCCGGGCCCCGCCAAGCAACCTTGCCGCGGCCACGACAGCCTCGACCGGCAAGTCAAACAGCCCGCCCTCTGCCAGCAACGTGGCGCGGATCGCTTCCGAATCGGCATCGGGCAGCGCAGCAAGCTGTGGATCGGCCTTGCGGGCGATTTTCCAATCTCGCAGCACGTCAGAAAAGAGATCGCCATAAGCAGCCACCAACTGCTCGCGGTTCCGTGGTGCCGCCTGAGTCAGTGCCGTTTGCACCACTGGATTGATGTCCGTCTGGGCTTGCCAGTCGGCGAGCAGCTTGCCGGCTTGTTGGCTGAATGGTTTTTCAGATAACGCCAAACCTTCCATCAGTGGACCGAGCACCGGATCTTGCTGGTGTTTTTTCCCTCGCACCAAATCATCCAATTCCTTGGCGAAGGGTGTCATCGCAAATTCTTTGACCTTGTGCTTTGTCAGAATGCCGCGAATCTGAACACGACGCGCAACGGTCAGGTCAAAATAGCCCGCCATATAGGAGCTGATTTGGCGTTGCAAATCGTTGACCGCTTGCTGCCGAAGTTGCTTGCCATAGTTTTCCCAGTCGCGTTGCTTGGCCGCCAACTTGGCTTCGAAGTCACGCCTGCTGGCACTTGCTGTTGCCACGCCACCAATCCTTGGCAATGTGTCGGGAATCGAACAAGATGCGAACACGCCATACAGTGCGTAGTAATCCTCGATCGGAACAGGATCGTATTTGTGATCGTGACAGCGAGCACAAGACACGGTGATCCCCATCAAGCCACGCGTCACCACATCGACCCGGTCGGCAACTTGTTCGAGACGATTGTTGCGGAAGCGAGGACCAACGGTCAGGAACCCAAGGGCGGCCAACTCCGCTGCATTCTCGGAATCGGCATACGCATCGGCCGCCAATTGTTCACGCACAAACTGATCGAAGGGCTTGTCTTCGTTGAGGGCACCGATCACGTAGTCGCGGTAGGTGAAGGCGTATGGATAGCGAAGTTCCGCCTGGGCCTGCCAGTCACGAGTATCGGCGTAGCGAGCCAGATCCAACCAGTAGCGTGCCCAGCGTTCGCCATATTGTTGCGACGCCAACAGACCATCGACCACACTCCCAAAGGCGACGTCATCGGATGCGGGATCGTTAACGAAAGCTTCGACCGCCGCTGCCGAGGGCGGTAATCCGGTGACGTCGAACGTGACCCGGCGGATCAAGGTGCGGCGATCGGCGGGAGAGGAAGGTGACAAGCCTGCATCCTTCAATTGCTGCAGCACAAACGCATCGATCGGTTGAGACACCCACTGCGAATTCACCTCCGCTGGCAGCGCAGGTTGTCGGATCGGCTGGAAAGCCCAATGTTGCTTAGCTGCCGCAACAATCGCCGTTTGGTCGCCAAGCGACGGGGCCACCGGTTGGTCGCTCGCCGGCCATGGCATCCCGATGGCAATCCAACGCTGCAAGATCGCGATTTCCTCTTCGCCAAGCGAGTCGTCCGGCGGCATCCGCTCGAGGCCGTCTTCACCACGCACCACACGGAGCATCAACGAGTGCTCGGGATCACGGGGAATCGCCGCGGAACCGCTCAAGCCACCTCGCAAAATCGCGGTTCGAGAATCGAGCCGCAGGTCGGACTCCTGGACCTCCACGGAATGGCACTCTTGGCACCGCGCGAGCAGCAGCGGCCGGACCTTGTCTTCGAAAAATTTTTCTTGCGACGTTAATCCTTGAGCTCGCCCCATCGACATTTCTAGCGGAAAACCCAGTCCCAGCACCCAACAACCGAAGATCACGAACGGGACGACCGATGAACAACGCATGAGCACAGAAACCTAAGAGGCGGGACCGCTGCGAAACCTTCTCCCTTGCCCTACAGGCAGCGATGTATAAAGGGATACCACGCGCGGAGAAAGGCGTGCTCTGTAGTCTAGCCAAACGCCCACCTATTGGTGAAGCTGACTAGCGGCCATCTCCGCTCTGGGGCCCTCACCCTACCTGCGAAAAATTGGCGTGCCAGGCCTTTTCTAACAACACGGAACAGCGGTCTAAGGCGACACCTCATCAGGTCTCGCGCCCCAACCGCCGCCCCCCGGTGTCTCTAGAATCAAACGATCCCCCGTAGCGACCGACAGCGTGCAATGGCTGGGCAAGGTTTCGGGTTCGTACCCAGGGCGCTGCAGCCAATTGATACCACTGCGTCCCGGTTGGCCGCCCTGCAGACCATACGGGCGATGAGGAGCCCGGCGCCCGGTCAATAACGAAACCGTCAGAGGACGCAGGAATTCCCACTCCCGCAGCACGCCATCGCCACCTCGATGGATCCCGCTGCCACCGCTGTGACGACGAATCTCGAATCGCCACAAACGTACCGGATAACGACTCTCCAGCACCTCTGGGTCGGTGATCCGGGTGTTGGTCATGTGTGTATGAACCGCGTCCGCGCCATCCGAACAGGCGGTTGCACCGGAGCCTCCGCAGATTGTTTCGTAGTACCCGAAGGACTCGTCACCCAGCAGCACATTATTCATCGTCCCCTGGCTAGCCGCCGCCAACTGCAGGGCTCCCAGCAAAACATCGACAATCCGTTGGCTGGTTTCGACATTGCCCGCTACGACGGCAGGACAGTTCGCCGGATCATCTTGTCGCGGTGGATTCAACAACCCGCTGGGTAACCGCAATTCGATCGCCTGCATAAAACCTTCATTCAACGGCAGCGGTCGATCAATCGCACATCGCATCACATACAACACCGCGGCCGTCACAATCCCTGGAGTCGCGTTGAAGCCATGGGGATGGACGCCAGCGGTGCCCTCAAAATCAATGGTCAATCTTCGCGTCCGCGGATTCGGCGTGAGGGCAACATGGATCTTTGTGCCGTCGTCTAACTGGTCTTCGAAATCGGCACGCGGTGGTAGGGTTGTGATGAACTGCTCGACAGCGAATCTTGAAACCGCCTGCAAACGCTCCATGCAAAGATCCAGGGTGCCTCCACCGAGCTGCCTGGCCAGCGCCAACACATCGGCAGCCCCTCGATGGCAGGCAGCATGCTGGGCAGCGATGTCAGCAAGATTTTCTTCGACCGAGCGAGTCGGGTAGGGGGGCGTCAGTAACAGCGCTCGCAGCTCGTCGTCTCGGACCTGTCCGCCACGAACCCAAGGAAAGTCACGAATCAGCACCCCTTCCTCTGCCAAGCAAGTTGCCGCGGGCGGCATCGATCCTGGGGTGACTCCGCCAATCTCCGCGTGGTGGGCACGACTGCCGACAAAGAATGCCGGAAGCAGAGCATCTCGTTCAACAAAGACCGGCTGAATCAGCGTGACATCGGGCAGGTGCGAGCCCCCGGCGTAAGGGTCATTGGTCACAAACACATCGCCCGGGGACATCGTGGGAAACCGCCGCATCAAGTGCCGCACCGAATGTCCCATCGCCCCCAAATGAACCGGCACATGCGGGGCGTTGGCCACCAAAGTGCCATCGTGTCGAAAAATAGCGCAACTATAATCGCGGCGTTCCTTGACGTTGACACTCATGGCGGTTCGCCGTAACACTTCGCCCATCGAGTCCGCAATGCCTTGCAATCGCCGCCCGACGACTTCGACCAACACCGCATCGACCTCCGTCACCGCGTCCTCACCGCTCGCATCCTCCGGCGACAGTCGCACCACCTCCAAAGCCCGATCGGGTTGCATTGTCGCCAGCCAACCTGGGTCGACAACCAACGTACTGGTCTCGCTGGTAATCAAGGCTGGACCTGCGACTCGGTCGCCTGGCTGCAATTCGGTTCGCTGCCAATAGGCCGCTGCTTGCCAGACGCCTTGCAGGAAAACGCGACCGTGCTGTTGAGGAATCGGGTCGCGAGTCCCGGCCAGCGGTTCGACCGGTTCAAGAGGCTGCCGGGAAAACCCGTGTTGCACGCGGATCGCAACGCACTCGACAGCATGTTTCGTTCGGCGATATCCGAATCGCTGCTCATGCGCGACACCAAAACGTTCCGTAAGCGTGGCACACGGTTCCAAAGGCAGCTCCACCGTGGCATCGGTTCCCGCGTAACGAAGATCCATCGTCCACTGCAAATACTCCGCTGCATCGTCCTGTCTGCGGCCTTCGCGGGTGGCCAGGATGTGGCCGGTTTGCCGCAGCAACTCAGCTTGCCAAGCATCCACCATTGCAGCAGAAACGTGCGTTAGAGGTTGATAAACGCCGACGGTGCGTGTGACTCCTTCGTCGGCCGCACCAATTCCCAGAGCGCTCAAGAGACTCGCTTTCGGATGGTCGAGCACGCGGTCGATTCCCAGCGTTTCCGCGACCGCCGTCAGATGCTGGCCCGCCGCACCGCCAAAGCCGACCAAGGTTAACGGACGCGGGTCAATCCCGTCGGCGGTCGTGATCGTCCGCACTGCTTCGGCCATGTGGGCGATCGCGATGCGCCAAAACCCTTCGGCTAATCGCAGCCTGGAGTCGGCGGCCTCTGCCAATGGAGTGGCGGGCATTTCGTCGGCGAGTTGATTCAACCGTGCTGTCGCAGCTTTAAGGTCAAGCGGAAAAGGAAACCGCTGCGGATCGATGCGGCCGAGCAAGACATTTAGGTCGGTGACCGTTAAGGGGCCACCACGGCCGTAACAGGCTGGACCAGGATCCGAGCCCGCGCTATCGGGCCCGACCCTCAGCCGTTGGCCCTCCACATGGCAGATAGAACCGCCGCCCGCCGCGACGGTTTCGATCGCCATCATCGGAGTCAGCATCCGCAAGCCCGCCTTGCGTGATTCGTAGTGCCGTCGAAACTCGCCGTCATACAGACTGACGTCGGTGCTTGTGCCTCCCATATCTAAACCGATCGCGCCGCCGGATAAACGATGCGAATGAGCAATCTGCCCTAGCGCAATCACGCCGCCGGCGGGGCCCGACAAGACGCTATCGGCACCGCGGAACAGCTCGCTGGGAACCAACGATCCACCGCTGGTCATCCACAGTAAATGAGCCCGCTGTCGGCCGCCCAATTGCTCCCAGACGCGGTCGACGTAGCGTTGCAGCAGAGGATTCAAGTAGGCGTCCAGCGTCGTCGTTTCCGCACGAGCGACCAGTTTGACCAGAGGGGCGAGTTCACTCGATCGAGTAATCGAGGAAAACCCGACCTCGCGCGCGAGCGTTTCGAGTTGGCGTTCATGCACGTCATTTTTATATGCGTGCAGCAGACAAATCGCCAACGAGTCGGCGCCTCTTTGATGGGCCTCACGTAGGGCCTTGCCGACGCTCGTAACATCGAGCGTTTTCAAAACGGTCCCATCGGCGGCCAAACGTTCGTCAATCTCCAGCACATCGGTGGTCAACGGCGGAAACTTTTGGATCTGCAGAGCAAAAAGGTCGGGCCGATCCTGCTCTCCAATGTTCAGGACGTCGCGAAATCCCTTGGTTGTCACCAACGTCACCGCCGCGCCACGACGCGTTAGCAACGCATTCGTGCCACGGGTCGTGCCCAAGCGAACCGACATCGCCGGCAACCGCTCGCTGACCGGCAACCTTAACAGGCGACGGACGGCCAAAGCGGGAGCCTCAAGGTCGGAAACCAATTCATAGGCGGCGCCGATCGGTGACGGTGGCTCGAACCGACGCTCGAGTTGCAAACTGCCTTGAGACGGATCGAATGCCGTCACCTTTGCCGACGCGATGAGTTCCCCTGTCTGGTCTAGCAATCGCAGCGTAAAGCCGACCCAGAATCGATCGGGATCGCCGATTCGCAGGCTGTCGACCACACGGGTCGTCCGCGGACCGGAGCCTGAAGCTTGCACCGTCCCCTTGGTGGCACCACTGCTGAGCACCTTGATAGCCCGCAGCGCCTGCCCTTCTTTGACAAAGCAGTCGGTAAAAGTGCCACCTACGTCGGCCCACATTTCGATCATGGAGAAACGATCCCGCGAGAAGAATTCGAAGTACCCACACGCCGCTCCATCCTACACATCACCCCTTTCTCAGGCTGCGGGTAGAAAAGGTGCCAAGCCGATTGGCGTCCGCCGACCTGCAACGCAAGCTAGCCATCAATCGCGCGGGAGGCGGGTGCACGGCGCATAAAAAAAACCGCTTGCTGATGCAAGCGGTTTTGATGAACGAAACAGCCGATCGGCGTCTCGGATGCGAGTCGCGGGCGACTAACGCAGGTTTGCAGGAATCATTCCGCAGAACTCTGCTTAGCCGTTTGGGCGATTGCCCCGGTTGTATTCAGGAACCGCGGCTATCGCCGAGGCGGCTCATTTACCCGATGACTCCAGCCGGCCGGCCTAATGCTGCGAAACACGGCTAGGGCTGGCCGAAGAACCGGCAAACGACGCCGAGACGCGAGCACTCAGGTCAAAATCATAGCGGATGCCATCGATTGAATAGCTAACGGAAAAGTTGAAGGCTTGACTGCCGAGCTTTCCACCTAGGATCGCAGCGATCGGGTTGGCCGAACCACCAAAGCTACCGAAGAGGCTGCCGAGGAATCCACCACCTTGGCCACCAAACGCGGCCGCCGAACCGAAGTTGCCGAAGCCGCCACCAAAGTTGCCAAATCCACCACCAAATTTGCCAAAGCCGCCACCAAAGTTGCCGAAGCCACCACCAAAGTTGCTGTGGCCGCCATCAATTCCGCAAACTTTACCGAGGTTGGCATAACTACCGCCACCAAAGCTTGAGCCACCTTTGAAACCGCCCCCGATCGAAGAGAGACCATTTCTCGAACCGCCAAAGCGAGAAGACGGGGCAAAGCTGGTTCCGACGAACTTGGGTGCCAGTACCGTTGGGGCCGTAAAGACTGGAGCGGCGAAACGGGTCGAAATCACCGGCTGAACCACCGTGGAGACCACAGGCTGGATCACTCGGTTGATCGGCTGAATGACCGGTTGAATAACGGGCTGGATGATCGTCTCGGTCTTCGTCGGTGCGACCTTAGGGTCGAGCACGATCGGAGCGGCGCCGGGTGTCGCTTTTTTCGAAGTCTGCGGGACAAACGAGGGGACGGAACTCTTGCTGGAAGCGTTTGAGGCTAGCTTTGCGCTTGCAAGCGTATTAATGCCGACCGCCTTGGTAAGCGTTCCCGTGGCGCTGGCCAGGGATGGCGTCAAGAACGCTCCACAAACCGCCAGGGAAGCAAAAAACTTCGATTTCATTGTATTTTACCCGAGGAATAAGAATCAATCGGCTTCGCAAAACCAGGGTTTTAAAAACCTGGGGTCCACTCAAGTTCAGCCGTAAAAAGCAGACCACAACGCTTCACGCGTCCCGATCGACTTTGACCATAGGGTAAACCCGGCAAAAAGCAGGTCAACCTTCCATCTAGGCAATTCAGCAAATTTAGGCAAAACCCACCCCCTCTTTCGGGCACAACCCTCGCTGCGACCAATCGTGTGGGGCGATACATCGAACCAAGGGAGGCAATCGCGTGGGATCGACGCTGCAATTGCGGCAGCGACCAGCCTCTTCCCGTACGGCTTTACACAGTGACCGAGAAACACGAAACTTATGCCTTAAGGAAGAAGCCGGATCGATTCTTGGTCCCAGGCGATTCCTACCGACGAACCAACCATACCTCTGCGACGACCTGCTGCGGATTCCCGCGGGAGGTCGTTGTTTGTTTTGCGCACTTCGGTCCCCAGCCTTTCGTGAAGGATAATTTGATGCATGACTCAGTCCCAATGACCCGCGAGGGCTACAACAAACTCAAGGCAGAGATGGAGCGTCTGGATGCTGTGGAGATGCCGAAGATTGCTGAGAAGATTGCCGATGCGCGAGCGGAGGGCGACTTGAAGGAGAACGCCGAGTACCACGCACAGCGGGAAAACCAGGGCTTGCTGCAGCGTAAAATTGATGAACTGAAAAGCAAGTTAGCACGGGCCACAATCATCGATCTCTCGACGCTTCCAAAGGACGAGGTGGTCTTTGGCTGTACCGTCACGGTGGAAGACCTGGCTTATGGAGACGAGGAGCAGTTCACCTTGGTCGGAGCCGGGGAAGAAGATTACGACAAAGGCCGCATTCTGGTTACCAGCCCGCTGGGCCAAGGCTTGGTCGGCAAGAAGGTCGGACAGACAGCCGAAATCGAAGCGCCCGCGGGTATGATGCGATTTAAAGTCTTAAAAATTGAATTTCTGGATGCGGAATGAGTGACGACGGCGAGCCACAAGATCATGCTGCAGACACCGATCCCTCGGCGGACCAGCCCGCTTCGGATGGCGCTGCCGAAGCGCCGGCGGAAGGTGTCGGTTGGCTGCCAGCGATCCTTGCATTTTCGCTGCTATTGACCGCTTGCATGTTCGTCTGCTGCGGCGTGACAACCTACATGCTGTATCAAAAGCGGACAGAACTGGCCGCAAGAACCTTGAGCGGCCACACGATTCCGTCGGTCGACCAGAGTCAGCTTGATCCGGCAGATAAGCAGCAGATCAATGCGATGCTGGGCGAAGTGGTCGCCGACGCGGAAGCGGGTCGACTGGAAAATTGGCAAGCTAGTGGCGTGATGAATCGCTTGACGCGCATTCCGCTGCTTGAGTGGGGCGACTTAGCCGCCATCGAAGCGATGATCCAAGCCGATGATGCGTTTGATGCGGAAGAAAAAGCAGAAGCCGAGAAGCAGCTTTCGAGATTGCGGCAATCGATTGCAATGGACAAGTCAACCATCTTTGACGTGGGCGAGGTGCTTGCCCCTGTCTTGCTCAAGGACGAATCGCTGCGCGGCCGACGTTTGAAGAACGACCCAAGCAAAGAGGAATTGCTTGAGGTGATCTATCGCGCGAGGCTGATTGGCGAGCGCGATGGCTTGGAAGACCGCAAGTTCCCCGATCAGTCGATCACTGCCATCGTTCGCGACGCGATCCAACGGGGACGCACCGAAGGTTCACGTTGACTCGTCCGCCTGGACAACGATGCGGTTTCCGAAGACTTCCAGCACCCGCACCGCCTCGCCTTCACTGATGGCAGAACCTTCACTGATGACGCCGTAAATCTCGTCACCAAAACGCGCTTTGCCGGCAGGCCGCAAGGGTGTCACGGCCAAGCCGGTCTGGCCAACGAGATGCAGAAAATCGACCATCTGCTCGCGTTGATTGACCACTGCGGCGTCCGGGGTAGCGAGATGCAAATGCCCGAACAATTTCGTATTGGGCAACAAGAACCTCAACAGCAGCACGCCCGCCACCAAGCTCCCGCAGGCGACGATCACGGTCCACAGCGATTCCGACATGCGGGCATACTGATAGGGATTGCTGGGGATCACAAACGTTTGGCTGGTCAACACCACTCCACCGATCAACAGCAACAGACCGCCAATACCAAACACCCCCACGCCCGGCACGACAAAGATCTCAATCAAAATACAGATCACCCCAAGGGCAAACACCATCACCTCCAGCCACTCTGCTGTGCCCGCTAGAAAGCTCATCCAAAAGAACAGCATGAAGCAAATCAGCGAGATGAAGCCGGGAATCCCCAGGCCAGGTGCACTGATTTCCATTGAAAAAGTCATAAAACCGATCATCAGCAACAGCAGCGGCAAGAAGGGACGATTCCCCAGCCACTCCACCGCCCGAATCACCGGACGATCGGAAAGCCGGCGCGGGGTGGCTTCCAAACCGATACTGCGACTGACTTCCTCCAAGCTAGTCGCCAGTCCATCGGCCAATCCCAGCTCGACCGCCTCGGCGCCTGAGATGCCCTCGGAAAGATCGATCCTCGCCCCTTTCTGCCAACGTTCCTCTTGGTCTGGTCGCTGCTCGGTTTCGCGGGCGATACGGTCTTCCGACGCGTACCGAACACGGCCCGTTTTCGCATCGGTGTAACGAAACACATCCAGCTGCGGATCGAGCAAGCCTTCAAGCAGCGCTGCGGGCCGACCCGCAGCGCCCGCAATCTGCTCGATCGCCTCGCGCAACTGACGGACCTCTTCAGATGCCAAGCTTTGGGCACCGGGACCTCCTAAACGAGCATCGTCGGCGACCAACAGCGGCCGGCAAGCAGCGGCAATCAAGACCGAGTCACCGAGCGCTTCGTTTTCCACCCAGCCGGCAGCGATTCGTCCCTCCTCATCGGCAACCGAGAGGGTGCTGGCCAAGCGAAGGCTGTCGGACAAACTACCACCGGGACTATCCAAGGCGATCAGCCAAGCGTCGCCACTCTGATCGTTTTTTGGAGCCGCGAGATTGGCTTCCAGTCGGCGGATTCGGCCCGAACTGATGATGCCGGTAATTTCGACCAACACGCCGGCCGAGACGTCGACTTTTTGTACCGCATTGGGCTCCACCATTTGCGCGACATCCAGCACGTCAGCCGCCTCGCGAACAGAGGTCACCTGATGGCTGGCCAAGCGAGACTGCCGCAAGGCGTTTCCACTTAGCAAAACCGTTTGGCCAGGACTGGAAACTTGCTCCTCCTGAAGAACCTGGCCCTCTTCGCGGAGCGTTTCGAGTTGCGGCTTGCCAACGAACACTTCGGTCCCATCGACTCGCTTCACACGCGACAATTCCTGATCCGGATCGAGCATCGCCTTTACCAGGGGCGGCGGAAAGACACCGCGTCGGGCGGCAAGCGATTCATAGAGAAGCCCGATCGTCTCATCAAACTCACTCTCATCAATCGAGGCGTCGCCCAATTCCGCCGCCGGGGTAACGACCAACTGATCACACGCCAGCACGCTCAGCACCGCGTGGCCACGGACCGGACCGGCAACGAACGCGACAACCCGCAAGGAACGCAGCTCCGGACTCCCGATCGCCCGAGCCAGCCGCAGCGAACTTTCAAACTCCGTGCCCCGACCGTCGAGCGCCGGCGGCGCATCGGATTGGCCAAACCGCAACAACACGATCTGGCGACGACCGGCTTGCGAGGATTTCTCCCCCAACGCCTTTAAAGTGGCAACCAGCGTGTCGCTGCTCTGGGAAGTGATTGGCAGGGGTACGTCGAGCAAATAGCCCGTCTTCGCCGAATCGTCATCCGACGACTCGGACGGTGCGGGAACTTCTTGTGCCGACAACCGCGAGGCAACTCCAATACCGAACCGCGATCCGGCGAACGGGTCGGCCAGCGTGACGACGAGCACGAACCCGCAGGCGATGAGCGGCCAGCCGCAAAATAGACGCAACATGGGACGCATTTTTTCAAGAGCAGAAAGGCAACAAATCAAGTCGGCTGGGCGGTCATTCCTACCGACCAGCAACGTTCGCTTGATTATACCGATTTGGCTTGCTCGTCACGCCCTAAAGTGCGGTGCCGCTCCAGCAAGTCGGAAAAGGTGCCCGCCAAGATCGCTTCGCGAGCCTGATGCATCACACGCTGGTAATAGGTCAAATTGTGAATCGAAAGCAAAATCGGCCCCAGCATTTCGCCAGCCACAAACAGATGCCGAAGGTAGGCACGACTGTGGCGACAAGCGGGGCAGGGACAATCGGTTTCAATTGGCCGCGAGTCTTCGCGATGGACCGCATTACGAAGCTTCAGCGGCCCCTGGTCGGTAAATGCAAACGCATTTCGACCATTTCGCGTCGGCATCACACAATCAAATAAATCAACGCCCCGCGCGATCCCTTCGAGCATATCGATAGGACGGCCGACGCCCATTAAATAACGCGGTTTTTCTGCCGGCAGATGGGGACACGTAGCGGTCAGGATGCGATACATGTCCGCTGGCGGCTCGCCAACGCTCAACCCGCCAATGGCAAACCCCTCGAAGGGATGTGCTGACAAGTCTCTCGCACACTGCGCACGAATGGTCTCGTCCAGACCACCTTGAACGATTGCGAATCGGGCCTGGTCAGCTCGTGAGGCAGCATTCAAACAACGCTGTGCCCACCGCACCGAGCGTTCCGTGGCATCGATCACCGCCTCGGTCGAAGCGGGCAAGGCAATCACATGATCGAGCACCATCGCGATATCGCTGCCGAGCGATTCCTGGATCGCGATCGAGTGCTCAGGAGTGAGGACGATCTTGCGGCCATCGATGTGGCTGCGAAACGTCGCCGCTTGCTCATCGACTTGCCGTAACGATGACAACGAGAAGACTTGAAAGCCGCCACTATCGGTCAGAATCGGACCATCCCAGTTCATGAACTGATGCAGACCACCGAGGTTTCGAACCACATCATGACCGGGGCGCAGGGCGAGGTGATAGGTGTTCCCCAGGATCATCTGTGCCGTCACATCGCCCAGCGTGGCCGTGGTCTGGCGCAATTGATCCGTCGTGACCCCTTTGACCGTGGCCTGGGTTCCGACAGGCATAAACGTCGGCGTTTGCACATCACCGTGCGGTGTCGAAAAGAGACCGCGACGGGCGTCGGTCTGGCTGTCGTTGGCGAGACAACGGTATTGAAACAACCGCTCAGTCACCGCGAAGCTTCAATCCCAGGTCGGTCAGCTTCTCACGAACTTCGGTCAAACTGGTCACCCCGAAATTTTTGCATTCCAGCATTTCGTCGCCAGTTTTCCGAACCAGTTCGCCGATCGTGTTGAGTCCCAATCGGACCATGCACTTGCGGGCTCGTACCGACAAGTTGAGATCCGAAATCGGACGATCAAGCAAGGCTTGTTCGTCGGGCGACATGTGCGAGGTATCCATGGCCGGCTCGGGAGCCTTCTTCTCGTGAGCAAATTGCCCCAAGGAGAGACCTTTGCTGGTCAACATTTCACGGATTTCGTAAAGGCTGGTTTCGCCAAAATTCTTGCTGGCCAGCAATTCCGCTTCGGAGGTGCGGGTCAAATCACCAAGGGTCTCGACGCCCATTTTCTGCAGGCAATTTCGGCTGCGAACCGACAGCTCGAAGTTGGCCACGGGCAAATTCAAAACCTGAGCCAAACGGTCGTTGCGACGCTGGGTCTCTTCATCGTACAGCACATTTCCGAGCGCCGAAGCGTCCTTCATGTACAGCGTTGCCCGCGGATGATCGGGATAGCATTCCAAGATCCGGCGGTAGCAAACCTGAGCCCGATCGAACTGGTTTCGATCTTCGTACATCGTGCCGAGATTGATCAGAACGCCGACCCCCGTTGGAAACGCCGCGGCGGCTCGCTCGTACATTGCGATCGCTTCGTCGTCATTGCCTTGACGATCGTTTTCCATCGCCAGCCCAAACAACGCCCCAGCGTGCGACTCGTCAATCTGCAGCGCCCGCTCGTAGTGGCTGATCGCTTCGGCCATCTTATCGCCGATTGCCGCCACTGTCGCAGCTCGCTGGTACTGGTACTCCGCGGTTTGCTCGATCGGACCAAACATGTTGTCCAGGATGCTCATCGCCGCATCGAGATCACGGAGATAGCGTTTGGCTTCGGCGATTGCTATATCGCAGGTGTCTTCGTTGTAGCCAGCCTTTTTGGCCGCTTCGTACTGTGGAATCGCGTCGGCGTACTGCCCGAGCTCAAAGGCGCAACGTCCGAGATAAAACTGCGCCAGCGCGCCGCCGTCGGAGCTGCCAAGGGTTTCCCGCGCCTGATGAAAGCGTCCCAGCAGTAACTGGCAAACGCCTAGTTTCGTCTGGGTAGCAGGACTGCGTCCGGTGTCCTGTTCCATCTGCCCGACCGCATCTCGCAACTCGCCAAAATGGACGAAGTCCGAAGCGATCGCTGAACGGATGTTCGCGATTTCCTGGGGACCAAAAGAAGTGTTGGAGAGGACGGCTTCTTTTAAGTCAAGAACTTCGGCTTCGGCCATGGTTCGTGAGTCTCCGATAGGGGGACAATTGGGCTGGGGAACCAGCCAGAATATAGAGAAAGCCAGCGGTGGGATTTGAACCCACAACCCTCGCATTACGAATGCGATGCTCTGCCAATTGAAGCTACGCTGGCAAGCGATGCTGAAAAACCGTTCGCGAATCAGCCCTGAGGTTTACCATCCAAGGACGAAACCTGCCCGGCAACAAGAACGGATTCACGACGTCAATTCTGAGCAAAAGAGAATACGGACGGGAAGGCCATTCCGTCAATAGGCGAAACGGCACGCGCTGGTCTAAAATCGTACCAAACAGGGGAGTGGACTGTCGATGGAGCCGCAGGCTGGACGGGCAAGGCCAATCGCCCCCCCCCGCCTGGCGAAAACGTGATTTCAAATGACTGGTTCACTTGACCACTAAGAATTGTTGAGCGGACGCCACCGCGAAGAAATTTCAAGGCATAATGGGGTCTCTTTCCGAGCCACTCTTGGCGGCTCCCTCTCCGATTCTCTTCCCACCTAAGGACGTCTGACTCACAATGTTCAGCAAACACAATTACTTGACCAGCCTCACGCTGCTCGCAGCGCTCACTTGCTCGGCGGTGCTAACTGCCCAGGACAGCAGCGAAGAGGGCTTTGAAAACCTCACCAATGGATCGGATTTTTCGTTATGGCACGGTCGGCCGAACCTCGATCCCCGTAAATACGCCGGCACCAGCGATGACCAAAAAGCGAAGTGGAATCAAGAGATCGCTGACCACTGGAGCTACGACGGCGATGTCGTGGTCAACGACGGCCACGGCGCTTACCTGACGACCAACGAAGATTTTGGCGACATCGAACTTCGCTTGAAGTACAAAACGGTGCCTCGCGCGGACAGTGGGATCTATCTACGCGGCACGCCTCAAGTTCAAATTTGGGACAGTACCGATGAAGGCAAGTTCAAGATCGGTGGCGACAAGGGATCGGGAGGCTTGTGGAACAATGCCCCAGGTTCCCCCGGCAAGGACCCCCTGGTGCTCGCCGACAAGCCTTTCGGTGAATGGAACGACGTGCGGATCGTGCAGGTCGGCGAACGAACCAGCGTCTGGTGGAACGGAAAAATGGTCGTCGATCATGCCCGCATGCACAACTACTGGGACCGCGCTTTGCCGCTGTTCGCCAAAGGTCCCATCCAACTGCAAACCCACGGCGGTGAAATCCAATGGCGCGATGTTCGGGTCAAACGCCTAAGTGCGGAAGAGTCCAACGCGATTTTGGCCAGCCACGGCCACGATGGGTTCGAACCGATCTTTGATGGCCAGTCACTAACCGGCTGGGACGGAGCGGTAGACGATTACGAAGTGGTCGACGGTGGCATTCAATGCCGCAAAGGCCGTGGTGGCAACTTATTCACCAAAGAGACATACAGTGATTTTGTTGTGCGTCTGGAATTTGTGCTGCCTCCAGGGGGCAACAATGGCTTGGCGATCCGATATCCCGGCAAGGGCAATCCCGCTTATCAAGGCATGACGGAACTGCAGGTGCTGGACAACACTTCGCCGTCCTACGAAAAACTCGACCCGCGGCAATATCACGGCTCGGCCTACGGCATGGCTGCGGCGAAGCGAGGTTACTTGCGTCCGGTCGGCCAATGGAACTTCCAAGAAGTCACCGTCAAGGGTTCAAGCATTCGCGTCGAATTAAATGGGACGACGATCTTGGATACCGACCTGTCGAAGGTTACCGACTACATGGCCAACAGTCCCCATCCCGGTAAGGACCTGGCCGAAGGTCACTTTGGATTTGCCGGGCACAGCTCGCCCGTCCGGTTCCGCAAACTGTCGGTGAAAGATCTCGCCAAATAGACGACTGCGATTGCGGTAAGTCTTTTGCCGGCCCAAAAAACAGGTCGCCTGGAAGCTTGATCTTCGAGGCGACCGGTCAGCCGTTGCAACAAAATGTCCTCTCTTGGCAACGACACTAACGACTAAACAAGTTCCCCCAGCCCGCGAGCCGTTTGATCGACCCACCAATCGCCTACTAAATCATCGGTGGTGGAGGCGGCGGTGGTGGCGGCGGCGGCGGTGCGGAGGGTGGCGGTGGCTCGGAAGGCGGCGGTTCGCTCTCCGGCGGCGATTCTGGCTCTGGCTCTGGCTCTGGCTCTGGCTCTGGCTCTCGTGGCGGAGGTGTCGGCATCGCCGCTGCCATTGCCAATGGCCCGCGCTCGGTCATCAGCTCGACGTGGCTGGACACACTGCGGCCTTTCATAAAGGCGGCACTGACCCAGCCGTTGGCGTCGATCGGGATCTCGACCTGTACCCTCACCGATGTCGTTGCTTCGGTAATCGGACGAGGAGTAACCGTAATGACACCGCCTTTGACGCCAGCCTTTTGTAACAACTCCCCCGCAGTCAATGTGGCTAACTGGACCGATCCACCGGGCACCATGGCGGCTCTAGCCCCTTCATAAGCGGCGGTGTCGGCTGTATGCCGCAGCATGCTGACGCCGGAAAATTCCACCGCGGCAAACAAAAACATCAGCAGCACGACCAACGAGAAGGCAAACTCGACCGCTGCGGCGCCGCGACGCCCCGCGACCGCCAACTTTTTGACCAGCATGAATTGTCCCTTATTTGGTTAACAGCGTAGGCAGACGCCCGGCGATATCACGGAACGCGTTTTTCAGTTGCACAGCATCGGTCGCATGGTAGTGCTCTCCGCCACCGTCGGAGGCGACTCGCCTCATCAGGTCCCAGTCGGCTTCTTCACTGAATGTCACAGTGAATACCGAGACGTGGTTGTTCTTGGCGGTTCGAGCGGCCCCTACGGGGTGCGAGCCCGTGTTATGACGCCCATCGGTCATCAGGATCATCACCTTCACCGAGTCCGACCGACTTAGAGTGGGATCGATAACGGCCGCTAGCCCTTCATAAATTCCGCCGCCAATATTGGTCCCGCCTGCGGCAAAGGCCGCCGAGTACTGACCGAGAGCATGGGGAATGGAGCTGTAGGCTTCGGTTAGCTTGACATTGGTTGCAGTCGCTGAATTGTATGTGGACAGCGCCACCTGCTCTGACTGCGGCGACTGGGCTAACTCGTTGAGAAACACCTGTACTGCGGCAATGGTATCGAGCCATCGCGAATGCGGTGGAACAGGATCGCCAAATTGCCAATCGGCTGGGGCGTACATAGGCGACTGCGGATACTTTCCCGAATCCTCGGCACTGGAATAGGCCATCGATCCACTGCGGTCGATGACCAGCGACACATCGAGATTGACCTGCGTGCTGACGGCGCTACGAATCGGCTTGATCGGGAAAAAACTTCCGAAGATCGGCAACAGCGGTGGAATGTTGATGATGCCGCCGGAAGCCAATGAGTTGGTCGTAATCCGAACCGCGTTGGGACGAGTGGAGACTTCAAACTGGTAAACCCCCACGGGGTCAGGCCGTGTCGAGGCACCGAACTCCAGGTCCGCAGCGTTCAGCGGAATGACGATCCCAGCAACTTGATTCCGTTCCGCAACGTGTTGTGCCACCGCGATCGCGTCGGCTTCGGAACCCGAAATCGCGAACTCGCGGCCCGCGGCACGGCAAGCCGCATCGGTGGTGATCTGTAATTCTGTGCGGACCAATTCCACATAAGCGATGTTGATCGCGAAAGCGGCTAGCAGGAAAAGAATCGGTAGTAGCAAGATCACCAAGATCATGGTGGCTCCACGCCGACAAGACCTCCGGTGCATTTGACGGTACTGCATTATCTTAAGCTCCATCACTCGGACACCATTTCAACCGCTTCGGCAATCTGCTTGCCGGCATAGAACCAACCGCCGATCAAGGAATTGGGCGCACAATCAACGCTGATCTCCACCCGAAAAAAATCGCCTCGAACCATCGTCCGCGGATCCGCCGGAATAGCTTGGATGCTGTAATTCTTTATGTTTCGACCATCCAAAATCAGCTCTGCTTGGGCATTCACGTTGTCGCTCGTAGCGGTCGGCAACAGCCCCACGCGAGACGCCTCGTAGGCCGCAATTTTGACGCCTTGCTTGAGATGCAGCATGGCACATGCCTCGATCGTGCCGAGCGCGACCAATGTCAGCAGAGGCAGGCAAATGGCTAGCTCCAAAATCGATGCACCAGCGCGCGTCGACGGCGTTTGAAGATCTTTGGGTCGGTTCATGGTTACTGTGACGCTACCCAACAGCTAAAAAACAGACACAAAATTGTTAAGCAGGCAGACTGGAGTCATCCGGTGAATGAGCCGTCCCGGCGATAGCCGCGGTTCCTGAATGCAACCGCGGCGCTGGCGCCCAAACGGCTGAGCAGAGTTCTGCGAAATGGTTCTGCGAAATGGTTCTGCGAAATGGTTCCTGCCAACCTGCTTAGCGATACTCGCTTCCCTTGGCTTACAAGACTAGAACCCAAACCCCCTGCCAGCGGACCGGAAAGCCGCGAATTTCGGCAAGCCATCCTGATGACTGAGGAATGCACCGAAACCGGCAATCGTAGCGATGAAACGGAAAGAATGGCTTGCGAGGAAAGCCCAGTGCAGCGCTGGCAACGCGTCCCTGCGGGCGCGTACGATGCAGGCTAAGCTGCCGTGCGTTTGGCTGGCCGCCCAAGCAAACCGCTGAGTGCATGCATCGTTTTGTTGGTCGCACCGCGGTGCGCTGCAACCACACGCTGCGCGGCCATGCCCAGCCGCTCAGCGGACGGGATGTCGATTAGGCAACGACGCACAAAATCGGCCAGTGCGGTTTCATCGGTCACTTCGACCGCAGCCTCGGCCTGCAAAAGATGAGTGACGATGTCACGAAAATTCCGCGTATTGGGGCCAAAGCAAACCGCCGCTCCGTAACCGGCAGGTTCCAGCATGTTTTGGCCACCGCGACTGCCCAAGCTACCACCAACAAAGGCGATTTGGGCGGTCGCCCACCAGTCACGCAGTTCCCCAATCGTATCGACCAAGAAGACGCACTCGGCAGCCAGCGGCGGCGAAGCCTGGCCGTCCTGAACTTTAGTGCGGCGAACGCATTGGAGCCCCGCAGCTTGGACCAAACCGGCACAGGCGTCGAACCGTTCCTGATGACGCGGCACCAGGACCAACCGCAATTCGGGGTGTTGCTGCCGCAACATCTGATACACACGCAGGACAATGGCTTCCTCTCCGGCCTGCGTGCTGCCGGCCACCCATACTCGATGCCACGGGCGCAGTCCGGCCAAGTCGGCACACGCCATCGCCGCAGGCGTCTGTCGGTCAGTCGGTGCATCATCGAATTTCAGCGAGCCCGTAATTTGCACAGCTGAGGGCGTTACCCCTAACTCGATAAATCGCTGTGCATAGGTGGCATCTTGGCAAGCCACCAGGGCAAGCCGCCGAAAGGTTCGCCCAATCACCCAGCGGACTTTTCGATAGCCACGAAAGCTGCGTTCACTCAAGCGGCCATTGATGACCGCGACCGGGACGCCTTGCTTGCTGACGGTGGCGATCAGATTGGGCCAAACTTCCAGCTCCGCCAAGACCAGGATCGCGGGACGCACCTCGCGGCACGCTCGGCGAACCGCCCAGGTCAAGTCAAGCGGACAATAAAAGACCTGTGCCTCGCCGAAATGCTTCCTTGCCAGTTCGAACCCGGTCACGGTCGTCGTCGAAACGACTAATTCATGGCCGGGGTACTGAGCCTCCCATTGAGCGACCATGCCTTTTAACAAATTGACTTCGCCAACGCTGACCGCATGCAGCCAGATGCGAGGCCGGGAGGAGGGTGGTAGCGAGGTCGCGCCAAGCCATTTGGCGCGCCAGCCTTGTCGGTATTTACCGTGCCTTACGGCCCGATAGAACAAGACGGGGGACGCCGCCAAGACCAGCGTCAAATATAGAGCATTTAAAAACATGTTAGGCATCCATGCCGCATGACCAGGATCAGACCATTTTCCGCATGCAGCAGGCTTTGTATTTCTTGCCACTGTTACAAGGACACGGATCATTGCGTCCCACGCGAGGCCCTTGATTACGGACCGGATCGGGCTTGCGTGGCTCGCCACCACTTTCATCGGCGGCGCGTTGCTGGGCGTCGCCTCCGGCAGCCGAAGGCTTGGCCCTCTCTGGAGCTTCGTGATGGGCACTGGCGTTCACCCAGGTACTGCGAATGAAATCTTCGTTGAACGATTCCATGCGGAAGATCAAATCGGTCGATCGCTCGCCGATGGAGCTCCACATGTCCTCGAACATCCGCATCCCTTCTCGCTTAAACTCGACCTTGGGATCGAGTTGAGCGTAACTCTTAAGCTGCACACTGCTGCGGAGATGGTCCATCGCCAACAGATGGTCCTTCCATGCTCCATCGACAATCGATAGCAGCACCTGCCGCTCCATCCGCCGCATCTCGGGGTAGAAGCGATCATCGACCGCACCTTCGGCCGCTCGCAGCATCGCTTCCCGATTCATCCGCCCCAGTTCTTCTTTGGGCAGTCGATAGTCGAGCTCTTGCTCCAGCCAATCGGCGGTTTCTTCTAACGATTCCGCGCCGCCGGCGAGCAGCGCAGTGGTGTCGTCTTCCGCATCCCCGAACAGGGTTTCGATTTTTTCGCGGGCTTCAAGATGCTTATTGGCCGACGCTTCGTTGGCCTGCTGGCTGTAGGTCAGCAATTGGTTCTTCAGAGAATCGCGATTCAGTTCGAGCGTCTCGTGAGGAAGCTTGACGCCGAACCGTCCTTCGATCCATCCGGCCAGTCCTTCGCGATCGAGGATAACCGAAGTGCCCTCCTTGTAGGTATAAGCGGAGATGCCCGTCAGGATCGGATATTCCGCTTCCTTGGTCGCATATGCTTTTTCAGCACGCCGCACCAGCAGGGCTTTTACCTCGTGCCGCTCTTCTAGTTTTTCCAGTTCATCGGGTGTCGCTTCGATACCAAACTTATTTCGAATCCAACCGCACAGCGAGCGGAGCCCGAAATCGGCTTCCAAGAAGGGAGCCCCTTCATCAAGATCGACTTTGGCGATCGCGGCATACGCATCGGCGGTCAACTTGTCGATCAAGTCGAGCCGCTCCAGTTTCTTCAAATCCCGATCGCGATATTGGGTTTCGAAACGTTTGTTGGACCATGAAGCGAGTGCTTGCCAGTTCCAATCTTCCTCGTCCATGTCGCTCGGCAGGTTTTCCTCGACCGCCTCGTTGATCGCCGCTTCGGCAGCCCGTTCGGCTTGCTCGCGACTGTACTGATCGGCAGTCTTGGGATCCAAGCCACGATAATCGCGTGGCTCCAATTGACAGCTCAAGCGACTGCCGGCCCACGCGGCATACGAAGTCGAACCGTAATCTTCGTTGAGAAACTCTTCGACATGCCGATCGACCTGTTGTGCGATCTGCTTCAGGATCATCTTACGACAACTATGGCCGTCGAGAATGTTTTGACGATAGCCGTAGACCCGTTTCCGTTGCTCGTCCATCACCTCGTCATATTCGAGCAAGCTTTTTCGAATTTCGAAGTTCCGTTCCTCGACCTTCTTTTGCGCCGACTCGATCCGGCGGGTGACCATTTTTGATTCGATCGCTTCGCCTTCGTTCATGCCAAGACGTTCAAAGACACTTTTGACGAAGTCGCCGGCGAAGATCCGCATCAAGTCGTCTTCGAGCGATAGATAGAAGCGACTGCTACCGGGATCGCCCTGCCGGCCACACCGGCCGCGGAGCTGCAAGTCGATGCGGCGTGAATCGTGACGTTCGGTCCCCATCACGCACAGGCCACCGATTTCGCGAACCACCTTGCCTTCTTCGCTCATGTGCTCACGTTGATCGATTTCGTCGACCAAGCCTTTCCATTCCTCGTCAGGAACTTCCAAACGTGTCGGGTATTTGTGCTGCAACTGCGCCCACGCCATCGTTTCCGGGTTACCGCCCAAGATAATGTCGGTCCCACGTCCGGCCATGTTCGTCGCGATCGTCACCGCGCCCAAACGACCGGCTTGAGCCACAATATCGGCTTCGCGGCCGTGTTGCTTGGCGTTCAAGACCTCATGTTGGATGCCCCGCATTTCCAGCAACTGGCTCAGCCGCTCGCTCTTTTCAATCGACACCGTACCGACCAGCACGGGCCGCTTGGCACGCTCCACGCGGACGACTTTACTTCGCGGCACCTGCTCCTTGGCCTTGGCACCTTTGGGCACCATCGTAATTTGTTCATCGGTTTGACTGTCGATCGTGCCCCACAGCTCGGAGCCATCCTTCATGACCAACACATCCCACTTGCTGGTCCGCTCGATATCTTCGGCGAGCGCTTTGAATTTATCCTTTTCGGTCATGTAAATGACGTCGGGATATTCGATGCGTTCCAGCGTTCGGTTGGGCGGAATGGCCACGACGTCAAGGTTGTAAATCTTCCAAAACTCGTTCGCTTCGGTCATCGCCGTACCGGTCATACCAGACAGCTTGCTGTATAGCTTGAAGAAGTTCTGCAACGTGACGGTGGCGAAAGTTTGCGTCTCCTGCTTGATCGGCACACCTTCTTTGGCTTCGACCGCTTGATGCAGACCATCGGACCACTGCCGGCCATCCATCAAGCGTCCGGTGAATTCATCGACGATCACAATCTGTCGATCTTTGATCACATAGTTGACGTCCAGCTTGTACAAATACCGAGCCTTCAGCGCGTTGTCGATCAAGTGAGGCCATTGCATGTTTCCTGCCGTGTAGAAACTCTCCACACCGGCCAATTTTTCCGCTTCGCGAACCCCTTCGTCGGTCAAAGTCACGTTGTGCTGTTTTTCGTCGACGGTGAAGTGTTCTTCTTTCCGCAGTTGCTTGGCCACCCGGTCGGCTTCGGAATACTTACCTAGATCTTGGTCTGCCGGACCGCTGATGATCAGCGGCGTCCGAGCTTCGTCGATCAGAATGTTGTCGACTTCGTCGATGATCGCGTAATGCAGCGGACCCTGGCTTTGCTGGATCTCGACAGGAAAGCGATGGTCACCGCGCGAAGCGGGCCGCATGTTGTCACGAAGGTAATCAAAGCCGAATTCGTTGTTGGTTCCATAGGTGATGTCGCAGGCATAAGCGGCTTGCTTTTCCGAGATGCTCATCCCACTTTGGATAGTCCCGACCGTCAGACCAAGATTCATGTACAGCGGTGCCATCCATTCCATGTCGCGGCGCGCCAAATAGTCATTGACCGTCACGACGTGAACGCCTTTGCCTTCCAAGGCGTTGAGGTACGCCGGCAGCGTCGCCACCAGCGTCTTGCCTTCACCGGTGATCATTTCGGCGATCGCCCCGCTGTGCAGCACCATCCCGCCGATCATCTGGACGTCGTAATGCCGCATCGACAAAAAGCGTTTGCCCCCTTCGCGACAGATCGCAAAGGATTCGTCAAGAATGTCATCCAGCGTCTCGCCTTCGCGAAGTCGTTGCCGGAAAGAGTCCGTCTGAGCGCGCAATTCGTCATCCGAAAACGCAGCGTAGCGGTCTTCCAAGGCATTGATCCGCTCGACTCGCTCCCGATATCGATTAATCTGCCGGGCGTTGCTCGACCCAAAGATGGCTGTGATACCGCGCTCGACCGAGCCCAGTAAGCCACCAAAAACGAGGCCGAGGATCTCCCAAATTCGTTCCAAAGCTGTCATCAATCACACCTTAAATGCCTTCACCGAACGTTGCCTCAGGGCAACGGCGACTTGCGTTGTGCGTGGAATGCCAGAGGAGGGAGCGACCCCTCGCCCGCGACGCTTCCATGCGTAACAAAAAGGCAGAGATTTGCTACGGTTTATCGGTTCCAGTTTTAACAGTTTTCCACGCCAAGCAGCAGGCGACGCGTTCGCTGACGGGGATTTATTCCACGAATCGAACCGCCGCACCTTGGGCGCAAAATACTAACTCCGTTAAAGTTACGCATTTGGGCAAAGTGGGTCAACCGCGATCCGGGGCTGCTACCATGCCTGTGGCAAACCAGGGGGCTAAGTGTCTTGCCTGCTAGCGCACCGCATGGAAAATTGGAAAACAAGCGTGTGCGAAGGCAACCGAATGCAATCAAACGAAGAGTTCCAATGAGTGATTTATGGCGTTGGGTGTTGCTTGTTCAAGTCGCCTCGACATGGGGTATGGTAGGCCTGATCTGGTTCGTCCAAATCGTCCACTATCCGCTTTACTCGGAGGTTGGCGAAGATCGCTTCGTGGCTTACGAACAAGCTCACAACCGCCTGACAAGCTGGGTCGTGATTCCGCTGATGCTGAGCGAACTGGTCACCGCGGCATTGCTGGTCGCAGTCCATCCTCCTCCAATCGCGTCGTCGACCGCTTGGCTGGGGCTCGGCTTGGTGCTGGCGATTTGGTTGGTCACCTTTACCATTCAGGTGCCCCAACACGGACGACTGTGCCTTGGCTTTGACGCTTCGACCGCCGCCAACCTCGTCCGCGGGAACTGGCTCCGCACGATTTTGTGGTCCCTGCGTGGCGGATTGGTAGTGTGGATGTTGTCAGGTTGCCTAATGTCAGAGAATTTATGAACGCTTCATCAAACATTTCGGCCTCTGCCGGAGACACACCCCCGGCGGATTCTGGGAATCGAGCACGACCCCGTCGCGGCGGTTGGAAAACGGTCGCTGGCATCGGGGTGATCCTCGCCATCGGCTTTGGTCTGGGCCGATGGACCGCCCCCGGAGTGCTGCCGCCGGCACCTGCGCCGACGCCGATTGGCGACAAAACGCCGGTCGCGGGACGGCCCGCTGAGGGCGTGCCGGTGCCGCAAGAGGCGACGCTGGAGGATGTTTTGCAGTTGGCACGAGAAGGATTGACCGAACTGCAAAAAAACATCAACGATTACACGGCCCACGTAATCAAACAGGAACGGATCGGCGGCATACTGCGTCCGCCCGAAGAGATGGACCTGAAGCTCCAAACGGAGCAGACGGAAAACGGCAAAGTCATCCGACCGATGCGCGTGTACCTTCGATTTACCAGCCCTGTCTCGATGGCCGGTCAGGAGGTGATTTGGGATCCGCAGGCAAACGACAACAAATTGGTTGCTCACGGCGCTGGCTTGCTGAACGTCATGCGAGTCTCTCTAAAGCCCGACAGTTTTCTCGCCATGACCGGCAACCGATACCCCATCACGCAGATCGGGCTGACGAACTTGGTGCGCAAGTTGATCGAACGCGGAGAACTGGACCAACAAACCGCAGCGGCGACGGTATCGATCACCGAAGGTCACCTTGAGGGCGATCGAGAATGCAAACTGATCCGCGTCGTCCACACCGAACCGACCGGCCGGCCCGACGATTTTTCCTTGGCAGAAATCGCCATTGACTCCCAACGCCAGATACCGCTTCGCTATACTGCTTTCGGATGGCCCGAAGAAGGAAGCAGCGCCCCCCCACTGCTCGAGTCGTACACCTACCTCGATGTCGAGCTGAACGTGGGGCTGACCGATGCCGACTTCGATCCCGACAATCCAGACTACGACTTCCCTTAAACCGTCGACTCCATGGACCACATCAGTCGCCCGCCTGTCATGACTGAGCGTGGCAGACTGTCGCTTGCCAAGCTGCTGCTACAGCCGATTCCGCTGATCAGCATCGCCAGCTCCCTTCTGATATTGGGCTTCGCGCTGTGGGTGGGGCAACAAGTCCATACGACCTCTTATCGCCTGACCGAAAAAAGCCTGACCGGAATCCGCAACGCCAATGCCGCGGCGCTGCGGATCTGGCTGAGGAACCAACAGGACACCGCAACGCGGATTGCCGGCGACAACCTGGAAGGAACCTGGCCGGGAGAATTGCTCCGACGCTATCCCGCTCAGCAAGAGGTGACTTTGGCAGACCTCAAGGAAAGCCACGCTTACTTTGGCCTTGAACAAGTGCCTCCGATGATCCCGACCGATCGCCAGCACCGGGGCTGGGCGCTGCTGAATCTCGACGGCGTGGTGCTGCTGGCCTCCGAGCCAAGCTGGCTGGCGTTTCCGCTACCAATTTCTCGGCATGCTTGGCGCGAGGTCACACGCGGGATTCCCACCGTCTCCCACCCGTTTGCCGTTCCCGCTTCCATGGCCGCACAAGACTGCGAGCCCCACACCGGCCGAACATTCATGGCGGCGATCGCACCGATCCAAGATAACTCTCGCGTGCTGGGAGGACTGGCAATCTTGCTCGACCCGCTTGACCAGTTCTCCAACTTACTGGCTCACGGCCAATTCGGCGATTCCGCAGAGTCCTACGTGTTTAATCGTCAAGGGATTTTGCTTAGCAAGAGTCGCTCGACAACTCGCTTGCGAGACGTCGGCTTGCTGCCTGAAGATACCGCGGTGCACGAACTGCTGAACATCGAATTGCGTGACCCCGAGGCCAATCTTATGATCGGCGAGCCGGCAACGCAGCCACGCTCCACGCAGTCGCTCACGCGGATGGCCGAAAGAGCGACGCGAGGCGGCACCGGCGTCGATAGCGAAGGGTACAACAACTATCTTGGCGTGCCCGTGGTCGGTGCCTGGACGTGGCTGGACGAGTACGAACTGGGGCTGGCCACGGAAGTCGAAATGGCGGAAGTCTATCGACCGCTGGCGCAACTTCGCTATGCATTTTGGTTGTTCGCCGGGATCCTGTCGGCCACCAGCGCCGGCTTCATCGGGTTGTCGGTTCGCAACCAATTGCTAGAGCAACGCGCTCGGTCGGCCGACCACCGCATGCGGCGACTCGGCAATTACGAATTGCTCGAACCGATTGGTTCGGGCGGCATGGGAATGGTCTACCGCGGTCGACATCAACTGCTCCGTCGCCCCGTCGCCGTCAAAGTCCTGGAAGCGAGCAGTGCGGATGCTAGGTCGATCAAACGATTTGAACGCGAGGTACAACGGACCAGCGAACTGCAGCATCCCAACACCGTTCAGATCTACGATTACGGCATTACTTCCGATTCCACATTCTTCTATGTGATGGAGCTGATCGATGGCCTGGACCTAACGCAGTTGGTGGAAACCTACGGTCCGCAACCGCCGGGCCGAGTGATCCACATCCTCACCCAGGTGTGCGGATCGCTGGCCGAGGCACACGAGCGCGGACTGGTGCATCGCGACATCAAGCCAGGAAATTTATTATTGAGCGCTCCAGCAGGAGTTTATGACTACGTAAAAGTGGTCGACTTTGGGTTGGTGAAAGAAACCGCTGGAGTCGATGCCAATGCCGTGACGCGTGTCGAATCCCTGACCGGCACACCGCTCTACATGTCGCCCGAAGCGATTCGTGACGCCACCGCGGTCGACGATCGTGCGGATCTCTACTCGCTCAGTGCGGTGGGCTACTACTTGCTGACAGGGCATCCCCTGTTCGATGCCGATACGGCAGTTGATATTTGCCTGCTACAAGTTAGTCAGATGCCGGTCCGTCCAAGCGAGCGTCTTGGCAAACCGCTGCCCGATGACCTGCAAGAGCTACTAATGGACTGCTTGCACAAACTGGCCGACCAACGACCGCAGTCGGTTTCCGAATTCGCGACGCGACTTCGGGCATGCGAAGATGCCAAGACTTGGTCGCCCGAGGATGCGACCGAGTGGTGGACCGAAGTGTACGACAAGCAACCGCTCAAACGCACACAAACCATCGGCTTACTTCCCAACAGAGATGGCGACCAGCCGAACTTCCAGCCTGGCAATCGCACGGTCGTCGACTGAACCCTCGTTCAGCGTGTGCAGCGGTAAACAAACGCGGGCGGCAGGTTTCGCCACACCGTCGGACTGCGTTGCACGGCCGAGAAATAATGGTCCAGCTTGCTTTTGAAACGCCAAGCCGCAGGCATCGCCAACCCTTGCCAATAGGCAAAACTGACGAATTGACCACCCGGTCGCAGGACTTCCATCATCGCATCCAGGCAACGGTCTTGCAGCGACTCAGGAAAAGCAGCCCACGGCAAGCCACACACAATGGCGTCGACCGACGACACCCCTTCCCGCGAACACAAATCGACCACATTCTCGACCGAATCTTCGTGGACACTCACGCTTGGGCAACGCTGACGAACCAAACACGCAAGCTCGGAGGAGCGTTCAATGGCAAAGAACTTCGCCTCGGCATGCAAGGCATCGGCGATGGCGGTCGTAAATACCCCGGTCCCCGGACCGTACTCCACCACGCCTCGCGCGGTGGACCAATCGATCCAGCGGACCATCTCGGCCGCCAAATAAGACGACGACGGTGCAATCGCACCGACTTGACCGGGGTGGGAAAAGAACGTTTTGAGAAAAGTTACAGCACTCATCAGATCGAGGCTATTCCTCTTCGTTCCACTCCAAACCGAGCTCTTCAGAAAACTTTTCCTGATATCCCTGACTGATCTCGAAGGTTTGCTGACGCACCATGTCCTGCACCGAATTGCGCTCGGTCGCCTGCATAAACTGGGCACGCAGCGTTTCAGCATCGGGCGACCGCTCGGTTGTCTTGACGACGTAAAACACCGACTTCGGTTCGTTGGGAGCCACGCCGTACTCTCCGATCGGCTGCGTGAAGACCTGACGCATGAAATCGTTTCCGACGCGATTTAGTTTTTCCAAATTCCAAATCATCGGCATCCGCCCAGGCCCCAACCACAGCATCCAGGGGAACTCACCCAGGTCGTCATAGACGAATTCCTTGCGGTCGGCTGGCACGATTTCGCTGAGTGGCTGATCGGGAGCCGCGTTGGCTTTCTCGGCCAACGCCTCGGCGGCTTGCTGAGCCAACTTGCGAGCTTCCGCGTAGCGAATCGCTCCCACCACCTCATCCTCGATCTCGGCCAACGGTGGAATTCGATCTTCGGTTTCCGCAACCTTCCAGGAAACAAAAGTGGCTCCCGAGCGGAAGTCCATCGTTTCCACAGGTGAAAACAATCCCTCGCCGTCACCGAACATCAACTGCGGGAACGTGGCGCCCATCTGAAACTGTCCCGACATGACCGCCGAGGATCCCACGGGAGTTTCCTGAATGCTTTGTGCACTGTGAGGACCGACCGATTGGTAGTCCAAACCGAGCTCGGTCGCCAATGCTTCTAAATCAGGAGGCGTCGGAGCCTCTCCCTCCACGGTGCCATCCTCTAACTCCGCATCGTAGATCGCTTTGTCGATCGAGAAAGCACGCATCTTCTCAGCAACTTCCGCAATCCCTTCGCGAACCTTAGTGAACGCTTCTGCAGTCACCAGCTGTTCGGCAACTTGATCGCGGACTTCTTCAAACGGACGCACCTTAGGCTCTTCTTCGCCAGCGGCCTCCTCAGTCGGTTCCTCGGCAGGAGCATCCGCAGGCTGATCAACCATCTTCTCTTCGGCAGGTTCTTCCTTCGCAGGTTCTTCCTTCGCAGGTTCTTCCTTCGCAGGTTCTT
>CAYZHQ010000026.1:52981-57365 GCA_964477385.1 uncultured Pirellulaceae bacterium
TCTTCCTTCGCGGGAGCTTCTTCCTCGGTCATGGCCGGTTTCTCTTCAGCGGGCGGCGCTTCGCCTTCCGCAGCCGTTTCGTCCGACTGATTAGGTGGCACGTCACCCGGCGCTTCGGTCATGCCGGGCTGTTCCTCCCCTTCTTCTTCCGTGATCACAAACGACCCAGCGGCGACCTGGCGTTCGTATTCTTCTCGCAGCTTCTCTTCGGGAACTTCGGCGGCCAAACGCGAAATAAAGGTCTGAAAATCTCCCGAGATGACTTCAAAGGTGGCGGTCTCAGGTTGCCGGAACCCCAGTTCGCCGGTTTCCTCGTTCGGATAATCCTCACGTCCTTCCTCGTAGACGCGTTGGATTTCCGCAGCACTGGGCTCGGGGTCGGTTTGAGCAAGGTAATCGTCGACCAGTACCGGATAGGCGACCGCTTTGGCACGTTGGTTCAACCGTTTGAACAAGTCATATTTTTCGGCTGGCGGCACCGTATCGCGGCCCGAGGCGACCAAACCCGAAATCGACGCCTGCTGCAGGGCGTTGCTCAGCAGGTGCGTTTTGAGTTGCTCCAACATGTCATAGGAGCCCAACTGGCGGTCGGTCGCACGACGGAGAACCGCGTTGATCTCTTCATCGGTCATTTTCTCGTCGGTAAATTGCCGCAGCCAAACCTTGACGGCTGAATGGTCCAGGTCCAGCCCCAGCTCTTGGGCCCGTGCGGCGTACAACTGCGTCATCACGGAGCTTTCGGGCGAAGGCCGCCCGTTGATTCCCAAGCTGGTGATCTGCTGCTGTTGCGCGTCGTACTGAAAACCAGGAACGGCCGGCATGCCACCCATCGCAATCGTGCGTTGGGCCAGCTCGGTCAAGAACTGCAGAGTGTTGTAATGATTCCGAGTAAAGACGTTGACCTCGGCATCTTCAAATTCGCCCCCCTTAAAGCTCGCTACGGTGCTGCCTTCACCGCCGCCTCCCGGACCCGCCGTTCGCATCCAGCTATCGACCGCAGGCAACACAACAAATGCCAGCATTGCCAAAATCGTTAACGCGATCATCAACGGCTTCAGGTTCCGGCGAAACAGCTCAAAGGGGCTGGTGGACATCTTATCCTTATCCAAATCAATCGAGAAAACGAAACTTCGATGGCGTGGGAGGTTCAAACCCCAAAACCGAGAGCGAGTAACGATGCAGACGGTTGTTTTAAAAGACGATCACTTGACAAGCGGCACTTGGGGTCCAAACCTAGGACACCGTTTTGCTTTGGTGGTGAACGCCGTGGGCCAGATTGTTTCGCTTCTTGCCCCCGTCCGCTACCACCTTGCACCGCAACTGGCACGGTTTTGCGACGATTTTTCCGTTCGCCGGTCCTGGTGTTTGATCCACCTACCCTATTTTACGGCCCGACCGCGAGCGGATGGGCCGCCTAAGATCTTATGGTACCGCCAAAAGTTTTTCGGCAACGCCGAAAGTTTTAAGGTACCGCGGCGAGTTTACAGTACAACGGCTGATTTTGTTGCGGCCAGGTCGAACGCCTGAGTTTTCCCTTGGTCCTGAGATCGTCCTTCGCTCCCACTCCTCCCTTACTTCTGAAGGCCCATCGCTGAACATGGCTAAATCCTCTGGTAAAGCTCTGGTGATCGTCGAATCTCCCGCGAAGGCGAGGACGATTGCCAAATTTCTTGGCAAAAATTACCAGGTGGAAGCAAGCATCGGGCATGTCCGGGACCTACCGGGCGGCAAAAAGGATGTGCCGGAAAAGTTTAAATCCGAGCAATGGGCCTACCTGGGGGTCAACGTCGACGAAGGCTTCGAGCCGGTTTATATCGTTCCCGAAGAGAAGAAAAAGCAAGTTAAGAAGCTGAAAGATGCTCTAAAAGATGCCGACGAACTCTATCTCGCGACGGACGAAGACCGCGAAGGAGAAGCCATTAGCTGGCACCTTTTCGAACTATTGAAACCTAAAGTTCCGGTGCATCGGCTCGTTTTCCACGAGATCACCAAGGAGGCGATTGAAGCCGCCCTCGCTTCGCCGCGGTCGATCGACGCAGGACTGGTCGATGCTCAAGAAACGCGTCGAATCCTTGACCGTCTGTACGGCTATGACGTGTCCCAATTGCTCTGGCGGAAGATTGGCCGGGGCCTTTCGGCGGGTCGCGTGCAGAGTGTGGCCGTGCGTCTGATCGTGGAACGCGAACGCGAGCGGATGGCGTTTCATTCGGCCACCTACTGGGATCTCGATGCGGTCTTCTCCAACGAACAGCAGCAGAGTTTTCCCGCGACACTGGTGGCCGTTGGCGATCGCAAGATTCCCAGCGGAAAGGATTTCGATCCCGATACTGGCAAACTGAAGAACCCGGAACTGCTGCAGTTGGATCAGCAGGCCGCCGAGGCGCTCGCCGCCCGCTTGAAAACCGCGACGTTCTCCGTCGCCAGCGTCGAATACAAGCCGTTCACCGAACGCCCCAAGGCACCGTTCACGACCAGCACGATGCAGCAGGAAGCCAACCGCAAGCTTGGGCTGACCGCACGCAACGCTATGCGCGCGGCTCAGAAATTGTACGAGAACGGTTACATCACTTACATGCGTACCGACAGCACGACTCTTTCCAAAGAAGCGGTCAATGCAGCGCGAACGCTGGTCCGCAGCGAATATGGCGAAAACTTCCTCCACCCCGCAGTGCGAACATACGCCAGCAAAGTCAAGAACGCGCAGGAGGCTCACGAAGCGATTCGCCCGGCAGGCACAACCTTTCGGAAACCCGAATCGCTGCGAGGCGAACTGAATCATGACGAGTACAAACTCTACGATTTGATCTGGAAGCGAACGGTCGCCTGCCAGATGGCGGACGCCAAGAAACGCCGCACGACGGTGGTTGTCAAAGGAGCCGATGCGACTTTCCAAGCCAGCGGCACGAGCATCGAATTCGAAGGGTTCCTACGTGCTTACGTAGAAGGGAGCGATGACCCGGAAGCGGAACTGGCTGACAAGGAAACGCTGCTGCCCGCGGTCAGCGAAAACGATCCACTGGATGCTAAGAAACTAAACCCAAAAGATCACACGACGATGCCGCCATCGCGGTTCAGCGAAGCGGCACTGACGCGGATCCTGGAAGAGAAGGGGATCGGCCGACCGAGTACCTACGCTTCGATTATCGAAACGATTCAGGCCCGCGATTACGTCTACAAAAAAGGTGGCGCGCTGGTCCCCAGTTGGACCGCATTCAGCGTCGTCCGGTTGTTGGAGACCCACTTCGGGGCGCTGGTGGATTATGAATTCACCGCTCAGATGGAAGACTTTCTCGATGCGATCAGCCGCAAAGAGACGGAGCGCCTGGCGTACCTCAAGGAGTTCTACTTCGGTGACGAACAACGCGGCATCGGGCTGAAACCAAAACTGGCTGCAAAGATCGACGAGATCGATCCGCGACAGACGGCGATGTTCTCGATGGGCTCGCCGGAAGCGGGAGAGCACCGCGAAGAGGTCTTTGTCCGGGTGGGAAAATTCGGCCCGTTCCTCGAGCAGGGCGAACGTCGCGGCAGCATTCCCGATGGCTTGCCACCCGATGAGATGACGCTCAAAAAGGCGGTCGAATTACTCGACTCCTCGGCGCATGATGACGAACCGCTGGGCAAACACCAGGAAACCGGCAAACCGATTTATCTCAAAAACGGTCGTTTTGGCCCCTACGTGCAACTGGGGGAAAACGATGACCCGGAGAAGAAAAACAAGTCGATTCCGAAGATGGTCGCCCCCGAAAACGTGACGCTGGAACTGGCCGAACAACTGCTCGCTCTGCCACGTGAACTGGGCGAATACGCGGAACTCGATGCAACCATCGAAGCCAACGACGGACGCTACGGACCCTACATCCGCTGCGGCAAGGAGACGCGCTCGCTGCCTGCGGGGATGTCTCCACTGGAAGTTACCCGCGAACAGGCCATCGAACTGCTGAAGCAACCCAAGACACGCGGCCGAGCGGCACCCAAAGAACCGATTAAGGTGTTCGAAAAACCGTCCCCCGTGACCGAAAATCCCATTCGACTGCTAGAAGGACGCTACGGGCCGTATGTCACCGACGGCGACACCAATGCTTCGCTCCCCAAAGGCGTCGCGCCGGAAGAATTGACGTTCGAAGCGGCAATCGACCTGCTGGCCGAACGTGCCGCCAAGGCCCCCAAGAAAAAGAAGAAGGCGGCCAAGAAGAAAACTGCCAAGAAAAAGACGGCGACAAAAAAGACGGCGACAAAGAAGACGGCAAAGAAGAAAACCGCCAAGAAAAAAACCGCGACGAAGTCGGCCACCAAAAAAGGGGTCCAGAAGAAGCCCTAGCCCGCTGCTTTCGCGCCGGGCTTGCAACGGACGCCCGAACACCGAATCGAGCGGAATCGAGCG
>CAYZHQ010000027.1:0-56606 GCA_964477385.1 uncultured Pirellulaceae bacterium
CTAGCACCCGCAAAAGTGATCGTCAACCATTAGCGGATGCAATATCCGGGCTAGCGCCAAACGGCTGAGCAGAGTCCTGCGGAATGATTCCTGCAATCGTGCTTCAAACCACGGCATAGAACGGTCGGTGAGCTCGCCGTACCTTTCCCTTCATGGCCGGTCGGCTCAGCTTCGCTGGCTATCTTTCGACGCTCTTTGGGGCCCCAGAGCAGGGGCCTGCCGGCGGCTTGAGCACGTTTCTTTCACTCGCCATTCCACCCAGCGTTCCTCTACCTCGCAGCCTCTACATTTTGCCAAGCATTTGGTGGCCGAACTTTCTCGGCTGCGCTGGACTATTGGTCAGCGCCATCCGATAGAAGAAAGGACAGCCATCCCGAAAGGGTTGTCGACAACCAAGCTAGAACTGCCAGGCCAAGAAAGAGCTCCATGCCCAACTCCCGCCCTCGACCCTATTCGCTGGCTAAACGCATTTGCCTGACAACGACGCTTTGGAGTCTCACCGCAGCGCCGGCCGCCTTGGCTGAGTCGCCTTTGCTGCGAGTCGCCAATGGCAAACCAGTATTGGTCGAACCGACCCAAGCGAAGGGGAAACAGACGACCGCGGAACCCACCAAGGCGGCGAGGCCTCCGAAGATCGAAGCCGCGGTCGATGACGGTTGGATCGCCCGCAATCACATCGATCGCCGCGCACCGTTACGAGATCCCAGTCCGGCCGCCTTGTCGCCGCTGGCAACCGATTCACCCGCGGAAAAACTGCCTGCCACGCCAGATCGGCAACCGCCACCCTCGGCTGAACAACCGGCCCTCGAAGTCTTGCCGACCGAGCCGCTGCCTGCCGCTGACTCGCCTCGCTCTTACGCCCCCCTGCCCCTGGACGGGCTGGCGCCGGTGCCGCTGATGAAGGTGCCGACGCTGCACATCGCGCCTCGGAACACCGGCATTAAAGTTCCGAACCTAGCACAATTGCCTGACCAGGCGCCGCAAATGTCCGAGCTGGGAAGTTCTGCTTCGGCCATGAATGTGTCGGAACCGGAGGATCCGAAATCTTCAGCCGCCGAAGTCACTACGTCAGAATCGGCCGCTTCAAAACGGGCCGTCCAAGCACCGCTTTCTCTCGAACCGGCCTCCTCTGAACCGGCTTCCTCTGAACCGGCTTCGACAGATCCCCTTGGGCAGTCGATCGACGACGACCAGCCAATGCAACGGCTTCCGGCGGAAACCGACGCTGCCCCGCGGACCGCCGCATTGCCAGGTCTGCAAGTCGTCCCACAGCGTTCGATTCCGGTTCGTCGTCCTAATGTTTCGGCGAAGGATCCGTCGTCGGCAGGATTGGGCAGCTCAATTCGCGACCGCGCTGAGGGCCTCGACCGGCCCGACAACGAAGATTATCTGGCCGATCTCGATAAAGATAACTCCGCCTCCGAAACGTACGTTGGAGATCTAACCGAATCGGATTCACTGGCGGAGGACGGCAGCCCGATGGCCAAGCCTGTCGCTGGCAAGCCACGCGTCGCGGCGAAGCAACCGATCGTGATAACTCCTTCGGTGCAGCGTCTCAAGGCTCCGATGGACTCGGTCTTGCGCTACTATTACGCGCGTCCTGAGCATGCGGCCAAACGCAGTTCATGGGGCATGCTGCATTCGATCATGGTCTACGGTGTCGACACGCAGATCATTTCCGGCCGCCGACGCTTCAACGCGATTGCGTGGATGGCGGGTAACAATGTCTGTCGGGGACAGCGGATTTTCACCATCGATGGTAACGGCATCGCGCCGCGCAATGGCGTTGGGTTGCAAGGCCACCAGGGGCAATTCCTGGCGGTCTTTGGCTTGGTCGGCGTTCCGGAGTCCTATCCGCTGTATGTCGGAAAACAGAAGTTCTCTGTGGCCGACTTGGTGCGTCACGAGCAAGATAATTGTCGCAGCGGCGTGGAACTGACGTTCACTCTGATCGGTTTGTCTCACTACCTCGATACCGATACGGAGTGGACTTCGAGCGACGGGCAGCGTTGGGACTTTGAACGCGTTTTGCAAGAAGAGCTCGCTCAGCCTGTGATCGGTGCGGCTTGTGGCGGCACGCATCGCCTGATGGGACTGAGCCATGCCTTGCGAGTCCGGCGCGAACAAGGTCGCCCCATCACCGGCCAATGGGCTCGCGCCGACCAGTTCGTCAACGACTTCATCGACTACGCTTGGAAGCTGCAGAATCCCGACGGCTCGATGAGCACCGATTGGTTCGAAGGCCGAGCGAATCGGAACGACGACGATCGTAAAGTCCAGACTACCGGACATATTGTCGAATGGCTGATTGGCATCGCCCCCGACGAGCAATTGCAGGACCCTCGGATGGTGCGAGCGATCAGTTACCTCACCAAAACGTTGTATAGCAAGCGGTCCAACGATTGGGCGATCGGCCCCAAAGGCCACGCGCTGCGATCGCTCGCACTGTACGAAGAACGACTGTTCGGCTCCCCTCCATCGTGGCGTGCAACCGCAGTCGCTGGTCAACATGCGAACTCGCAACGCAACCGCTCGCGATGACCAGGCCACGCTGATTGCTTGCCAATTTCGCGGGCAAACGCGGTAAAAACCAAGCCGCGGCAATTGCCGCTAGCGATGCCGCAAGGTACAGTTCAACACTTCTTACGTGTGTTGGACTCGAGCCGTCTGTGCCTCCATCGCCGCTTAGCGAAGCGGTGGTGAAGACGAACGCCGCGGTGACAGGAACAAATCGAGTTTGCGGAACTCGCGCGGGCGTTGCGGAACCGACGGCGGTATTCGGCGACTCCTCCACACGCAATTCTTGTCCCGGCTTCTTACGCACAACGATTGATGGCAACCCAACGGCTTACGAAACATAATGCGGCAATGGTGCGATTGGGGGTACACACCGCCCAAACGTTAGGTGCCGATGCGCTGCTGCTGCTGCTCGACGGCGCTACGGACTGGAAAAAAGTTCGCGAGATGGCCGAAGACAAGCTGACGATTATCGTCGCCCTCGACAACCAAGAAGATCTTGAGGGGGCCGCCGAAGCGGGCTTGAAACCGTTGGCACTCAACAAGGAGAAAGCCCCTTTGCTGGAACGCATGCAGCACGCGCTGCTGGAGTCGGCGGCCGATGAGTTGATCCGTCCCAACGGCGGAGTGGTGACGGTCTATTGTGGTTTCCAACAAGGTCGCTTCGATTCCATCAGCCACATGCAACTCGACGAACGGATGCGACGCTTAAGCGTCCGTGACCTGCAACGTTTGGAAAGCAGCGTCCCGCTGAACACGCTCAAGGCGGTCGTCGATTTAGCCGTTCAGATCGGTCGCGAAGGCCGCGAAGGGAAGCCCGTGGGAGCGCTGTTTGTGGTTGGCGATACACGCCGAGTTCTCGAACATACCAAGGACAGCGGCGCCGATCCGTTTCGTGGCTACAACAAGAAGCATCGCAATCTAATGGATGCTCGCGTGTCCGAAGATGCCAAAGAAATCGCCCAGCTCGACGGAGCATTCATTATCACGCCGGATGGCTACATCGAACGTAGTCGTCAAATGCTTGAGGTGTCTCACGAAGACCTGCAGATGTCCAAAGGCTTGGGAGCAAGGCATTGGGCGGGCGCCGCAATCACGCGGAAAACCAAAGCGGTCACCGTCGTGGTCAGCCAATCGACCGGCACCGTCAGGCTGTACCAAAACGGTGGCTTGGTGATGCGGATCGAACCGATGGACAAGGCTGTCAAATGGCAAGAGTTTAATTTCGATCCGCCAGCGAGCGGCGAATAACTCGGCGTCTCTCCGCGCTCCCTCCCGCGGTGGACTCGGTTTGCCGCCGCCGCCGCACTCCTTGCGGGCAGCGATTCCTAAGCAGTCGGTGATTCCTGGTCAGCCTTGCGCGTCGCAAGGCGATTCGTTTGACGCCGCGCATGAAAAAACCGGCCGTGCGTTTTGCGGGTACAACGCACGGCCGGTATGGCTTGCTTCCCTGCCGGTTTTGTTCGGTGACATCCTGCCACCGCGGGTCATCCTTGCTTACTACGTCGGCAATCCTTTCGCCGACGGCCGGCTTGATGTGGAGCTTTGCAATCCTGCAAACGCGGGGCAATTCCTTTCGCCACTGTCAAATCAAGCATGCTTTCCTCACACTGCCAGCGAGTCGCTAAGCGACCAACCGCAGTTCGTTCTCGACGCGTTCGCGAACGCCATCGATGAATTCTTCAAAAATCCGAATGTCGAGTGCCGAAGCAGCCCCCGATTCAGGATGGAATTGCGTGCCCAACGCAAACCAGTCCATCATCTCGCTTTCGATCGCTTCGATCACGCCATCGGGACACCGCGCCGTCACACGGAAGCCCGCGGCGACTTCGTCAACCGCCATGTGATGCCGACTGCTGACGCGAATTTCTCCATCGCCAAACACGCGGCCGACCAGCGAATCGGATTCAACGTCCAAGCTATGGCGGTGGTTCAAATCTTGCGCGTCGCGGTGCGGCACCGCTTCGGGCAAGTCTTCGGGCAGGTGGAAAAACAAGTTCCCGCCTTGGCTGACATTCATCAGCTGCATGCCCGTTCCGATACCGAAGACCGGCATCCGACGCTCGGCAATTTCGGTCATCAGCATCCGGTCGAATTTTTCGCGAACCGGAGCCAGCTCTCGCACGCTAGGGTGCTTCATGAATCCATCGTTGCGTGGATCTAAATCCCCGCCACCGATCAGAATGAATCCATGCATGGCGTCGAGTGCGCTTTGGATCGACTCTTCGTCCTGCAGCGGAGGTAGGATCACCGGAATCCCTCCCGCCTTGATCACCGACTGGAAATAGCCGGCTGCAAGGAAGGAAAATGCAGGAGTGGTGCGAGCCGCGGTGCGGAAGTCGGCGTTCAGACCAATGATTGGTTTCAACGACATCTGAAGTCCCTCGTCAGACAGTGCGTTAGTGGAAGTCTGGGCAATTGCCCTGCTTGAGCCAACAAAGCTCAAGCCAACCTAGTTCACTCAACACGTCAAACAAGCAAAGCCCTTGGGCAGTGGTGAGATGGGTGGCGGGATCATTCGATCCTGGGTTCCACACAACCATCTACTGGGTCTCCACTAACCGACCAGTACCACAGAAGTCTTGCGGCGAGAAACGACAACCAGTGGCTGACGAGACACGTTCACATCTTTCGATGGCAGCGGAATTAGTCTTCGCGTGTCTCTCAATGCGAGTGCGTTGGGTCGTCGATCGAAGCCAACCCTCGTGGCTGCCTTCGTTCTGCGTGGTGTTTTAGCGGACCCTTTTCGCCTTGCAATCAGAAAGGGGTATGTTGGCAAAATGCGGCTTTGCTAGCCCCGCCGGTCGTGCTAGCACACGGCTTTTGGACTCAAACAAGGTCGCTCCCCCCAAACTTCCCGTGATGTGGCTGATTTTTGCGTCGCACCCAGCTGCTGGACGCACCGCAACTTCCGCCAAGCGGACGTCGCCGTGTAGACTAGGGATCGACCTTCGCACGCCTCTGTGAGTGTGTCCGCACTGGCAACCGCGCGATCAACATCCGGATTCCCGCTGGAAAACAACTACGGTTATGCAATTTCAGAACGTTTCGATCGATGCGATCGGTGCCTGCCTTCCCGAATCGACTTGGTCCAGCGAACAGGTGGAGACTCGACTCGAACCGGTTTATCAGCGACTGCGTCTGCCCGCCGGACGGCTTGCCTTGATGAGCGGCATTCACCAGCGCCGCGTTTGGGAGCCCGGTACGATGCCCAGCGAGGCGAGCATTCGCAGTGGATCGGCCGCGATTCAAGCGTCGTCCATCAAGCCGTCTCAGATTGGTTGCTTGATTCACGCCAGCGTCTGCCGCGATTTCCTGGAACCGGCGACCGCGTCTCGCGTTCATCACGGATTGGGGCTGCCTGCGGATTGCTGGGTCTACGACGTCTCCAACGCCTGCCTCGGACTGCTCAATGGAGTCGTCCAGATCGCCACGTTGATCGAATCGGGAGCGATCGAGGCGGGACTGGTGGTCGGCACCGAAAACAGTCGTCCTTTACTGGAACAGACGATCGCCCATCTGAATGCCGATCACTCGCTCACCCGACGTTCCATCAAGCCGGCTTTCGCATCCCTGACCATCGGATCGGGCAGCTGCGCCATCTTGCTGACTCATCGCCGGCTCGCGCCCGGCGCAAGCCGCTTGCGGACGGCGGTCGCCAAAGCCCGTTCGGCTTACCACGACTTGTGCCGCAGCGATCAAGATTCCGCCGGTGCCGATATGACGCCACTGATGGATACCGATTCGGAAAAGTTGCTGGCTGCCGGCGTGGCCACCGGTGCCGAAGCGTTTGAGACGTTCTTGACCGAAAGTGGCTGGCCGCGCGATGTGATCGATCGCTCCGTCTGCCATCAAGTCGGCGGCCGGCATCGTGCCTTGATGCTCGAAGCAATGGGACTGCCGGTCGACCGCGATGTGGCCACCTTTCCATGGCTGGGAAATACCGGCTCGGTCGCTTTGCCGCTCACACTCGCCGCCGGGGCATTCTGGAACCACATCCAGCCCAACCAAAATGTCGGCTTGTTCGGCATCGGTTCGGGAATCAACAGCATCATGCTGGGCTGCGAATGGCAGACCACGCGCGTCGCCGGAAACTTCCCCGCCGAACAACCGCAGTTCGAAACCTTGGCCGCCGAGGCCACCCTGGGCTAGCAGGCCGAAACGTCGCCCTTCTCCACATGGTCACGGAAGACCCCCCTGCGCAGACCGCGGTGTGAAGGAAGACGCCGAAACGAGATTCCTTTTGGGGGTTTGGCTCTTTACAATAAGACGGCTCGATTCGGTCCGCCGGTCCGCGTCTCTGCCCTTCAGTGCACGCCAACCAACGGCCGATTACCACCGTCCAGTAAGACACTCGCGGTGCACAGTCTTTTTTGCGAAGGGACAAGCATGTCAACTGATTGGTTCTTTTTGAAGAAAGGCTGGTTTGGGAAATCCCACGCCGTGGGACCGCTCAACGAACCCGATCTTCTGCTGCGGATCGATCGTGGTGAAATCGCACCCGAAACGCTTGTGCAAAGCGAAAGCAAAACTCGCGGTCGCTGGGTGCCGATGGATCGAGTCGGACCGGCGATCAAGCACTATCGAAAATCGCACCCCGAGTCGATCAACTAGTGAATGCCCACCGGTCCTGAACGATGGACGTCCCACGCCCGCCGAACCAATGCGTCTAGTTCTTGGCGAAATCGCTGGTTAGAGAACTGCTCCGCATGCGCTCGGATTGTGGCAGCACCAAATCGCTGCCGCTGGGTATCGAAACGTCGCACCGCGTCGGCGACGGCGTCGGCGGTTTGCGATTCAAAATGCAAACCGGTCTTTCCGGCCACCACCGTTTCCAAGGAACCACCGACCCCATATGCAATGCAGGGGGTTCCACAAGCCTGCGCTTCGACCGGCGTGATTCCAAAGTCCTCGTCGGCGGCAAAGACAAACGCACGGGCCGATTGCATTCGTCGCTTTAATTCCGCAAACGGCTGGTAACCAAGCAGTTCCACATTTGGTCCAGCTAATCGCTTGATCTTGTCCGCGTCGGGACCATCGCCGATCACAATCAACCGCTTGTCAGGCAACTGACGAAACGCCTCCACAATGACGTCGACTCGCTTATACGGCACCAATCGCGAAGCGGTCAGGAAGTAATCCTCTTTGTCGGCTTGAAAGGTAAAGGCGTCGACGTCGACCGGTGGATAAATCACCTCGCACGGGCGGCGATAAGTCTTCCTGACACGATTGGCCACGTAATGCGAGTTCGCCACAAAGAGATCAGTGCGGTCGGCCGTCGCATGATCCCACAGCCGCATGTAGTGCATGATCGCCCGCACGAACATCGAGCGAATGCCCCACGTCAAGCCGCTCTCGCGCAGGTATTGGTGCTGCAGATCCCACGCATAACGAATCGGACTGTGGACATAACTGATGTGTAGTTGATCAGCCCGCGTTAACGCACCATGGGCCACACAGTGGCTGCTACTCAACACGACGTCAAACTCGTCAAAGCAGAACTGCTCCACCGCCAACGGCATCAACGGTAAATAACCGCGGAACTTCTTTCGAGCAAAAGGCAGTCGCTGGATAAACGAAGTGGTCGGTTTGTGGCCGCCCAAAAATGCCCGGGATTCTTCGTGAAGAAAATCGCAAAGCGCAAAGAGCGACGCGTCGGGAAACACCGCCAGCGCTTGCTCCACCACTTTTTCCGACCCCGCATAGGTCGCAAACCATTCGTGCAGTAAAGCGACTCGGGGGGCAGCAGAAGGCATGGCGCAAAGAGAAGACGACGGAGGATGAACCGGTTGCCAATAGTCTATTTGCCAGCTTCGATTCCGCCGCCCAAACTAACCTGAGAGGCGGGCCAACGACGCCTCAACGGATCGATTACGCCGATCGACATGATTCTAGCGATCCAGCGGGATCTTCCCCTTTAAGCGAGGCTGCCGATGATCACGATCGACAATCACTTCGAAAAGGAAAAGTGTCACGGATCTTAAAAAGCAAAGCCTCGGCGGATGGCAAACCAGACCCAGTGCGCTACACTTAAGGCACTGCCTTCAACAGACACCGCGCCCCCTTCGTCTAGCGGCCCAGGACGCCGGATTCTCTATCCGGAAACAGTGGTTCAACTCCACTAGGGGGTATTGATTCCATTGCAGACCTGTCTGCAGCTCGTGAAGACCCCGGATCCAACCCCACACCAAAGCCACGGAGTGGCGATAGCGAATCCGCGGCGCCCCCCCCTGGTGCTCCTCCTCAAAAACAAGTTTTGGGGCGTATTCAATAGGGGCAACCAAATTTGAATGAACTCATCTTGAAATGATTTCTTCTGATGATGCTGTTCCTGTGTTTAAATGTAACGCCGAACTGCTGACTTCTGTGAATGGTTGACCGTGAATGCCCCCTGACCGGTCTACCACACAAACTTCTCTTTCGGTTTGATCGTTTGATTGACCCAGTGTTTCTACGGCTCAAGCCGTGGGCTAATCGCTGCCGCCTCTCCGTGACTAATGGCTTTCCTCAACGTGTCCACTCTCGCCGAGAGCGTTGCACTGAGATCCCCAACCGGCTGAGATCCCCAACCGGCTGAGATCCCCAACCGGCTGAGATCCCCAACCGGCTGAGATCCCCAACCGGCAAAGCAGAATCGATTTCGAAAGCCCTCTGCATGCGAAAAGACCCCCGTCCCCTTTTTGTTGGGGGTGTGTAAAGATTCGATTTTGGTGGCTGGTTTGGGGTGCTTGTTGGTGCTGGCTGCGATAGATTGGGAGCCCCCGAGGGAGCAGTCCCCCTTTAACCTTCCACGAAGACGATCCACACTGGAAATCGCTAACATGTTTCGACGTGATGACGTGCGACAGATTTTGAAGAGCGAGGGTAGTTTCTCGCGCCGACGCTTTCTTTCTTACGTTGGTGCCTGTAGCACCCTGCCGCTGCTGAGCCGGACGGCGTGGGCCAATCCCTCTCCAACATTCTCGAGCGATCCGTTTACGTTGGGCGTTGCCTCCGGAGACCCTGACTCGAACGGCTTTGTCTTGTGGACGCGATTGGCTCCGCGTCCGCTGGAGCCCGACGGGGGCATGGCGAACGAAGCGGTCGAGGTGACTTGGGAGGTCGCCGTCGACGACACGATGTCGGGTGTGGTGTCGTCAGGCACCGCCGTGGCGACTCCTCAGTTAGGCCATTCCGTTCACGTCGAAGTCGAAGGCTTGGCTCCTGATCGTTGGTACTGGTACCGCTTTCGCGCCGGCGATGCGACCAGTCCGGTTGGTCGCACGCGAACGTTTCCCGTCGCGGGAGCCATGCCCGAGAAATTAAATTTTGCGGTCACTTCGTGTCAAAATTACGAACAGGGGTTGTTCACCGCTTATGAGCAGATGGCCAAAGACGACGTCGATCTGGTTTGCCACCTGGGCGATTACATCTACGAATATGAAGCGGGCCGGAACGGCAAGGTGCGGACGCATCAAGGTGGCGAACTGCATTCGTTAGCCGACTACCGCATTCGCCATGCGCAGTACCGGTCCGACCCGCTGCTACATCGGATGCACGGTTTGTGTCCTTGGTTGGTGACCTGGGACGACCACGAATTTGACAACAATTGCGCGGGAGACATCTCCGAAGAAGCGGGCATCGATCCGGTCGATTTTCTCGTCCGTCGCGCCAACGCCTATCAAGCCTACTACGAGATGATGCCGCTGCGCAGCGGTTGCTTACCACGTGGCAGTGACATGGAAATCTATCGTCGCGTGTCGTTCGGCAAACTGGCTGAATTCATGGTGCTCGACACACGTCAGTACCGCAGCGATCAACCGAATAACGACCGGCACTCGCCTCTCAATGAGGCGGCTCTGAACAGCACGCAATCGCTGCTCGGACACGAGCAACGGAATTGGCTGTACCAAAACCTGATTACCTCGCCGGCAACCTGGAACGTGCTGGCTCAGCAAGTGATGATGGGGATGGTCGACCGGAACGGGAATGTTGAAGACCCGAAATATTCGATGGATCAATGGCCCGGCTGCGCGGCCGAGCGGATGCGGCTGATGCAATTCATGGCCGAACGTAAGGTTAGCAATCCGGTCGTGCTGACCGGTGACATTCATTCGAACTGGGTGAACGAATTGCGGGTCGACGATCGCCGCGAAGAAGACCCGCTTGTGGCGACCGAGTTCGTGACGACTTCGCTTTCCAGTGGCGGCAATGGTGCCGAGAAACCGCGTGGATTGGAAGGGCTGCTGTCGGCGAATCCGTGCGTCAAGTTTCACAATGCGGAGCGTGGATATGTGCGTTGCAGCGTGACCCCCAAAACCTGGCAAGCCGATTATGTGGTGGTCGACGACGTGCACAAGCCGGGTGGCAAAGCGTTCACGCGAAGTTCGTTTGTTGTGGAGTCGGGCGATCCAAAAGTGCAGCCAGCCTAAACGCGTCGGCCAGATCCGCAGTTGGTGGTCGGCGGGATCGCCGCTGATGCGTGGCGGAAGAAAGCGATTGTTAGAGAATTGCTAGGTGTTTGCCGCTACAATCAGGCGGCGAACGGCGTCGGCCTTTGACTTGTCAAAGCGACCTCGCGATTGCGTCCCTCTTCGCATCCCTTCCCATTCTCCCCACTTGGTTTGCCATTCCCGGCGTCGCGACGGCGATGGTATTCCTGCTTCAGGACTTTCCCATGAAGGCGTCTTTTTTGGCTCGTCTGCTTGGAGTTATCTGTATCGGTTTCAGTAGGCTGGACGCGCCAGCCACCGCAGAGGACGCGACCCTGCATCACTTTACTCGGCAGTCGCTCACGAGCACCTACTTTTCGGAAGGGGCGAACGTTGGCGATTTCAATCGAGACGGGGCGTTGGATGTTGTCTATGGTCCGTATTGGTTTGCCGGCCCCGATTACACTGCCAGGCACGCGATCTATGTACCGGTGCCGCAAGATGTGAATCGCTATGCCGACAACTTCTTTGCTTGGGTGCACGACGTTAACGGCGATGGCTGGGACGATGTTTTGGTCGCGGGCTTTCCCGGAACGCCAGCCTACGTTTACGAAAACCCTCGGGGCAAGGATCACCACAAACAGTGGCAAAAACATCAAGTCTTTGACTGGGTCTCCAACGAGTCGCCGCAGTGGGTCGACTTGGTGGGGGACTCGACGCCGGAACTGGTTTGCACGCGCGACGGCTTTTTTGGTTTCGCGACCATTGATCCAGCCAAGCCGCTGGGAACCTGGACCTTTCATGCGGTTTCCGAGCAAGTCGCTCCAAAACGTTTTGGTCACGGGTTGGGCATAGGCGATGTGAACGGCGATGGTCGCAAGGACATCTTGCATGCTGAAGGTTGGTACGAACAACCCGCCACCGACGCGGAAGATTCGCGTTGGCGACACCATCCGGCAAAGCTGGCCGATGGTTATGGAGGTGCAGAAATGTACGCTTATGACGTCGATGGCGATGGAGACAACGACATCATCACCAGCGACGCGGCACATGATTTTGGGCTCGCCTGGTACGAACAGACGCAGAACGACGGCCGCATCGAATTCGTGCGGTACCCCATCATGGGTTCTCACCCCTCAGAAAACAAATACGGCGTGCTGTTCAGTGAGCTCCACTCGGTAGCGCTGGCGGACATCGATGGAGATGGTCTGAAGGATATTGTGACAGGCAAAACCTATTGGTCGCATCATCGCAAGAGCCCGCTGTGGGACGCCGGCGCGGTTGTCTATTGGTTCAAGCTGGTGCGTGACGAGTCGGGTGTCGACTGGGTTCCTCATCGGATCGATGCCGATGCCGGCGTCGGTCGTCAAATCACCGTCAGCGACATCAACGGAGACACACTGCCCGACATCATTGTCGGCGGGATGAAGGGAGCCAGCGTGTTAACGCATCACGCAGAGTCGGTTTCCAAACAGCAATGGCTGGCCGCTCAACCCAAACCTTATTCCGGTCCTCCGATGCCATCGGTGCAAGGTGCGACCTCCAAACGCGGTCCCAAGTCGGTGATCGTGGCGTCGACTGGCAAAGTGGTCGACGCGTTGGAAGGGGAGACGACGACCAGTCGGACCACCGCAGGCACCGCTCGCGTTCAAGACATGTCAGGATTTGGGTCGGATCATTGGAGTGGCAACGCGCAGCTATTTTGGACCGGAGCCCGTCCCGGCGATCAGTGGACGCTCGAGTTGCCGGAATGTCAGGGGCCGGTGGACGTCGAGATCGTGCTGACTTGCGCGAAAGATTACGGCATTGTTCAGTTGTCGCTCGATGATCTTCCGCTCGGCAAACCGATTGACCTGTACGAGACCAAAGTGGTCACCACAGGCGTGCTCACCTTTTCCGATCTCGATGTGACGGGCAGCAAGCACAAGTTGACGCTGCAAATCGTCGGTGCCAACCCTAAAGCTCAGCCGGCCTATTTCGTGGCCGTCGATTATGTCCGCATCCGACCTGCCAAGTAGTCCCCCCAAGCTAGTACTGAAACGATGAGTCGAGGGCGATTACCAGCACGAAGCGCGAGCAAGTGACTTAGAATCGTGCGACAAAAAAGTGTCGCTTATTGCTTAGGCGATTTTGTTCCCCTTGAACGTGCGTTACGATGCGGGGTTTCTAGCAGGAGTTACCAAATGAAAACGAGAATCCTCGGTAATAGTGGACGGTCGGTTTCGGAAATCGGTCTCGGTTGCTGGCAGCTAGGAGCCGACTGGGGGCAGGTCAGCGATCAAGAAGCTCGAGCGATTTTGGAAACGGCGGTCGAACACGGCATCACGATGTGGGATACCGCGGATGTCTACGGTGACGGTCGCTCGGAGCGATTGATCGGCCAGTTTTTGCAGCAACATCCAGCCGATTTGTTCGTGGCGACGAAGGTCGGACGGCGTCAATACCCGGGGCCCTACACACTCGATGGGCTGAAACAGCACGTCAGTGAATCGCTCGAGCGACTAGGCGTGGACGCTCTCGACTTGCTGCAATTGCACTGCATTCCCACCGAGGTCATGGCAGACGGCGAAGTCTTTGAGTGGTTGCGACAATTCAAGCGTGATGGCTTGATCAAGAACTTCGGCGCCAGCGTCGAATCGATGGATGAAGCGTTGCTCATCCTCGATCAGCCAGAGCTCACTTCGCTGCAAATCATTTTCAATATCTTTCGACAAAAACCAAGCCAAGTCTTGTTTGACAAAGCGGTTGCCGCGGGGGTTGGTCTGATTGTCCGTTTGCCTTTGGCCAGTGGTTTGCTCGCGGGCAAGTTCACTCGCGAGACTCCGTTTAGCGACGATGACCATCGCCACTACAATCGCGACGGAGCGGCTTTCAACGTCGGGGAAACCTTTGCCGGATTGCCGTTTGAAACGGGTCTCGATTTGGTCGAGCAAATTCGGCCGCTCGTCCCAGACGGTCTGACAATGGCCCAGTTCGCGCAGCGTTGGATCTTGGATCACGCAGCGGTAACGACCGTCATCACGGGCGCCTCCAAACCGGCTCAGGCGGCTGATAACGCGCGTGTTTCGGAGCTTCCGAAGTTGAGCGACGAGGCACACCGTCAATTGAGCGAGTTGTACCAAACCTCGATTCACTCGCAGATTCGGGGCGCGTATTAACGCCCGGTGACGCTCACGCCGAGTTTGCGATTTAAGTGACTTTGATTTGATGAGTTTTCAAACAGATGAGCCGTTTTGGCGATAGCCACGGTTGAATTCAGGAACCGCGGCTATCGCCAAGGCGGCTCATTTACCGGATGACTCGAGCCTGCCTGCTTCAATCAACCCGCCGTTACGCGTCGGGGCAGCAAGATGAATAAATCAATAGGCTGCTATCGCCGAAACGGATGAGCGTGAAAAGACACACCGACTCTCATCAAGCTTGCTGCCTGGCGGTCTTCCTTGTCAAAACCCCAAGCAATTTCCATCGTTGCTTTGGCTTGGCGATTACTATGTTCGGTAGGGTTAGGATCGTGCGACAAAAAAGTGTCGGGTACCTTTTGCGAGGAACTCGCCCTTCGGGTGCTTCGCACAAAAGGTACCCGACACTTATTGATCGCTCATTGCTTAGTCGCTTTGTGGTCTGCGGTAAAAGCCAGCACAGGGTACGCCTTCCCTGTCGCCGGTACCGAGATCTGCTTTACTCAGCGCGTTGCCGATTCTACGATAGCTCTCCATCGACTGTGAACACAGCGATCTTCCTTTCCCCCCTCCTGCCCCGAGAGGCATCTTATGCGATCGTTTTTTGCAGCCAGTACTCTGGCGATTTTGGTGGCGACGAGTTCTTTACTTGGCAACCAGAGTTGCCAAGCCGCGGATGAGTACGACTACGACCTAGTGCATTCCTCGGTCAGTTTCAAAGCGAGGCACCTCGACATCAGTTGGATTCATGGTCGGTTTAATGAGGTCTCTGGAAAATTCGTGATCGACCGCGATCAGCCAGCGAAGTCGACCTTTGCGCTGACCATCAAAGCCGATAGCGTCGATACGGCAAACGCGGCACGGGACAAGCACCTGCGCCAACCAGACTACTTCGATACCAAGCAGTATCCCACGATTGAATTCAAGAGCACCAGCGTCAAGCCGATCGATGGTGGCTTTGAAGTGACGGGTGATTTCACGATGCACGGGACGACTCGGGAAATCGTGTTGGTCTTGATGGGTGGCGAAGAGCATGTCATCAAAGGTAAGAAAATCGTCGCCTTCTCCACCGAACTAGCTGTGAAACGAAGCGACTATGGGTTCGACCCCAAAGCGATCGGTGCCATCGGTGATACGGCAATGATCATGATTGACTGCGAAGGGGTGAGTCCATAACGGATGCCCGACCCGTTTCTTTATCTGCGGGCGACCGGAGCGGCAGCAATCGTCAGCGCGATCGTAGCGCTGGCGATGCTTCGTCGCGGGGCGGACGGCGACAGGCGAGCCAACGTTGCGTCGGCACTTGCGATCAGCTTTGGCTTGATCGCCGGCTACTACGTGCTCTCTCTGCACCTAACTTGGCCCCCTGCGAACGGGCTGGATCGATTCTTGACATGGATCCTACCAGCGGTTGTGGCAATCGAATTGGTCGCGTCGATACCGCGCGTGCCGACCTGGGCGACCTGGCTGCTACGATACTGCCTGGCCGCGCTGCTGCCTCGTGTCTTGCTGCATGGCTCCGTTTATCTGTCGGGATCGGACTACGGCTGGGAGCGCTCCCAGGCTTTTTGGGTTCTGGCAATCAGCAGCGGCTTGCTGCTCATTGTTTGGGGTTTTCTGACGCAACTGTCTCGGCGCTCGCCCGGCGTTTCGGTTCCCATCTCGCTTTGCCTGGCGATTCAATGCGCCGGCGTCACGATTATGATGGCCGGTTATCTAAAGGGCGGATCGACCGCGTTTCCTCTGCTGACGGTCATTGGCGTGACAATCGGGGTGGCAGCTTTCAGGCGGCGCCGAGCCAGCGCGGATAGCGTCGACGGTCGCGACAAGGTGGCGTTGCCGGCAATCATTGGGATCGCGGTCGTCGGGCTGTTTGGCTTGTTGTTCATCGGCCGCTTCTTTGGCGAGATCTCCACGGCCACCGCGCTGACGATTCTGTTCGCTCCACTACTCGGCTGGGTAACCGAACTGTCATGGTTGCGAAACCGAAATCCCTGGACGGTCGGAATGCTTCGGATCGTGATCGTCGCCGTTCCCTTGCTGATCATTTTGCTCCAAGCCAAACGCGACTTTGACCGCGAGATGGCACCGTTGATCAGCCACGCATCGTCCGCTTGTCCGTTGCCTACCGGCGATGATACATAACACGCCGAAACCGAGTGCAGGTTCAGCAGATTCGCGGCAACATGGCGGCGATCGGTTCATCGAGCGGCTGTTCCACCCCCAGCCGCCGCCGGATGATGACCGGAGAATGGACTCGTTGACGAACCGCACCGAGATGTGCTGGCGATGCCGCGGAGTGTGTGGCAAGGATCGCCAGCGTATCTCGCAGACGCTCCGCCGCGACGGCTGCGACGAACGTCCCTTCGTTTGCAACGAACAGTGGATCGATGCCCAGCAATTCACTTACGCCTCGGCTTTCTGGTCGCAATGGAATGTGCTGCTCGTCGATCCATAACGCATGCCCGGTTGCTTCGGCCCATTCATGCAGCACCGCCGCGACTCCGCCTCGCGTGGCATCGCGCATCGCGTGCAGGTCGTCTCCCAAATCGCGCAGCAGCGCGGCAACGGCATGATGCAATGGCTGCGAATCACTGACCGGCATGGGATCAAATCCCAAGGACTCTCTTGCCGCTAGGACAGCAAAGCCATGGTCGGCAATCGGGCCTGAAACCACGATTGCGTCGCCGACAGCGATCTTTTCGATACCTACGGCAACCTTGGCTGGACGTACGCCGATGCCGGTCGTGGTGATGAACATTCCATCGGCGGCGCCACGTGGGACGACTTTTGTATCGCCAGCAACGATCTGGACTTTGGCTGCCTCCGCGCTGCTTGCTAGGCTGACAAGGATCCGATCGAGATCGCTGATTGGCAAACCTTCTTCCAGGATGAGTGCAACCGTCAGGTAGCGAGGCTGTGCCCCGGCCATTGCCAAATCATTGATAGTGCCATGCACGGCCAGCGAGCCGATGTCGCCTCCCGGAAAAAAAAGGGGCGTCACCACGTAACTATCGGTCGTCATCACAATGTCGCCATCGATCTTTCCCAGCACGGCGGCGTCGGCATGTTGGTGATGTGCGGCGACCGACAATCGAGCAGCAATTCGCTGATGGATTAAGCGACGCATCAGCGGGCCACCCTCTCCATGTGCCAACGAGATCGTGTCGGTAGGAAAGTGCGGGACCGGGCAACCGTCACCGATGGAGCGAATGGGCATGCGGGCTCTGAATAATGCGGTAAGGATCGTGACTTCGAGATCGGCTTTGGCCGTTGTGCGTCGCAGTGGACGGCGACGGCAGGCTCGGCAGACAGAGTGATCAGCGTTCTGAATGTGTCACTGGGGAGGTCTGTTTTGGAATCGATAGTAAGCCGCACAGGCGCCCTCGCTGGAGACCATCGGAGCCCCGCGGGGCGCGTCCGGCGTGCAGGTGATTCCGAATTCGGGACATTGCTTCGGTTTGATGCGACCGGCCATCACATCCGCGGCTCGACAGACGTCAGGGTCCCTTTCCGCTGTCTCTGCGAGCGATTGAAAGCGATTACAGGCATCGAAGGACGCAAACGGCTCTCGTAATCGCAACCCTCCTTCAACGATCTGGCCAAAGCCACGCCACGGAGTCGTGGCCACTTGATAGACCCGCTCCACGATGGCCTGCGCCGCACGGTTTCCACGCTGCTGGACATGACGACCATACTGATTGGAGACCCTACACGAGCCGGCTTCCAACTGCTCGACACAATCCAGAATTCCCATCAATAAATCGACCGGCTCAAAACCTGTGACCACCACCGGCACGTGGTATCGATCGGCGAGTGAGCCCAGCTCATGAAAGCCGGTCACGGTCGCAACATGGCCCGCAGCCAGGAAGGCTTGGACGCGGCAGTCGGGCATCTGCAGGATCGCCTCCATCGCCGGTTGCACACGAACGTGGGAAACCAGCAGCGAAAAATTCCCCAGGCGTTGCTCGGAAGCTTGCAGCACGGCCAACGCGGTAGCCGGTGCGGTCGTTTCAAAACCGACGGCAAACAAGACGACTTGGCGATCTGGATGTTGCTGAGCTAACGTCACCGCATCGATTGGCGAATAGATGACGCGCACGTCCGCTCCCATGCTTCTTGCCTGCATGAGGGATTGACGGCTGCCGGGTACCCGTACCATGTCGCCAAAAGTGGCCAGCAGAACGTTTTCTTCAGTTACTAACTGAATGGCAAAGTCGATCGCTTCTGCCGGCGTGACACAGACGGGACATCCGGGGCCGTGGATCAATTCCACGACTCCGGCGAGCGTTTGCTCGATGCCCGACTTCACTAAACCATGCGTTTGCCCACCGCAGACATCCATCAGCACCCAGGGCACCGAAGCGGCTTCGCGGATCTGTTTCAGCAACCGCAGGCAAGTGCTCGAACTGCGGAACTCATCGACATGCCTCACGATGTTAATCCATCCGATTCCGAGTCAGATTGCAAGCTGGAATCGGCGTCCGTGTGGAGCTGCTCCAATCGCGCGAACTCTGCCAGTGTCCGTGCCGCTTCGGCTTCATCGACGTGGCAAATCGCGATCCCAGCGTGGACCACCACATAGTCGCCCACGCCAGCCTCCGGCACGCACGCCATGTGGATCTGCCGCCGCACTCCGGCGAACTCGACCACGGCCAGACCGAACGTAGGATCACGCTGAAGCCACTCGATGACTTGTCCAGGAACTCCTAAGCACATGGTTCACCTCGCATCGGTTGAGAGCAGGCGACGACCAATTGCCCCATCGCCAAACCGCCGTCGTTGATCGGAATCACTCCCGGCAGGCGCACGTCGACCGCTGGCCCTCGGGACGCTTCCTCGATCAATTCAAGCAGCGTGCGATTTTGAAAGACGCCACCCGTCAAGAGGCACGGCAGTTGTGGATGCTGTTGTGCAATTTCCAAAAGAGCCATCGCCACAGCTCGATGAAATCGCATCGCAATCCGTCGTGGGTTGGTCGTGGCAAGATCTTGCTGAATCTGTTGCACTACCGGTCGCCAATCGAGTTCCCAAGGATCGCCCGGTTGAATCGCAAAGTGGTAACGGTCTTGCTCTGACCAATCGCAGGCCGCTTCCAGACGCATCGCAGCCTCTCCTTCAAAGTCGACCTGTGCGATCCCCAGAACCAAAGCGGCGACACCATCAAACAGTCGTCCCATGCTGGAAGTACGGACCCCATGGTCGAGCGCCCTCAACATTCCAGTGAGAGGCAGATCACTCGACAATGTCTGCCAATAGCGATCCAGCAGCGAGCGATCGCAAAGCTGGGCCAAAAGCGCCCCGGCGATCCGTTGCGGTTGCTTAATCGCACGTTCGCCACCAGGCAACGCAAAGCATCGCAAATGCCCGACTCGCTGGTAGCTTTGGCAATTCGCTATTAGAAACTCACCACCCCAAACGGTTTCATCGTCGCCGTAACCGCTGCCATCGAGCGCCATTCCGAGTACCGAGTCGTTCGTCAAGCCGTGTTCCAACATGGCCGCGGCCACATGGGCATGATGGTGCTGGACGGCGATGGTCGGCAGCGTTTGTGATTGAGCCCAGCGGGTGGTGAAATAGTCGGGGTGTTGGTCGTGAACGATCATCTTCGGTTGGACGCCGAGGAGCTGTTGCAGGCTGACAGCGGTCTGTTCAAAACGAATGCGACTCGCTTCCGAATCCATATCGCCGATATAAGGTGACAGGACCAACTGATTGCCGGTCGAAAAGGCAATGCTGACTTTCTGATGACCACCCACCGCCAAAACACTTCCCGCTCCCGCAAACGGAAACGTTTGCGGAGCCAACCCACGAGCGCTGCGTAGCGTCATGCGATGCCCGCCGACGCATTGCACTAGGCTGTCATCGACCGGTCGTAGGACCTCGCGGTGATGGTGAAAAAACAGATCCGCCACGTGTCCAAGCGCTTTCAACGCATCGTCAGGACGATAAGCAATAGGCTGGCCATGGAGGTTACCGCTGGTGACGACCAGAGGTCTGCCAAGCTGTTGTAACAGTTGCCGGTGCAGCGGGGTGGTAGGCAGCATGACCCCTACAGAATCGAGACCGGGCGCGAGCTGTGGTGGCAAGGATAGATCGCTGCCAGCCCGCAGCAACACAATCGGATTGGCGGCGTCGGTAAGCGCTGCGACTTCGGCGTTCGAGACGATTCCGATTCGCCTCGCTGCTTCCAGGTCGCTCACCATCATAGGCAACGGCTTGGTTGGACGCCGCTTCCTGTGCCGCAGTTCCGCAATCGCCGTCGCGTTGGTTGCGTCGACCAGCAGTTGATAGCCGCCCATACCGAGCACCGCGGCAATCTTTCCGCTGCGCAGCGTCGCAACGATTTGCTGGAGCTTCTCCGAATCCATCGTGTCGGAATCAAGCGACAGGGGCATCCCCTTTCCACAACTGATCCAACCAGCGGGACCACACTTCGGACAAGCAACCGTTTGGGCATGGAAGCGCCGATCAGAGGGCGAACTGTATTCCGCCTGACATTCATCGCACAGCGAAAAGCGAGCTAGCGATGTGCGTGATCGATCGAACGGCATTGCGGTGAGGACCGAATAGCGTGGTCCACATTTTGGACAGCTAAGAAACAGGTAGTCCGCACGACGATCTTGATGGTTGTCAAAATCCTCCTGGCAGTCTGCGCAAGTCGCGAGGTCGAGAGGTACCACCGTTTGCAAGTTACCCGCTGTGTCGGAAGCCAAGATCCGAAACTGAGCATCTGGGCCAAGCATCGGCTCTGTGTCTGGCTGGGAGGTTACCTCAGCACGCAATGTGCGGCGCAGTTGATCCACGAACGCCTGGAGCTGTTCGGCGGAACCGATGGCGCGGACTTCGACACCAACGGTAGTATTCCGAACCGATCCTGCCACCTGCATCCGCTCGGCAAGTTGTGCGATGGTGGGACGAATTCCTTGCCCCTGTACCATTCCCCGCAACGTCAAGCGGTAGGAGAGACGATCGGGCGGAGCGAGCTTCATGATTGCTGCATCTCCTGCAGCATATGTTCACGACGTTTTTCAAGGAACGCACACCACGCTGCAATGCCCGTTTGTTGGGTGACGCTGACGGTCATGATTTCTAAATTGGCTTGAACCTTCCGAGCGTCTTGGACTACACAATCGACATCAAAGGGGACGTACGGCAACAGGTCCAGTTTGGTCACCACCAGGGCGTCGCTGGTGCGAAACATTTTAGGGTACTTGCCAGGTTTGTCATCGCCTTCAGTGGTGCTTACCAGAACCACGCGTAGGTGTTCGCCCAGGTCGTGAGAAGCGGGGCAAACGAGGTTCCCCACATTCTCAATGAACAAGAAATCCAAAGGGCAGCTTGGCAAGCGTTGAAATCCTTGCTCGACCAGCGGCAGGGGCAGATGGCAAGCCCCACCGGTTGTCAATTGTTCGGTGGGGGCGAATGGACGGAGTCGCTGTGCGTCGCGATCGGTAGCCAAGTCTCCGACCAGGACGGCAACGTTCCAACGTTGCTTCCAATGTGCGAGCGTCGCTTCCAAGAGGCTCGTCTTCCCAGCGCCGGGAGAGGAAACCAAATTGACAACCAGCGTTCCGGCCCTACTCCGCTGCTCGCGAAACTTTTTCGCAGCATCGCGTCGATCGGCGTCGATGTCTCGGTTCACGGTGATCGTTTCAGCAGGCATGATGTTCTTGCTCCATCGTCATGGTCAGTAGGCGAAACTGATCGCCACGGATGATACGCACGTTTCCTGACTGGCAATGTCCGCAGCGAAACACGAACCCTTCCAGTTCGGTTTCTTGTTCACAATCGGTGCAAACGACCGCCAGCGCCTGTTTGTGGATGATCAATGCTGTGTGCTCCAGCGGTGTCTGATGGGTCAGTTGCTCAAAGGCGAGCGGAACCAATTCCGGTTCGACACCCGCCAACGCACCGATTTGCACCTCGACGGAGGCCACGCGGTGCGACTCCACCTGCCCGTCGTTATGCTCCGCGGCGATTTCTTTAACTTGCCGCAGAAGCGATCGAATGAGAGAGAATTCATGCATCGCCAAGTCGTTGCCGGAGTGCTTGGAGGCAAGCTTGCAGGGATTGTCCGGTTTTCGGCGACAGGTCCGTCAGCGGTTCGAACTGCTCCGCACGACCGAGCCAGAGGGTGATTCGGTTAGTCGACCTTCCCAGCGACCGTGCCAGCATCAATGTGGAGTACAAGTTAAGGCCGTGGGTTCCGCACTCCGGCACCTCCATAATTCGATTTCGATCGGCCTGGCTAGAGAAATTCAATTCTAAATAAGAATCGGTGTCCGGCATGTCGTGGGCGGCGTCGACAATGTGGATTTGCTGTGCCGTCTCAAGCCATTCCAAAATATCAATTGGGTTCTGTACCTTCACCAGCGGCACGTTCAGTCCTGCTTTCAATAACGTGTCAACGACCTTCCAGCCGAACTGATCATCGCCATTGGGGGTTCCCAATCCAATGACCACACAGTCCGATTTACGATGCCAATCCAGGCACTCTCCCGAACCGGAATCCTTCTCGCTGGGATCGGCAGGGGCATGGGACGGACACCGACATTGATTTACTGGAGGGTTCATTGGTGCTCAAGGTTTAGAGTCAAAAAGTGGGTCGCACAACTAATGCATGGATCAAACGTGCGGATCAATTTTTCGCACTCCAGGGCAATGGTCTGATCGGTTTGCTGGAGCATCTGAGGCAGGAAGTGCAGTAAATCCGCTTCGATCTGTCGCTGATTCTGAGACGTCGGCGGGACAATTTTGGAGGCCGCTACGAGGCCATCGTCGGTGATTTCGTAGTGGTGATAAATCATTCCCCTGGGGGCTTCCGTTGCGGCGCAGCCGCCGCCCGCCTGGGCTTGGTAATTCACAAAGGGCTGACTTGGTTCTCGGTAGTGCTGAATGATTTCAATCGCCTCCTCTAACGCATGAACCACCTCGATGATTCGGGCAAGGATCGCGGCGAAGCGATTGGGCATTGATGCGGGGGGAAGCATCCGTTTTGCCAACTCGCGCGACTGCGGGAACAGTTGATCCCGGTTGAGGGCGACCCGTGATAGCGGCCCTAGAAAATAAGGCGTCGCATGTTCGCGTCGCGAAGCCTGTAGTGCGGTACTGTGGACGACCTGCGTTTCCTCAAAATGCGTTTCGTACTGCTCGACCTCGATCGGCGGGAAATGGTTCGAAGCAATTACCCCTTCGTTCATCGCATATTCATTCGGATGGTGGACCGCAACGAGTTCGCAAGGCAAATCGAAAACCGGAAAATCAAAGCCGGCTATCCATTCCGCCGATTCAAGCGCGGCCTCGAGCGCCCAGCGCAATTCCGGCAACCACTTTGTTAGCTCATTTCGCAACGGCACACGATGGAAACCTCCCACTCGAACATTGACCGGATGGATAGCCCGGCCGCCTAAGATGGTCATCAATTGATTGCCCATCTTTTTGATCCTCAATCCATTCTGGATGTGATTGGGGAATTGTTTGGCCAGTTCAATGCCGCTGGCACAGTCAAAAAAATCAGGTGCATTCAGCATGAAAATGTGCAGCGAGTGACTTTCAATCCATTCGCCGCAGCACAGCAAGCGTCGCAGTTGCCGAATCTCCGGCGTCACCTCGATGCCGAGTGCGGCTTCTAGTGCGTGGGCCGAAGTCATTTGGTAGGCGACGGGACAAATCCCACAGATTCTGGCAGTGATGTCCGGCACCTCTTCGATCGCTCGTCCCTTTAGGAAGGCTTCGAAGAACCTCGGTCGCTCATAAATATTCAGCCGCACATCTTCGATCGTCTGGCCATCCAACCGGACGTGCAGCGCCCCTTCGCCTTCGACGCGAGTGAGTGCATTGACGGTGATCGTACGTTTTTTGCTCATCGTTATCTCAAGGGGGCGCCCGTCGCGGGCTTGGCTCAGCGAGCCTACCCATTGCGTGGCTCGGCTTCGCGACGTTCCAGGCGATCACTCTCGATCTGGAACAAGGGGGCGGCAGCGTTTACGTTACGCAACTGGTGGATCATCGTCGTGCTGGCGGTTCCCGTCGCCAGGTAGTGCTCGGACAGCGAACGAGCGTTCGGTTGTTGACAAGGCCCAAAGCAACCGTAGCAAGCGCGATGGTAGGCCGGGCAAATCGCACCACAGCCCGCCTGGGTGATCGGCCCGATACAGGGCAGATTCTTCGCGACCGCGACGCACACGGTACTCTGTCGCTTGCACTCTAAGCAGACGCTGTGTCTTGCCGTTCGCGGTTGACGGTCGTGCAGAAACGCCATCAGGACCTCTAACAACTGACCTTTATTGATCGGACAGCCTCTCAGTTCAAAATCGACCTTCACGTGGTCGCGGATCGGAGTGCTGGTCGCCAGCGTCTCGATATACTCCGGATGTGCGTACACGGATCGCAAGTACTCTTCTTTATCCGCCCAATTCCGCAACGCTTGGATGCCACCGGAGGTGGCACAGGCACCGATCGTGACCAAACGCCGTGATTGACGGCGGATCGTTTGAATTTTGGCGACGTCTTCAGGCGTCGAAATGGAGCCTTCAATTAACGAGATATCGTAGGGGCCCGCTTGCGGCTGGCTGCTGGCCTCCAGGAAATGGACGATCTCCAGGCGGTCAGCCAATGCCAAAAGTTCGTCCTCGCAGCTAAGCAATGCGAGTTGGCAACCATCGCACGAAGCGAACTTGAACACCGCAAGACGCAGGCGCTCTTTGTGAGGCATGACGGTCATAAATCGGCGACCTCCATAAATGGTTCGACTTGGTCATAGCGGAGCACTGGGCCATCCTTGCAGATGAAGTGGGGACCGAACTGGCAATGGCCGCAGGTGCCAACGGCGCAGTTCATGCTGCGTTCCAACGAGAGCCAAATGTGGTGGCTGCTCAAGCCTCGTGCCAGGGCTGTGCGAATGGCGTACAGCATCATCACTTCGGGACCGCACGTTAGCAGCGCGGTCTGTTGCGGCCGCGTTAACTGCAAACGCTCCAGCAACAGTGTGGCGACACCGATCTGCCCGCTCCAGTTGGTGCCCGCACGGTCGACCGTTGTCTCGACATCAATGCCGGCCGCTTGCCACGTTGAATACTCGTTTTGATACAGCAAATCTTGTGGCGTTCTGGCGCCGATCAGCAGATGCACGCTTCCAAAGGCATCGCGACGTCGCATGATTTCTTGAACCACCGGGCGCAAGGGAGCCAAGCCGATGCCGCCACCCATCAACACCACGTCCCGACCGACACACCGATCGAGCGGCCACACCGATCCAAAGGGACCGCGCATTCCCAGCGTAGTCCCGAGAGGCAAGCTCGCAATCGCACCGGTCACGCTACCGACGCTGCGGATGGTATGCACGATGACGCCTGACGTCGACTGCAGACCGCTGATCGAAATCGCCGCTTCGCCAATACCCGGCAGATACAGCATATTGAACTGTCCTGGCTGCGCCGGCTGCGAGCGTGGATTCACGACCGCGTTACCCGCCACCGCTGCTGCTGCTGTGGGCTGAAATTGATAGGTCGCCACGCCCGGGGACTCTTGGCAAACGGCGGTCAGGATCACCGATTCGACTTGCCATGGATCGGCGACAGTGGAGTTGGATTTACAAAGCGACATCAAACAACGGGCCGGGTGGTTTCAGTACACGATGCAGTTTCAGGACGAGCTGAAAAGATTCACACGAACGGTCCAACGGTGCCGAACCGACAGCGATTCAACTGCTGCACCCGTCCGATGATCAGGTGCAAGCGTCCAGCAATGCGAAAGCCTTTTGGGGAGTGGCCCTTGGGCGGAACAAGTGCATTCAAATGCATATACCGTGCCAGGAGCACACACAAACCGCCTGTGCGGATAAGCTCAGCCGTGGGCTCGACGCCGTGCAAGCATTCTCTGTGGGGTTCGCTGCCTCACCGAATCTGCCTGTCGCCAAAAAGAATGTGACAGCAGGGCTCGACTGCGAGACAACCCGCACGACCGCGGCTTGCTGGGCCGCACACTACCGGCAAGGCAACGCGCAGCATTCCGCTGGCAAGCAGGCATCGCCGACCGTCGGACGACGAACCGCAGTCGAGGCTGCGGCTGGTAAAACAGACAACGGGTAAATGATCAACAGACCAGCGCACGGTTCGATGCGCGTCGGAATGCGGTGGGTTTTTCGTGTCGATTGGTACCTGCTTTGCACTTAGTATTTGCACTGCTTTGCGTAACGTGTCTTGGTGCGAACCCCAGTTCCTTTCCTCCTTTCAAGATTCCCTCTTGCACAGTGGGAGCTAGCGATGAAAACTCCCCCACCTCCAGCCAATGCCCGAGAAGTATTTGAGATCTGGCGGGAAGAAGATCGTGAAATTGAAACGCTGCTAAACCAAATTCGCGACTGGATGATCTTCGCGGGAGAGTTAGGCGTACCGCGATATTCAGAAACGATCAATCGGCTGGCTTGGCTGCGTTCCTGTCTCTCGAAGCATTTTGATCGCGAAGACGAACTGTGCGACCAACTGACCGATTTTTATACCAGCCCTTGCCCGGAAATCGACGCCATGCGGCGGCAAGCCTCGCACGACCGGACGTTGCTTCTGGAGCGGGTCGATGCTTTGATTTTGGACCTTGATGCGTTGGAGCCACCGTTTGAATCGTGGCAAGCGGCGATCGATGAAGTCGGCTTGTTCCTCGACACGGTCGAGCAGCATGAGGACCAGGAATCGGAAAGCATTCGCGCACTGCTTCCGCTTGCAAGTTGAAGAAAGAATCCGTGACAAACGCCGACCTCGAACGAATCGGTTTGACCGCCGGGTTGCCCGCCGCATCGATTGACCGTCTCGCTGCGCTGGTAGAATGTGTTGAAGTACCTCAGCAGGTTGTGCTGTTTCGCGAAGGCTTGCCACACAGTCGTCTGTATTGGGTACAAAGCGGTTTGGTGCGTCTGGAAATGACGGGTACTCGTGCGGCTTCCCAGGCGATGTTAACCGTTGGCCCCTATGATCTGTTGGCTTGGTCAGCCACCCTCGGTGCGGGTCGAATGACAGCCACTGCCATCACGGTGGAACCGACGAAGCTGCTCGCATTTGACGCCACTTCTTTGTCCGAATTGTGCGAACAAGACAGCATTGTTGGCTTCCGATTGATGAACGCGATGGCCAAGGCGATATCGTTGCGTTTAGTCGCAACCCGCTTGCAGTTGCTTGATCTGTTCCAGCATCCCGCGGAAGTTCACGAATGAGCACCGACTCTTGTAGTGATAATTCAAAATGGTTGCCGCGTGAGCAACTGCAAGACCTGATCGCCGTGCTGCAACAAGCCGGCTATGAGGTGATTGGTCCACGGGTGCGCGATGGGGCGATCGTGTATGACCCGATCGACGACGCCAGCCAACTGCCGACCGGTTGGAACGATACGCAAGCACCGGCACTCTACCGCTTGGAACCCGATTCGCACGGCCGACAATTCTTCTTTAACGCTAGTCCTGATTCATGGAAGAAGTACCTTTATCCGGCGCGACAGGAATTGAGCGGTGCGAGATTGACCGCCGCCGGTTGGGAGTTTGCGACCGCCGTGACAGAGCCACCCAAGCGAGCTTTGCTGGGCGTGCGAGCTTGCGACCTCGCAGCCATCGCGGTGCAAGATCGCGTTTTCCTGAACGATGACTATGTCGATCCGGTTTATGCTGGCCGGCGGGAAGCGACGCTGATCATCGCGGTCCAATGTTCGACTGCGGCGGCGACCTGCTTTTGCACGTCGATGGGTACAGGCCCCGAGTGCGACGCTGGTTTTGACATTCTGCTAACCGAAACCGACGATGGGTTTTGTCTCGAAACGGGCAGCGACGCAGGGCAGCGACTGATCGCTGCCATGGATTTACGGCCCGCGGATTCGGACCAGCAAAGTTCGGCGGCTCGGGAAGTGGAGCAGGCTCGAGAAGCGGTTACAAAGCATTTTAATAATCAGGGTGTCCACGACCTGCTGTTGCAAAACCTTCAGCATCCGCGTTGGTCGGAGGTTGCACAGCGCTGTTTATCCTGCACCAACTGCACGATGGTTTGTCCGACCTGTTTCTGTTCGACGGTCGAAGAAGTCAGCGATCTAGATCAGACCGAAGTCACCCGAGTCCGTCAGTGGGATTCCTGTTTCAACGTCGACTTCAGCTACACCGCCGGCGGGGTTATTCGCAACGATATCCGCAGTCGTTACCGCCAGTGGCTGACCCATAAACTGGCCACTTGGTACGACCAGTTCGACACCAGTGGCTGCGTGGGCTGTGGTCGCTGTATCACCTGGTGTCCTGTCGGCATTGACTTAACCGAAGAGGTCGCGGCGATCCGCGACAACCCGCAAACTGAGCTTCCTATCGATGGTGATCACGGTCCCCAAAAGTGATGGGCCGCACAAGTGATGGGCTGCCAACGGGGTTTGGATAACCACGTATCGGCACGCAGTATGCGGATGCGGTCTGCGGATCACGCGAAGAAACGTTCGCAGATCTTTTTCGCCGTCATCTCTGTCCGTCATCGGGAGCCCGCTCGTGCACACCCACCCCGGCAAGCACTATCCGCAAGGCGCAATCTGGGATGGATCGGGAACCAACTTCGCGATCTATAGCGAGGATGCGACGAAGGTCGAGCTCTGCCTGTTTGATCCGCATGATCCTCAACGGGAAGTCGACCGCGTCTCTATTACCGAACGGACCTTCAACACGTGGCACGCCTTTCTCCCCGATGTTGGTCCAAGGCAACCGTATGGCTATCGCATCCACGGTCCCTATGACCCGCGACAAGGTTATCGCTTTAATCCGCACAAGCTGTTGCTTGACCCCTATGCACGTTCGATCGTAGGCCAGCCCGATTGGGATGATGCGTTGTTCGGATACAGCATCGATGACCAGCAGGAGACGCTATCGTTTGACGAACGGGACAGCGCTCCGTTTGCACCACGAAGTGTGGTCGTGGATGGCGCGTTTGACTGGGAGGACCAGCCTTGCCCTCAGGTTCCTCTCGAGCGCAGCGTGATTTATGAACTGCATGTGAAGGGCTTTACCCAACGGCACCCCGACCTACCAGAAGAGATCCGTGGCACGTACGCCGCGTTGGGATCGCCCGTCGTGGTCGATTACCTGAGCTCACTGGGAATCACGGCGGTCGAACTGATGCCGGTGCAATACTTTACCGATGCCAGGTATCTGCTCGATCGCGGCCTGCGGAATTACTGGGGCTATGATCCGATCGGATACTTCGCACCGGCGGGCCGATACGCCGCAGCGCGAGACCCGAACGATCAGGTTCGGGAATTTAAGCAGATGGTAAAGTCTCTTCATCGTGGCGGTTTAGAGGTGATCCTCGATGTTTGCTACGGGCATACCTGTGAACACGACCATCGCGGGCCCACGCTCTGTTTCCGTGGCGTTGATAATCGAACTTATTATCGGCTGATCGAAGATGACATGCGTTACTATTTTAATTCCAGTTCCCAGGGAAACGTTCCCAACATGATGCACCCGCAAACGTTGCGGATGATTCTCGATAGTCTTCGCTACTGGGCGGAAGAAATGCGTGTGGATGGTTTTCGATTTGATATGGCACCGACGCTCGCCCGCGAGCCCAAAGAGTTCGATCGTTTGGGCGGTTTTTTTGACGCCGTTTTTCAAGACCCCGTGCTGTCTGGTCGAAAACTGATTGCCGAGCCATGGGACGCTGGCGAAAGCGGATACCAAGTTGGCCGCTTTCCGATGCCATGGGCAGAATGGAATGAATATTATCGCAACACGACTCGTCGTTTTTGGCGCGGTGATGAAGGCCAGGTGAGCGAACTGTCGGGACGTCTGACCGCGAGCAGCGATCTGTTTCAAGCCCAGCGCGGACCGTACGCGAGTATCAACTTCGTCTCCGCCCACGATGGCATGACGCTACACGACTTGGTCAGCTACAACGAAAAACACAACGAAGCCAATGGCGAAGACAACCGCGATGGGCCGAGCGATCCTTTCAGTTGGAACTGCGGAGTCGAGGGAGAGACGGACGATCCGGAAATTTTGCAACTTCGTGAACGACAGAAACGGAACCTGCTGACGACTCTGCTGTTCTCGCAAGGGGTTCCGATGTTGCAGATGGGAGACGAGGTCAGTCGCACCCAGCAGGGCAACAATAACGCCTATTGCCACGACAGTGAATTGACTTGGTTGCACTGGGAGCTGGATGACCGGAAACGTGAGCTGCTGACATTCTTTCGCAAGGCGACCAAGATCTTGCATGAACATCCTGTTTTCCAAAGACAAGATTTTGTAGCAATCAGCGGACAAGACCAGACGGTGATCCAGCGCATCGTTTGGCTCCGCTCCGATGGGCAACCCATGACGCAAACCGATTGGCAAGATCCCCTGCATCACTGCTTTGGTTTTCTGCTACGTGGCGATCGTCTGGTCGATCGCAATGACCGGGGAGAATCCGAAACCGACGACAATCTCCTGGTCTTGCTTAATGCATGGCGCGACAAGGTCGACTTTCGCTTGCCCGGTCTGGTTCAGGATAGCGGTTGGGAGCCGCTACTCGATACACGGCATCCGCATGGCGATCCCCCGCGAAGCGAAGTCGCCAGCGGAGAGATCTATCCGATGGAAGGTCGGTCGGCGGTGCTGCTGAGACAACTCTCGCCAGCTTAGCGTCACGCCCAACACCCCGGCCTCGTTCGACTTTACGCCAATAGGTCGGTCAGCACGCGGCCTTCTTCGGTGGGACCGATCAGCCGTTGGTCCAGCCCCTGGTACTGGAAATGAAAGCGATGCGGATCAAGCCCCAAAACGTGCAAGAGCGTCGCCTGGAGGTCGCGGATGCTGACCGGTTTTTCCACCGGATAATATCCGAACTCATCGGTTTGACCATACGACAAACCACGCTGCATTCCACCGCCGGCCATCCACATGGAAAATGCGTACGGATGGTGGTCTCGTCCGATAAAACCTGCCTTCAATTCGCTACGAACATTGTTTTGCATCATGGGCGTACGACCGAACTCGCCACCCCAAACGACCAACGTATCATCCAACAAACCACGCTGTTCTAGGTCGGTTAGCAAGCCCGCCACGGCACGGTCGATTTGCTGACATTTAATCGGCAGCGTCTCGTCAATACTCTCGCCAGGCGAAGAACCGTGATGGTCCCAGCCCCAATCATAAAGCTGCACGAACCGTACTCCGTTTTCGACCAATCGCCGTGCCAGCAAACAGTTATTGGCGAACGTCGGATCATCGCCACGGTATAACGCACGCGGGTCCGCAGCCGATTCCGCGGGTGATACGTAACCGGGTTGAGCCCCATAAAGGTCCAAGATGTGTTGCGGTTCACGCGAGATGTCCATCACTTCGGGGACGGCCATCTGCATCCGGAATGCCAGTTCGTACTGCGCGATCCGGCTCTGCGTTTCCGCATCGCCACTCTGCGCCTGCTCCGCCTCGTTCATCTCGGCAACCGTGTCGAGCATGCTCCGTCGCAAGCCACGATCGATGCCGCTGGGGTCACTCAGATACAGCACGGGATCTCCCTTCGTACGGCATTGCACTCCTTGATAAACTCCCGACAGAAACCCTGAACCCCACAATGACTTGCCGGCGTCCGGAGTCTTGCCACCGGATAGCAGCACCACAAACCCCGGCAGGTTTTCGTTCTCGCTGCCCAGTCCGTAAGTGACCCAAGAGCCGATCGATGGATTGCCCAGTCGTGCCGAGCCAGTGTGTGCAAATAATTGTGCCGGCGCGTGATTGAATTGATCGGTATGCACCGTCCGGATGACACTGACTTGATCCGCGACACGAGAGAAATGAGGCAACAGTTCACTGATCACTTGGCCGCTTTGGCCATGTTGAGCAAACTGGAATTGGCCCGACAAGATTTTGGGAACGCCTTTAATGAACGCAAATCGCTTGCCCTCCAAGAAGGATGCCGGAGCGTCTTGAAGATGCAGTTTCTGCAACGCTGGCTTGTGATCAAACAGTTCTAATTGCGAAGGCGACCCCGACATGTGCAAATAGATCACCCGTTTGGCTCGCGGTGCAATCATCGGTGGTTTGGCGGACAATGGATTCAACCCACCCGAGGCCACGCCCTGCTCTGCTGCCAGTAAGTTGTTCTTGCCAAGGTCTGAGTATCCTCCTGAGCCGGCAAGGCTTTGCAGCGCGAGCGCACCGAGTCCCAAGCCACCAGCGGAAAGAAAGTGGCGGCGTGTTTGCTGCTGAATCTGACGCAGTCGTTCCGGTTGCATCTTTGCTGGTTTTGATCGCATCGCTTTAATTCCGGGTCAAGTATTCGTCGAGATTGAGAATCGAAGTGGCGACCATAATCCAGGAAGCCCACTCGGCAGGTGACACTTTACTTGGCGGAGCATTCGGGTCGCCTCGTCCTGCAGCGATCAATTGCAACGCCGCCTTGGGATCGGATTGAAAACGGACCAACGTGTCGTGTTGCAAACGCAGCAACGGTTCCAGTTCGCCGTCCCGCAGCGGTCGGATCAACGCCAGACGCATACCCCGCTGTGCCCTCGCTGTCGGCGTTTCCGCTGCGGCTTCCTCGATCATGCGACCTGCCAACGCCGTGGCGGCTTCCAAAAACACAGGGTCGTTCATCGTGATCAGCGCCTGCAGCGGCGTGTTGGTCCGCACACGCCGAATCAAACAGACCTCGCCACTACCTCCATCAAAAGTCGTGAACGACGGGTAAGGCGTGGTGCGTTTGAGGTACGTGTATAGACCTCGTCGAAAACGATCCTCCCCTTCGGCGTCGATCCACTGCTCGCCACTGTAAGTCGATCGCCACAGTCCAGTCGGTTGCGGTGGCATCACAGGCGGACCGCCCATCTTGGCTGAGAGCAAACCCGAAACCGAGAGCGCCTGGTCGCGCAGTGCCTCGCCCGTCAAACGAAACCGTGGGGCTCGGGAAAACCATCGATTGTCGGGATCGGCTTCCAGCGTCGCAGCATCCAGATGCGAAGATTGGCGATACGTTTCGCTCATCACGATCGTCTTCAACAGCGTCTTTAAAGACCAGCCACCGTTGCGATACTCGGCCGCCAACCAATCGAGTAATTCCGGATGCGAAGGCGGGGCTCCCAAGGCGCCGAAATCTTCTTCCGTTTCCACCAAGCCTCGACCAAACAGGCGTGCCCAAACACGATTGGCCCAGACACGCGGCGTTAACGGATTCGCGTCGCTGACCAGCCATTGTGCAACGCCTAAACGATTCGCCGGCACCGATTCGGGTAGGGGATGAAACGCCGACAAGACCGCTGGAGCGACCGGTTCTCCTGGATCCAAGAAATTGCCTCGTCGGTGAAGGCGTGTCTGCCGCTGCTTGTTCGCCGGCAGTTCACGCATGATCGGCAACTGAACCAACTGGTCGTTCAAAGCCTTAATTTGTTGTTGCGTGTCAGCGATCTGCTCACGCAATTCGCGGCATTCCGGCGAATCGCTTTCGGGTGCCAGGGTCGTGACGTCGTCACCGCTGGTGCTGACGCGAAAGCGAGCCAAAGTCAGGCGGTTGCCGTAAGCTTGGGTAATGGTTACCCGCACCCGTCGCGGCTGTTCCCATTGCAGCGGTTCGGCAAAGTCAAACAGGATCACGTGGCGTTCGCTTTTCCGCGGCGAAATGGCCCAACCGGTTTTTGAGTCTCCGTCGATCGCCCCCGCCGCAGGCCAACCATCTTGAGCAAAATCTGCCCGAGCCTGTTTCAGGGCCCACGGCTCGGCATCCTCAGCATCATCCCGCGAATCGGGCCGGACAGTGAACTCGGAGACCACGAAATTAGGATCGGCTGGGTTCCGCCCCAACTCACCGGTTCCCTTCCCGTTATCGACCGGGATCGCTTCGAGTCGCAGCGCCGTATGCCGGCCAGCGGCCAACTCGCATGTCAGTTCGTAAGTGTCGCTTTCCGGAGACTTCCCCGATGCGGTAATCACCTGCTGATCGTCGACCTGCAGCGTTGTACCAGCGGAGGATTTCGCAGCGGTAACCTCTGCGGCACGCCAAGGGTTCGTTTCGCTCTCCGAGATCGCTGCCGCTTCTTCTGCCGCCTGCAATCGTTGCTGCAGATCCGTCAATTGTTTTCGAAATGCGATGCGACTAGCCATTTGGCCTGGCGTCGCGACTTCCATACGAGGCGCGTCATTTCCGCGATCAGCATCTTCGGTTTGATTGAAGATCGCAAAAAAACGATAGTAGTCTTCGATCGATATCGGATCGTACTTATGCGTATGGCACTGAGCACATCCCATTGTCAGCCCCATCCAAACCTGAACCGTCGTGTTGATGCGATCCTTGACCGCCGCCACACGAAACTCCTCGTCATCGGTTCCGCCTTCGTCGTTTGACATCGTGTTGCGATGAAATGCCGTCGCCACGATTTGCTCCGTCGTTGGCTCGGGCAACAGATCTCCGGCTAACTGCTCCGTCGTAAATCGATCCAGTGGCATGTCGGTATTGAAGGCCTTGATGACCCAGTCCCGATACGGCCACATCGTTCTGCCGCGATCTTTTTCATACCCCTTTGTGTCGGCGTAGCGTGCCAGATCGAGCCACATCCGCGCCCAGTGTTCGCCGAATTCGGGGCGTCCCAGCAGTTCGTCGACCAACTGTTCGTAAGCTTGATCCGACGGGTTATTGGCAAAGGCATCGGCTCGCTCTGGCGTCGGCGGCACTCCTAGCAAATCGAGAGATAAGCGGCGGATTAAGCGATGCGGCGAGGCGGCCGGCTGCAGCGATAGGTTCTTCGTCTGCAAGCGATGACGCACCCAATCGTCGAGCGTGCCGGTCGGCTCACGAAGGGGCTGAAAGGCCCAATGCTGCTCCCACTCGGCGCCGTCGGCAATCCACTGTCGTATCCGTTCGATTTGCTCCGGTTCGAGCTGACGATTGAAGTCCGGCGGCGGCATCACTTCGTCGGGATCATTGCTCGTGATCCGCGCCAACAGTTGACTGGTTTGCGGATTGCCGGGCACGATCACCCCCTCGCCACCCCCCTTCGCGTCGGCTTCGATATCGAGTCGCAAGCCACCTTGGCGTTGCGACTCGTCGGGACCGTGGCAAGCGTAACAATTGGCCGACAAAATCGGCAAAATATCGCGAGCGAACGGGACCTTTTGCCCCGAAGCGGCGGCCTCTTCGGCAAATGCTGTTTGATGCAAGAGACCACAGACAAGACCACCGGCCAAGATCAGACCGGCGAATAAGCAATGCCGGCGGAAGCCAAGCCTGAGGCTCCGAGAAGAAAACCGTATCATGGGAATCTGTGTTTGCAGCGGAGGAAGGCGGGAATCGAAGGCGGGGGTGGTACAGGCCCAGTCACCCATTGCGTGAAGCCACGTTGGACTATCTCGGCAATGGGCTTTCGAGCCTTAAAGCATGAACTGTTATCGCAGCTCTAGTCTATCTCTTCCGTGGTCCATTACCAATCGTGCCCATCACTCATGATACTGGCATTGATCTTTAAGAGACGCTGCTTGAGACGCTCGACCCGTTCGGGATGGTCCGCCGCGATGTTGGTCGTCTGGTTTGGATCGGTCGCCAAGTCAAACAGTTGAAAGTTTTTGTAGCCGCCGTTTTTGATTTGCGGGATCCAAGCTTCGTTGAACATGTTGCTCGTCGACAACTCGTAATCGGGCTCGGCAACTAAAGAGTCGTCACCGTCCCGCATCGCCACGATCGGTCGCGATTTCTGAAGGTGCCAAAACAGGGGCTGATGTCGGACGAAATTCTCTGGGTGACCTCGCAATACCGACGACAGATCGCTGCCATCCAAATAAATTTCCGCGGGGGTGGGTAGATCTAGCAATCCGCAGACGGTCGGCAGCACGTCGACTAAGCCAGCCGGCTGTTGCGAAACGACGCCGGCCTCGATTCGGCCAGGCCAGCAGAAGATGCCGGGGACTCGGATACCACCATCCCAATTGACTCCCTTGCGGCCTCGCAGCCCACCCGTTCGATCGTTGCGATACGACCCGTTGTCCGAAGCATAAATAATCAGCGTGTCTTCCGGCGAATCGATCGCCCGCAGCGTTTCAAGCAACCTACCGATGGCGAGATCGGTGTTGTCGATGGTGCCCGAATAAACGGCCGCCTTGTCCTTCAGTGCGCCGTATTGCTGAACGTTCGAATCGGGGGCGGCAATGGGCGCGTGTGGTTCGTGGAACCAAATGTTCAGAAAAAACGGTGAGTCATCTTGGGGACGACGCTTCAGCCAACCAATCGCCTCATCAACAACCAACTGACAGGAATATCCCTCCAGCTTTCCAACCGGTTCCCCGTTGCGAATAAAGTTGTTCGGGTTGCGATGGCTGGGAATGGCGTTGTTGTCGGTAGCAAACCAGTAGTCAAAACCGTGCTGGTCCGGCGTCGGCTTGTCTTGTTTTTCGGTCGGCAAACCAAGGTGCCACTTGCCAATGTGAGCGGTCGCGTACCCGGCTTGCTTGAGCACTTCAGCGAGCGTCACCTCGCGTTCCAGCAGGTGGGATTTTTGGCTGGTGTTGTGGATCCAACTATAGACTCCCGTGCGAATGTGATGTCGACCGGTCAGCAGCGTCGCACGCGATGGCGAGCAAACCGCACAGCCGGAATAGAACTGCTGGAAACGAGTCCCCTCAGCGGCCAGCGAATCGATCGAAGGGGTCTTCACGGGACCGTCGTAACAGCCAACATCCCGGTACCCCAAGTCATCCGCTAACAGCATCACCACATTTGGTCGCTCCGCACACCATGCCGTGTGCCCCAAGCCCAGCACCAAACCAGCAACCCATAAAAACTTCATTCGGAACGTCTCTCAACCGGGGGAGGAATATCGCTTTGTCAAACGACAAGTTTACCCGATTGAAATGAGCGGATCAGCACTAAACAGGTTAGCAGGAATGATTCCGCGGAACCCTGTTTAGCCGTTTTGGCGATAGCCACGGTTAAATCCAGGAACCGCGGCTATCGCCAAGGCGGCTCATTTAACCGGATGACTCCTGCCTACCTGCTTAGCCGCATCAAGCGGCCGCATGCAGTCGCGTTGCGTGCAGGATGGTGAACAGCGAGAAGGGTGAGGATTTGCGTTGGACTTGGACTTCTAACGGCAGTTCCCCCACCACGTCGCTATAGCCGACATTGGTTCGCCAGCCGAGATGCCGAGTCAATGGATCGGCACGGTCAATGACATGAGCGACCCAAGGGTTTTCGCTGCGGAAGTGGTTGATAATTAAAACCTTTCCTCCCGGTTTCACCACTCGCGTAATCTCCGCCATCATCTCTTGCGGGTTCGAGACCACACTGACGACATGAAACGTGGTCACGAAATCAAAGGAGTGATCGGGAAAATCAAGCTTCTGAGCGTTCATCGCTTGAACGTTGATATGCTCCCAGCCTTCGCGAGCGATTTTTAGCCGAGCTTGGGCCAGCATTTCGTCCGACAGGTCGATCCCCGTGACGTCGGCATGCAGAGGGTAAGCCGGCATCGACAAACCGGTGCCAATCCCCACTTCCAGCACTTTGGCTCCCGGCGTGATCCCCAGCCCATCGATGCTTCGCAGCACACGCCGACGAACCAACAAGGGCCATACCGCCTCGTACGCTGGAATAAATTTGGAATACAAGCTGCTGCGTTCAGGATTCGCAGGCTTAGGGTCTTTACGTTGCCGAGGCGTCACAGGAGGTTCTTGCAGGGAAGCATTCATTGGGTCGATCGCTCCATCCGTAGCGTCACTGGTCATTTCCCCCGCCAACGCTCACCGGCATCTGTCACGACGCCCATGCTCGACGCAAGGGTCCTGGACAAAGGCAGCCAGGAACATTGATGAAATGCGTTAAAGTTAGCCTTTTCCGCCATGGAACGAAGTGAAATAGATCGTCTCATCCCTCAGCGGCAACGCGGAGGTAGATTATTAGCGACAAACGGCCCATTGGCCTGCCTGATCCGGCCCGCCTGCCACAGAATTCATCAACTATTGCGCAGCGTTGACATTCACGTGGACATTAATGAGTAGGTAGCCAAAAGAACTTTGGCAACGATCACCGACTGTTCGCTCAGAACCGGCCCCTGCTTTCCGCCCCTTGCCTAACTGAACAGCGCCCGGTTGGATTGATTTTCCAGCATGTCGCAGTCTTTACGAACGGCTCATCCAACCTGGCGCTGTCCCGCTAAACTTCGTGGGAGGCCGCTTCGGATTCGGATTCGAGTACCGGTTCTGGTTGCGGCGTTTGCGGCTTCGTCCCCAATCCCAGCTTGTAACCAAGATGGCGCAGTGGGGTTCCGAAGGCGAAGAAGCACAGCACCAGCGGCAAAGCCAATTCATTGAAAATGAAGATACCACCGATGGCGAACAAAGCCTTGCCGATTTGGTGCGGTGCTTTACGTCCCCGCATCCATTGCTGCACGACGTGTGGGTAATGAAACCGCGAGACCATCAGATAGGCCAACGCCAGGGCAACCAACGGCACGGCGTACTGAAACACGACGAGGGAACGTGCGGCAATTTCCTGAATGCGATCGCTGTACCCCAAGTCGGTCAGCGAGTGCAGGTGCGGGATCGAAATGACAAACGCGGCGACGGTCCCCGCCGCCGCCGGACTCGGCAGGCCTTCAAAGCCATCGTGCGGATCATCTTCTTCGGTTTCCACATTGAACCGTGCCAAACGGATCAGCACACAGAGCGTAAAGACAACTCCGATCGCCCACGACAATCGATAGGGATAGACATCGCTATAGCGCCATAGAATTACCGCCGGCGCGGCACCAAAGGTGATCGCATCGCACAAGCTATCCAGCTCCGCACCGAATTGGCTCGACTGATTCGTCAGTCGCGCTGCCGAGCCATCGAGGGCGTCGAACAGCATGCCGATAAATATCAACAACCCAGCGACGAACAGCTTTTGATCGTTTTCCCAAGGCAAGCTAACGCTGACGGCGACGGCGATCGACGCCATGCCACAAACGCCATTGCCGAGCGTTAACATCGTCGGCAGCACGGCCAACGTCAAACGCCGTTTCCGTCCAGGTACGCGGGACGCGTCGGTGTGGCGACGTGGCCACATGCGAGGTCTCAGTTCACTCACGAGTCGCCTTTCGAATTCGCTTGGCCAGCGGCCTTAGCGTCAGTGGTAGAAGAATAACGCGCCATCAACGACGAACCGGCAGCCACCTTGTCGCCAAGCTTCGAAATAATCTCCAGACCTTCGTGCTCGACCAGCAACAGTTCGGTTCGCGACCCGAGCTTAATCATGCCAAACATCTCGCCACGTTCGAGCACGTCGCCCGGTCGCACCCAGCAGACAATTCGCCGCGCGAACTGACCGGTGATCTGACGAATCTTCATCAGCCGATACGGGGCATGGAGTTGCTCCAGGGTGACTTCTAATTGCTCGTTCTCTCTTGCCGATTCGGGTCGCAGCGCGTTTAAAAATTTACCCGGCCGGTAACGGATCGCGATCACGCGGCCCGCTTCGGAGGCTCGATTGGCATGCACGTTAAAAATCGATAGAAAAATTCCCACGCGCACGACCGGCCCCAGTTCGGGATCGTCCAGTCGGGTGATCTCCGCGACTTTGCCATCCGCCGGTGAAACCACATCGCCCGGGCCCGACGGAATGTCACGGTGGGGATTGCGGAAGAACCAAACGACCAACAAACAGACCACCGCGGGCGGCAGACTGAGCGGCCACCACAGCCATCCCAGCACGACAGCGAGCAACGCAAAACCGCCTCCGATTAAAATCAGTTCGGCCAGCCCCACCCGAACGAACGGCAAAGCATCACGCCAGCCAAACGGATCGTCTTCGTCGGCCCACCAATATGTCGACTGGTTGCGGTAATACTTAACGTCCCTCGGATCGATGGGATCGAAGGGAATCCCCGCCGCTTCGCCTTGGCGAATGGACTGCATCCGTCGGACGTAACGAGGCTGAAAGCATTTCAAATACCAACGTCGGACTCGCCCCCAGAAGAGCTCAATTTCCATCACCGGACCACCCCCCGGCTGGATATTCGTCACCTGGAAATCCATCGCTTCTAATGGTCGGCGGCCGCTGGGCTGGGCATCTACGGGGGCGTTCACGCGGGCGGTGGCTAGGGGCGAGGGAGATTCCGAAAGCGGCACGTCAGGCATGAAACAAATCGTTTGGGGGACAGCAGGAAATCGTCGAAGCTTCAATCTACCAGCATCACGTCGGTTGGTCGCCCGCTATACTCCGCATTAGAAACCAATGACACCTTAATTACAAAGAGCCCATGACGCCGCGATACATCGTGCCTTTTCATCCCAAAAAGGTCTCTCACCACTTTGTCGACCTGCTGGTCATCGGCAGTGGTTTGGCTGGCTTGCGGGCTGCCAACGCGGCACATCCTCACCAGTCGGTCCTCTTGGTCACCAAGGACCAATTGCGAGAGTCGAATAGCTCGTACGCTCAAGGCGGCATTGCGGGAGTCTTGGGTCCCGAAGATGACTTCGAGAGTCACGTCTCCGATACGATGATCGCCGGTGGCAATTTATGCAACGCCGAGGTAGTGGACATGGTCATTCGTGATGGCCCCCGACGCATCGAAGAGCTAATCGCCTGGGGGACGCAGTTCGATCAAAAGCAAGGTGCTTTGGCGCTCGGCCGCGAAGGAGGCCACAGCCACCAACGGATCGTGCATGCCCACGGCGACGCGACAGGCCGCGAGGTGATGCGTGCGATGATTCAGTATACGCGGGAGCGTTCCAACAGCGAAATCTGGGAACAAGCTTTTACCCTCGACCTGCTAACGCACGATGGTCGCTGCCGCGGTGCGGTGATCTCACGCAACGAGGGCCCTCCGACGTTGGTCTGGGCGAAGCAGACGTTGCTCTGCACCGGGGGACTGGGACAGGTCTTTCGCGAATCGACCAACCCCCCTGTCGCGACAGGGGACGGATTTGCGCTGGCCTATCGGGCCGGCGTGGAACTGAGAGACATGGAATTCATCCAATTCCATCCCACGGTGCTGTACATTGCCGGTTCTTCACGGTCGCTGATCACCGAAGCGGTCCGTGGCGAAGGGGCCTATTTGGTTGACGTACATGGCAAACGGTTCATGCCCGACTACGATGACCGCGCGGAACTTGCCCCGCGCGACGTGGTCAGTCAATCGATCATTCGCCAGATGGCGGCTAGCCAGCACAACTGCGTTTACTTAGACATGTCGCACCTCGATGCCGACGAGGTCTTGCAGCGCTTTCCGGGGATAGCGGAAACGTGCAGCGAATTTGGCTTGGATATCACCAGCGACCGCATTCCGGTTCGCCCAGGGGCACACTACATGGTCGGTGGCGTGACCGTCGATCGTGCGGGCAGAACCAACTTGCCCGGCTTATGGGCCGCCGGCGAAGTCACCAGCAGCGGCTTGCACGGCGCGAACCGGCTGGCCAGCAACAGCCTACTTGAAGGGCTGGTCTATGGGGCTCATGCCGGCCAAGGCGCCGCACGGGCGGCGGCTGAAATGCCCGACACCATGACCGCGCTGCCAATCGAGAGCTCCCCCAGCGATCACACGGTGCAATCCCTCGACTTGGCCGACATTCGGGCATCGCTGAAAAGCTTGATGGGACGATTGGCGGGCGTCCAGCGGGATGCCGCGGGACTGCGGGAGGCTATCACCTCGATCGATTCGTTCTTCGCCTATGTGATGCCACAGCAGTTCGAAAACGAAGTTGGCTGGGAAACGCAAAACATGCTGTTGACGGCGCGAATGATGGCCACCGCGGCGCTGGCTCGAGAAGAATCGCGCGGCGTCCATTTTCGCAAAGATTTCCCGCAACCCAATGACGAGAAATGGCGGCGGCACCTGACCATTCAAATCGATCACAGCGGCGGCCATCCGCAGCTCGGCGAACGGCTGCCCAGCGATGAACGCACGGCCGTCTAGACGCTACGCGGCCGCGTCCTGGAAACGCCGACTCAATGCCGCCGACTCAATGCCGCCGACTCAATGCCGCCGACTCAATGCCGCCGACGCCGCACTGGCGGACTTGCCAGAAAAAAACAGCCGCCCGGCGGCTCTACGAGTCACCGGACGGCTGCGATCATGCTTCACCGAGAAGGCGTCGCCTTCCACGCGTCGGCTTAGTATTCCCAGCCCGCGCGATAGTCGCGAGCGACAAAGGCGTTGACTTCAGGAACGTTGGTGCTCTTGAGCGCCTTTGCATCCCACTCAATACGCTGGCCTTCGCCGGCACGCATCGCCAAGTTGCCCACCAAGATCGTTTCGGTCAGGCGACCGGCATAGCCGAAATTCGACATCGTACCGGGCTCGTATTCGCCCTTGCAGGTCGACACGAATTCCCACTTGTGGCGTTGGTCGCCACCGGCGTTGAAAGGAATCCGAGCGATCGTCTGCTCGGGTTTCTGGAAGTCCTTGTATTGGTCTTCTGGAAGCAAGTAGAAACGGGCGCCGTAATCGTCTGGCGAGAACAACAAGCCTTTGCTGCCGACCAACACGGCACCGCTGGTCTTACGGCCATTGCCTTCACGCTGTTCCTTGACACGCTTCTGGAACGACTCGGGCAACTGAGAAATCACCGACTCATCGGGTAGGTTGCCGCCGTCGTACCAGTTGAAGGTACACGCAGGCAGCTTGCCACGCTGCGGGAATTCAAACTTCAATGTCGAGCTGCCTGGATAGGTTTCGCCGGCGAAGATGCCTGGATTTTTGATGGCGGTAACCGAACTCGGGTCCCACAATTCCAATGCCATGACCGGCATGTTGGTGGTGTGGCAAGCCATGTCGCCGAGCGCGCCGGTGCCGAAATCGACCCAACCGCGCCAATTGAACGCGTGGTAGACGCCTTTCTTGAACGGACGCATCGCTGCCGGTCCAATCCATGCATCCCAGTTCAAACCTTCTGGAACGGGATCTTCACCTTCGGGACGACCAACACCCTGTGGCCAGATCGGGCGATTCGACCAAATGTGCACTTCGCTGACATCGCCAATCGCACCGCTGCGGATGATCTCGACCGCTTCACGAAGACCGTTCTCCGAACTGCCCTGGTTGCCCATCTGGGTTACAACCCCCATTTCTTCCGCCGTCTCACGCATCGCCCGTGCCTCGGCGATCGACCAAGTCAACGGCTTTTGGCAATAGACGTGCTTTTTCATCTTCATCGCCTTGATCGCCGCCGTCGCATGCGTGTGGTCGGGCGTGCTGACGCAAACGATGTCGACCTTGTCACCCAATTTGTCCAGCATTTCGCGGAAGTCATCGAACTGTTCCGCGTCGGTGAACTCGCGACCCTTTTTGGTCAGCGTGTTCTGGTCGACGTCACACAAACCGACAATCTTGACGCCTTGCTCGGCAATGTGACTGCAATCGCTGCTGCCTTTTCCGCCAACACCGATACAAGCTGCCGTCAGCGCATTCTGCGCCGATTCTTGCCCAAAGGCATTGCCCATCGTCTGAGTGCCGACCCAAACACCCGCGCCGACAGCGGCGGACTGTTGAATAAATTGACGACGTGACGAGCCTTGTATTGTTTTCTTCGAACGGGCCATAAAGATTCTCCGAGGTGGGAATAGACTGAGTTAAGGAAGGATGCGGGGACAATAAAAGGGAGCGATTGCCGGCGGGCGTGGTCCAAGAGGATGATCGTGGTCCAGAGGATGATCGAGAAAAACGCCCGCAGACTCTCCGATAGCTTCCCCAGAATAACAACTGCGGCCCCATTAAACAATCATTTGCGACCGCTACCCAATGAGGGCGACAACTCCAGAAGATTCTGCCGCACCCCAAACCCTATAAACCGGTTTTTCGATTAAACTACGCTGCTTGCTTCCGCACCTTCCCCACCCCCCATAATTGCTTCCGGAGCCCCATCTCGTGATGAGTCGTACGTTCGCCGACATCCGTTTCTTTGTTGCCACGAGTTGCCTAGCGGTTCTGCTTGTCGGTCTGAGTGGTTGCCAGAAAATCATTCCCTTGGAGCCCACCAACACGACTCTGGAAGAGTTGATGGAAGGGAAGGTGCCGGTCACCCCAAAGCCTTTCCCCTACGTCAATCGCTCTCCCGAATCCTCCGCACCGACTGCGGCTGAGGTGGCCGCCCCGGCCAAGCCCGCCAAAACCAATCCCCAACCGAACGCTCCGGTGCAATCGGAAGATGCCGTCGCAGCGCTCGAAGAAGCGGGTTATGCGATCACCAAAGATGACGCCGGTCGGGTCGTCGAATTGGCAGTGGGCGCCAAAGCCGATCTGTCGGAATCGTTCCAAGCCTTTGCGGGTGTGCCGTTTGTGCAGACGCTGACCATGTCAGGCCCCGAGTTGAAGGACAAAGGCCTCGATGCGCTCCTTCTGCTGCCCGGCCTGAAACGACTCAGCCTGAGCGATACGGCGATCACCGATGAAGCCCTCCAATCGGTCGGACAGTTGAAAAACCTAGAAGCCCTATTCTTGCGGCGCACCGGGATCAGCGATGACGGCCTCAAGCTACTGACGGGCTTGCGGAAATTGCGTGCCATCGATTTGCGCAACAGCAACATCACCGATGCCGGTATCGACCCGCTGAAGGAATTAACGTCCCTGGCCGACGTGCAACTGGAAAAATCCAAAGTCACCGACGCGGGCGTGGCGAAGCTTGCATCGCTGAAACTGAAGTCGATCAACGTCAATTACTGCACGTCGATCAGCGACAAGTCGCTGCAAATCCTCGGCACCATGCCGACGTTGCAATACTTGCAGATGGACGCTTGCAAGATCACCGATGAAGGCATGCCGGCGGTGGCAAACCTGCCGCTCCTCAAACGTCTCCGCATCCGAGACACCGACGTGACGGGCAAAGGCTTCGAGCACGTTGCGGGGCTGGAAAACCTCGATCGCTTGGAACTGCGCGGCACCTCGATCGACGACCAAGGAGTTGCCATCCTCGCGACGCTGCCGAACGTCACCTATCTCGACATGAGCGAGTGCCGGTTGATCAACTCCGAAGGCTTCGTCCCTTTGCAAAAGCTGACCAAACTGAGGCTGCTCGGCCTGTGGGAAACCAAGATCGACGACGACGCCCTGCAGCAACTCGGCTCGCTGACCGAACTGGAAGACCTCGATCTGAAGTCGGCTTCGATCACCGACGCTTCGACGCCAACGCTGATGAAGTTCAAGAAACTGAAGCGTTTGAACGTGGCCGGTACGCAGTTGACCGACGAGAGCATTCGCCAGCTCGCTTCGCTGCCAAACTTGCGTTATCTGAACATCGCCAACAACTCGAACATCAGTTTTGACGTGATCGACGAACTGACCGAAAAGTATGAAGACCTGCAGTTGGTCGAGTACGAAGGCGGCTGAGTCCGTACCGCTTTGCCGTCAAGCTTCGCGAGTCCCCGGGGCGTCGCGGAGCGTTTAGGCGTCGCGGAGCGTTTAAGCGTCGCGGAGGCCAATGTATTTGGCCAGCCTGGTCGGATTCCCCTTCCCGGCAGCGGCTTGCACTTCAAACGACATCCAAGCTCCCGGCGGTTGGCTGGGGTGGTGCAATCGAGCGGTGATGACATGTCGCTCGCGATCGTCGTAGGCCAGTGTGTCGGGCTGGAGCTGCAACGTCCATTGGCAGCGTAATTGGCCGGCCGCGGTGCCGACCAAAGCCGCCAGGGCAGAAGAGGCTGCCAGTACGCGTCCGTTCGCATCGATCGCCAACAGGGGCTCGCCCGAGTAGTCGACCAGTTGCTGCATCGCCCGCGTCAGTTCCCGGCCTTGAGCGATTTCGGCGTGCTCGGCCGTGATGTCATGCACCGTACCGTAAATTTCGATCACTCGGTGATCCGCATCACGGATCGGCTGGCCACGCGTGATCACGGTGCGATACCCGCCGCAGGGCAAACGATGTCGGACTTTGGCTTCGTAGGCCTCCCCGGACTCCATCGCACGCTTAATTTGCTCGCGCACGCTCTGCCGGTCTTCAGGATGGATCGTCTGAATAAAGGTTTCCAAGCTTGGTGCCTGCTCACCGCGCTCGATTCCCGTCAGCGCATACAACTCACTGTTCCAGTACACCGTCCCCGACGCCACATCAAACTCCCAGGTGCCCAACTTTGCCAGGCGCGTGAATTCTCGCAACCGTTGACGACTGCGGCGGAGTTCATCTTCGGCCGATTTTCGCAACGTGATGTCGCGCAGGTTGGTAACCAATAACTCCTGTTCTTCCAGCTTGACCTTGCGACCCGAAATCAGCACGTCCAGCGGCTGACCTTGGCTGTCTCGGAAGCGGGCTTCGAAGTTGTCGATGCGCCCCCGCGTGCGGATCTCTTCGACGAATGTGGAGCGGCGTTTGGGACAGACCCACAAATTCAAATCGGGAACGCTCTTGCCGATGATCGCTTCCAGCTCAAAACCGAACCGCCCTAAAAAGACTTCGTTGGCTTCGACAATCGACCCATCATCGATGCGCGTCAGCAGCACCGGATCGGGCGAATGTGAAAACAGCAGGTTCAAACGGGCTTCGCGATCGATGCGTTGCTGGCGTTTCGACCGACTGCGGCGCACTCGGCTGGCAAATTCAGAATTGCCTTCGCCGGCGGAGTCAAGCATATCGATCGCCAAGTCGTAGTCGCCCAAGCTGACCGCGCGCCTCGCGAAATCGGTGCGGACGCTTTTCAGAAACAGCGCTGCGCGATCGTTGTCCGGCCAGACTTCCAACGCTTCACTCAGCAGATTGATTGCCAAGCCGAACTTTTCGTAGCCTGTGCCTGCGTTGGCTTCCTCGGCGTGTCGACGCGCTCGATTGACCAACCGCACGCTCTCCTGGTGCTGCTGAAACGCTAGAATCGCTTGCTGAAAGGCCTCCACGTCCTGATAACGGTCTTCTGGCTTGGTCGCCATCGCACGCATCGCGATGTCCATCAAGGCACCGGTCACACGACTGGGACGGATCTCATTACGAGCCGCCGCGTGAATGCAATCGACCAACGTTTCCCCGTGATGCGGAGGCAGCCCGGTGAGGACTTGAAACAGGACCGCCCCCAACAGATAAACGTCGGTGGTAACCCCCACGCAATCGAGAGAAGCCGCGGCGAGCTCGGGCGCCATGTACGCTGGGGTCCCGCCGATCGAACGCGACAGATCTTCAGGGCGAGGAATCGGGTACGATAGCGCCAGCCCCCAATCAGCAACCAGGACCTCACCGAAGCGTCCCAGCATCACGTTCTCGGGCTTGATGTCACGATGCAGCAAACCGCGAGAATGAGCGTAACGAATCGCATCCGAAACGCGCAACAGGATCGTCAGGTTTTCCTCGATACTTCGATCTTCGATCGCTTCCGCCCAACTGGTGCCATCGATCCGTTTCATCGAATAAAATAATTGCCCGCTGTCGCTGGCCGCCAGCTCGTGCAACGCGATCACGTTTGGGTGATCGAGGCTACCGACCGTTTTCGCTTCTGCCAAGAAACGCTCGCGCGCCAAAGGGTCGCTCGCCAATTCGTCGCGCAGCACCTTGACCGCCACCTCGCGGTCGACTGCCCGCTGATGCGCTTGATAGACCACCGCCGTGCCGCCACGTCCCAAGGCCCCGACCAAGCGATAGTCGGTCGTGATATCGCCACGCTTGCCCAGCGGCACAATCGTTCGTTCGGGCAAATGATGCGGCGGAATGACCACATCTTCGGAAAAGGGCAATTCCACCGTTTCCTGAAAATCGGCCGACTCCAAGCCGGTTGGCGTGGAAAGTTTTCCACGGATGTCCAGCGTAATCGTTTGCCGCGTGGAACCAGCACGCTCGAGTTGTGCGAGCATGTCCGCATCGGCCAAGATTGTTTCTAGTAGATTGCCGTTCATCACATGCCTGTCTGGAAAACCGTCGAAGAGGGTTTGACAATGTCTCACGTTTGAACACAGCTGACCAGCGGATTTAAAATAGTGTCGGTTGATCCCCCATTGGCCAACCGTTGCGGGCAACGACGTCTGGGGCGGGGCACGCTTTGGGCGTCATGAAGGCCCCCATTAGGCGACCCGCCATCGCTATACCACTATAGAAGGCTCCCTCGACGCGCGGCCCGCCACACCAATCCCCGCACGCGCCCAGGCGGCTGGTCGCGTCGAACAGATAGGGCTGCTCCAACGGGCGGGTCGGCAAGGCGAAACGCCAGCGATGAACAACCGCCTGGCGCGGCCGGACGGCAGGCAGACCGACCGCTTCAAAAAAACCTCTCAACAAGACCTCCCGGACCGCTTCGGAGCCGTCTTGCCGATGCTGCTCGGTCCACTCGGGAGAAGCATGAATCACCCAGGTCTCGGCCGGCGGACGCCCCGGTTTGCTATTGTTACGAGCCACCCAGGAGATCGGAGAATCCTGCACGAACGCGCCGTCAAACGGCAACTCCAAGCGATTCTCCAGTTCCAGCATCAACGCCCAACATCCGGCCATTTCCGCCCGTTGAGCAGACGCTGCCAAGTCCGCCGCAACTGGCCGCAGCAGTTCAGCCGCTTGCGCCGCCGGCGTCGCCATCACGACCGCATCCCAACCGCTTAACGCCTCCCCCGCGGTGGTCGTCAACCGCCAATGCTCACCTTCACCAACCACCGCTTGCACCTGAGTCCGATACCGAACGTCCAGATCGCCAGCCAAGTGCTTTCCGATGGCATTCATCCCGGGAACCCCCACAAACCGTCGCGTCCCGTTCTTGGCTTCGATGGTGCCGTCGCGATGCAAGCTCACGACTTGGCCCCGCCAAGGCTGGACAATGCCGGCTTGCTGCCAAGCCGCCACATAACGACGAAAGGTCTTGCCGCGCGCGGTGAAATACTGGGCACCGTGATCGAACTGGGTATCGGCTGGAGCGCGACGCGTCGACATGCGTCCGCTCGGCCCGCGGCTCTTCTCCAACACCGTCACCGCTATCCCGTGATCGGTCAGCGTCCGCGCCAGCAGCAGCCCTGAGAGCCCCGCCCCAACCACCGCCACGCGCGGAACAGGATCGACCAACGGTCGCGAGGCCTTCGCTGCATAAGCCTGCAAATCGATGCGACGTGCGTGGTGACTGGTAGGCCTTGTCCGAACAGTCCCAAAGATCGGCTGCTCCGGTGCAAAGGGACGATCGAATTGGCCCAAGCACCACAAAATGCCCCCGTAGGAGGCGGGATCGCGCCCGTCGAGTGCATAGCGATGATTTAAATCGATGATCATCCGCAACGCTTCCCGCGGGTGACGCGTCCAGTTCAACAGCGCCTTGCCCCAGGTCATCCGAACGTTGTTGTGCAGTTCCCCGTGTTGCAGCAACGAACGTTGTGCGGCATCCCACAACGCATCGCCGGTCCGTCCCCGCGCCAGCGTCTCCCAGGAGTGCAGCGCGGGACGTGAGTCGCCCGCATGCGCGAGCAAGGACTGCCGCGCCCAACCGGGCAGTCCCGACCAGCGAGCGTGATCGGGGCGATGAAAGCAAAATGCATACGCCAGCTCACGCCAAATCAACAATTCATCCAGAAACTTCTCGGCACCTTCCCCTGCCGTGGCAGCCGCTTCGCGGGCCAGCCGAAACGGTGACACCATCCCGTAGTGCAGGTAAGCCGACATGCGACTGACGCCGTCGTGCGTCGCGTCATTGCGTTGCCGGGCGTACCGGTTCAAGCCGCTCGCGCGGAAAGCTTGCCACCGTTGATAACCGGCCGAGCTGCCACCGATGGTGTGAGGCACGGGGCCGATCGAATGATCGATATCGCAGTCGCTGACCAGTTCCGCCAAGCGTCCGCAGTCGTTCGCCTGCGGCGGCAAATCGACTGGTATGAACGGAAGCTCGGCAGGCAGACCGTTGCCACTATCCAAAGTCGACGCTTGGTACGGCCGCGCAATCCGCTGTGCATACAGTTCCGCGGTGGCTTGACGAAATTGGTACGCCCGATCGTAGGCTTTGCCGAGCCGTTGCATCGGGACCACGCATGCGGTGTCGACCGCCAACAAAGGAGACTTCAACCCGCCAGCGAGCCGCTCCGTCCAGCGCCGCAGTGGGTCGACCGGCATCTCTTCGGTCACGACCGCGAGGGCTTGCTGTGCCAGGGCTCGCAAATGCGGCCCACGATGGCCGGAGCGTTCCAGATGAAACGCGTAAGCAATGCCGCGCTCGGCAAGCTGTGCCTGCAAATCGCAAGCGGCTTGCAGCACAAACGTATGATGTCGATCAGACGCGTACCGGTACTTCTCGGTCAGCGCGTGATAGACCCACAGCGGGCGCCGATAGTGATTCGCCAGCTCGATGGCGACATCGAGCGCCGGGTTTTGCTCGGCACGCAACGCGGTGCGCATCCAATAGAAAACAAACGCTCCTTCGCGATTTACCGCGTCACTCCCACCCTGCATGCCGCCTAGTAAACGTGTCCGCTCCACGAGGAAGGGAGGCAAACAAGGAAACGTCGTGGCGGTAGTGCTGGGAGGAGGATTCATAGAGGACTATAGCCATTGGCCAAGCCGACTTCGACCCCGGACCGTCTTGTCCGAATCCACGGCCGCATCCCGTGATATGCTCTTAGGCAGCACGTGCCATCAAAAACTGCCCGGTCGAACCACCACCGGATCACTGGGCGCCGACGCGGGAGCGGGCCGCGGCGCTTCCCTAATGCGGCTCGGATTACCCAGGAACCATGGGTTCAGCGGGAGGGTGATCGCCGCCAACAGCAAGACGCCGATTCGCATCCGCGCCGACAGCGGACCGCCGACGCGCTGCTGCATGATGTTCCGCAGGCGAAATTCCAACTGAGGCACCAGCCCGATTCCGCTGGTCAACGCCGGCGGGACGAAGCCGTTTCGTTGATAGCGGGCCGGCTCGCTGATGAATTCGATCGTCGCCAACAACGCCTCGGCATAGTTGCGGCGGAGGATCGCGGGCCCGGCCGAAGCGGCCGCGTCGCAGCACAATTCTTCATTCCATCGCAGTCGACGCTTAGCCAGCCACACCGCTGGATGCCACCAAAACAGAGCCGTGGTCAGCGTCTCGAGGCCTCGTGTCCAATGATCCAAGCGGCGGTAGTGCTCCAGTTCGTGCCGCAACAGTCGATCGACTTGAGCCGCCGGCAGCGTTTCCCAAAGAGCGCGCGGAAACAGCACGTAGGTCCAGGAACCAACCCCCAGCAGCGCCGGCGAAAGGACTTCGTCGATCAGCACGACCGGAGGGGCGCGACGAATCGCGCCGCGCCACAACACGCGGGCTCGCCGCGAAGCCGCCCGATCGACCACGCCGTGTCGCGAGACCAACCTCAGCAGCCCTCGCAAATGACCGACGTAGACACCGAGAAAGATCATCGTGCCGCTGAACCACGTCCACACCAACAGCAGGGCGCCGCCGGTCTGAAACACCCAGATGGCCGAATCGAAACTATTCGCCCAGGCGACCCACTGGTTAGAGCGAGCTGAAAAGCCGGGCGGTTGCCGCATTCGATCGGGTTGGGAGCTGGCCAAAATCGTCTGTTGGCTGCGCACCGACAACGGGGCTCGTGACGTTGAAAGCGAAAAACCGGCCCATGGGCCTCCCGTCTCGATCGGCACCTCCGCGATCGGCATCACGGATGTCAAACGAGGCCATGTCGTTGATTCGACAATCAAACCAAGCGAAAAGAAAGGCGGCGTGACCAGCTTGGCCAACACCAAAACCCACAGGACATGAGCCAGGGCAGGGCGGCGAGCCCAACGGTCGATCGCCAAGGCCAGCAAGACCAACGGCAACACCAATAGGGCATTGGTCAGCAGGCTATTGAGCAAATCCCCAAACCCCGCCGTCCCAACCTCCACCGTCCCCAACCCTGTCGACCCGGCCACCGCTTCCAATCCGATAACCCAAGGAAGATGAACCAACATTGCGGCGACTCTCCCTAAGAAGAAGCAGTGGAAGGACCCGTGGAATCATTTTCCGAAGCGTCACCCTCCGGGGCCGCCTGATCGAGCTGCTCCAACAGTTCACGGAGGTGCTCGCGTTCCACTGCGTCAAGCTGCTGCGAATGGACCAAATGGGTCAGCAGCGGCGTCCATTGGCCTGCGCACAGTTCATTCGCCGTATTTTGCAAGCGTCGCTCGATCAGCTCTCCACGCTGAACGATGGCATCAAAGCGATGCGGCCACTGCGAGCGATCGCGCCGCACACAGGCTTTATCCTCTAGGCGGCCGAGCAATTTTTGGACGGTCGCCATATTCGAGGCGGAACTATCTCCGTACAAATGTTCAGACATCTCCCGCACCGACCCGCCCTGGACTTGCCACAATCGTTCCAACACAGCCAATTCGGCAGCCGTGACATCTCGTGCTTTCCGAGGCATTTCGGGGGGCTCCTGTCCGCAGGATAGAGTTTCGAAGGCAATCAGCGACTTCAGACATTGTGTCTATTGAGAGAAACCGCGTCAAACGGCCTGATTCCCCCGTTTGGCAAGGAATCTTGTCGAGGCAGCCGAGGATTTCGGTCATCATCTAGGAAAGCCCCCGTCCTAGGGCTAGAATCCTGCGCTTACGCCTGGCATCAATCTTTCGTATGCTGGTGTGGTGCCGCAGACTGAGCGGCGATTTCCCCTATTCCATGACCTTTCTTCCGTGAGCAAGTCCATGCAGTTAAGCGTTTCCGCACGACACGGCGATCTTCAGGCTGGTGACCAAGCGTTGATCGAACAGAAAGTGGAAAAGCTTAGGCGGTTATTTGACCGCATTAATGCGATTGTCGTGACGGTCGACATGAAGAACTTGGGCAAACCCGAAGTGGAAGTCAAAGTATCCGCCGAGCACGCAGACGATTGCGTGGCAAAAGCACAGGCATCCAACGTGATTGCTGCCGTCGATTTGGTCATTCCCAAAATCGAACAGCAACTACGGCGACTCAAAGAAAAACGCACCGGTCATCGCGCTACCGGAATCAAACATCTCGATCCCTCCCCGGCAGTTGACGACGAATAGGCAGCCTCTTGGCTGCGACATCGGGACTGTCACCGGGACGGTGCAGTTGGCGGTCGGCCAAGGCTTGCCGCCCGGAATTCAACCCAAGGACATTAATAGAATGAAATTTTCAGACTTTATTAGCACCAAAGCGATTCGTGCTGATTTGGCGTCGGAATCGAAAGAGGCTGTGATTCGCGAGCTGGTTCAGTCGCTGCTCGACGCCGGCGAAATCAATGCAGCCGAACAAGAAGACATCATTGCCGCGATCATGAAGCGTGAAGAACTGGGCAGCACCGGCATCGGCCGCGGCGTTGCGGTTCCTCACACCAAACACCCTAGCGTCGACAAATTGGTCGGCACCGTTGGCATCAGTGTCGACGGCGTGGACTTCAATAGTCTCGACGGCGAAAAGGTGCAGTTGTTTTTCTTGCTGGTCAGCCCACCGGAACGCCCCGGCGACCACTTGCGTGCCTTGGAAAATATTTCGCGTCAATTGCGTGACGACGCGTTTTGCCGTTTCTTGAAACAGAGCAAGACCACAGACGATATCCAACAGTTGTTGGATGAAGCCGATAACAATCACTTCGTCTAATCTTCGGACGACTGTTTCATGAGCAATTCGCCACTGTGTTTCACCGTCGTTGTGCGCAACCCCAAGGGTCTGCACCTGCGCGCGATCAACACCTTGGTGGAAACAGCGAGCCAATTCGAAGCCATAATTTTGTTGCGAAAAGACGCCGAGCAGGCTGACTGTGCAAGTGTCTTTTCGCTGATGACCCTCGGTGCCGAACAGGGCACCGAGCTGACGGTGACCATCGACGGCGCTGACGCAACCTCCGCGGCAGCGGCAATTCGAAAACTGTTCGAAAACGGTTTTTACGAACTGGAGGAAGCTTAGTCCTCTGACCTGCGTGTCGGCGAACCGGTCGGTTCGTCTGTCGCACCGCATAGGGGATCGACCGGACGAGTAAATCGGCCGTCATCGATCGACACCGGAGGACCGGTCTTCTCAATACCAACACATAATCTAAGATGAATCCGAACCTCTCGAAACGCTGGTCTGCGTCTCGCTTACCAAGGCTGGTTGCCTTGCTGGGCGAGCCCGACGACAGCGCGGACGAGGTCGGGGCACGATGCTCGAACTGCATGGCATTCCCGTTTCACCTGGGGTGGTCATCGGTCCGGCGTTAGTGCTGGACCCCGATGGCTATAGTATTCCTCGGTGCTATATCGCGGCTGCGGATGTTGCGGACGAATTTGATCGTCTGCAACACGCCGTGGATGTGGTTTCGCGCTCGCTGGAAGAGAACCGGCTGCAGACTTCCGCCAAACTTGGCAATTCCACCGGCGATATCTTCGCCGCCCAACTGCAGATGTTGCACGATCCGCGGCTCTCCGCGGAACTGCGTCGCCGCATCACCGAACAGCAGCAGTCGGCCGCTTACTCGGTCAGTCAGGTACTGCACAATTATGCCGCGGCCATGCGGCGACTGAAAAGTTCGCTGCTAGCCGAACGTGCCGAAGATGTACTGGACATCGAAAAGCAATTGCTGCTCGCCCTCGGAGCGGTCACGTCCGATCCGCTGAAGGAACTGACCCATTCGGTGATCGTGCTCAGCCATAACCTCACGCCAAGTGAAACGGCAAACCTCGACCGTCGCTTTGTCAAAGGCTTCTGCACCGAGACTGGCGGCCCCGGAGGGCACACCGCCATCGTTGCCAAAGGCCTGGAACTGCCCGCGGTGGTCGGCATCGGACAGTTTCTGGATCGTGTCGGTGAGTCGGCTCAGGTGATTGTCGACGGTGACCACGGCACCTTGATTCTGGACCCCGACGAGGAAACGCTGCAGCGTTATCTGAGCGGTCAAGAACGCCAACGGATCTTCGCACGGAGCCTGGAGGAACTGCGGGACCAACCCGCTTCGACCACCGATGGCACTCGCGTGCGTTTGAATGCCAACATCGAATTCCCCCACGAAGTCGCCTCCTGCCTGGAACGCGGAGCGGATGGAATCGGGTTATATCGAACCGAGTTTCTGTACCTCTCAAGCGATCAGGAACCTAGCGAAGAAGACCACTACCAAGCCTACGCCCAGGTCGTCCGCGCGATTGGGGATCGTCCCGTCGTCATCCGGACCCTCGACTTGGGTGCCGACAAGATGGGCCATCGACCGCTCGCCGAGAACGAACACAATCCGTTCCTGGGCCTCCGCAGTATTCGCCTGTCACTAAAGAACCAAGACCTGTTCCGGCCGCAACTCCGTGCCGTCTTGCGCGCGGCGGTTCACGGCGACATTTGGGTGATGTTCCCGCTGATCACCACCCTCGCCGAACTTCGCCAAGCCCGCATGCTGGTCAACGTGGTCGCTGAAGACCTCGCCGAGGAGGGCGTGCCGGTCCGACGTGACATCCCGATCGGCATGATGGTGGAGGTCCCCGCTGCCGTTTTGATGCTCGATCGCTTTGTCAAGGAAGTTGATTTTCTGAGTATCGGAACGAATGATTTGGTGCAGTACACCCTCGCGGTCGATCGCAGCAACGAATATGTCGCGGACCTCTACCAGTCAAGCGACCCGGCAGTCTTGCGATTAATTCAACACAGCGTGAAAGTCGCTGACGAAGCTCAAATCCCCATCGCGGTATGCGGCGAGATGAGCAGTCGCCCCTCACGTGCGCTGTTGCTGCTCGGTCTGGGCGTCCGCAGCTTAAGCGTGCCGCCCAATGCCTTGCCCAAAGTCAAAAAGGCCATCCGGACCGTCTCGATTCAAGAGTGTCAAGAAATCGCCGCCCGTGCAATGACACTTGAGTCAGCTCGTGAAGTGGACATCTTTTTGGCCGAACGGCTACGAGAACTTGTGCCGGAGCTGATCTTGCAATGACAAAGCGTCCTGCTCGCGGAACGCTGCCAGTCGAAATCGGCCCCCCACTACACAACCAAACTCAATCAACAACAAACGCCGAGTCGCCGATCTGTAGGCAGCGATAAGCTGCGAAAACGATGGGCGTCTGACAACCTAACACTCCTATACAACTCCACACGAACACCACCTTGGACCACAAACGTGCGTCCACACAGGAATGAATCATGAAAAAAGAGATGCTGATCAATGTCGCTCAGCCGGAAGAGAGTCGCATTGCGATCCTTGAAAACGGTCGACTCGACGAACTTTATATCGAACGAAAAAGCCAAGAGTCCTACGCGGGGAATATCTATCGTGGCAAGATCGTCAACCTAGAACCAAGTATTCAAGCCGCGTTCGTTGACTTTGGTGTTGGCCGCAATGGCTTCCTCCATATCAGCGACGTGGAACCGCAGTACTTTCGTCAAGGGGGTTACGACCCCGAGGAGGTGATGCGCGAGTCGGACGAGCTGGCTCAGAAAGCAGCCCAGCGGGCACGCGAAACCGGCCGCGGCAACAAACAAGCCTTCAAGGGCGGGCGGCCTCGCAACAAACCACCAATCCAAGAAATCTTCCGTCGCGGCGATGAGGTGCTGGTCCAAGTCATCAAGGAAGGGATCGGTACCAAAGGCCCAACCCTCAGCACCTACATCAGCATCCCCGGCCGATACCTGGTCCTCATGCCCGCACTGGGACGCGTTGGCGTGTCTCGAAAGATCGAGGACGAAGACGACCGCAAGCGGCTGCGACGCTGCATGAAGAACTGCGACCC
>CAYZHQ010000028.1:0-15474 GCA_964477385.1 uncultured Pirellulaceae bacterium
GCCGGTCGGCCTCACCGCCCTGGTAAATTTCCGCCAACCATCCGCCGGGAGGGTGATTCACGTGCCACCCGGCGCGAAGCCTCTGCCGAGTCTGCTTAAATCTTGTTGCTCTTGGCAGACGCACACTCTTAATGTTTGACGCTGCGGTTGGGTGCGGATAAGATTAACAATTCTTCTCTTCAACCACTGCGAACTCCATGCTGCGGCTTCTCCTGACCACCGTTGTGCTGCTTGTCGCTGCGGCGTCGCTTGCGCCGCAAACGGTTCAAGCGAGTTGTGGCGATTGGCTGGCGCACTCGTCGCCGCCAGCCGAATCAGAAGCCGACATCAATGGTTCGAATGAGACGCCGATGCAACCGCCACCTTGTGAGGGCCCATTGTGTCAGCGATCCCCGGTCACTCCGCAGCCCGTGCCGCCGGCTCCTACGGTGGAGCGTGAACGTCACGAAGTCGCTTGGCTGCGTCAGACGCTGACCATCCGCAGTGCTTTGGATGCTCGCTGGTCGGAGGAGCCTCGATTCCATCTTTCCAGCGGTCATGCGTTGGGAATCGAACGCCCTCCGCAATCTTAGCGGTTCTTCAGTGGAGACTCTGCCACGCTCAAGCGTTAAACCGCTGCTTCATCCTTCCGCGATGACTCGATGATCATTGACGCCAACAAGCATCATGCTCTTGAGGCTCTCACGAGGAGTACGAAGACGCGGAATCGGATCGGTTGGTAGATGCTCTTCTAGCGTCCTGTGACTGACAATGCAGCCCCAGGTTTGTTGCCATCCTGCCGAAACGGTCACGTTTTGGTGGTGAATGAGGGTTACGCGGTCTCCCGGCCAATCGTTAGGCGGGGCGAATGGCGTCACTAGCTTCAACCGCTTTTCGCTTTGGAAATCTCCCCATGTCGTCTTCTGAATCCCCGCCCTCGGCGGCTGCGCCTCGCAAAAAGTATGTCCGCGCCGTCGGACCACGGCTGCGCAAATTGTTGTATTTGATCTTTGTTCTCTTCGCATTGTTGTTTGCGAACTCGGGCTATTTGGCCACGTTCACCTTTCTGGAATGGTTTCGCTCCGAAACTTACCAAGACTACTTTTATCAGTACATGTTCCTGGCGCACCTTGTGATGGGGTTGTTGCTGATTGTGCCCGTGGTGGTGTTTGGCTTCGTTCATATGTGGAACACCAAAGACCGCCGTAACCGACGCGCGGTTCGACTCGGTTACGCATTGTTCGTGATCAGCTTGGCCATTTTGGCGACGGGACTGTTGTTGGTTCGAATCGGCGGCTTTGATCTAAAGCAACCCATCGCTCGCAATGCCGTTTATTGGTTGCACGTCGCCGGGCCTGTGGCGGCGATTTGGATGTATTGGCTGCACCGATTGGCTGGGCCACGAATCAAATGGCGTATCGGCGTCAGCTTTGCCGGCGTTGCGGTCGCCGCAATTGCCAGCATGGTCGTGTTGCAAATGCAAGATCCGCGACAATGGAACGCCATCGGACCGGACTCGGGCACGAAATATTTCGAGCCTTCGCTTGCGCGGACGGCGACCGGCAACTTCATCCCCGCGGAGTCATTGATGAACGACCAATACTGCTTGAAGTGCCACGCGGACATCCACAAAGACTGGAGCGACAGCGTGCACCGCTTCAGTTCCTTCAACAATCCTCCTTATTTGGCAAGCGTTAGCGAAACGCGCGCCGTGGCCTTGGAGCGTGACGGATCGGTACAAGCGTCACGCTGGTGCGCAGGATGCCATGACCCGGTTCCTTTTTTCTCGGGTGCATTTGACGATCCAAAATTCGACATGCTGCAGCACAGCACGGCCAAAGCGGGCATCACCTGCACCGTCTGTCATGCCATTACCAACGTCAACAGCGTTCGCGGCAATGCGGACTACACCATCGAAGAACCGCTGCACTACCCCTTTGCCAACAGTGAGAATGAGTTGCTGCAATGGGTTAACAACCAACTGGTCAAAGCCAAACCGTCATTCCATAAAAAGACCTTCTTGAAACCGTTTCACAAAACGGCGGAATTCTGCGCGAGTTGCCACAAGGTCCATCTGCCGAAGGCTCTCAATCATTACAAGGAATTCCTCCGAGGCCAGAATCACTACGACCCTTATTTATTCAGCGGCGTTTCGGGCCACGGCGCACGCAGTTTTTACTACCCGCCCAAAGCGGTCGACAACTGCAATAAGTGCCATATGCTACTAATACCATCGGACGACTTTGGTGCGCAAAAATTCGATGGAGCAAGTGAACTGAGCGTCCACAACCATCTTTTTCCTTCGGCAAACACCGGCATTGCCTGGCTGCGTGATCGCGAGGAAATTGTCAAAGCACACCAGGATTATCTTCAAGAGGTGATGCGAGTCGACATCTTTGGCATTCGAGAGGGTGGCGAAATCGATGGCGAATTAACGGCGCCGCTGCGACCGCAAGTGCCTGCCTTGAAGCCCGGAAATAAGTACTTGCTCGACACCGTGGTGCGGACGCTCAAGATGGGGCATCTCTTCTCCCAGGGCACAGCGGACTCCAATGAAATTTGGCTGGAAGTGACAGTCACCAGTGGCGACCGCGTGATCGGACGAAGCGGCGCTATCAATCGCGACCGCCACAACGAAGTCGATCCGTGGGCGCACTTCATCAATGTCTTCATGCTTGACAAGGACGGAAATCGGATCGATCGCCGCAACGCCGAGGACATCTTCACGCCGCTTTATAACCACCAAATCCCACCTGGAGCCGGGCAAACGGTTCATTATGAACTGCAGGTCCCCGAGGACCTGACGGCCCCGATCCGCGTGGAGGTCAAACTGCAGTATCGCAAGTTTGACCAGCGGTATATGAATTTCGTGGCCAAGGAAAACGAGGCACTTGGACAAATCATTCGTGGCCATCAACCGGGCCAGGAGTACACGAACAACCTGCCGGTCACCACGATGGCGGTCGACACGGTCGAGTTTCCCGTGGTGGGTGTCGCCCAGTCCGTCGACAACTCGCCGCGAGATATTCCCACGTGGGAGCGATGGAACGATTATGGGATCGGCTTGCTGCTGAAAGGCAAAGCGGAATTGCGACAAGCCGAGGAAGCGTTTCAAGAAGTTGAAAAATGGGGACGTTACGACGGCCCGCTGAATCTGGTGCGTGTGCTGAACACCGAAGGTCGTTTAGACGAAGCGGTCGATGCACTGAACCGGGCAGATAAATTCCGCGACACCGAAGGCTATCCGCGATGGACATGGGCTTGGTTGTCGGGTGTCGTCAATTCGCAGCAGGGTCGACTGGAAGAGGCGGAGCAGAACTTGCGAAGCGTCTTGGAAGACAATACCGCGGAGATGCAACGGCGCGGCTTCGACTTCAGTTTGGATATCGAAGTTATCAACTTGCTCGGACGGACCCTGTTTGATTTGGCAAACATTCGCGAACGGCAGCAACGTATCGACGAGAGCGAAGCTTACTTCAACGAAGCGGTTGCTCAGTTTCAACGGACGCTGGAAATCGATCCCGAGAATGTTTCGGCACACTACAACTTGCAGTTGCTGTATGAACAACGCGGAGACGAAGCGTTGGCGAGCGAGCATCGTCGCCTGCATTCCCGTTACAAACCCGACGACAACGCGCAAGGCCGTGCGATTCGACTAGCGCGGGAGAAGTATCCGGCGGCGAACCACGCTGCGGAGGCGGTAGTGAAATACTCGCTTCATCGCGCGACTCCGCCTCTGGCCGATTCAGCTTCCGATTCGGAAACCACCGACACATCTAGCTCCGCACCGGCACCGCCGGAAACAGCCGCTGGAGTGACCTCAGCTAACCAGGAGCCAACCGATGTCCAATAAACCTTCGAAGCAGCACCCCGAATTGACGAACGAAAACGAACTTCGCGATGAGGCGGCAATTAACCGCGCAATACGTGGGTCCTTGGTGGCCGTCGTGGTGCTGATCGCTATTGGCGGCACGGTGGTGTACTGGTGGACGCGTTCGAAACCGGCTCCTCCGATTCGTGAAACCGCATTGGCGGAGGTGAAAATACGGGAGCGACCCACGGTGCGGATTCCGCAGGTGCCGTTCACCGACATTACGGAGCAGGCCGGCTTGACCTTTGTTCACAACAATGGAGCCACGGGCGAAAAGTTGCTGCCTGAAACGATGGGTGGCGGATCGGCGTTTTTCGATTTTGATAACGACGGTGATCAAGATTTGCTATTGATCAATTCCCAGGATTGGTCTTGGGATCCGCCGAGCGAGCGCAGGCAGACCGCGGCTTTATATCGAAATGATGACGGACAGTTCACCGATGTGACCGTTGGTTCGGGACTTGACGTTTCGTTGTACGGCATGGGAGTGGCTGTGGGCGACTTCGATAACGACGGCCTAAGTGACATTTTTATTACCGCCGTTGGACCGAATCGTCTGTTTCGAAACCTTGGCGAGGGACGCTTCAAAGACGTGACCGCGGCGGCGCAGGTTGCTGGAGAGGACGATCGCTGGAGCACCGGTGCGGGGTGGTTCGACTATGATAACGACGGCGACCTGGATCTGTTCGTTTGCAACTACGTTGGCTGGAGTCGCCAGTACGATCAGTCGCAAAACTTTCAGTTGGTCGGCGGCGGCCGAGCCTACGGGCGGCCGCAAAACTTTGAGGGTACGTTCCCCTATCTATATCGCAACGATGGCAACGGAAAATTCACCGACGTATCGGAAGCGTCCGGGGTGCAGATCCGCAATGCCGCGACCGATGTGCCCCTTTCCAAGTCGCTGGGATTGGCCATCTGCGACCTCGATCGCGATGGCTTTCTCGATTTAGTTGTTGCCAACGACACCGTTCAGAATCTCTTGCTGCGCAATGATGGGCAGGGACACTTCGAGGAGATCGGTGCCTTGAGCGGGATCGCGTTCGACAGCACGGGAAATGCGCGAGGGGCAATGGGTATCGATGTCACGGCAATGCGTGATCAAAAGGCGATGGCGATCGCGATCGGTAACTTTTCAAACGAGATGACGGCCTTCTATGTGACCAAGCCAGGCAGGATGCAATTTTACGACGAAGCGGTCTCGACCGGTCTGGGACCGAGCACGCGGCTGATGTTGACCTTCGGCTTGGTCTATGTCGATTACGATCTCGACGGCCGGCTGGACTTGTTTTGCGCCAACGGCCACTTGGAAGAAGACATCAACCGGGTGCAACCGAGTCAGCATTACGAGCAACCGCCACAACTGTTCTGGAACGCTGGCCCGCAGCATGGCACCGAGTTCTTACCTGCCAGCCCCAAAGACGTGGGGGACGATTTATTGAAACCGATGGTCGGTCGCGGAGCCGCTTATGCCGATATCGATGGGGATGGTGACTTAGACCTATTCATTACGACCACCGGTCGCCAACCACGTCTGCTGCGGAACGACCAACAGCTTGGCCATCACTGGCTGCGGTTGAAACTTTTGGGGGACGGAGAGCGTTGCAATCGCGACGCCATCGGGGCGCGCGTCGAAGTTCATCTAGGAGATCGAGTGCTGACAAATCAGGTGATGCCGACGCGGAGCTATTTATCACAGGTCGAATTGCCGTTGACGTTTGGGTTGGGCGAGACCGCTCGGGTAGACAACGTCATTGTCTATTGGCCCGATGGTGAGCGGGTTGAACTAGGGGCCAAGGCGGTCGATCAGTTGCACGTGATCGAACGTTGAAAGGTGGCGTAACCTGTCGCTGCCACACTTATTCAGCAGCAGACAGGCGGTTTCCGGAAACCGTATGCAAGGAATCGATTTTGGTTCGCCAGTACGTCATAATAAGAGGCGATTGACCGACCTGACTCTCCGTTTCATGCGACGAGCTTTGCTTTATGCTGCTTCGATTCCTGCTCCCGCCCACTTTCCGCCGACAACTCGACCGCCGAAGCCTGTTTTCAAAACGCTCCGCCCATTGTGAACCGAGGTGCGAACTGCCGGGTCGGATCGTTCTGACGCTCGCCTTCTGTTGCTTGGTGTGCCGTGCTGGGATGGCCCAAGCGGAAGAGCAAGCCGCCGCAGCGACAGATGCTCCGGTCCACTTTGCGCGACAAATCTTGCCGATTCTCTCGGACAAATGTTTCGTTTGTCATGGGCCCGACGCGCCGCGGGATGGCACACTAAGGCTGGATTCCTACGAAGCGGCAACCGAGCAACTGGCTATCGATCCCGACGATCTGGCGAGCAGTGAACTGATCGCTCGCATCCATTCCTCCGACGACCCGATGCCTCCGGCAGACGCCGATAAACAATTGAGTGACGAGGAACGAGACCTACTAACGCGTTGGGTGCAGCAGGGTGGAGAGTACGAACAGCACTGGGCGTACGTGGCACCACTGAAAGCGGACCTGGATGGCAAAGCCCTGCCACCGGAAGCGGCGATTGATGCCTTTGTGCGTGCAAAGTTGGCACCGTTGGATGCCGATTTGTCGGAACCCGCCGATCGCGCCACGCTAGCCCGCCGTGCGGCGTTGGTGCTGACCGGATTGCCCCCAGAACCGGAACCGTTGCAACGGTTTTTGGCGGACGATTCAGATGCGGCGTATGACCGATTGCTAGACGAACTGTTTGAAAGCCCGCGATTCGGCGAACATCAGGCACGTTACTGGCTGGATGCCGTGCGATACGGCGACACCCACGGCTTGCACTTGGATAATCGACGCGGGATTTATCCCTACCGTGACTGGGTCGTGCGTGCGTTCAACCAGAACTTGCCGCTGGACGATTTTATCACCTGGCAGTTGGCCGGAGACTTGTTACCCAATCCGACGCTGGAACAGTTGACGGCGACCGGTTTTGTACGGATGAATCCGACGACCGGCGAAGGCGGAGCGATCGCGGCGGAGTTTCAAGCTAAAAACAATTTTGATCGCACCGAAACGCTGGGGACGGTGATGTTGGGAATGAGCTTGAACTGTGCGCGGTGCCACACTCACAAGTACGACCCGATCCCACACCGCGAGTATTACAGCTTGCTGGCGTTCTTCAACAGCACCGCCGAAGGGGCGCTCGACGGCAATTCTTACACCTACGGCGACACCGCCAAGGTGCCAAGCGATCAACGGGGCTGGGACCTGTGGGACGCGATGGAAACGTCTCGCAAGGAACTCTTGGAACGGGCACGCCTGCACTTCAGCGAAGCGACTGCGGATGCCGCGTTGTTGGAACGGGCAAAGCAGCATCGCTTGTCGGCGGCTTCCTGGCAGATCAGCGAAGTGGTCGAGGAGACGGCAGCCATCCCTCCTGGTGCTGCTTGGCGAACAACCGATGACCCACATAGCGTGCTGAAACCGCAACCGCTAAAGCAGGACTCCGCGATCTGGTTGACGCGAACCTTCACGACCACCAAGCCTCAAAGACTGTGGCTGAATTTTTCCGGCAGCCCAGGCTCGCAAGTCTGGCTGAACGGTCAACCGGTCGCCCTGTCCAGAGCAGCCTCGCTGGAAAATGGATTCGCTGAACTGCCGCTTGATGTCTCCTCCGGCGAGCAGACTGTCAAGCTGAAGATCGTCAGCAAGGTCGAGAAATTGACTCTCCAGGTTTCACTCGATAGCGCGTGGAACGCCGTGGTCGACGCCGGCCACTGGGACGCGTTATCGGAAGTCAACCGGCTGCGGATTCTCGCCGACCCAAGTGGTCCGCTGGGCCCCGACGGCCCGTTGCGCGAGCTGGACAAGGGAGCGGATGATGGAATTCAGCAGGCCTTGGCCGTGAATCACTATCGACTGACCGCGGAACGAGACTTTACCACCACGCTGGTCGCGCGTGACCTACCCAAGCCCCGTGAAACCTACGTCCTGAAACGGGGTGAATACGACATGCCAGTCGGTGAACCACTGCAACCGGGCGTACTGAGTGTTCTGGGCGGTTTCCCCGGCGACGCACCGCGCAACCGACGGGGACTGGCCGATTGGTTAACCGCCCGCGAACACCCGCTGGTCGCACGCGTTTTGGTCAACCGCATGTGGCAACGCATTTTCGGACACGGTTTGGTGCGAACGCCGGAAGACTTTGGTTTACAAGGCCAACAGCCGACCCATCCGGAACTGCTCGACTGGCTTTCCGTCGAACTGCACGACAGCGGCTGGGACCACAAGCACATGCTGCGGTTGATGGTCAGCAGCGACACCTTTCGGCAAAGTTCGCGCTGGCGTGATGACGTGGACGACCCAGAAAATCGGCTGTGGGCGCGTGGCCCGAGCTACCGATTGGATGCGGAAGTGATCCGTGACCTTGGCTTGTGGGCCAGCAATCTGCTGGACCCGCATCTTGGTGGCGAAGGTGTCAAACCGTACCAGCCCGAAGGTATGTGGAAGGCCCTTGCCCATCCGGCGAGTAACACGAAACAGTATCAACGCGATCAGGGCGAGCGGCTGTATCGGCGCAGTTTGTATGTGTATTGGAAGCGAACCAGTCCGCATCCGATGATGACATTGTTTGATGCCCCGGACCGCGAGTCGAGTTGCGTGCGACGCTCGCGAACGAACACTTCGTTGCAATCGTTGGGTTTGTTTAACGAAACCCAGCGCGTCGAAATGGGACGCAAGTTAGCCGAACGACTGCTGCGCGACGCCGATGCGACGTCCGCTCGGCTGGACCGGTTGTTTACCTTGATCGCTTCGCGTTTGCCGACCGCTCAAGAACGATCGGCTTGCGAATCACTGTTGCAGCAGATGCGTGATCGCTATGCCGAAAACGAAGCCGACGCGCTGGCCTTGATCGCCATCGGGGATTCCCCCCGAGACGAAACGCTGGCCGCCAACGAGCTGGCGGCTTGGACTCAGGTTTGCATCACCGTCCTGGCCAGCGACCTGGCCTTGTTGTTGTACTAGATCCAGCACCGAAGGCCGATTCGCGGTCACGATTCCTTGCCGACTGCTTGCCCTGCCGATTCCCAGCCCTGCACACCGACATCTTCCATCCAGAGTCATCCCGATGAACATGCCTTCTTCGCAGCTTCGAGAATTCAACCTCCTGCAGACGCGTCGCCAACTGTTTGGACGCACCGCTTTAGGTTTGGGGACTGCCGCCATGGCAGGCTTATTCGATGGGAGCATGACGCTGGCGGCGGCCCCCGATTCCCAACCGAGTGGCGACCGCGCGAAGTTTTCTGGCGGGCTGCATCATCCGGCAAAAGCCAAGCGTGTGATCTATCTGTTCATGAGCGGCGGCCCGAGTCATCTCGATCTGTGGGACTATAAGCCGAAGTTGGTCGATAAATTTAACGAGCAGTTGCCCGACGAGGTTCGGAGTGGTCAGCGCGTGACCGGCATGACCTCCAACCAGAAAAACGGCTTGCCGATCTGCCCGAGCAAATACGCTTTTACCAAGCACGACAATAATGCCGACGGAGTGTGGATCAGCGAGCTGTTGCCTCATACCGCCAAGGTTGCCAAAGAATTGTGCGTTGTGCACTCGACCTTCACGGAAGCGATCAACCACGATCCCGCAATCACATTCATTCAAACGGGCAGCCAAGTCCCCGGACGCCCCAGCCTGGGAGCTTGGCTGAGCTATGGCTTGGGCAGCATGAACGAGGACCTGCCTCATTATGTGGTCATGCACGCTCGCACCAACTATGCGGAGCAGAGTCTGTTTAATCGTTTGTGGGGCCCCGGCTTTTTGCCTTCGGAACATCAAGGCGTGCTGTTGCGGAGCCAAGGCGATCCGGTGCTGTACCTTAGCAATCCCGCTGGCGTGACTCGGGCCGATCGCCGCGCCCAACTGGATGCATTGACGGCGATCAATGCGAGCCAGCACCAGCGGTTTGGTGATCCCGAAGTGTTGCAGCGCATCAAACAGCACGAGATGGCGTATCGCATGCAATCGTCGGTGCCCGAGCTGACCGATTTGTCTAGCGAATCGGAAGCGACGTTTGAACTGTATGGTGAAGCGGCGAAAACGCCGGGGACGTTTGCCGCCAGTTGCCTCAACGCGCGGCGTCTGGCCGAGCGGGGCGTGCGCAACATCCAGATTTTCCATCGTGGTTGGGACGCGCACGGTAACTTGCCTGGGGAACATGAATCGCAGTGCCGAGATATCGATCAAGGCTGTGCGGCACTGATCGCCGACCTTCGCCAACGCGGCATGCTGGACGACACTCTGGTCGTCTGGGGCGGCGAATTTGGGCGAACGGTTTATTGCCAAGGCAAGTTGACCAAACAAAGCTATGGCCGCGATCACCATCCGCGTTGTTTCACCGTTTGGATGGCCGGGGGCGGCGTGAAGGCGGGCATCACCTACGGCCGCACCGATGATTATGGCTACAACATTACCGACGCCGATGGCGTGACACTGAACCCGCAACCGACGCCCGATCACTGGACGCCCGGCACAATGCACATCCATGACTTGAACGCGACGATCCTGCATCTGCTGGGGATCGATCATCGGCGTCTCACGTATCGATATCAAGGCCGCGACTTCCGGTTGACCGATATTCATGGCCATGTGATCCACGACCTGTTAGCTTAGCCAGCTCCTTGGGATCATCAACTTTCCGACGTCCGCCGCGTTGGCTGGACTGCCGTTGGTCGGTTTGACAGCGCGCAGCGTTGCCGAACCATGGCGTTGAAATTAGGTGCCGTCGAACCGAACCACATCGATACCTTCTCGCGCGTCATAGCTGAGCAGGATCGCATCGGAGCGTCCGAACTGGCGGATGATGTTGTGATACAAAACATGCTCATCCGGCCAGGGGTAGGCATACAGCAAATCAAAATCGCGCAGTTGCATGTCCAGTTCGTCGTAACCCGAAGGGGCATCGACGACCGTGCGAACGACCTCGTCGCCGTTTGCCGGATTCCAATCGAAAGCGTCAGGAATGAAGCTGCCCATGGCGAACTTTGCCTGCGGCGCGTACTGCATCGCGAAGTCCCTTGAGTAATCGACCAAGTCCATCTCCGCCTCGATCCCATAGGCGTCGAAACCCATGCGACTGGCCATGATTGTCACGACCCCTAAGCCCGATCCCCATTCCAGAATGGTCGTCGCGCGACCGCGGAGTCCCACCAGGGCGTCAAAGACGGCGCGGTAATCGGCACTGACGTATCCATGAAAGGCCGGGGCGTTTTCGTGGCGTTCCCAAACCGCTTCGGCATCGGCCCAGAGGTCGGCGAACGCCAACAGCAGCGATTGGTCTTCTTTGGCAAACGCTTCGGCATCGCCGTGTGCATCGTGCAACAATGAAATTTCCTAGTCAGCAACGGTGGAAGAATTCTTCAAACTGTGCCACATTTCCCCGAATTGCGAAATGGCCAAACCGATCGCCCGCCGACAAAACGAGCGATTGGTCATTGCGCCGATCGGTCACAATCAGTCGCGTGAACCGGGCGTCACGTTCAGCGTGATCGGTTTGCCGTCGCGTTGAACGACCACTTTGACGGGCTCGCCGATTTTCAACGCTTCGATGGCGTAAGTGTAGTCGTAAATGTTTTCAATTTTACGACCCGCCAGTTCGACAATCACGTCGCCGCCCCGCATCCCTGCTTGTTCCGCCGGGCCACGTTTTCCGACTCCCGACAGTTTGACTCCTTTGACGTCACCCGAAGCGTAATCGGGAATCGTGCCGAGGTAAGCGGTCAGCCGCACGCGAGGCGTATCGGCAGCTTGCTCACCTTCGTTCATCTCGAACGGCGGAGCCTCTTCGGCCATCAGCAGCCCGCGTGTCAACAGCGCCGTCAGATTCGCGATCTTTGCCGCTCCCTCGTAATTCAGCTTGTCCGCCGTATCACGCGGTGTGTGATAGTCCTCGTGAGCCCCAGTGAAGAACGCCAAGATCGGCACTCCATACGAGACAAACGAAGCGGCGTCGGTCGGCAAGCGACTGCTCGTCTTGTCCAGCTCCATCGACAAACCGACCGGCACATTGCGGCGTTGAACTTCGGCTTCCCATTGCGGCGACGAACCGATTCCCTGCACGACCAGCTTTTCACGCAGGCGACCGACCATGTCGAGATTCAAGTAGGCCGCGATGGCAGGCGATAACGGCTGGGCATCGGTCGGGCTACCATGCGCCGCCACGGCGGCGTGAGGATCGGCAGCGGCATCGGCCGCCTTGTGGGCGTGATCGTGGTCTGCTTTGTGAGCATGATCATGCCCGGCGTGGGCTTTGTTGGCGTGAGGATAAAGTTTATGGAATTCACGCACGAAGGCTTGCGAGCCAAACAGGCCCAGCTCTTCGCCTGACCAACCGGCGATCACCAAGTCGCGTTGTGGTTTCAGTTTTCCGTTACGAACCTGGGAAGCGATGTTCTGAGCCACCTCCAACATCGCCGCCACACCGCTGGCGTTATCATCGGCGCCAAAGTGAATTTGGTCCTGCTCGTCCTCGCCCGCCAAGCTATTGCTGCCGGCACCTCTACCGAGGTGATCGACGTGAGCTCCCACGATCAACATCTCGCCGGTCGGTTTGTCGGCCGCGGCGAGTCGTCCGACGACATTTCGGCCAATCCCCGTTTTTCGCAAGATATCGATCGTCGCCGAAACCTGCAGCGGTTTGTCTTCGCTGCCGAGCACAAACCCCATTTGCGGATCGCCATTATCGAGCGACGCCTGGACCTTGCCGAGGTCTTTGCCGGCGGCGGCAAACCACTTGGACGCCACGTCGTTGGTGACGCTCAGGACGGCGATGCTCACACCGGCGGCCGAAGCATCACGATCGAACTTCATCAGTTGATTGCGGACTTTGCTGGTCGGCCCGGTCACGAAGATCAAACCACGCGCCCCCAGGTCACGCGCGATTTGGGCTTTGCGTCGCGGAGCCGAGTATCGGGCCATCTTTTGCCTTTGCTCCGGCGTGATCTCCTGCGGCAAATCGCGGAGGACAACGACCCATTTTCCGGCCACATCCAAATGGACATAGCTGTCGTATTCTTCTTCTGGATTGGCAGAGGGGACTTGCATTCCATAACCGGCAAAAACCAATTCAGCCGGATCGAATTCGCCGTTGCCGGAGAAGGCCAGCGGCGTCCACTGCTGGCTAACGGAGTAGGATTGCTCGCCCATTGTGAAGCGATTCCTAGCGGTCATTTCGGAGCCCGCGGGGAACTCGAATTCTTGAAACCAAGACCCCTCCTTGCCAGCCGGTTGAAAACCGAGACTCTCTAGGTAAGCGGCGATGTACGCCGTTGCCCGACGTTCCCCCTCGGTCCCGGTCAGCCGGCCACCGAGCTCACGACGGGTCAGGTAGTCGACATGCCGACCGATATCGGCTGGCGTAAAATCGTCACTCGTCGCCTCCGCCGAAGCTTGAGCGGCCGTTTCGTCTTCGGAACCGAAACCGAGCAACTCGCGAGCCGCCGCGTCGTTCCAATCGGCTAAGAAAATCTGCGAGCGTTTGCTGGTGGTCCGAGTCGAGGTCCAGGAGAGCTGCTCGCCACCGGGCAGGAAGACCGGCAGCAAATCGGCGCCTTCGGTTTCGGTGACACGAACCGGTTCGCCCTTGCCATCAGCGCGGACGATGTACAGTTCAAAGTTGGCGAATCCCTGAAGGTTGGTGGTGAAGATGAGGTAATCGCCCGAGGGATGATAATACGGCGCCCAGCTCATCGCCTGCAGCCGCGTGATCGGCCGTTGTTCGCTGCCGTCAATCCGCATCGTGTAGACCTCCGCCGTCGCCCCGTCCTCGGAGAAACGTCGCCAGCAGATGCTTTGTCCATCGGGCGAAAAGAAAGGCCCGCCGTCGTATCCCAGCGTGTTGGTCAAGCGTTTCAGGTTCGATCCATCCGCATCCATGATGTAGATCTCCATCATCGACGCGGGGTCTTGCTTAAACAGTTCCGCTTCACGCGGCGACAACTTCCGCTCATACGCCGAGCGATTCGAAGCAAAGGCGATCTTTGTTCCGTCGGGGCTGTAGGAACCTTCCGCGTCGTAGCCCACGGCGTCGGTCAACTGAGTCATCTCGCCCGTTGCCACATCTTTTGCAAACAGTTCGTACTCGGGGTCGTAATCCCAAGCGTAGCGACGCTGTTCGCCCCGAGCTCGCGTTTCCAGCTCCTCGCGTTGCTTTTCTTCCGCCTTCGGGTCGGCATGCGTGCTGGCGAACAGGACTCGACCGTCGACCGGATGAATCCAAGCACAAGTCGTCTTGCCCGTGCCGGGAGAAATCCGCGTGATGTCGGCGGTGCCAAGGTCCATCCGATAAATCTGATAAAACGGATTGCCCGGCTCCCGTTCGCTCTGAAAGACCATCTGTTGGCCATCGGCACTGAAATAGCCTTCCCCCGAGCGACGACCCTCGAAGGTCAACTGCCGGGTATTGCTCAGCAATTTGGCTTCGTTGTTGGATTGCTGGGCATCGCTATCCGCCTTGCTGGAGACTGACGACGGCGGTTGTGCATGCGGCGATGCCTTGCCGGCCGGCGGCGTTGCGTGAACGGGGGCGGCCAGCCAACCGAGCAGAATACCGGCAAGTGCGACAAAATAGGACAATCGTGAAAACAACATTACGGTTCAGCAAAAGAGAGGGTGCGAGCGGGTAAAGCGTCGTACTAACAGCATATCTCATCTTACGCGGCCCGGCACACCAGGTTCCACAAACGGGCAGCTTTCAGAGGCTCCAACCGATTGAGGAATTTGTCTTGGCCCTGCGGGAGCGTTCTGGTACTTTTCGCCCATCAGCATGACGGGGCGACAATCACCGAATCGTTCCCCCAGCGGGCTGATCTAATGAAGAGACGAGCTACGTTGCCTGAACCCGCAGATGCCGTTGGAAGGGAGTTCCAAAATGGGCCAAACTGAACAAGACACGTGCGTTCATATCCGCTGGATGATCCGCCGTGATATGCAAGCAGTACTAGATATTGAAGCGAGCAGTTTTGAGTTCGCTTGGTCCGAAGAGGACTTTATCCGCTGCCTACGTCAGCGGAACTGCATCGGCATGGTCGCCGAACAGGAAGACCGTGTGGTTGGATTCATGATCTATGAATTGCACAAGAACCGACTGCATATTTTGAATTTCGCCGTCTCGGCAGATTGCAAACGCCAGGGCATCGGCCGAGCAATGGTCGGCAAGCTGATGGGCAAGCTATCCAACGAGCGTCGCAATCGCATCATGCTGGAAGTCCGCGAGACGAACCTCGACGCGCAGTTGTTCTTTCGCGGCCTCGGTTTCCGAGCCGTCTCGGTGCTGCGTGACTTCTACGACGATAGCACCGAAGATGCCTACCTGATGCAATTTCGCTACCAGCCCACGGCCGAAGAGCTGGCACATCCCAACGATCGGATTTCGCGTCTGGCAGGCTAAGTCGCTGTTCGAGGCACCAAGCGTGCTTCCAACAGCCGTCGATCGGCGGCGTCGCTTTGCCGCCGATCCCCCAGCGTGCCCAAACGCGCGAGAGCCTTCGTCTTTGATGTTGCCGGACCATGGCCTAACATGGCCGCGGCAACCGCAAAGGCGAGGGCTCTCGCTGTTTCTGAGCAGATGGGTTCCAGGCAGATGGGTTCCAGGCAGATGGGTTCCAGGCAGATGGGT
>CAYZHQ010000028.1:15574-29070 GCA_964477385.1 uncultured Pirellulaceae bacterium
GCAGATGGGTTCCAGGCAGATGGGTTCCAGGCAGATGGGTTCCAGGCAGATGGGTTCGCCTCTCGGCTCCGCTAGGCTGCTCGGCGGATCGGATCTTCGGCGGCGGGCGACTGCGTCACCGGTAATTCCGCCACCGGCATCTTAATCGTCGAGCGATGCAAGGCGTCGTCGACCGTGGCGAAGCTTTCCAGCAGGGCGCCGGCGGTATCGTATATTTTCACCTGCTCCTCTTCGAGAAACCACACGGCGCGGAAATCGGCGAAGCGAAACGTGCGGCCGCAGTAGAAGCCGTCACGAATCAAAATTGACTCGGCGATCTCCCAAGGCGTCTCGGCATGTTGCGTACGCGCTTCGTACCACGCCCGAAGTCGTTCACGAACGGCGGCAAGCCGCTGCGAATTGGTCATCGATTATCCCGCTCAGAGAAGCTCAAAACATCTGTCACAGGCTTCTTCTTCGGATGTTTACCATCGCTTCCTTCGCTGCAACAGGGATCGTCGGAATAACGGGCCTAAATTACCCAGTTTGTCCGTGGTTTGTTCTCCTGCCGCCCGCTGCGTATGCTGGAAGCAAACCACCTGCCGGCACCTAACAGGCATGCCCCCCTCCCGAACCAACCCTACAAGGCTGGAGCCACCCCCTTGCCCGAGCTCGATTCCCTTTCCGAGCGACTGCGTCGCGGCGAATCGGCGGCCCTGGATGAACTGTGGACGCGATTCGGTCCCGACCTGCGCCGTCGTGCTCGAACGCGTCTGCGGCAGATGGGAATCGCCAGCCAAACCGAATCGATGGATGTTTGCAACGCGGTGCTGGTCGACTTGGCAAAGCAAGGCAGTGTTCGCTTAGACAAACCGGCCGACGTGATTCACTACCTGTTGCGAGCGATCGACAATCAAGTTCGCGACACCTTCCGCACGCTCAGCCGTCAGCGCCGGGATTTTCGCCGCACCGATGCGACCCCGGTGGAGGATTATCAGGTGAGAGCGATGCAAACGAGCCCCAGCCAGCACATGCTGCGAGGCGAAGTGGTCGGTCGTGTTCGCCAACAGTTGGGAACCCGCGATGCACCGATCGTCGACTTGGTGCTGCAAAATTTCAGTTGGCAAGAAATTGGCGCCCAGTTAGGCATCGCGCCCGACACCGCTCGGATGCGTTACCGCCGCGCCGTCCATGACGTTCGCGAAGCTTGGTTGGCCAACGACGCCACTGCCACCGAGGGGACTGATGAGTCGACTTGATCCGCCGCTTGACTCACCCGACCGTGCCGCCTGGTTGCGTCGGCATCGCCAGTCCGACAGCCGCACGGCGTTGTCCGAGCTACTGGGCGATTGCCATCTGCCGCCCAGCGAGTTGCTCGATTTGGCTTGCATCGATCTGCTGGCTTGTTGGCGCGCCGGACACGCGATCGCCGCCGAGCACTACTTGGACCAATTCCACGTCTTGGCCAACGATGCCGAGTTTGTACTCGACCTGATCGACGCCGAAGTGTGCGCGAGACAGGAACGGGGACAGACGGTTACGACGGAAGACCTGGAGCGACGCTTTCCTTCGCTCGCCGGTCGTCTGCAACAGCTCGTCTCGGTCGATACCTTGGAAACATCTTTGGACGAGGTATCCGATTTCTCGTTCGATGGCTCGCACAAAAAGGACGCCAAGCGTACCCAGGGCGACGATCGCGCCGACCGCGCTGCCGACGCCAACCGCCTCGAACTCCAACACGAGCCACCGCCGCAGTCGATCGACTGGGAGCGATATTGCAATGTGGACCTACCTGGCGATGTGCGGCTGACCGGATTGTTTGCCTTGCGAGACGAAGTCGTTTGTCTGCGTGCGATGCGTGCGGACAATCAACCGATCGTCGTGAAGGTCGTCGCCAAACGCCGCCTGCCCGATCGTGACGCGGCGACCGCCATTGGCGACGCGCTGGAGCGACTGGCAACGATCGAACACCGGGCGATCGTCGCTCCCGAGGCGGTGGCGGAGAGCGCCAGCCAGTTCGCGCTGATCCGGCCCTACGTTTTGGGCAGCTTATGGACGGAACGCATGCGGCGGGGCGGCGGATCGGACTCCGCTTCGCAGTCGCCACAAGGTCCGTCGCGATGGAATGACTCGCTACGGGATTGGGCCGAAGTGGCATACGCCGTGGCGGCCATCCATGCCTTGGGGCTATCGCACGGATCGCTGCACCCTCAAAATGTCCTGCGTGAACCGACGGGAAAATTGCAGGTCGTCGACGCCGGGTTTGGCTTTCCCAGCCCGGCCCTGCAGTGGACACTTGGGTTAGCAGCAACCCCACCAATGCCGGCCAAGGGCCAGCTCGCCGACGTCCGCATGTTGGCCCGATGGATCGACTGGGCGATCACGCCGAATCGCATGCAGCCCAACGATTCGCCGCCCGCGACAGCCACCGCGTTGTCTCACTGGTGTGCCGCGATGTGGAGAAATGAGGCTCCTCTGACCAGCATTTCACAGCTAGCCGACACGGCGATGGCGGTCGCCGATGGTCGCTCCCCCACGATTCCAGGCGACTCGAAATGGAGTCGTTGGTGGGGCAGGTAGTAGCCGTCGCGGCTGCCTCCCGGCAACGTTTTTCGCCTGCCAGCTAGAACAGAATGGCTTTTGAGGCGAGAATCCACCCGCAAGTTTCGATTGAGTTTCCTTTTTGCAAGTATTTGGTTCCCCATAATGGCCGTTCCCCAGGTCGTCATCGTCGGACGTCCCAACGTCGGAAAAAGCAGTCTGTTCAATTGGTTAGCCCGCCGCCGCTTGGCGATCGTGGATGACTACGAGGGCGTGACGCGCGATCGCATGGTGACGCTGATCGAACACGAAGAGAGTTTCTTCGAAATGATCGATACCGGCGGGATGGGCGTCGAAGATGTCGACAATTTGACCGCCGATGTGCGACATCAAATCGATGTCGCGATCCAGGCGGCCGACGTGATCGTGTTCGTCGTTGATATTCGAACCGGAGTGATGCCGCTGGACGAAGAAGTCGCCGAGCGTCTGCGAAGTCTCGATGTGCCGGTGATCCTGGTCGCGAACAAGGCCGACAACGAAGTCCTCGACGAACGATCCAACGAATTTTTCAAGCTCGGTCGGGGGCACATGATTTGTGTCAGTACCCAACAGAATCGCAACCGTGATGAACTGCTGGACCTGATCACCGAACGTTTGCCGGCGGGCGATCATTCGGTCAAAGAAGTCGAACCGCAGATGAAGGTCACCATTGTCGGTCGACGAAACGTCGGTAAAAGCACCTTCGTGAACACGTTGGCTCAAGCCGACCGGATGATCGTCAGCGAAGTCGCCGGGACGACGCGCGATAGTGTGGACGTCCAGTTCGATCTGGATGGCCAGCGTTTCATGGCGATCGATACGCCGGGTTTGCGAAAACGGAAAAGTGTCCGCACCGACCTGGAGTTCTACAGCACGCACCGCGCACAACGCTCGGTGCGACGAGCCGATGTCGTGCTGATGTTTTTCGACGCCGCGGAAACGGTCAGCAAAGTCGACAAGCAACTGATGGGCTATGTGATGGAAAATTACAAGCCTTGCATCTTTGTGATCAACAAATGGGATCAGTTGCACGGCAAGGTCACCACCGATCGCTGGGTGCGTTACCTGCGACATCAGTTTCCCACCTTGGCTTACGCACCGATCGCTTTCATCACCGGCCAGACCGGGAAAAACGTCAAGACGCTGCTGAACCATTCGCAAATGTTGTTCAAACAAGCACGCAATCGCGTGACGACGGGACAACTGAATCGTTTGGTCCATGCCGCGATCGACCAGCATCCGCCGCCGATGTACCAAAATCGCCGCCCCAAGGTCTACTACGCCACGCAGGTTTCCACCGAACCGCCGACCATCGTGTTGATGTGCAACGAACCGAAAGCTTTCGGCAACGATTATCGACGCTACTTGCTGAGCGTGATGCGCGATCACTTGCCCTTTGGCGAAGTGCCGATCAAGCTGTATCTGCATCGTCGCAACCGTAACGAGGTGGCACCCGAGGGCGCCAACGAACGGTAAGCCGGCGATTAAACGCGGTTATGTCGGCAGGACGTCGCGAATTTTTTCCAGCCCGGTACGAGCCACCTGCAGGGCGTCTTGCTGCCAATACCCAGGGTTGAACAGCTCGAGGGAAAAGCAACCGGCGAAGCCATTGTCGATCAGCATCGCAATCGTTTCGGTCAGCGGACAAACACCATCGCCGGGGTAGACGCGGTCCTTGTCGGCAATCGACTCACGCAGCGGATCGCTGGGATAATCGTTGATATGAAAAACGTGCATCTTGCTCGCTTCGATCATTTTCAAACCCGCCAGATCGGAGCCACCTTTGTAGATGTGGTAAAAGTCGGGCAGGACGCAGGCATCGGGGTGTGCCGCTTCGGTTGCCACGTAAGCCAGTTCCCCCAAGCGACTGAGCGTGGGCGAAAAACCCCACAGCTCCAATTGGGGCACGACTCCCTCCTTCGCTCCGACCTCGAGTAGCGCACGATAACGAGTGGCAATCGTCGCCAGATCGGGTCGGTTATCGTCGCGACCATGGGCCCCAATCGGTGGCGCGGCGATCCGTTTCCCGCCGATCTCGGCCAGCAACCTCATGTCGCGTGCCGCTTCTTCCAAGCCCGCCACACGCTGTTGTTCATCGTCAACGATCCAGCGCGCGAACCCGATGGCGCTCTCCACCGTCAGGCCGGCGTCTTCTAACTGCTTCCGCAAATCGCTCGTTTTGCCACCCGCTCCGACGAACTTATTTAAGTCTCTCATCCACGGTTCGATCGCATCATAGCCGGCTGCGGCGGTAACGCGGATCTGCTCAGGAACCGACAGTTTCTGGCCTCGAATGGTGCTGGTGTTCAAACCCAAACGAATTTTCGCTGCCGGCGGAGACGGCGCCGCTGCCGTCACAGGGGCGGTCGAGAGAGTGGACAGCGAACCAACCGCGGCGGCGGTTGCAATAAAATCACGGCGTTTCATAGCGGCAACATCAGGCAAGGAGGGAAACGAAGCAGATTAAGCCGCAGTATATTCACCCGTCCGCACGCTGGCAGCCACCGGGCCCCGTTTGATCGCTACGTTCCCTTGGTTAAGGGCTGCGTTGCGGACGTTTGGGCTCGCGGACGCTCCGTTTCAGCGGGCAAATCTATTTGAAATCGCGCACCGCCCAGCGGAGAATCGCCGACCGAAACATCGCCGCCAAGGCTGAGGGCGATGCGTCGCACGAGCGCAAGCCCCAACCCGATGCCGCGCTGGCTGGCCGCTTCCAATCGCACGAAGGGTTCGAAGACTTTCTTGCGATCGACTGCCGAAATACCGGGCCCGTTGTCATCCACCGCGATGCGTACCAAACCTTGCGCCGACGATGCGGTTAGCACCACCCTATCTTCAGCATGCTTGGCAGCGTTGCTAACCAAATTGCCAACCGCTCGCTGCATCCCTGATCGGTCACATCGTAACTCAATCGCTTCGCTTGCCGGATCCACGCTAAAGTCGATGTCGGGATACAACGTCGAATAGATCTGCAACAGCTCGCCAAACAGTTCCTCAATCTCCAGCGGCTCGTGGGCAATGGTCCCGACTTTGGAGTCAAGCCGCACGTAGGTCAACAGCTCGCCAACCAAATCGTCGAGTTGCTGCGCTGCGTCGTCGACCGATGCCAATCGCTCTCTGCGTTCCTCGGTGGTCTTGGCCGTTTCCATCAACTCGGCGGCAAACCGAATACGAGCCAACGGAGTGCGCAGTTCATGCGAGACCGCTTGCAATAATTCCCGCTGCGCCCGCACCATCGTTTCCGTCCGTTCGGCCATCGAGTTAAAAGCTTTGGCGATTGCCAGATGCCCGATGGCCCGCTTGTGATCGATCCGCGCCGACAACTCCCCACCCGCGATCGCAGTGGCGGTTTGTTCGACGGCGCGCAATTGCGACACCACGGGCCGAAGCAGGACCGCAATCGCGATCGCGGACAGCGCAAACACGGCTCCGAATCCGACCAACACTTCGGTTTGGCTGGGGCCTGAAAACCGTGGCAGCGGACCGAACTCCAGCAACTCTTCGCCGTCGGGCATGGCGACAAACACGGAATCGCCATACAACACGACTTCGCCATCGGCCAACCGCGAACGATACGTTTCGCTCATCGAATAATTGGCTGCCTGCGTCCGACGCACCGGAAAATCAAAGTGCGACTGAATGTCGGCGAAGACCGCGGCACGTTCGTCGGCCGGTACTGCGAGCAAGCGTTCCCGAGTCATCTGCGGACCGCCCGACAACGCTTGTTCAATCACGCGAATGTTCTTGCTGATCGTTCGTTGGCGAAACACATAACCTTGAATCAACCAAGCCAAAATCAGAATGACGATCACGCCGAGATAGAAACGCAGGAACAGTCGCGTCATGTTTCGGTTGCCAAAATGTAGCCGACACCTCGGACCGATTTGATGCGGTCTGGTAACGCTGGGTCGTCGCCTAACTTTTTTCGTAACCGCGAGACCCGCAAGTCGATCGAACGGTCCAATCCGTCATACGGTAGCTCGAGCAGCGCTTCGTAGATTTCGCTCCGCTGCACCACCTTGCCCGCACGTTCGGCGAGGAAAAACAGCAGATCAAATTCGGCGGTGGTCAAGCCCACCTTTTGATCATCCAGCAGCACGATCCGACTCGCCGGGTCGATCAGCAAGCCGTTGACATGCAGCTTCCGTCCGACCATCGCCGGGGCATGCGGATCGGTTCGCCGCAGGTGGACTTTCAAGCGGGCTAACAAGGCGCGCGGTCGAACCGGTTTGGCCATGTAGTCGTCGGCTCCGACCTCCAGCGCCACCACCTCATCGATTTCCTCACCGCGTGCCGTCAGGATCAAGATGGGACCTTCGAATTGGGAACGAACCTGTTCGCAAACCGAAATCCCATCCAGCCCAGGGATTCCAATATCGAGAATCATGGCGTCGAAGGCGTCTTCCTTGATTCGCTTCACCGCTTCCAAACCGTTACCTTCGATCGAAACCACGAATCCCTCGCCCTGCAAAAAGTCGGCGACCATCCGGGCCAAGTCAATGTCGTCTTCAACGATCAATAGGCGGTGGGACAAGGACTTCCTCCAGCAGACGGCAGGTTCGTTCAGACCGATGAGCTGCCATTGTGTCGAAAAAAACGTCGGCCGGTAGATCACACGTTACAGTTCGACACATTCCAGCGGTGCGATTGTGCAGGACCTTTGCCGCGAGGTTCCCAGCGGAAGCCCCGAGAAACAAGAAACCGCCGCCACCTCTCGGCCGCGACGGAGGTGGACGCGTTTGCCACGTCTCCTGCTGAGGGAGTTTGGCCTCTCAGCGCCAGCCGATGGCGCTTCCTTCCGATTATGACGGCGGCTAGCCTAAACGCTCGGAGAAGCGGCTGGTCAGCGGATTGAAGGGACCGGGGGTGCCGACTACCGTAAACCCTCATTCTTTTTCGGAACCTTCATCGCCCCTGGAGCCGCCGTCGTGTCGTCGGGCAAATCGCTGCTGCTGAGCGTCGCCCGTGCCTTAATGGGACGAGGCCTGGGGGCGGCTGGCCAATTGATTGTCACCATTGCCTTGGCATTGCTATTCGGTGCCGACGGCAGCGGTTCGTTGATGTTGGGTCTGACGTTCATGATCATGCTGTCGCTGGTCGGACGCCGCGGCCTTGATTTTGCAATGCTGCGGATCGCCAGCGAAGCTTGGGGCGATAACGATCGGCCTCGCTACTGGGCGGCCGTTCAAGACGCGAGCAAGCACGCGGCGATCAGTTCGCTCGCGATCGCTCTGCTGCTGGGACTCGCGACGCCACTGCTGGCTCGATTCGTGTTCGACGACCCTGCCCTGCTGCAGATTTTGCCGTGGTGTGCCGCCGCCATTCCAGCCTACGCGATGCTGTCGCTGTGGTCGGAATCTCACAAGGCGATCGACCGACCAGGAATGGGAAATTTTTACCACACTGGCATCGTTCCGCTCAGCTTTGCTGTTCTGCTGGGGTTGATGAAAGTCTCGGGACAAGAGTCGTTACTGTTGGCGGCGATCGGCTACATGACGGCAACCTACCTTGCCGCGACCGTCGCCTATTTTTCGTTGCGTCGTTTCGCGGGCCCGGTCACGCGGCATGCGGCCAGCGAACTGCCAACGATGCGTCGTGCGGGAGTGCCGTTGTTGATCTTCGGTCTGTTCACGATGGCTGGCAATTGGCTGCCACTGGTCACGCTGGGCATCTTTGCACAGCCCGATCAGGTCGGGCAGTTTGGCGCTGCGGCACGCTTGGCGATCCTGATCATGTTTATTCTGCTGGCCTTCAACAGCGTCACGCCGGCGAGGTTCGCGCGATTGCATGCGGCGGGAGACTTGCGAGGCATCAGCCGCCTGGCACGCAATACGTCGGTGTTGATGACTCTCGTCGCCTTGCCGCTAACCCTCGCGATGGGCTTGTTCGGCAGTTGGATTCTCGGTTGGATGGGAGACGACTTCTCTCCCGCAGCGCCAGCTCTGGCAATTCTCGCGGTCGGCCAACTGATTAACGTCGCCACCGGTTCGGTTGGCTATATTTTGATCATGACCGGGCACGAGACGCAGTTGCGGCAAGCCGGCACGGCGGGGTTCGTGGTGAATCTTGTTGGTTGCTTGCTGCTGGTGCCCAACGGGGGAGTTACCGGTGCCGCCTGCGCAGCGGCACTGGCGATCGCGACCGAAAACCTCACCGCGACCTGGTTGGCGTATCGCACAACTGGCGTCGTCTCCTTGCCTTGGCCCGCCTGGTCCACGCCAGAAGAGTCCGCGGCCGCGGTTCACGCTGCGCCGGTTCTCGTGCAACCCAACCGTGGAGACCGCCGTGGCTGACGGACACCTTGAATCGTTGCCCGAGCGTTACCACGACCAGCCCATGTCGGTCGAACGCCCCTTGCGGCGTCCTTTGGTTGCGAGAAACTCTCGAACCGCGCTGATCCAAACGGTTGCCGAGTGGTCGGTGCTGCTGTTAGCTTTTTTCGTTCCGATCGTGGTCTTGCCGGTAGGCGAGCGTCTGGGGATGAGCGACCCGATGATGCCGGTGCTGGTTGTCATTCTGCTGTTCAGCCGCTATCGAGGGCGAATCGACATCTGTCACTGGCTGCTGATCGCTTTTCTGGCGGTCGCCTTTTTGTCGCTGTTCCAAATCAACAGCCAACGCATGCAATTCACGGCGGGATTGAAGTGGGTGCGGCTGCTGGGAATCTGTTTGCCCTTTTTCCTCGGTGCGCGAATGGCCGTCGATCGCGGCTTGGTGGAGCGAGCCGCCTGGGCATTTTTCTGGGGCGGGGTGGTGGCGATTTTGATCAGCCTAGTGGTGTGGTGGTTGCAAATTCCCATTCGTGATGCTCAGCAAAAAATCTGGTACAGCGGAGGTGGTTCGGCGTATCGCGCGGGTGGCTTGGTGGGCGAAACGACTCACTTTGGTCACCTGACCGCAACCTGGATGACGATCGTGGCGAGTTGTCTGGTTCTGGCCCGTCCGGTGCGCCGGTGGAAATGGGTGCTGTTGGTCTTGCTGGGGCTGGGTGGTTATGCGATCGCCGCCGCATCGAGCCGTTCCGCGATTGTGAACCTCGGTGGGACCGCCATCGGAATTGTGCTGTTTCAACGCTACCGGCCACGACGGCTGAGCAACACGCTGATCGGCGGCTTGGTGTTTGTGATCTTGCTGGTCTTCGCCATGTCGCTGCTGAAAATTGCCGACCAATCGGGAGTGCTTTCTTCTCAGTCGCGGTTCGCCCATCAAGTCGATCGGTTTCTCCCCTCGGAATCGAACAGCGTCAACCGCTTCTCTTCCGGACGACTCGATTCATGGAAGCGATATGTCCGCATCGCCGGCGAACATACGGTGCTCGGTTGCGGCTACAAAAACAGCCCGTCCCTAATTCCCGGACGAGTTCCCGACAACAGCATCCTTTCGACGCTGCTGGAAACCGGTGCGATGGGGTTGCTGTTGTTAGTCAGTTTTACGTTGGCGTTGCTCTACGCACTGTTCCGGCAAGGCCTAGCCGGCAACCGTTATGCACTGATGATGGCCGGCGTCTGGGTGGGTCAAGCCATGCAATCGGTGCTCGGCGACACCTACACGCTGTGGCTTTCGATGCCGGTGCTGTATTTAGTGACCGGCTTGATCTTGCAGTTGAATCCTTCCGACTTCTCCGACGACGTTGAAGCCGACGACGATCAAGCCGAAACCGCCTTCCACGGCCAGCGTGACCCTCAACCCTTAGGAGCCGTCTGATGCGTGTACTGCAAATCGTCGCCGACGGAACGCCGGGCGGCGGAACGACGAATGTTCTGGCGCTGACCGAAGACCTGCTGGCGCGCGGTGTCGAAGTCGCCTTCTGTTCACAGCGTAATTCTTACGCGACCGAGCATGCGGCGAAATTGGGAGCCGAAGTGCTGGGCGAGGTCGACTTCTTTGCCGGACGGATCGATCGACGTGCGCCACGCGAATTGGCGGTTGTGACGGCGGCGGCACGAGCCGACTTGGTGCACCTGCATGGAGGCCGAGCCGCGTTCTTCTACGCTCGCAGTGGCGTCCAAGGGACATGGAGAACGGCCTATACGGTCCGCGGCTATCACTTTTTGCAAAAACCTTACGCGCTGCGTCAACTGGCGGCGATGGCCGAGCGCAAAAGCAGCCGAGTGATCGATCAAACCGTGTTGGTCTGTCATTACGACCAACGACTCGCCGCACAGTACCGACTGCTGCCAGCGGGTAAACAGGGCGTGGTGATTCATAACGGAATTCGTGTCCGCGATATCCCCGCGGCACACTCCGATGCCGATCCTCGTCGCGTTGCCGTCCTCGGGCGCCTGACGCTGCAGAAAGATCCACATCTGGTGCTCGATATCGCTCGGCGATGCACCGCCGAACGATTTCACTTTGACCTGATTGGTGGCGGAGACATGGAGCACGAGATCGGCCAGCGGATCGAACGGGAATCGATCCGCAACGTCACCGTCCATGGCTCCTTGCCGCGCGACCAGGCGCTCGCCGCGATGCAGCGTTGCGGCCTGTTTCTGCTGGCGTCGCGTTGGGAGGGGTTGCCGATCGCTCCGGTGGAAGCCATGCAAATGGGTTTGGGAGTCGTCGTCAGCAATGTCAGCGGGAACACCGAAGTGGTCGACGATGGCGTGACGGGCTTGGTCGTCGACCAAGCCGATGTGGAGGGCTATGCTGCGGCGCTGAGGCGACTGGCCGAGGACGCCCCTTTTCGTCAGCAGATCACCACGGCCGCCCAAGCGACGGTGGGACAGCGATTCACCCGCGAGCGTGTGGTCCAGCAATATCACGACATGTACGAGGACGTACTGACGCATGGAACAGGCCGATAACGAGCGAACAACACGGCTGGTGCAAATCGGCGAAACCGATCCGCTGGGCCGACAAGCGATCGAACGACTCTTGGCCGGTGGCGCGTGTGCTTCGGCGATCTACTACGAATTGGCCGATTCCACAAACTCGTTGGCCCTTCGTGAATCGCCCACGGCGGACAACTTGCCACGCTTGACCGTCGCCGATCGACAGGCGGCCGGACGAGGTCGCTTGGGACGTCCGTGGTACGCCGATTCCGGCACGCTGACGTTTTCGATCCGTCTGTCGCTGCCTTGGTTATCCGCCGAGCAGCGTTGCTGGATCGCGTTAGCCGCCGGCATGGGCGTGGCCGATGCCGCGGCCCACCAAATCGCTCCGGTGCAACCGGCAATCAAGTGGCCCAACGACGTTTACATCGCTGACAAGAAAGTCGCCGGGTTGTTGGTCGAAGCCAACAACCACGCCGCCGTGGAGACCGTGATCGGGGTGGGACTGAATGTCACGACCGATCTGTCGCTCGCACCGCCCGACGTTCAAACCCGCGCAACGTCGCTGCATCTCGTCACGACGGGCTGCCCTTCACGCTATGCCATTCTGCCGACCGTGGTTCAGCAACTGCTCGAGCGTTTGCAGCAACTCGAACAGGACCCCGCTGGCTTGCTAAACGATTTCCGTCGACGCTGCTATCTCACCGGCCGCTCCGTTCGCATCGCCCAGCCCAATCGTGTGATCGCCGGGCGGGTAATCGGCGTCCAAGACGATGGATCGCTCGCCGTGGCAACTGAATCGGGCGTGGAGTCGATCCACGCCGGGGAGATTCAGGTCAATCGTTAACGATCCCGCTACGGCCTCAACGCACCTTAACGGTTCGTTCGATCGTTGGGATGCCGAGGCAACTGGAACGCGGGGCGCGGAGCCTCGCGAGTGGGCTTCGCGACCGGAGCCACCGCCGAAGCGGTCGTCACCCCAGCAGCGGGCGGCTCACCGGTCGTGTTCGCAACGGCCGCTTGCACCGGAGCATTTGCCGAAGGCTGGTTACCGGAGGCTTGCTGCAATCGCGCCAACAAATCTTCCGCCGACAAAGCGCCGGGAAGCGGTTGCCGTGGTGAAACTTGCGGGCCGCGTCCCAATCCACCGCGGACTGGAATCGTCGTGGTGGTCAAACCGCCACGGGGCGAGCGATTCACATTCCCAAGACTCCAGGCACCGCCGTTGTAAGGTCCCGAGGCGGTCGCATCGATGGGCGGCAGATCGAACGCGGTATCGTCGCGTTCACTCTTACCGGGCAGATTGACAACCGACGAGGTGCCTTGCAACAGCCGCCCCGCTTTGGTCTTGAACGAAGGCACCAGTGTGATCTTGGTTTCTTCGCCACCCGCGGCGTCCCAAGGGATCCAAATGCTGTACGAAGCCCCCAGGTCGGAGTTGCTGTAGTGCTTGGTGAACTGCTCGGGAGTGAACGCGTACCGCTTCAGCTCGGGCTCTTCACCCGGCAAGGTACGGATCGCTTGCACTGCCAATTCGCCTTCGACCGGCACGGGGCGTGTTTTTTCATCGTAGAAGAAAATACGTCCCCCAAACCCGCGTGTCGGAGTCGCGCCGGTGCGCAAAATAATGTCGGGCGTCCAAGTGACGGCCATCTTCTGCGGCGTCGGATACGCTTCCTGCTCCTCCTTGTCCTGCTTAGCAAAGGGCAAAGAATCCTTCAGCGACTTTTCGCCTTTCATCACAGCACATCCGCTGAAGCAGAGGGTTGCCGTGAGAGCCACCGTGGCGGCGGCGCGATTGAAATATGTGTTCATTGTGCGACTCGGAAATCCGTTTCCAGAGAAGTGGGTCAGTGAAATACACGTTAACAACGACGCACCTGCATCCAGCGAACGGGAATCACCGGTGGCATGCACGTGCGACGCTTCAATAAGTAACCTTGCAGGCCGATGTCACAGCCTCGGCTAGCGGGTGGCCGGGGTGCTGTAAGGCGATGCCGCGGCTGGGGTCGGTCGCCGGAAGCGATCGGCTGGTGGGGCGGCCGGCGTCGCTGCCGGCACCGCCGCATTGGCAGCCGGAGCGCGGTACTGAGCCGGCTCGATCATCATCGCCTCGTCGACCACCGGTGGTGGCGGCGGAACGATCGATCCTGGAGCGGGCATGCC
>CAYZHQ010000028.1:29170-55941 GCA_964477385.1 uncultured Pirellulaceae bacterium
ACCGACTGAGCCTGCGTCTGTTGAATCTGCGGACTGGTGATCACCTCTCCGGTAGGACTGAAGCCAACCGGAATCCCCTGGGCGACATTGTCAACGGCCGAACGGATGGCGTCGACATTCATCACGATCAGTCCATCACGTCCCACTCGGGGCGTAACGCGCAGGATCAAGCCGACCTGTAAGTCTTCCGTGCCGAACGTCGTGCCGGCCTGTGCGTTCGTGGTCACGTTCGTGATCCGAGGCACCAACGCACCGACTTGAACGATGCCCGGCGTATTGTCGAGCGTCATCAGTTGCGGGCGGCTGAGGATCTGCAGACGCCCGGCATCTTGCAGGGCTCGCATCAGCAGGCTGATCGAATCACTGGCAGCACTCAGCACAAAGCCACCGTAGCCGAACTGCGAACTACTGGTCCCGGTAGCGAACGACGTCACCGCACGTTCGGCCAACGAACCGGCGTTCACGCTGTTAGCGTTTGCCGCTCCGGCATTGTTAAAGTTAAAGCCGCGATTTGATGCAGGGGCCGGCCCCAATGGCAGACCTTGCGGGTTGGCCGCACCGGTTACAGGCAACGACGCGAGGCCACGGTCGAATTGCAAGGCATCTTGCAAGCCCAGCTCGGTGCCGAATTCGAAGCCGTCGTTCAACGTCACTTCGGCGATCAGGACTTTGACCAACACCATCGGAGCCCGTCGATCGAGCTGGTCGATCATGCGGCGGATGGTGCTGTACAGTCGCGGCGCGACGCTGATCACCAAGCTGTTGCTGACCGGTTCGGCGACCACGACCACGTCACGCTCCAACGCATCGAAGGGGCTGAGGCCACCTTGCTGTGCCTGTTGAATGCTTTGCAACCGAGTCTGGCGGTCGATTACGAACTGTTGCAACGCCGCGGCCACGTCGGGAGCGAATTGGTTCCGCAACCAAATGACTTCGAACATCCGGTCGGCGAAACCCGACGTATCGAGCCGCAGCAGGATGCTTTCCACCACTTCCAAATCGCTCGCTGAACCGCTGGCGATGATGCTGTTGGTACGAACATCCGAGGAGAACCGAAGCGATACCAGCGAACTCTCCGCACCCGCGGTCGCAGGCGGCAACCCGATTAAGTTGCCCGCTCCCACGCCACCGGTTGTGGCGTCGGTTCCGAACAGTTGTTGCAGCGCGGAAGTCAATTGAGTCGCGTCGCCATTTTCGAGCGTAAAGACTTTCACTAGCGATTCGATGCCGGCGGTCTGGTCGAGCTGACGAATCAGTTCTTCGATCAACGGCAAGCTGGTACTGGGACCGCGAACCACGATCGCGTTGGCGTTCGGGTCGGCGGTCACCACCGCCCCGGCAAGAATACCGGAGTTCAACGTCCGGTTCCCTTCGGCGTCCACCACCACCATCGACAGCGTCGATGAACCGGCGGTGACGTTTTCATTTGCGTTCTCATCGTCGCCCGTGATTGTCGATTGGATGACTTCCACCAGATCCTCGGCCAACGCGTTGCGGAGCTTGATGACTCGCAGTTCGCTTTGAGCCGGAATGTTTTGTACGTCCAGATCGCTGATCAGTTTGGCAACTTCCAACAAGTCGCGAGGGGCGGCCTGCACGATCAGCGAATTGGTGCGGTAGTCGGCCGTGACCCGTGCCCGAACACCCAAACCGGGCCGGACATCTTCGCTGCCTGGTTGATCGACAAAGAAGCCACGGACCGTTTCCTCGGCATCGACAGCCGACGCATGTTCGAGTCGAAAGACGCGCAACTGCGTGGCCGGAGCCACCGGTTGGTCGAGTTTTTCGATCAGCTCTTTCGCCGCGTTGACCGCTTCGGCACGACCGATCAACAGCAAAGCGTTGGGCTTGTCGAGCGAAGTGATGCTGACCTCACCTTGGCGAGCCGACAACACTTCGGTGTACAGTTCGGTCAGCAATTCTTCCATCGCCTGACTGTTGACGTGCTGCAGTTGGTGCACCACCACTTCCGGTTGGGTGATCGCCGACTTGGCTTCGATTTCGTTGATCACATCTTGGACCCGAGCGACATCTCGCTTGCTCCCCTTCAGCACGATAATGCCCAGTTCCGGCACGAACTGAATCTGCACGTCGCCGATCAGTCCCACCCCTTGGGCAGGGTCGGCCGCGGGGGCTTCCCCTTCGACCTGTGCGGCGGGTGGTTGTTGTCCTGGTGGTTGCGGCGCGCGGTCGCCTCCCTGAGGCAACGGTTGCTGGACCGCAACGGCAAACGGCGTGTTAGCGATCTTGGTGACCGCTGTGGCGTCCTCTTCCCCAAAATTCCCCAGCAACCGCAGTGCACGTTGAATCGGCGCGGGCTCCGCGTTTTGAATACGCACCAACTGCGTGATTCCTCCGGCCGGCAGATCGGCCTGGTCGAGCGAGCCGATCATCTTTTGCCAACCCGGAATGCTTGGTTTGGGCGCGAACACCGTCACCGAGTTGGCGCGGCGGTCGACCTCGATCGTCGTTCCCTGCAGCGGCTCGTCGACCAACTGGAAGGTGGCGACTTCGCCATTACGTTGGGTCGTCACCGGGATGGCTCGACCCGCCGCGGCAGCCAAGTGGTCCTCGAAACGCTGCCAACCGACGCGGTGCAGCGAAACCTTGACCGACCCCGGGCCGTAGCTGACTTGCGACGCTCCGGTGCCGGGTGTCCCTTCGCCGTAAGCACGTTGCACTTCACCCGCATCGGGCGGCAGCAGGCGCGCCACATCGCTGGCGATCTGGGCATGCAGTGCCTCGGGAGCCATTACGAGAAGGCGACCTTCGCGACGGTCTGGAGAGATCTGAACGTTGGGGGCCGTCCGATATCGCAGTGCGACTGCCGTCCCGACCGTCGACACATGCATCGGTGGCACAGGAATGATTCGCAACACCGGCGCCGGTCGAGTGGCTGCGGACGGTGCGGCTGCGGACGGTGCGGCTGCCTGGGGCGGCATCGTGTAAGCCTGCTGCCCATTAGCCGGGGGCAAACCTTGATTCTGCGGAGGCGCGGATTGCTGACCGGGAACTGGCTGCATGGGGGGCTGAGTGGCTCCCGGACGCGGCGGCGCGGCAAACGGCCGAGGCTGCTGAGCGACTGCCGAGGAGCCGACGGCGGTGGCAACGAGCATGCTCGCCAGCGCGGGTCGCCGGAAACCAAAACCGAGATCAAAACCTCTAGCTGCCCAGCGTCGGAAGCGAGAGGGAACGTGCTGTGAATTCATATTTGGGTAGCCAATTGCGGGAAAACTAGCTTGGCGCGAGACACTACAGGCCCACGCATAAGTGTGACGATCGGCACAATCCATACAGTCCCTACAACAAAAACAGCCATAAGACCGGCTTCCGCCGCCATAATCGGCACAATCCCCAGCGGGGGAGAGCCCGCTAGAATTCGAGTTTTGGGCAGGTTTTGTCGGCTTATCGGTTGGCGAATAGGCCACGGCTTGCCATAATTGAAAGGTAGCCCGGCAACGGGCTCGCAAAACGTTCGGTGCAGTGTGCGGTTGAAGCGAGAGTCATGTGGAAGCGAAGCGAGGACCCATTCCGTCTTCTGCCTTGCGACAACGATGACTGCCATCGCGAACCGCGGCGACCGTTCTCCCCCCTTTCACCCTTCTTTACCGCAGATGGGTTGTACTGCGGGCTGAAAGATTTGGAGTGTGTGGCCCCCACCTGGTGCCCCCTCTAGTGTTTGATGCCCCGACCTATCTGATCTTTTTTCTGACGTAACCGCGCGGAGTTCCGATTGTTTAAGAAAGTGCTTGTCTCGCCACTTCGCCTGGCGATTGGATGGGGTGAATACCCGCGATTTCTGGGCATCATCGGCGTCTTGATGTTGGTCTTGCTGCGTATCACCATCGGTTGGCATTTCTACAGCGAAGGCGTCGACAAAAAGACGGGCGGAAGCTGGAGTGCGGAGCCCTTTTTCGCAAATGCCAGCGGTCCGTTTGCTCACTATTTTCATGAGCTTTTGCCAGACCGCGAAGGCTTCGCGAGGCTCGATGTCGAGCGTTCGATGAAGCACCTTGCGGTCTTCCGCGAGATGGCCGGAAAACACTACGACTTCAACGAAGAACAGGCGACCGACGCACAGGCCGCCTACGTTTCGGCGGTCAAGCAAGTGCAGTACGAACTCGACACCAACGCGGCCGAAATCGAAGAGTACAACCTCGGTCGCCAGCGGATCGCCAAGTTGAAGGAAGACCCCACCCGCGACGGAGTCGCCAGTTTGGCCGAGCAGCGAAAAACGATCCAGCAAGAATGGAAACGTTTGGTAGCGCCTGTGCTAGTTAAGATCGACAACATTTGGACGGTTTATGAAAAGTCGGTCAATGATTTGGCCACCGATCAACAAGAGCGTCGAGGTTACTATCGGTTGTATAAACCTGTTGAACCCGACATGAACCCGCAGCAGCTTGATTTGATCAATCAATGGGTACCTTACTTCGATATGACGATCGGCATCTGCTTGATGCTCGGTGTGTTGACGCCCGTCATATCGTTGGCTGCTGCCGGTTTCCTGTTTTCAGTCTTTTTGTCTCAATACCCTCCCTCGTCGGGGCCGGGTTCCACTAATTATCAACTGATCGAGGCGATGGCCTGCTTGGTCCTTGCTGGCACCGGTGCCGGTCGCTTTGCCGGGTTTGATTTCGTCCTGCACGCTTTGGTTCGACGGTCTTGGCCGTCGGAGGAGAATTGAAATGGATAAGCTATCCGAAGAACAACGCGACGTCGGCAAGGCCAACTATTACAGTGCGGTCGATGCCTATTTTGATAAGGGCCCCGAAGTTGATCGCCGCGATTTCCTCAAAGGTGCAGTCGGTACCGGACTGGTGGCGACCGGCGGTTTAGGGGCCGCGTATTTTGGCTACAGCAAAGTCAACGATCCGGTCCGCGTGGCAGTGATTGGAACGGGCGACGAAGGCAACGTGTTGATCGGGGGCTGCAACCCGGATTACGTCACCGTTAAGGCGATCTGCGATATTCGTCCCTTCAGCCTGCATCGTGCGTTCCACGGTGACTGGTCTTCGCCTTCGGCGCTAAACCGCCGACCAGGTTTGCTGAATGTCTACGGTTATCAAACGCGAGCCGAGGCCGAAAAGGAAATCAAGGTCTACGACAGCACCAATGGCGGCATTCAAGAGTGCTTGAAGGATCCCAACATCGAAGCGGTCATCATCGCTCTGCCACTCTGGCTGCATGCCCCCGTGGCGGCACAGGCGATGGCTTTGGGCTTGCACGTGCTGACCGAAAAACTGATGGCCCATAATGTTGCCCAGTGCAAAGCGATGGGTCGCATGTCTTATGAACTGAAAGACAAGCAGAACAATCCGTTGCATTTGGCCACCGGCCACCAACGGCATTACAACATCAAGTACGACAACGCGGTCAACTTGATTCGCTGGGGTTTGCTGGGCCAACTGCACCACATCCGGGCGCAGTGGCACCGCGGGAATGCTCCCGGTGGCGATAGTTGGAAGATGCCCCTGCCCGGTGGCGAGACGACTGTCAATGGCAGCGTCTTCAACAAGATCATCGGTGATTTGAACAATCGCAAGAAGAAACTCGCGGAACTGATGGACCCGAAGAATCCGTCTCAGGATTTCGAAAGCATCGAACGCTTGCGGCAAGAGGTGGCTTACTTCGAAGCTTGGGATATGGACAAGTACGTCGATCCGGCGGAATACGGCTACCAGCAGTACAACCTTGGCGATTACCTCGTCACGCCGATGGAAGAATTGCACCGCTGGCGATTGTTCAATCGCACCGGCGGTGGCTTGATGGCCGAACTGGGCAGCCACCAGTTGGACGCGGTTAGCATCTTCCTCAGTTCGCTTCGCGATGACGGCAAGAAGGTGCATCCGCTGAGTGTCCACGCGGTCGGCGGTCGGCATATCATGCCGCAAGATCGCGACGCCGATGACCACGTCTACTGTATGTTCGAATTCCCTGGACCTGAGTACGCCGCTTCCTTTGATGTCGGGTACAAGGACAGGGTTTTGAACTACCCCAACGGCGGCGTTCCTTCGTATGAACAAGACCCGGATAAGAAGGTCGTGGTAACCTACTCCACGATCAACGGCAACGGCTTTGGTGGCTGGGGCGAAGTCGTCCTGGGCAGTAAGGGCACGTTGATCTTGGACAAAGAGATCGATGTGCTGCTATATCGCGACAGTAACCCGTCGGCTCGCGTGGGTGTGGCCCAATCCAAGGGCGGCAACTACGTGCTCGACACCAGCGCCAGCGGCGACTACTCGGCTCCGTTGTCCCAAGGCGTCGAGTCGGGTCCGGTCAGTCGCGGTTATCGGGAAGAAATCGAGCATTGGGCCTATTGCATCCGCAATCCCGATCCAAACAACCGCCCACGCTGCTATCCGGAAGTGGCCATGGGAGACGCCGTAATCGCGTTGGGTACCAACGTGGCTCTTGAAAATGCAGCCAAGGGCAAAGGCGGTTACATGGAGTTCAAGGAAGAATGGTTCGACTTGAATAACGATGCGACGCCGGACGAAAGCAGCGTCGCAGCCGAAATGAAAGCGATCCAAAAGCCGGTCGCTTAGTTAATGGCTCCAAAAACTCTTTCCACGACGGTCGATGCCGACAGTGCAGGACGTGTCGACCTCGTGGTGCGGCAACTGATCGAGGTCTCGCGAAGTCAAATTCGGGGAATCTTTGACCATGGCTGTGTCTTTATCAATGATCAACCTTGCGACACCTTGGCGACCGAAGTGGTTGCCGGTGACGTCGTCGCTGTCCACTATGATTCCCATCAGCGCTACCGCGAGAAGAAACGCAAATGGGACGACCGCACGTTTACCGTCGTGTTCGAAGACGACCATTTAATCGTCGTTGACAAGGCCGCCGGTTCGTTGACCGTTCCGACCGATCACAACGAACGAAATACGTTGGTCGAACGCGTTTCGATCTACCTCAGCCATTCGCGGCGAGTGAAAGAAGCTTGCCTCGTGCATCGACTCGACCGCGACGTCAGCGGTCTGCTCGTCTTCGGCAAACACCAAGCGGTGGCTCAGCGCCTGATTGACCAGTTCAAGCAACGCAAGCCGCGGCGGGACTATGCCGCGATTGTTGCCGGTGTCATGGGGCGCGACGAAGGCTCCTTTCACGCCCATCTAGCGACCGGCAAGAACCTCGACCGCTACGCGACCGCTCCTTCGTCGAAAACCGAAGAAGCCATCACCTTCTACAAGGTGCTGCGGCGGATGTCCGATACCACGCTGGTCCAAGCGACTTTGGAAACGGGCAAGCGGAACCAAATTCGCGTTCACTTTGCCAACGCTGGCCACCCGGTATTAGGCGACCCGCGTTACCGGACCGATCTAGCCGTCCACCCGCGTTGGATTCGCAAACGGATCGCCCTGCATGCGAAAACGCTGGGATTTCAGCACCCGGCTACCGACCAGCCCATGCTGTTCGACTCGCCGCTGCCCGCGGCGCTGCAAAAATTCATTGCCGGGAGTGGCAAGTAATCGCTTTTAGGTAATCCTTGTGAATGGGGAACATCGCGATTCATTGCAATCGTGCCGCCAATCACTAGACTACCGCCGCTTGAATGCAAGAATTGCTCTAGCCTGCAGCCCGCGGGCCCCATTAATGACTTGATTTGATTCCACCGCATAGCGTCGCAATGGTTGCGACTGCCTAATTCAGGCAGCGGAGTTTCAGTACGAGAGCCACAGCTCCGCCTCGGACATTGGCTCGCTTTAACAATCGAAGGCGAGGTGTAATCCAACCATATGCAAACCGACATCCTGAAGCCGCACACGCTGCGGCACTCCCAAAGTGTGTTGTCCTTTGAAGAAGCACGCGATTTGGGCGACCGATACGGCACACCCCTGCTGGTCGTATCCCGGTCGAAACTGGTCCAGACCTTTCGGACCATGACCGAACATCTGCCAGGAGTCGAACTGTTCTATGCCGCCAAGGCAAACCCGAACCCGCACGTCTTGCGGACGCTGTTTGAACAGGGCTGTTCGGTTGATGTCTGTTCGTACGGCGAATTATTGGCCGCTCAAGAAGCGGGCTTTCTGCCGCAGCAAATGCTGCATACCCACCCCTGCAAAACGACCCGCAATCTGCTCGATTGTTACCAAGCGGGCGTGCGTTGGTTCGTCTACGACAACCCCGGCGAACTGGACAAGATCCAGCAACACACACCCGATGTCCGGCTGCTGCTGCGCTTGGCGATGAGCGCCGATAGCAGCATGATCAATCTGTCGGCCAAATTTGGTGCCGACCCCAGCGAAGTCGTATCGTTGCTGATTGCCGCTCGGCAGCGAGGCCTCGACGTCCGCGGTTTCTCGTTCCATGTCGGTTCGCAGTGCCTCGACCCGGAAGACTACCGGATTGTCTTGGAACGTGTCCGACGGTGTTGGGACGAAGCCGCCGCGGCCGGTTTTGTGCTGGAAGTGCTAGACATCGGTGGCGGTTTTCCAGCTCCCTACCGTGGCAGCCAAATTATCACGCTGGCCGACTACTGCGACTCCGTCTCCCGTAGCCTTGCCGATGTGTTCGGAGACGTGTCCGTGCGGTTAATCGCCGAACCGGGGCGAGGCCTGGTCGCCGAATGCATGACCTTGGTGACGCGGGTGCTGGGCAAGAACATCCGCAGCGGCGTGCCGTGGTACATCATTGACGACGGACTGTATGGGTCGTTCTCCGGCAAAGTCTTCGACCATGTGGACTACAACGTCGAAGCCGACAATCCGCTGGGCTTGCCAACCCATCCTTGCGTTGTAGCGGGCCCAACCTGTGACAGCAGCGATGTGGTGGCGCGCGACCAATGGTTGCCGGAACTGGAGATTGGCGACCTGTTGCTGGTTCCCTCGATGGGCGCCTACTGCGGCGCAAGTGCCTGTCCGTTCAATGGCTTACCCGTGGCGGCATCGGCAATGATCGACTGACGGCATTCCCCGTCCGAGCACCAGAGAAAGGTCGCTCAACCAGAAAATCATCAAACGCCTGCGGAGCATTCTGCAGGCGTTTTTTGGATCACGTATAAAGAAGTGACTCTCCCACCGTTCGCTTTGGATCCAAATCATGCTTTCCGACTCTCCAGATCCCGTGTCGCGCGATGAGTCAAACCGAACGGTCGAAGCGGACAACGTGTCATCGGATTCATCCGGCGTGCTCGGCGAGGAAACGCCGACGCAGGTGAGCCGAATCCGTTTTTCGCCCGCCGGGGTGATCCTACTGAAGTTGCTTGTCACCGAGACTGCTGTCGTTTCACTAGCAGTGGTCGGCAGCACCGTCGCGTCGCTCTATTTTTATCGCGTTAATTCGAATCCGTTCCTCCTTTACGGCTTACTCTACGGCTTGCTGCTGTCCACGCTGGCTGTGGTTGGTGTGATCGTCGCGCTCAACACGCTGTTGACCAGTCTGTGGTCGACGAACCTTGCCCATCGTTTGGTAGTCGGCGGCGGAATGAGCGGTCTTGCGATGTTCGCGGTCCTTTTTCAGTGGCACCTGTTGAAAGCCGACCATCTCTTGGTTTTTCTGGGTGGGACGCTGTTGGCATTTTTCGCACCCGCCATCGGACTCCGTTTCGTCACAAAATGGCGACTGAGGATCGGACCGGCAAAGCCCGAACATGCGGAAGCGGGCATTCGCGACTTACTGTTTTTGACGGCCGTATTTGCCCTCGCCGTCGTTTGCGTTCGGCAGTTCGTGAACGACCAAATCGGTCCCGTTACCGACAACGCAGTAAATTGGCTGTTGAGTGTTTGTAATGCCCTGCCTGCGGCCGTCGTATTTTGCCTGACCACCTATTGCTGCCTGCGTGCGATGCAGCCTCCTTGGTGTTGGCGGTGGAGTTTGGCGGGAGCCGCCTGTTCGGTGAGCGGTGCAGCCGTGCTCGATGTACAGCTTCTGACGCTGGGCTTCACCGACTGGACCTGGGAAATGACAACCGCATTCCCATCGCTGTGGGGCGTCACCCTATCCATCTTTGTCAGTTTGAATTTGGCCCTGTTTTTGACCCCCTGGATCGTCGCTTGGCCACTGCGGCATGCGATCGTCCCAGACGCAAGCCCGAGGTCCCTTGAGCGGGTAGACAGAAGTCATCCGATAAATGAGCCGCCTTAACGCTAGCCGCGGTTCCCGCATTCTTGAGCCGGGCTAGCGACTAAACGGCTAACAGAGCTTTGCCCAATGATTTATGCAAACCGGCTCAGCGCAGATGCTCGTGCAGGAACGCCGTCACCATTTGCATCATGTGGTAGACCTGATCGGCATCTTTCACACCATGGGCGGAACCGGGATAGACCATCATGTCAAAGCGCTTGCCGGCGCGCTGTAACTCCCGCGCCAACTGCAAGGTGTTCGCGGGATGCACGTTGTCGTCCATCTCGCCGTGAATCAGCAGCAGCGCGCCATGCAGTTCCTTCGCCGCCAAGTTCACCGACGTCTCGTCATACCCTGCCTTGTTGTCGATCGGCGACCCCATATAACGCTCGGTATAGATCGCGTCATAGTTCCGCCAATCAGTCGGCGATCCTCCGGCCACGCCAGCCGCAAAGGCGTCGCTGTGCGTTAACGCATAAGCGGTCAGAAAACCGCCGAACGACCAACCGCGCATCGCAATCGCGTCGGCTTTGACCCACGGCTGTTGCTTCAACCAATCGACCGCGACCAACGTATCCGCCAACTCGATCACGCCCATCCTACGATGCGTCTTCCAGGTATCCGCGATCCCACGACCGGCACTCGAGCGGTTATCAGTCACCAGCACGGCGATCCCTTGCTGCGCCAACATCTGACGATACAGATGCCGCGGGCCGCTCCAACGATCCACGGCCGACGGGGCTTGAGGTCCACCGTAAGTTTCGATCAACACCGGTGTGCGACCAGAAGGCCCAGCTTGCTGGCTGGACGCCGCTGGCCGAATCAAATAAGCCGGCAGCGGCACGCCGTCGGCCGTCGTGATGGTCAACCACTGCACCGGCAACAGAGGCGTCTCGATCTTTGCAGCGGCCACCAACACGCGCTTGCGGACCTCGATCGATGGCGGCACTTCAGCGCCATCCCCTGACGCATCCGCGGGCTGCGAACCAACAATCTCCAGCAAACGCAGTCCGGGCGGCTGCTCCAGACGACTGAAGCGATCGAGCAACCACTTGCCATCGGGCGAAACGTCGACCTCATGCCAACCCGGTTCGGTGGTCACAGCTTGCATGGCGGTCGTCAAACCGTCGGGCTGCCGGCTGTCGGCGGTCAAGTCAACGCGATAGATCTGCTGCCCCACCGTACCGCGTTGCCGATCCCCTGTGACAAACATCAACTGTCCGTCGGGGCTGACAAATTCGATCGACCGAACGTCCATGTCCGATGGCGTCACCGCCACGCGCAATCGCCCATCAGCACTGATGCGCCACACGCGCCGCCGTCCCACCGGCTGATCACTCAGCCAGAGAAACTGGCCGTCTGGCAACCAGTGCGGTTCGCCCAGCACTTCCACCCACGTCGTACTTTCATCGCGTGTCAGGACCCGCTCACCATGTTCCGCAGCCGGTCCGCCGGTCGCCGTCACCGGTGGACTTTGCCGCACTTCCAACCAATTTTGCAACCGATTCATGACCTGATAGATCACATGCTGACCACCTGGATGCCAGCCAACGCGAACGATCAACTGCTCGCGTTCGTCTTCGGCGGGCTGGAAAATCGGAGTCAAACGACCATCGTTGTCGGTTACCCAAAGCTGCGCCGCTGGGATCGGGTCTCCCACCTTCGGGTAACGCGTCGTCAATGTCCCGCCGCGCGGCGTGCGGCTGTCGGCAAGCGTAAACGGATAAACCGCGGTAATATCCAGCCGCAGAAACGCCAACTGCCGCGAGTCGGGACTCCACCAAATCGCCTTGAAGTTGCCTCGACCGTAGATCTCTTCTTGATACGACCAGTCCAAAATTCCGTTCAGAATCGTGTCCGACTCATCGCTGGTGATTCGCCGTCGCTGACCATCCTGGATGTTGACGATATACAAATCGTTGGCTTCCACAAACGCCACCTGCTGGCCATCGGGGCTGAGCGTCGGATGCCGCCACGCCCTGGCGTCGCGTGTGATCCATTCCGGTTGGTCTTCGTCACGCACGATCGCCAAACCGTCATCGATCCGCCGCAATTCCCCCACCTTGTCGACCGTCGGTTCCCAAGCCCGTTCCGCACCGGTCTGGCGGTCGTGAACCATCCATTGCTTGCCGCGCTGGATCACCAGTTCGAACCGATCTGCGGTAGAGCTCCATTTTGCTTCCGGCAAATTCGGACCATCAAAGTCGAACTTGTCCTTCGGATGAAACAGCGTTTTCACCGATAGCGGCGGCACTGCCCGCTGAGCCATCGAAGTGGTCGACGCGAACCCGAGCAGTACTATTACCAATAGCCGACAAATCATCATGCGGTCACTCTTGAATTGTGGAGTCTTCCATCTTCGCAACACAGCGCATTCTAAACCACGCCGCCAAGCCGTACCGCTCCGCCGAGGCGGCGCGTGATTTGCTTTCTGATTCACCTTGGGGAGGCCAGCCCTCGCCGACAGAAATTGAATGCCTAACCCCGCTTACCACGGTCCATTTTACGCGAGGAGAATTCGCATGAACGCTCACACCACTCCCCCCTTTCGACGACTCATCGCCCTCGCCGTTGCCGTGCCTTTGGCTATCCTTGCAGCCTACTCTTGGCCACCTCCGGCGACCGGTCAAGACAAACAGCCCACAGTCTCGGAATCGGCTCAAACCGATTCGGATCCATCGATGCAGTGCCCCATGATGATGGGCCTGAAGGGCATCCAACTGGCTCCCGATAGTCCACCGTTGTTATTAGCCGAGGCGCAGCAGTGGAACCTAACGGCACAGCAACAGCAACGACTCAAACAGATCGCCAACGAAGCGCGTCAGAAAGCACGCCAAGTCTTGAGCGAAGACCAGCTAGAGAAGTTGGCAGGCAAGCCCAATCAAGCCATGCCGCTGCCCCAAATTGCCAAGCAACGGATGCAGGACACGAAGAAGGCTTCGCAGGACTCCAAGCCCAGGTGCCCCATGTGTCAAAAGATGATGCAGAAAATGCAATCATCAAAGAACAAATCGGACAAGTAAGAACGTCTGGGATTCACTTGACTTGACGAAGCAGATGTGGAACGTCGATGCGACTGCGCCAATCAATGCTTTCCGAATCATCCAGATCACGTTCATCTGTTGGTTAAGTACCTATCCGAAAACTCGTCGCGGTAGCACGGCTCTCCAGGGCCGTCGACCAGTTTTCGGGTAGGCTCTAAATTCCATGCTTGGTAACAGCCGAGCGATCGCGAAAACCGCACCGGCGACGAAGACCGCGCCGGAGCCTGGGACTGAAGGAGACTGGGACTGAAAAGGTCCTGCCGGTTACTTATCCACACCCACCGATTTAGCGGCTGACATTGAGTCGCCACGAAGCTGAATCGTCGTCGGCTCGAACTGCCGGCATCGAATCCATCGGCCTTTTCCAGCACCGATATACCACTGTCCTCATTCTCGCCCAACGACCAAGCAGAAAACCAGCGAACCGGGGGTCGCGAACCCTCGCGCGGCGCGGGCCAGTCGCTGTCCGCACTCCCTGGCTGGGGTGTAACAATGGCTGGGGTGTGACATTGCTCCCGGTCCCCTATCGATGCCGTTGGCAGCTACACTGGAACTTTTGTCATGTTTCTTTTGCTGGAATCATCATTTTCAACTTCTTGCGTTTCGTCGGAGGGTCCGACCCGGGAGTCGCCCGAGAGGCCCCTCGTTGGGGCCTGAGAGCCTCGCTGCCCCAGAGCGAAAGTGAAAAGATTTACGCTGAAAGACTTGTGCTCCGCTGCTTCCGTGCTTCTCTTGAAAGGATTTTTGAAATGATGGTGCATCGCTGGATGCTGGCAGGAATCGTTGGGTTATCGTTGTGGCAAGCCGTTCCGGCGGGGGCGGAGGATTGGCTGCAGTGGCGAGGCAGTGAGGGCGACAACCACGCTCCTGAAGGGGCCGATCCGCCGCTGAAGTGGGACTTGGAACGTGGCAAGTCGGTGGTTTGGAACACTCCGATCCCCGGCGCGGGCCACAGTTCGCCGACCATTGTGGGCAACGCCATCTATTTGACGACTGCCGACGTCGATACCGATCAGCAGTTACTGTTGAAATTTGATCGAGCGACCGGCCAGTTAAAAGATACCGCCGTTGTGCACCCCAGCGGGTTGCCGCGCCGAATCCACCCCAATAACACTCACGCCAGCCCGACGGTCGCTTCGGATGGCAAGCGATTGTTCGTGGTGTTCCATAATGACGACGCGATCCGTGCGACGGCCTACGACTTGACGCTGCGAAAAATCTGGCAGCGAAAAGTAGCCGACTTCCAGCCTTCGTCGTTTCAGTTCGGCTATGGTGCCAGCCCCATTTTGTTCGAAGACCGTTTGATCATCGCCGCCGAGTACGACGGTCCCAGCAGCGGGCTGTATGCGCTCGACAAAACCAACGGCAAACCGATCTGGAACGTCCCGCGCCCGTCCAACCTTTCCTTCTCGTCGCCGGTGGTGGCCAATGTCGCCGGCAGAAAACAATTGCTGCTGCCCGGGGCGGATAAGATCCAGTCCTTCGATCCGATGACAGGCAACCTGTTTTGGTCCGCCGATGCGTCCACCGAGGCGACTTGCGGGACGATTGCGTGGGATAATCGTCAGGTCTTCATCAGCGGTGGAAATCCGCGCAGCGGCACTTGGTCGGTACTCGCCGATGGCTCGAAGAAACTGGTTTGGGAAAATCGCGTGATGTGTTACGAGCAGTCGTTGCTGGCCGATCGCGGCTATATTTACGCGGTCTCGGACGCCGGCGTCGGCTATTGCTGGAAAGCCAACAACGGAGCCGAGATGTGGAAGACGCGTCTCGCCGGCGGTTTCAGCAGCTCGCCGTTGCTGGTCGGCAATCGCATTTACGTGGCGAGCGAATCGGGAGAGCTGTTCATCTACCGCGCGTCACCCGACCGCTATCTACCGATCGCCGAGAATCAGCTCGGGGATGAAGTCTTCGCGACCCCCGTGGCGCTGGGCAAGCGGCTGTATGTCCGCTATGCCAAACAGACTCGCGACGGGCGACAAGAGTTTCTCGCGGCACTAGGTTCGTGAGCCCCCAGCGGTTGACGGCTCGAGGCTGGAACCCAAGTGGACTCGCGTTCAGGCGGGCGAGCCCAGCTCGCAGCCTTCCAGCATCTTCTCTGCCGCTTGGCTTTTGTTCAGCACATAGAGATGCATGCCAGCGGCCTCGTTTTCCAGCAGGTCCAGCATTTGCTCGCGAGCGTGCTGGACGCCGATTTCGAACTGCCAATCGGCATCTTCGTTTTCGCTCAACCGTTCCACCAACGTCGCAGGCAGCTTGGCCTTGCACATCGACGTGATCCGCTGTGCTTGCTTGAGATTCGTGATCGGCAACAAACCGGGCACGATCGGAATCGTGATGCCCCGTTTGACGCAGTCGTCTCGGAACTGATAGAAGTCTTCGTTCTGGTAGAAAAGCTGCGTGATGATGATATCCGCGCCTGCGTCAACCTTGCGTTTCAGGTTATCCAAGTCGCTCTGAGCATCCACCGCCTCCTGATGGACTTCGGGGTAACCCGCGACGGCGATCCCAAAAGGATGGGGCTCGCTGCGGATCAGTTCCACCAATTCATTGGCGTAATGCAGGCCCCCTTCGACCGCTTGAAACTTGGTTTCACCCTTGGGCGGGTCGCCACGTAAAGCCACGATAAAATTGGTGCCACGTCGGTTGGCTTCCGCTAAAAACTGCCGGATCTCCTCCGCCGTTGCTCCGACACAAGTCAGATGCGAGGCAACGGGTAATTCGGTGCGTCGCCGGACTTCGGTCAGCACATCGAGCGTCAGGCCCTGGGTCGACCCCCCGGCGCCGTATGTGCAAGTGAAGTAGTCGGGACCAAAGGCCATCAGCCGGTCAACCGACTCGTACAGCGACGCCAACCCGGCTTCGGTTTTCGGAGGAAAAAGTTCAAACGACAGTCCTCGTCGTCCTGCAGTGTAGTATTCAGATAGATTCATCATTCTCGGCAAGCTCGCCCAGGGAAACAGTTCAACGCGTTCGCAAACACGTTCTCAGCACCCTAAGGCTAAAGGCAAACAGGGGTCGGACGCAACTGCTGGCGACCATTCGGCAGCCTCCCAGGCCTGAACTTACGCTCACCAACCACCCCCTCCGCTCACCAGGGAAACCGTCATCGGCGGGTCAATCTTGCGGTGGTCGAGCCGCCCCGGGCCACTGCTGTGGGTCGGCGGAACCGGCGACAACGACTCCCTTCTGGTTCCATCCCAGTAACGCAGAGACGTCTGAGGGACAATATCGAAGCGTCAAACCACAGCGGCGCCGATCGGAAAGATTAGGAGCCGAGCCATGCAGCAGCAGGTCGCTATGAATCGAAAACTGCCCTGCCTGCAGCGGGGTGGCAAGGACCTTGCCATATTTTTCAGGTTCCTTGACCGTTTGATTCAAAACGTTGCCCGATGCGGCGTCGCTTTCGGTGAATTCCACCAATCCAAAGGTATGTGATCCGGCAACGACTTCCATGCAACCGTTCCCCAGGTCCGCATCATCGATCGCCAACCAAACCGTGACCGACTTGGTCGGCGTTAGTGGCCAGTAGCTACAGTCTTGGTGCCAGTCGACCCGCTTTCCGTCCCCCGGCAGCTTACAAAAAAAGTGGGCTCCCCAGCCAACCACATCCCGGCCCAGCAGGTCCGACACCGTCCCCACGATCACGGGATGCCGCAGCAGGTCCCACACCCGACCGTGCTTCAAGTGCGCACTGCTGATCGAGTAACTGTCGTTTCCGGCCGCCAATGCATCGGCCAGCAATCGATCAAAGTATTGTCGATAGTCGGCCGCTTCGGCTGCGTCCAGCCCATCCAGCGGCGCCAAATAGCCGGTTTCGTTCCAGTCGGTAATCGCGCTGAGCGGCAAGGTGGTCGGATGTGCGGACGTAGAGGGGAAAAAACGGATGTCCCGATCGATTTTTTCGATCGCTTCACGGTCGGGGATGATCGCGAAATCGGTTTGCTGTTGCACTAAATCGACCATTTTTCGTAAGTAGAACCCGCGGCGCGTAAACCGCAATGACAAGCCAGGATGGCTAACGGGGGGACATCTATTCTAAGCCTCCTGAATCAGTGTGTTCAAGGATGATGGATCGGGGTCATGGAAGGAACCGTTGCCCATTGGGCGCTCGTGCTGCAAGGCACCGAACAGACGAAACGGGCCGCAGCGGCCGAGAAACTCGCACAATGCAGTCTTCCACTTGCGCCCGCGATGGTCGCGTTGGTACAAGCCGCCGGGGACCGCGATGACGGAATCCGAATGTGGGCCGCCGAAGCGCTCGAGACGGCTGGACGACCTGCCGCGTCGGATGCCCTGCGGCTGGCAGCGTTCCTCACCACAGCGCCAATCGGTGCCGACGGCGAATCGGCCTACTGGGCCGCGAAAGTGCTGGGACGTCTCGGTCCCGCCGCCGCACCCGCCACTTCGGCCTTAGCCACCGCTCTCAAGGAGTCGCCCTATCTAGCCGTCCGCGAACAAGCCGCCGCAGCGCTGGGACGCATCGGTCCCGCCGCCTCCGCCGCCGGATCAGTCCTGCGTGAAGCCGCCGCCGGTGGGCCGCCCCGTTTGGTTCGTCTGGCAATTTCAGCCCTTGAATCGATTCGAGGCATGGCGGCCTGATGTTTTGGTTCCGAAAACGCAGTCGCTCGACCAAGTCGCGCCTTCCGCTAACTCGCTTCATCGGTCCCGGCGCCACGATCGCCGGACTGTTGGCGCTGCTGGGATTCGGAGTCACCAAAGGGGTCGACTTTTCGAAGCTCGATAGTGGAGTCGCACAAGTCAAGTCGCAATTGGAAGCCCCTCGGCCAGCGCCGGCGGTCTTGACCAGCAACAAGCCTACCGATCGGATTCGCATCGCCAGCTTTAACATTCAAGTTTTTGGCGACAAAAAAGCCAGCGACAACAACGTGATGGGCGTCCTGGCAAACATCTGTTCGCACTTCGATGTCGTGGCAATCCAAGAAATCAAGACTCCCGACGCACGGTCGCTCGATCGACTCGTGGAGCGGATCAACGCCGGCGGAGGACGCTATGCCGGTATCGTCAGCCCGTCGCTGGGACGCACCAGCCAGACCGAGCAGTATGGCTTTATCTGGGATACAACGCGCATTCGCAATGTGCCTAATACCACCTACGTCGTCAACGATGCCGAGGATCGAATGCATCGCGAACCAATGGCTTCGACGTTTGAAACCGCCGTGCCTCCGGCAAGTGGACGCGACGGGTTCAAGTTCACCTTGATCAACGTGCACACCGATCCGGACGAAGTAAAGTCCAAAGGCCCCGATAACGAACTGAACGTGCTGGACGATGTCTATTTGTCGATTCGCGAATTCGAATACGCGCGGCAAGGTGAGGACGACATCTTCCTGCTCGGAGATCTGAATTCCGGCTATGGAAAGCTGTTTGAGTTAGGGGCGATCCCTGGCCTGGAATCGGTCACCGGTGACCAGCCGACCAATACGGTGGGCAATAAACAACACGACCATTTCCTCGTCGATCGGTCGACCACTACGGAGTTCACCGGAGCGGCTGGCGTCATCGATTTTGTGGCCGACTTTGGATTAACGCTCGAACAGGCAAAACTGGTTAGCGACCATCGTCCGATCTGGGCCGAGTTCAGCGCTTACGAACAGCCCGCATTCACCGCCGTCGCCGCTCGCCCCACCGGTAATGGCCGGTAAGCGGCGACTCCCGCTAACCGACTTGCTTTGCCATCAAGGCCGCCGCCAATTCCAAGTCTTCGGGTTGAGTGATCTTGAGGTTGATCGCCGACCCGGGAACAATCCGCACCCGATATCCGGCCCGCTCGACCAGTTGCGCGTCATCGGTCACCGCCCGACCCTGCCAACGTTCGTAAGCGGCACGCAGGATCGGCGTCTGAAAAACTTGCGGCGTGAGCGCTTCGAAAATCGCGCGACGATCGACCGTTTGACTGCCACCCTCTGCCCCCAAGTCGCGTTTCAGCGTGCCGCGAACCGGTGCCGCCAAGCAAGCCGCTCCAGTCTGGTTCGCCACCGCGATCACCGACGCAATATCGGCGTCGGGAACCAACGGTCGTGCGGCATCATGAATCGCCACCAAGCGGGCGTCGCCGACCAACGCCAAGGCACTGCGAACGCTGTCCATGCGCTCCGCACCGCCATCGCACAACGTCACGCCCCACTCCCTGAGCAACGCCGCATGCGACTCCCATTGCGGACGGTCCTCGTTTGCGATAGCGATCACGATCAAACCGATTTCGGGCCGTCGCCGCAGCGCCAGCACAGCGTGCTGCCACACCGGACGTCCGGCTAACATCGCAAACACCTTCTTCTCGCCCGCGTTCTTGAACCGCGAACTGCGGCCGGCGGCCGGCAGAATCGCCGCGACCGATCCCGGCGTAAGGGGTTGATGAGACATCCCGTCCATCGCCTTAGCGCCTCGCCGCGGCGTGCTTCAGCGGCAACCAACTGGCGTCTTGCTGACTGCTCGCGACGCACTGCTGGATAAAGTACATCCCTTCCACGCCGTCATAGACATTCGGATAAATGGTATCACGCCGCTCCAAAGAGCCCCCTTCGGCACGTTCGACCATCGCATCAAAGGCCGATGCATAAACGTTCGCGAACGCTTCGAAGAACGCTTCGGGGTGACCGGCAGGCACGCGGCACGCCGCGGCACCAAGCGGATTCATAAACGGTGCATTGGGATCGCGCGTGTAGATCTTGTGAGGCTCTCCATTTTGACGAACAATCATTTCGTTGGGGTTTTCCTGACGCCACTGCAGCGAAGCCTTGGTGCCGTCAATTTCAACAACCACATCGTTCTCGCGACCATGACTGATTTGCGAGGCGGTGACCGTCCCCAAGCAACCGTTTTCATAACGGATCACTGCCGTCCCGTAGTCGTCCAACTGGCGGCCTTCGACAAACGTCTTGAGGTGACAACTGATCTGCTCGGGCAGCAAGCCCGTCATGTAGCGTCCCAGGTTGTAGGCGTGAGTGGCAATGTCGCCAAACGCACCAGCGGCACCACTCTTGGAAGGATCGGTTCGCCACGCAGCCTGCTTCTGCTCTTCGGCTTCGAGCTTGGTTCTCAACCAGCCCTGGATGTACTGCACGCGGATCGCTTGGATCTCCCCCAATTCTCCGTTGAGGATCATCTGGCGGGCCTGACGCACCAGCGGATAACCGGTGTAGTTGTGCGAAACGGCAAACACAACGTCCGATTCCTCCACCGCCGCTTGCAATGCTTCGGCCTGCGTCAAATCGAAAGTCATCGGTTTGTCGCAGATGACATTAAAGCCCGCTTCCACGGCCGCCTGAGCGATTTCGAAGTGCGTGTGATTCGGTGTCGTGACGCTGACGAAATCGATGCGTGTGTCGTCTGGCAATTTGCTTTCGGCATCGAACATCTCTTCATAAGAACCGTACGCGCGGCTCTCGTCGATGTCGTAGTCCGGAGCCGATTGCTTGGAGCGTTCCGGATTGCTGGACAACGCCCCAGCGACCACCTCGGCGCGATTGTCGAGGCAAGCGGCGATCGTGTGGACGCGTCCGATGAAGGACCCTTGTCCACCGCCGACCAGTCCCATGCGAAGTTTACGATTCAGTGGAGCATTAACGCCCATGGGATTTCCTTAAGTAGATGATGAATAGCCGAAACAGTGAGGAGGAAAAACGAATCACAATCGTAAAGTTCCACGGGATCGCGTACAATCGGAGGCAGAAAAGAGCCTCTACGCGACTCGATCTCTCTTCCCCTACATCGATGCCAATACGCAGGAGTACCCACTGATGAAAATCGTCGAGACCCAACCACGCTGCTGTTCGACATTCACTAAAACGGCCAAATGGGGCATTGCTTCGGGAATCCTCGGAACCGCTTTGCTGGGCGGCGTGTTTCTGAGCGGCGTTTGGCTTGGTGGCCAAGCCGACAACCAAGCCTTCCAGCTCGCACCCCTGACGATCGACGCCACCGCGAGCGCCACCAGCGAAAACTTCTCCATGGCAACCGGCTCGGTCGGCAAGAGCGCCGAAGGCGTCTTTGTGCTCGATCACGATACCGGACTGCTGCAGTGCAACGTGCTCTATCCGCGCGCCGGTCGCTTCGGCGCGTTATTCGCCGCGAATGTCAAAGAAGCATTGCCCGGCGGAAAAGGGGGCGGTTATTTGCTGGTCACCGGTTTTGCCGATTTCCCCGGCGGATCGAATCAGCCCATCGGTCCCGGTGCGGTCGCCTACGTCCTTGATACCTCGACAGGTTCTTACGCCTGCTACGCGGTACCGTTCGACCGCGTCGCCGAAAACGCTCAGCGCCCGCAGCAAAACGCTCTGGTTCTGATCGGCAAGGGCGAAGCTCGCCAAGTCGCCGAAAGAGATAGTTTGCGTTAAAGCTCTGTCGCTTCCGCTGAACGTGATCGCTCCGAGGGTCTCCTGCACCTCCAACCTTTTCGCGTCGGTCAAGCACCGACGCGAAAAGTTGTCTGCTTTTTCATGGCCAGACGTCTATCGCGCCGTTCGTGCGGCTGGAGAGAGCTGTTCCGATCGAAGCTGCAAATCCGAACGGAACCGCTGCGACCTTGTGGAACGACTGGTCGCATTCTTCGTTATGTTTCCAAGGTTCGGCGCGGTAAACCTTTTGTTCGGTTTGGCTGCCGCGATGACGAAGAGACTCCTATGATCATGACGCCCTTTGTCATCATCTTCCCATAATCAGCGTTTTCGACGCGGTCACGTCCTGCCTGCCATCGGGCTCCTGCAAGGTCTGTGTTGCTATCCATCAGCAACGACGGACTCCCCTCCGCAATCTGCGGAGCACGATGGTTGTGACCGCGTCGGAAATGCCTGATTGACGTCCTCCCATCTTCGTCCCGCCAAACCTCTCTGGAGGCACCATGGCCAAAAAAGACACCTTCCGCGTCGTCACTCGCGCCGAAGACGGTTCGTTGCAAATCCGCGATTACCCCACCGTCGATCCACTCCTGCAAACGCACACGCAGATTGGAATCGATGACTGCAGTACCGACCTGGCACTGCGCGGCATGCCGATTTTCCGAGGCTTGGTCGGCCCGATGCCCGAATCAAAAACGATCGTCCGCTACGAGTCACCGCAGGTCTTCGAAAGCTTGACGAAGGAGTGGACCGCCAAGCCGAATCGCAAGCGGACGCGACGTCGTACAAATAAGCCCGATGGCGTGACGGTCGACGCCGAATAAGTCGGGCGTAAAGAATCCGGCGCGGCACCAAACCGCCGCGCCGGCTCGCGAAATTTCCGCCGCTCCGAAACAAACGGTCGGCTCAGGAAGGATCGACCAAGCTGCCCCACCAATTGGCGTTGGGCTGGAAATCTTCTTCCAAGAACCGCGCGTGCTGCTTTTCCAGTCGCGGCAGTTGGACCTCCCGAATCCGCTGCTGTTGCTTCGCCTTGTCGTCGGCGCGAAACCGGCTATCAGCAACCGGAATTTCCGCACCAACGCGGCTCAACCATTGATCGAGCTCCGCACGTAACTGCTGCGTTCGCTCCGGTTCCACGCCCGCCAAGTCTTGCTGCTCGGCGGAGTCGTTCCCCAAATGATACAGCTCGTCGCGACCGTCTTCGTAATAATGGATCAGCTTCCAATCCCCCCGACGAATAATCGACGACGGCTCGCCGCCTTGATTCCCGTAGTGCGGGTAATGCCAAAACAGCGGACGCTCTGGCAACGAACCACCCTTCAACAACGGCACCAAGCTTTCGCCGTCCTCGTGCTGCGATGGCTGCAGCGGCAATCCCGCCAGTTCCAACAACGTGGGGTAGAAATCCGCACCGGTCACCGGCACGTCACAGGTCGAACCGGCGGTGGCGATCCGCGGAGCTCGAATGTAGAACGGCTCGCGGATACCGCCTTCCCATTGTCGCCCCTTGCCACCTCGCAACGGCAGATTGCTGGTGCTGTAGGCATCGCCCGAGGAAACACCGCCGTTGTCCGACGTGAAGATCACGATCGTGTTGTCGCTCAGGTGCAATGCCTCGATCGCCTTTACAACACGGCCTACCGCATCATCCATCGATTCGATCATGCCGGCATAAATCGGACAATCTTGCACTTGCCGGACCGGTAACGTGCGGTCGATCAAAAACCGTTGCTCCACTTCGGCGTGATCCCGGGCTCGTTGTTGATACTTTTGCCACAACGGCTTGGTCGTTTGAATCGGACCATGCACGCTGTAAAAAGACAGAAACGCAAAAAACGGCTGCGGTTCGTCCTGCTGCGTGCGTTTCATGAAGTCGACCGTTTCGTCTGCCAACCGCAGCGGCAAGGATTCCCCATCCGGCCCGTCCTGGAGCTTGGGGTTCTTGAATGGCGAAAAGAAACCGCCTGGCGGACTGCCGCGATGATGCCCACCCACATTTTCGTCAAATCCGTGGTCTTCGGGAAACGAACCTTGATTACCCAAGTGCCACTTACCGGCAAAGAAGGTGCGATAACCGGCCGCTTTCAACGCTTCAGCGATCGTCGTATCGGCCGAGCTCAATTGGTGTTCGTACTCCGCAGGGAGCACCCGATCGTTGCGTTTCCATTTGGTGCCGCTCGCAGCACCGATCCAGTCGGTCACGCCATGCCGAGCGGGAAATTTGCCCGTCATGATACTCGCCCGCGAAGGGCTGCAGACTTGGCAAGTGGCATAGCCCTGTGTAAATCGCATGCCCGATGCGGCCAAGGCGTCAATGTGCGGACTTTCATAGAATGTCGAACCCTCGCCGCTTAAATCACGCCAGCCCAAATCGTCCGCCAAAATAAAGACGATGTTGGGCCGTTCGGCCGCATCGACTGGTGCCAGCCTTCCCCAGCCGCCCATGCCGATCGTGAGCAACAGCGCTAGGCCAATCGCACGATGGCTGAACTGAAAGGCAGTCCGAAGGCGATTCAAACAAGAAAACGGAAGGGCAATCATGGTGGGTCCTAGGTGTACAGGCCAGCAGCGATGCGGGCCGTGCCTTGCACGCCAACGACCGACCGTCAGGGTGGGGAAAAATCAGCGTTAGCGGACCTGCCAATGAGGATGGTCCACGTGGGCTTCGTCCATCATCTTGGCCGCCTGCTCGACTTTGTCGGGGTAGCGATCTGCCAAGTTCGTCTGCTCGGATAAATCATCGGTCAAGTTATAAAGTTCGATCGGGCCGTCAAAACCTGGCTGCCGAATCGCTTTCCAGTCACCGAAACGGACCGCTTGCCGGCCGCCTTGTTCGTAAAATTCCCAGTAAAGGTAATCATGCGTTTGCTGCTCAGCGGGTCTGCCCAACAAAGTCGGCGCGAAACTGATACTGTCGATCGATTCCGGGGGATCGACGTTGGCCAGCTCCGCGGCAGTCGCCATCAAGTCGCCAAAATAAGCGATGTGATCGGACTCGCTACCCGGTTCGATCACACCCGGCCACCAAGCAATCGTCGGCACGCGGATCCCTCCTTCATACAACGCGCGCTTCGTGCCGCGCAGCGGACCCGATGGCTTGAACCGATTAAGGTCGTGGTTGGCTTCATTGTGCGGACCATTATCGCTAGTGAATATCACCAGCGTCCGCCGATCGATCTCCAGCTCCGTCAATAAATCCAACAGCCTGCCAACGTCCCCGTCCATTCGCGTGATCATCGCCGCTTGACCTTTGTCGGGATCCGGCCAATCTTCCTTGGCATAGGGACCAAAGTCAGGCACCTCGGCGCCGTTCTTAGTCATCCGCGATCCCTCGTTGTTGGCGTGCGGGATCGTTAGCGGGAGATACAAAAAAAATGGAACCGCTTCGTGTTCGCGCACAAATGTGAACGCTTCGTTGACAAAGAGGTCGTGAGAATAATCAACCCGTTTGGTTGCAGACCCACCGGTGAACCCGCCGTAACTGCGGTCGTTGCGCTGAACCACATTCCGCAACGGACGCCGCTGTTCGCCGTCCCACAAAAACTCTGGATAATAATTGTGAGCGTGGACTTGGTTGAGGTATCCAAAGAAGCGGTCGAAACCCTGACGCAAAGGGAAACCGACCGAGTCGACTTCGCCCAGTCCCCACTTGCCGATTAACGCGTTGGTGTAACCCGCCTGTTTAAGGACTTCCGCTACCGTAACATCCTCGTCCCGCAACGTTTGCACCGACATGTCGCCGTTCGCATTACCACGCACATGAGCATGCCCCATGTGCCGGCCCGTCATCAACACACAGCGACTCGGCGCACAAACCGTGTTGCCGGCGTAAAACTGCGTCAGCCGCATGCCTTGACCAGCCATCTGGTCCAGCCGCGGAGTTTGGATCACCTGCTGCCCAAAGCAACCCAGATCTCCGTAACCCAGATCGTCCGCCATGATGAAAATGAGGTTTGGAGCCTCAAGCGTCTGAGCCTGAAGCCTCGAGGCGAAGCCATGTGCCAACAGAACAACCACAGCCGCTACGACGACCTGCGGTAACCTGCCTGCCAAAGGGCGCGAGGAACCTCGGCGGAAATCGTGGGCTACGGAACGACGCGTCGACGCGGCAATGAACGGCATCCTCTTGAATCCTCTTCGCTGAGTGGTGGGTGCAATGCCCCCGCTTCGACTGCGCGGCTCGTCTTTCCAAAAGTGCGAACCTGCGCGAAGTGTAACGGACCACGGACGGCAAACCATCCATCGATCCCACGGGGATAAGAAACTGGAGGCAAGGAACCCCTATCGATTCCAAGGCTCCAGTCTCTTCTCTCGCATTTCGAAAGTCAATTCCGAGCGATCACCGGAACACCTCAGTCGCCGCTAATCCACATGGCTTCCGCCGCAATTGCAGGCTGTCGATTTAATCAGCCGGAACGCGTTAGTGTCCGGTTACCGGGAACCGTGTGCTAACGCACCGCGGCAAATGATGCCTGAAGTTCCTTCATTTGTGGAGATCTCAAAGCGCATCCGCCAGTAGGGCTTGCCCGAAAGGAGGGACGGCTGCGGTAACGCATGCCGTGCGATGAGAAGTCAGCATCAGCCGTACGTGCCTAGTTTCCAAAACCCACCGGAAACGGGAAGGGCCTCGCCGGTGCGTGAATAGGGACCCTTCCAAATTTCTCGACCGCGTTCAACACGATGTCTTAATGACACGCCAGTCACCAGAGTAAAACAGACCGATCAGCGGTGCCAGTGAGCGAACAGTTCGATCCCGAAGTCGTTTCCTTCCTAGCTCAGCTTGACCAGAAGAGTTCGCTCGACGAAATGGTCCGAGAGAAAGCAAGGCGAATGTTGCAATCGGTGATCAACGCTAAAGTGGAGGCATTCATCGCCATGCACGAGGATCGCCGTGACGAACGTGGGAGACGGCAAGTCGTCAAGAACGGTAGTCTCCGGAGCGGGAGATTCTCACGGGAGCCGGAGCCTTTCCCGTCACTCAGGGCCGGGTGCGGGACAACCATTCCGATCATGAGAAGCCGGTAGCGTTCGTGCTCAGCGTCCTGCCCGCCTACTTGCGAAAGACGACGGCGATCGAGGAGCTGATCCCTTGGCTCTACCTCAAAGGTGTCTCGACGGGGAACTTCGCTGAGACCCTGCAGTGGCTCGTCGGTGAGCGGCCGTGAGGTGAAGTGCTTGGTGTGGATCATGCTGGGCTGGACGTTCTGGCTGGGCAGCGGTTACGCACCGCAGGCAGAAAAGTTGGTCGCACCGCTGAAGTGCACCGAGTGTGGTGGTGTGATGCGAGTGGTCGAGGTGA
>CAYZHQ010000029.1:0-48299 GCA_964477385.1 uncultured Pirellulaceae bacterium
CACATGACGCTGATCGATCGGATTGTCCGCCGTCTGAAGAGTGTGCCGGAAGGGACGGGGACCATGTTCGATAATACGGTGCTTTTCTATCTGCCGAACAATGGGGAAACGCATCATAGCAAGGGGACGGAGTGGCCATTTGTGGTGCTGGCCGGAACCAACGCGCGGCTTAACATCCCCCGGCGATACATCCGACTGCCCGGTTACAATCAACTCGGGCACAAGACGCTTGGGAACTGGTACACGACGATACTGAATGCCTATGGAAATTCGATCAACCATTACGGTGCTCTCGATGTGGCTCTGAAGATCGACCAGAAGGGGCCGATCGAGCCGTTCCTGGGATAGAACCGTGCTGAGGGCCATCGTTGTCAGTCCCGCCTTGGGCCCGACCTCCACAGTGGTGAGGTCGATCGATCCAAGCACGCTCCCGTGCGCCTTCAGAAAACCTCCCACCAGCCCGTCTTCTTCCGCTCCGGATGAGTTCATCAAGCGGGCTTTTCTGGTCGAACGGAGCCCGGAAAGAAACCACTTCGGGATCGTAGCTGTTCGCCTACTACCACCGTTGGTCGGTCTGTTTTGCCATGGTTCATGGCATGTCCCTGTGCCCCTGCGGGCCGTGGGGGTGTTAAGAATCTGGAATGCCCCCATTTCCTTTACTAAGCAGGCAGACAGGAATCATCCGGTTAAATGAGCCGCCTTGGCGATAGCCGCGGTTCCTGGATTTAACCATGGCTATCGCCAAAACGGCTAAACAGAGTTCCGCGGAATCATTCCTCCTAACCTGCTTAGGCGTTATGAAAGTTTGGGCTGGGGAACAGGAATGGGGGATTCGAGGTGTTACTGGAGTGAGGCAGCAGGCCGAACGGAAGCAGCACTGCGTAGCGCGAACTCCGACGTGAGCTGCTTCGGGGCCGCTCAGTGCTGCTTGTTCAAGGTTCGGTGTTTCGTTCTTGGTCATGGATTCTAGGCTCTGGAAAGGAATTCGAAATCGTCTCTCACCGTTAGCTAGCCAACCGGAGATCGGTCTTGACGTGTTCTCTGTTGCAACAGACAATCCGAACATGACTGACAGAAAAGACACTTCGCTGACGGGGCTTGCTGCCGAGATCGGAATGCAGCGTCCTTTTGGGTTTCCCGAATTGGAAGCGGTTTTGAATGTGATTCGCACCCATTCGTCGCTGACATCTCAGGCGACCAAGATTTTCAAGGAACACGGGATCAGCGAGCCTCAGTACAACGTGCTGAGGATCTTACGGGGGCACGGGACGCCGGTTTCGGTCTATCAGATCGCGAGGGAAATGATCTCGCCACACCCCGATATGCCGCGATTGGTGGAACGGCTGGAAGTCGCCGAATTGGTGACCAAGACTCGATGTCAAAATGATCGCCGCGTTGTGTGGGTCAACCTCACCAAGCAAGGCAAGGCGATTCTGAAAAAACTGGATCAACCGTTAGGCGATTTGCACCGCGCCCAGCTAGGACACATGAGCGAAAAGGAACTGCGGCAGTTGAGCGATTTACTGTTCCTGGCACGCCATCCACCGAACGATTAGTTTCGACAAACTATCTGTTGCCACAGGCAAACCGGTTTGTCCGCGTCATCGTGGCGGGGGCGATTTTATTCTGTTTTAAGGACTAAGGACGAAGATGATTTTGATTCGAACCTCCCTCGTCGTGCTCGCTTTGCTGATGGCAAGCGGTACGCCACAAGCATCTGCGGCGGACTATGTGCTCGATGATCAACACACCTCGGTGGTTTTCACGACCTCGCACTTCGGTTTCAGCTATACCTACGGCATGTTCGGGAAGTATGCCGGAAAATTTTCCGTCGACATGGAAGATCCAACAGCCGCGACATTTCAGTTTGTGATCGATGCGGCGAGCTTGGACACGAAGTCGGAGAAACGCGATGAACACCTTCGCGGTCCCGACTTTTTCAACGTCAAGCAGTTTCCCCAAATCACCTTTACCAGTCGGTCGGTTACGCTAGCCGACGACGGCCGGACACTGAACATCACCGGTGACCTGCAACTTCATGGGGAGACAAAATCGGTTGTCCTGCCGCTCACTCAGGTTGGTGCCGGCAAAGGCCCTTACGGGAAAGATCGTATTGGTTTTGTCGGGCGCATGACGGTTAAGCGTTCCGATTTTGGGATGGGCGCGATGGCACCCCAGATCGGCGACAACGTAACCCTGCTGGTCAGCTTTGAGGGATTGCTTCAGTGACTACGGTCTCGATCGCTGTTTCGCTCGTCGCCGCGTTAATCACCGGCGGGCTCGGCGGGTATTGGCTTCGCCATGTGCGTCAGGGCGAAGCTTGGGCGATCGGTTGCGCGTCGGCGTTGGGACTGATTCTATTGCAGACGTCCTCGCTTCGCGATTTGCTGCGACCCCTGCAACCAAGGGTCGCGCTGGACTGGTTGCCTTTGATTGTTTTACTCGCTGTCGCATGTTCAAACGTGCGAACCAGCCGATATCGTTGGCCGTTGGCGATCCTGATCGGGCTGCTCTTCGTCCTACGCCTGTTGTGGGGAAGCGTTTACATGCAACTCGAAAGCCTCAGCGTACCGCTGGGAATTACCTTTGGATGCTGGGCAATGACTTCGGCGGTGGCGATGGCGATGGCGCTGCCGAGTGAGTCGAAGCCGAATCGCCTGAGCTGGAATACGGGCGGATGGGGCATCCTCATTGCGATTGTGGCTACAACGATCACGATGTCAGGCAGTCTCACTTATGGGGCGGCCACTGGAGTCTGTGGTTTAGCTGCCTTCGGTGTGCTGGTTTCAACATCACGAATTTCCAATGTCATCGCCATTCCGTTGGCCAGCTTAGTCGGTTTGTCGACCGCTTACGCGGAACTGGCGCCATGGGCGGGCAGCGCGATCCTAGCCGCAATGATCGGATTACTGTTGGCGGAAGGCTTACAGATGCCCACCGCGCGTTTGGCTGTGCGCGCCGGGGGCATTGTTACCGTGCTAATAATTGGGGGGCTGACCTTCTCCCAGTTCGCGAAGGATTTCGAAGGCGACGAACAGCCCGATGGTGGGTACGGCGACCTGTCGACGAACGATTCGGGGGTCGCCCCATCCTCCGCGGATGTCCCGACCTCTCCCTCACACACACCCGCCATGCCGGAGCCAGCATTGCCACCGATGAACAACAGTCCGTCCGATGGCATCGAAACGATTGATCCATTTGGCGGCATCGGGTTGCCTGGGCAGTGATCATGGCAGTGATCATGGCAGTGACCATGGCAGTGATCATGGCTGACTTGAAACGAATGGCTCGAGCCTGTTTGTACGTGGGCGTCCCAATGTCCGGTACCAGGCATTATGAAAACCAGGCGTTATGAAAGGCTTAGCGGGTGCAGGCCAACCCAGTCAGCCGGAGCGCGTTCCCAGTCAGCCGGAACACATTAGAGCGCGTCCGGTTCTCTCGGCGACCGGGGCCTCATGTCCCACGGCTGATAGGCCGGATCCCTTACCCTTACCTACTTGTCCCGTAGAATCAGTGGCAAGCGTGGCGACATGGCTATGGAGCGGTCGCTTGGGTCGACCAGAGCTGCGTCGGGCCATGCGGGCCGGCGGTCAGCAGTTGTTGCCGCAAGGGATCGTGGACGAGGAAATGATACGCTTCGCCCGGCCCGAGGGCGCCGAGTTCGCGGCCGCTGCGGATGTCCCAGAAACGCATCGTTTGGTCCGAAGCAATCGTCACCAGCGTTTGGTCTTGTGCGACGAACATGCACCCGTTCACGCCCGAGCGATGGCCACGCAAGATACGGGGCGGCGTGTGCAGTCCCTGTGGCTGGTGGATATCGATCAGGACCACGGTCCCGTCCTCGTGCCCGACCGCCAGCCATCGCCCATCTTCCGAGAAAGCCGCCGCATGAGTGAATTGGCCAAGAGTGCAAGGGAGTTCCGCAATCACGTCGCGGCTGTTCGCATCCAGAAACAACAGCTGATTGCGAGTTGTCACCAACAGCGTCTTTCCATCGGGTGAAAACACCACGTCATCGGCTCCGTCCACCGGCAATTGCAGATGCTGTAACAGCGTTCCATCCGCTGCGTTGTAGACGTCAATCGAATCATCGAACAGCGCCAGCCACGCTTCTCCACCAGGCAGAAAGCAAATGTCGCAAACCGAACGATCGGGAGTTTCGGTCGCAAACCGCCGGCTCACCCTTCCGCTCGGAAGCGCCATCACCACCAGTTCCCCGGGAGCGGCCGCAATCAGCGTTTGGCCGTCGGGCGAAACGGCAAGTTCCGCGTACTTGTCGGCATCGATTCCTGAATAAACTCTCGTCTCCAGCGTCTGCCAGTCGAGTCTCGCGATCTCGCCTTTCTCGTTTCGTAAAAACAGGCTGTCCGCAGCCTCGCTCGATTGGTCCAACGCCACCACTGAAAAATCGATTGCCCGCGGGCCGGTCTTCTCTTTAGCTGTCTCCCACGTTTGAATCGATCCATTTTTGTGAGAAGTGAGGACGATACCGCCCTCCATAAAACGGACACTCGTTACCTTTTGCGTGCCGGTCGAGATCACCATGGGTGGAGGCAGCACGTGGTTACTGAGAGTCTCAGGATCGACGTTTTCGAGTTCCCAGAGATACAGCAGTCCGTTGTCGCACCCGATGGCGAATCGATCGCCTTGCATGGAGATCGCGGCGCAGCGAATGCCACCTCGCGTGCTGCCAAGCTGGTTGAGCGAGGCACCGGAGGGCAGATGAACGACCGCGAAGTCGTCACTGCCTGCGACCACCGCCCAGACCGCTTTATCGTCGACAGCGAAATAACTTGCTGCCACTGGTAGCTCGACCTTCCGTTGGTGCTCCAGATTCGGCACCGACCAGAAATTCAAGGATCGTTCGCGTACGCCATCCTTCTCGACCTGCAGGCTGGCGGCCAGCGACCGACTGTCCGGCGAAAAAGCGACCGCTTCGTTTCGAGAGCCGGTGGTCAAACGGCCCGCCAGTTCGCCGGTCGATGTGTGCAGCAAAATATCTTGATAACGCCCCCCCGTCGCGATCCAGTGTCCATCGGGAGAAAACACCGCCGCATCCACTGTAAAGCCGTGGCCGGTGAGCGGATGCATCAGTTGGCCGTTCTCCAAATCGCGGATCGCAACGCGGTTAATCCCTTCAGGAATGTTCTCGCCGGTCACAAACGAACGACCATCCGGCGAGACCCCCAAGGCATCGAGATGACCGCTGAACTGGTAAACCGCAATCGTTTCACCACTGCTTGCATCCCAGCGACGCACGGTGCCGTCATCGCCGGACGAAACGATTTCTCGGCGGCTGCCGACATAGCGGGCTTCGCGAGCCGCACCACGGTGGTCGCGCAACTGCAAAATCTTAGGCGAGCGGGTAAGGTGATACAGCAGCCACCACTCGAGCCGCCGGTGATCCGGTTCGCCTTCTTCCAGCAGCTGCCGACGGAGGAGTTGCTGAGCGGAATCGTTATCTCGCTTAGCATAGGCTTTAAACGCCGCGGCCATATCGGCAACGTACAGATGGTGCTGCAATCGCGAGCGGCTTTGGTCGAGCGCGACGTTGGTCTGTTCCAAGCGGTTGTTGGTTTCGGCAAGGAACGCGTTGTTCTGTTCCAAGCGGTCGTTCAAGTTCCTCAGCCGCTGACCGTGTAAATATTGCAGCGAGATCACCGCCGCAATGACCGTTGCTACGGCAACCACGCCTGCGACTGACCGTCGCGGATGACGGACCACCCACCGAGCCGCTGTATCGAGTGTTCCGGCGATCTTTGCAGTGACCGGCAGTCCTGCCACAAAACGTCGCAGATCGGCCGCGAATTCGTCGGCGGCTTGATAGCGTTCGTCCGGTTGATTCGCCATCGCTTTGAGGATGATCGCTTCAAGACCCCGCGGAATTTCGGGCCGGCATTCCGAGGGCCGCACAAACTCGCCCGCAGCGACCTTGCGCAGAATCTCGTAACGGCTTCCTCGGAACGGTTTGCGCAGCGTTGCCAGTTCGTAAAGGGTCGCTCCTAGCGAGTAGATATCGGTCCGGCAGTCGGTGGCCTGGTGCGAACCGATCGCCTGTTCAGGACTCATGTAGGCCGGCGTACCAAGCAATTCACCGGTCCGTGTGACCGCCGTTTGGTCTTCTTCGAGCGAGGCCAAACCAAAGTCGGTTAGCCAGAGCTTGCCGTCGACGTCGAGCAATAGGTTCGAAGGTTTCACATCGCGGTGAACAACCAGCTTTTCGTGAGCCGCTTCGAGCGCATCGGCAGCGTCGGCGAGCACCGAGGCGACTCCGCGAAAGTAACTCTGCTGCCCGCAAGCCCGCTCGAAGCACTCCGCCGCCGAGCGCTGGGAGAGCGACGAAAGCGACGAAACGACGTGCTGCTGATCGGTGCTGTTGGAACTTGATTGAGTCACCGTGCTGGCCTGCGCGTTAACGTCGCCAAGATTGCAGACGTCGGCCAGGGTAACGCCATCGATCAGCTTCATCGTCAAAAACAAGCGTCCCTGATCCTCGCCGGTCGAGAAGAGTGGAACGATGTGAGCATGCTGTAATTTTTCGATCGCGCGGACTTCGCGTTTAAATCGCTGCCGTGACGCGGGTCCCGGAATGTCTTGAGGGTGCAGCAACTTTAGTGCGACCGGACCGCCGTCGGTGGGACGCCGCGCTTGGAAAACGGTCCCCATGCCACCGCGGCCTAAACATCGCTCAATCTGGTACTCCCCGAGGGTTGCCGGCATGGAGCCGAAAGATTGAACAGGCTTGCCGGGATCCTCCTGCCAGGTCCGCGCGGAGGTCGTCAGGAGCCGCCCTGCGCCATCGGTTTCATCCCGTACGAAATCAAGGAATCGCGTTTTGTGCTCGGGATGCGAAGCAATGAACAGCGTCGGGTCGATGTCGTCTCCGGCATCAAGATGCTCGAAGTAGGCCGCCACAATCGCATCGAAGGAGGTCGACTCGGCGCTCACGGCGAATGGCCTCTTCGAGATGCATCGCGCAAACAACGCGCGATCGCTTCTCCCAGGACTGCGGACAATCGCTCCAACGCCCGCGCGACGCGAGCTGATAAACAATCGCCCACGGCATGTCCGCTCGTCGAATGGATTTGTAAACAGTGCATCGCGCGCTGGATAAAGGCTTTCGCTACAGGAAGGCCGCAGAAACCGTCTTCCGAAAATTCGAAAGTCGTGCGAACAGGAACGGGCGGGAGTGCACTTGTATGGAGATTGACGATCGTTAAGCAGGTTTGCAGGAATCATTCCGCAGAACTCTGCTTAGCCGTTTTGGCGATAGCCACGGTTAAGTCCAGGAACCGCGGCTATCGCCAAGGCGGCTCATTCAACCGGATGACTCCTGCCTGCCTGCCTGCCTGCCTCCCTAGGACGGAGCTTATCCGGGAGTCCCAAGCGTCGCAAGCAGTTTTTTCGCAGACCGAACCGGGCAGTCGAAGGGGGTCCACCTTGCAGCCCCGCCGCCGCGACAGGCCAGCGCACCGTCAGGCGATGATCTCGTCGATGGGGTGCCCAAAGTCCTGTTCTAGGCGTTTGTGTCCCGGTATTTCCATCTGTTCGGCGCGCAGCCCTAATTGTTTCAAGATCGTGGCGTGCACGTCGGTCACGTAGTGCGGATGTTCGACGGCGTGAAAACCGATTTCATCGGTCGCGCCATGCGCGATGCCGCCCTTGAGTCCGCCGCCGGCCATCCAGACACTGAAACCGTAGGGATGATGATCGCGTCCATCGGCACCTTGCGAACCGGGAGTCCGGCCGAATTCGGTTGCGAACACGACCAGCGTTTCATCCAGCATGCCGCGCTGCTTGAGGTCTGTGATCAGACCCGCCACCGGATGATCCACCTGCTTGGCGAGTTTGGAATGCATGGCCTTCAGTCCTGAGTGTTGGTCCCAAGCGCCTGCGGCTCCGTCGCCGTGCTGGATCTGAATGAATCGCACGCCCTGTTCGGCGAAGCGGCGCGCGGCCAATAACTGTTCTCCAAAGGGCCGCGTCTCCGGCTGGTCCAGCCCATACAGCTTCCGCGTGTGTGCGCTTTCTTTCGAAAAGTTGATGATGTCGGGAACGGCCGTTTGCATGCGGAAGGCCAATTCATACGACTTGGTCCGCGCCGAAAGCGCCGCGTCATTGGGATAGCTTTCGGCCGTCAAACCATTCAGCTTGCGAATCAGGTCGAAACTCATTCGCTGTTCCTCCGCAGCCATATCGCCCTGCGGCTTGGCATAGTCCAGCGGATTGTTGGGATCGATTTTCAGCGGAACCGAATCGTATGCCGGACCGAGATAGTGTCCGTCGCGGCGGTCAAAAAAGCGGGGCCCCATGCTGATGAATTGGGGCAGGTTTTCGTTCAGCGACCCCAAGCCCCAGTTGATCCAGGCGCCGATCGTTGGCACGCGGGCATCGAGCATATGACGGCCGGAATGAAACTGCACCTGCGCGCCGTGGTTATCGTCCGTGGTCCACATCGAACGAATGACCGAGATATCGTCGATCACCGATCCGATTCGCGGAAACCAGTCACTCACTTCGATGCCGCTCTGCCCATACTTTTGAAACCCGACCTGCAGTGGATACAGCTTGTTGCGCTGCTGTCCGTTGGCGTCGTTGACCACCACGACGCGGACCTTCTTCAACAGCTCGGGGTCCTGGGTGTCGGCGAAGGGCGTTTCGGTAATCGATTTTCCGGCGAACCGGTTCAGCGCGGGCTTGGGATCGAAGCTCTCCATATGGCTGACCCCACCGCGCATGAACAACCAGATCACATTCTTGGCGCGCGGAGCAAAATGCGGCAAGCCGTTGGGCATGGACTGCTCGGCCTGCAGCATGCTCTGGAGGGCCAACGGCCCCAAGCCGGCTGCCAAGCCCATTCCCAAGCCCAGCCCGGCGCTGTGCCGCAGGAAGGAACGGCGATCAGCACGACGGAGGACGGCGTGATCGTCGTTGATGAAGTTGCGAACAGACATGGAAAAACCGGTCATTGTTTAGGATCGTGCGACAAAAAAGTGTCGGGTACCTTTTGCGAGGAACTCGCCCTTCGGGTGCGTCGCACAAAACGTACCCGATACTTATTTATCGCTCATCGTTTAGCGGATCGAAACAAAATCGTTGTGGTTCAGCAACACGTGGACCAGCCGCGCTCGCACGCGCTGAGCGGTGGCTTGCGGCGTGCCCTCGGCACCGGATGTACGAGTGAGAAACTCGGACATCTGCTGGCAGTACTGCAGACAGGCGTCGCGTTCGGCGGCGTCGGGCAGACGACCAAGAATCGTGGTAAAGGCCGCATCCACCATGGGATCGAGCGACTCGTCATCCGAGTTCGCAGCGAGCCGCTTGGCAATCTCCGCGGCGGTCGTGAGCGACAAGTTGCTGTTGGCCATCGCCAACGCCTGCTGCGGCACGACGCTTTCGCTGCGCCGGTAACACTGCAGTAAGTCGGCGTCGTCGAACATCGACAGGAAGGGATTCCGGTCATCGCGAGAATGCCGAAAGTACAGACTGCGGCGACGGCTATCCCCGTTCACATCGACCGGAGGCCCACCAAGCGACAGGTCCAGCGTACCAGCCAAATGCAGGACCGCATCACGCACCACCTGCGCCTCCATGCGGCGCGTATTGGCGCGCCAGTAAAATTGATTGCTCGGATCGGCCGCCAGGGTGGCCGCGTCGGCACGGCTGGTCGAGGAGTCACGTTGGTAGGCCTGCGAGGTGCAAATCAGATAGTGCAGATGTCGGAAGCTCCAGCCAGATTCGATGAATTCGCAGGCCAGATAATCGAGCAATGCGAGATGCTCCGGCCGCTTGGCCCGCAGCCCAAAATCAAATACCGAATCCACCAGCGGTTCGCCAAAGTGCCGCATCCAGACATGGTTCACCGCCACTCGGGCCGTCAGAGGATTGTCGCGCGACGTCATCCAGCGCGCCAGCGCCAATCGCCGACCGCTGCTGGTCGAGGGATAAATCGCGGCGTAATTCGCATCGGTATGAGCCGGCGTTTCGAGCGCTTTTCGCGATGCACGCAAACTGGTGTACGTCGCAGTCCCTTGCTGCACACGCTCGAGTTGCTCGTTCGCCCGCTTGAGTTTGGCTGCGGCCTGCTGGAGTTTCTTGTCATCGGTGCCGGCCGCGAGCTGGTCGTATTCAGCCTGACAGCGCAGGGATTTGGCTTGATCGCTGGCCGCCTGGAGCGCGGTCCGCTTTGCCACCTCTTCATCGCCACAGTTCACCTTGGCCGCGTCGGCAGCCAACGTTGAGTTCAAAGACTGCAGTTCCGCTTTCGCGGCCAACCACTTCAGCTTGGCCAGTCGGGCGACCGTCCGGGGATCGGATGCGGCAGTGCTGTTCTTACCGGCGGCGGTCAATTCCACTTCATCGGACAGCGATTCGATGGCAATCCAATCGAAGGCGGCCGTGGCGTCAAATGCGGATAGCGAGAATCGTCCGGTCGGCCGCCTGTCGGGCAACCGGTAAGCGAGCAGAAATTCGCCGTCCAGCCAGACATTTACCAACCGATCCCGAACCGCCACGCGCAGCTCTATCGGCTGACCGACCTCGATGGCTCGGGCGACTTGACCCTCGGCCGGATACTGATGCTTTCCGTTGCGTGTGAAGGCGACTTGCACCTTAGGCCCCGGCAGATGCGCACTGCTGTAAACGAATTGACCGTACTGGCGGTCTTCGTCTTCGTCAAAACGGAACGTCACGCTCTTATAAGTATCTCCGCCGGTCGTGGTGTATCGAACGCGCAGATCAAAGTCACGCGGCAACGACCGTTCCGGTGCAAGCCGCAGATAGTGAGTGTCGCGGCTGGAGACCGTTTGCCGAAGCTGTCCGTCTTGGTATTGCCAGCCATCGCCGACGATCTCCCAGATTTCCGGATTGGCTTGATCGAATTCATCACGCAGCGCAAACTTCGGTGCGGGTTCCGCCTCCGCGGATGACTCTTCAGCGGATGACTCTTCAGCGGATGACTCTTCAGCGGATGACTCTTCAGCGGATAATTTTTCAGCGGATGATTCTTCGGCCCAGAACGCTTCCGCTTTTTGCCAAGCCTGATGAGCGGCCTCGGCGGCGGCTTCGGCCTGCTGCAGGCGGTCCTGCTTAACATACTCACGCAGCCCCGGCGCGTAAGCGGTAACAGGCAGGGAAACGCTTTCGATCGCCGGCTGGAAATCGGCCAACAGTTGCGGCACCCGGGGCTCGATTTCCGTCTTCAGATCGGGTTGCGCGGGATCGCCACGCAGGTGCAGATGCGTCTTGGCGTCGAGGTGATCGTCGAACACGCGCGGCAGGCCATCCTGCTCAAAATCCAACACGCCGGGCACCGGGTCCAGGCGAACTTGATGCGGTTCGAAGATCGCGCGGAAACGGTAATAGTCGACGTGCGTGATCGGATCATATTTATGGTCGTGGCACTTCGCGCAATTGATCGTCAGCCCCAGAAACGCTTTGCTGGTATGCTCGATCGTGCTGTCCAGCCACGTGGTCCGGTTAAACAGATAGTAATTGCGTGCGAGAAATCCCGTCGCCACCACTACCTCCGGATCGTCAGGCGCCAGCTCGTCACCGGCCAGCATTTCCTCGATCATCCGGTCGTAGCCCTTGTCGGCATTGAGCGAATCGACAATCCAGTCGCGCCAGTGCCACATGTGCTTTTGGCTATTTCGCAACTGCGCCCCCAAGCCATACCAGTCGGAATAGCGCCACACATCCATCCAGTGACGCGCCCAACGCGCCCCATGCTGTGGATCGGCCAACCGTTCCGCAACGATTTCTTCCCACGGTCGTGTGTCTTGCAACTGCGCCGCGGTGGGCGGCAAGCCGACTAGATCGAGGTACAACCGTCGAATTCGTAGCGGCCGTGCGGCGGGAGGCTGCACCTGCAAGGAATGCATTTGATGCTGAGCCCTCAGAAACGCGTCGATAGGATTTTCGTGTTTGGTTTCCAGTTCCGGCAGGCGTGGCCGTTCGATGCGTTGGAACGCCCAGTGTTGCTGAGGCGCTTCGGGAATGGCTTCGGGCGGCGTGACAGCGCCTTGTTCGATCCAGCGACGCAGCAAATCAATTTCCTGCGGCTTCAGGCCCGTGCCCTCTTCGGGCGGAGGCATGCGATCACCCCCGACGGCCGCCACGCGTTCGATCAACATGCTTGCCGCCGGATCGTCAACGCTCAACACGCCACCGGCTTCCATCAACGCGCGGGTCTCCAAACGCAGGTCGGCCTCTTGCTTCAGCACACCGTGGCAGGAATAGCATTTGGCAGCCAGCAGCGGCTTGACTTCGCTGAGATAGTCGACCGTCTGTCCAGCACTGTTTTGTTCAGCCGCGTTTTGTTCAGCACTGCTGGGAAGGCTGCCGCTGGCGCACAGGGCGACGACGCAGAAGAACAGCACCTGCTGATGAGGTGAGTATTGCATGGCAGGATAGCCGGCGGGAGGAAACCACACTTGTGACTACAGGGAGGCCGTGGGATCTTTTAGTTCGGTGTCGACAAGCATCGAGGGGTTCTTCAACGGCAAAGTCGAGCGTCAGCGAGGAGAGGGTGTCTTCTTCGTCAGCCCCTCCCGGCCACAACTTAAAAGTCAACACAGCCTCCTTCTGTAGGAGAAGTGCAGCCAAATAAATGGCGGGACAGTCGACTAATATAACCGCTATCGTCAGCCGGTCCAAACCCTTCGCAGCACCGGTTCGACGTCCATCGCCTGCTCGCTACCAAGTCCAAAGCGGGCGCACGTCGGCTGGGCCGTGTTGCATTGCCCTTATTTTGGCTTCGAAGTGACCGAACCCGAGGTTGTTGCTTCCTTGAGGGAGAATGGTAAGCAGGCAGGCTTGAGTCATCGCGTCAATGAGCCGCCTTGGCGATAGCCGCGGTTCCTGAATCGAACCGGGGCTATCGCCCAAACGGCTAAGCAGAGTTCTGCGGCATGATTCCTGCCAACCTGCTTAGCGTTTATCGCCAAACTCAGCCGTTAAAGTCGCCGCGGATTCTTTGAGAGGGGTGCCGGCAGATGGGCAGAGCGAAATCGGGCCCGCTACGAGCCGAAGTGGGTTGTCGGATAGGATGGCCCGCTCGCCTTGACTCTCGTTTCAGACCTCTTGCCCAGTTTTTGAAGACGCCATGAAAGCCGCCACCATCAGCCAGTTGAAAAAGGAGCTCGCCAACTTAGATCACGAGGAGCTGCTCGACGTTTGTGTTCGGTTGGCCAAGTTCAAAGTCGAGAGCAAAGAGTTGCTGACCTACTTGCTGATGAAAGCGGACGACGAAATCGGCTATGCCAACGAACTGTGCGACCAGCTCGACGAGCAACTGAGTGAACCTGGACGAATCCACAAAAAGACGCTTCGCAAGGTGATCCGATGGATGGACAAGTCGCTGCGGTTCTCGGGTGACAAAGAAACGGAGTTGCAAGTCCGGATTCACTTTTGCGGCAGAATCAAAGACAAAAGAATCAGCTTCGGCGGATGCCGCGTCAGTGAGAACATGTACGCCACCCAACGGAAGAAGATTGATAAGGCAATCGACAAAGTGCATCCAGATCTGCAGTTCGATTTCAACCGGCAGCTCTCAGGACTCTGAGCCTGTCACCGAAGCTCTGAAGCCGACGGTCGTGCCGAAAGTGCAAGGTGAAAAGGAGGCCTAGTCCCTGGAAGTCCCTTAAGTATACGGAGTCTTCCCCTCCTCGCGAGCGAACATCGTCCGTCCCGCCTCGTCAGCTCCGGCGTGACTGATCCCAAACGCTGGCCCGATCCCAAACGTCGGCTGGATTCCTTTCGGCGTCGTTGGCATCCGCGGTCTTCCTGCCCTTCCGCTCGTCGTAGCTGACCGATTCCAAATAGAGCCGCTCCACTTTGGCCCGCGCCCAATCGGTTTTGCGAAGAAACTTCAAACTACTGTTGATGCTCGGATTGCTTTGAAAGCAGTTGATGGTGATGCGGTCCCCCAACCTCTCCCAACCATACTCCGCAACCAAGTATTCCAGGATCGACTTCAGCGTGATGCCATGCAGCGGGTTGTTGGGCTGGGATTGATTCATAATGCGCGAAAAAAGGGGTGTTATCCGGTTGGGCGATTTCAGAAAAACGATTGGCACGCGGCGACGGGGCCGACCTGGGCTTATCCTAATCCAATCCGCTGAAACGTGCGGGCCAGGCGACAAAAAAGGTGTCCGGTACCTTTTGCGAGGAACTCGCCCTTCGGGTGCTTCGCACAAAAGGTACCGGACACTTATTTATCCACTTATTTATCGCTCATTGCTAGATGCGCAGGGCCTTGGGGTGTTTGCCATTGATCCGCTTGAACGCTCGATAGAAGGTCGTCAAATCTTCAAAGCCACACTGAAAAGCGATGGAGGTGATCTTGCGGTCGGTCTGCGCAAGCAGGGTTTCCGCATGACGTATTCGCAACACGTTGACATAGTTAAGCCAAGTCGTGCCGGTTCTTGCCTTGAAGCGATTCGTGAAAGTCCGACGAGACATGCTGGTTGCAATCGCGGCGTCGCCTAAGGACAACGACTGGAAAAAATTACGGTGCAGCCAAGCAAGATAGGTTTCCATCAGGGGATCTTCGGGCGATTGCGATGCGTCTTGGTTCGAGGCTCGCTTTTCGCGTGGTGGGCTGAGCAGCAGCGAAAGCTCCGCGAGCAAGTCGATCGCGGTTGCGATACTCGATAGCTGGCTGGCCGCATCGGTCTGATCGTTCAAGTACAGCAGTTTCCGCAAACGCTGTTCGATCCGCAGCGTCCGCAAGTTGGATTCGCCATGGACTCCCGGCGGAAAGGTCGCGATCACCGAAGCCACCGACGGCAAAAGACGAAAGTCCATCCCAAGGCCGTATAGAGAAATCGGTGTTCGCGGCAAGTCGATGATGCGATGACGTGTGCTCGCCGGGACAAGGACTAAACTTCCCTTTTCACAGGCCACTCGTTTACGGCCAAACTGAATGTCTCCCGATCCTTCGCGAATCAACAGCAACTTAAAAAACGAATGTTCCGTTACCGGCATGGCAAACGCTTGATCGTGACGGCTCTCAAAAACCCACAGCCCGTGCTCGCGCAGGTCGGGCGGAACAGGGGTTGAACGCGTTTCTTCAGGCCGCTGGGGCGATGCGGATTTCACGATGAGCGGATCAAGGAGGCGACGTGAGCGTGACGGGAAACGGATTCACGGACTTCTCAAGCGAGCCAAGTCAGCGATTGTTCAATCCGGTATCATCCGATCTTATTGCACCCTTGCCCAAAACGCCAGTCCGTTTTGCTTGATTCGCCAAGCCGATAAACCGCGGTCAGCGTAGACTACTGAGCATGAGCAATAACATCCCTCCGATTCGTTATCGTCGCAAGATCACCGGCATGTCGGCGATCCTCTTGCCTCTTTTATCCGAAACCGAAATCGACTGGTCCGGTTTGCGCGACCACGTTGCGCGAACCGCGGACGCGGGGTTGATTCCCGCGGTGAACATGGACACGGGCTACGGGAACCTGATCAGTTCCCGCGAACGCTTGGAAGTTCTGCGAGCGACGCAAGAGACTGTGGCCGGACGACCCTTCATCGCCGGAGCGTTCGTTGGGGATTCGCCGGACGCACCTTTCGATTTCGATCAGTACCGCCAACGGATCGACGAGATTCAATCATTCGGTGGCACGCCGGTGATCTTTCAAAGTTATGGATTGACGCACCAACCGGCCAGTCAACTGATCGAGTCTTACGCCCGGATTGGGGAGCACGCAGGCTCGTTTTATGCCTTCGAGCTCGGAACGATGTTCGCGCCGTTCGGAGCGATCTATGACCTGGGAATTTACGAACAGTTGATGCGTATCCCGCAGTGTCTGGGTGCGAAACATTCCTCCTTGAACCGGCGACTTGAATGGCAACGACTGCAACTGCGTGACGCCACTCGCCCTGATTTCCTGGTTTTAACGGGAAACGATTTGGCGATCGATATGGTCATGTATGGCAGCGACTATCTGCTGGGCTTGAGCACCTTTGCACCGGGTGAGTTTGCTCGCCGCGATGCGATGTGGGAGCAAGGTGACAGCGATTTTTATGAACTGAACGATTTGCTGCAATATCTTGGTTTTCTTGCGTTTCGGGCACCGGTGCCCGCTTACAAACACAATGCGGCCCAGTTCCTAAAACTGCGCGGTTGGATTCAAACTTCGTTGACCTACCCCGGCAGTGCGCAACGGCCCGAAGCGGACGTTGCCATCTTAGAAGAAATCCTGAAAAGGCTAGATGCATGAGCCGCCCTCCATTGAAAATTGCCATGCACGGTGTGACCGGTCGCATGGGGACGAATCAGCATTTTCTCCGCTCGATCCTGGCGATCATGCGGCAAGGTGGGGTGACGCTTGGCTCTGGAGAGACCCAACCGATCGAGCCGATTTTGGTTGGCCGCAACGCCACAAAATTACAGAACTTGGCGGAGGTGGTTGCCAATTCAGAGATCGGACGATCGATCCAGTGGAGCACCGACGTCAAGGAAGTGCTTGCCCTTCCCGACATCGATATCTTCTTTGACGCGGCAAGTACGCAGATGCGACCGGAGATGCTTCGGATGGCGATGGAACAAGGCAAGTCCGTCTATTGCGAAAAGCCGATCGCGTCCGATGCCGCCTCGGCCAACGCCTTGGCCGAACTGGCAACCACGACCGGCGTCAAAAACGGAGTCGTCCAGGACAAGCTCTGGTTGCCCGGAATTCGCAAGTTGCGGATGCTGCGCGATCAAGGTTTTTTCGGCAACATCCTGAGCGTGCGTGCGGAATTTGGTTACTGGGTTTTCACCGGTCATGATCGCGACCAACCGGCCCAGCGACCATCATGGAACAATCGCCGCGAAGATGGCGGCGGCATGATGATTGACATGTTCTGCCACTGGGAATACCTCATCCATGATCTGTTTGGCTCCATCGACCGGGTCATGGCGCACGCGACGACCGAAGTGCCCGAACGAATCGATGAATCGGGAACGGCTTATCGCTGTACCGCCGACGATGCCGCATACGCGATCTTTGTGCTTAACAATGGGGTCACCTGCCAGTTCAATAGTTCCTGGACAACGCGAGTGCGTCGCGACGATTTGCTGACGATTCAAGTCGACGGCACGCACGGTTCCGCCGTAGCGGGGCTGCGCGAGTGCTGGGTCCAAGGAGCCGCCGCAACGCCCAAGCCGGTTTGGAATCCGGACATCGCCCAACCGATTGATTTTTACGAGGGCTGGCAGCGTCTGCCCAATGCGGTCGAATACGACAACGCGTTTAAGATTCAGTGGGAGTCGTTTATTCGGCACTGCGCAGGGAATGCGCCGTTTCCCTGGAATCTTCAGTCGGCGGCGGCGGGTGTGCGTCTGGCCGAGGCGGGGAGCCGTTCGGTCCAAGAGCAACGCTGGGTGACGCTGGCAAACGAGCCCGATCTCACCGGACAGTAGGACGCCGCGTATGTCTCGTGAACCGGAACTTTCGCCGCCGCTGAATCGCCTGGCCATTCACACGATCACCACCAAACCATGGTCCTTGGCCGTCGCCGCGGATCGTTTTGCTGCCGCCGGTGTGAGCGGCATCAGCATTTGGGTCGAAGCGTTCGAAGGGATGTCGACCGGAGAGGTGCGTTCCATCGTCGACGCTGCCGGATTAAAAGTTCCCGCACTTGTCCGCGGCGGTTTTTTTTGTGACCCGGATGCTGCCGAACGTAGACGGCGAATCGACCATAATCGCCGGCTGATCGAAACGGCGGGAGAACTATCGGCAGAGACATTGGTATTGGTGGTTGGCGCAACCCCCGGACAACCGTTGCAGCGGCAACGAGGCTGGGTGCGAGATGCGATCGAGGCTTTGCTTGACGACGCCGTGGCCGCCGGGGTTCGATTGGCGACGGAGCCGTTGCATCCGATGTACGCGGCGGAGAAGAGCTGCATCAATCGGCTGACCGACGCACGGGTGATGTGTGAAGCGATTAAACACCCTTCGCTAGGCGTTGCAGTGGACGTCTATCATGTTTGGTGGGATTCGGAGCTGGAATCGGAGATTGCACAACTCGGGAAATTGGATGCCCTGTTCGGGTTTCATCTTTGCGATTGGCGTGTCCCGACGCGAGATCTGCTGAACGATCGTGCGTTGATGGGGGATGGCTGCATCGATTTGCGTGGTCTTCGAAAATCGGTCGAGGCTGCTGGCTTCCGTGGGTGGAACGAGGTGGAGATCTTTTCGCAAGAACACTGGGCACGAGATCCGCAAGCGTTCCTGAATGATATTCTGGATCGTTATTCGCGATGCTGCTAAGCAAAATGTGCGATGCTGCGAAGCAAATCACTCGAAGGCTGATGGTGAAGAGCCCCCTCCTGTTGACGAGGAGGGGCAGAGAGCCTTGCTGTTGCCACCGGGAGTTCGCTGAAGCCCGTCAGCTCCTCGTTCGACAGCGGAGGGAGCAAGGAAGATGCCGCCTCATCAATCGCGATGCACGACGACCGATGGGCGGTTAACGGCGAGCGGCGAAAACGGTAAACAGAGGGGCGAATGGTCGGAGCAATTCCTTTTGACTGGGACTCGGCGCGATGTTGCGAATCGGTGCGGTATCTTACTTAAATACGCGACCGCTGATTTATGGGCTGGCCGATCGTCTGGCGGGCAAGGGTAAGCTGACGCTGAACCTGCCGAGTCGGTTAGCAGACGATTTATCAGCCGGGCGGTTGGACGTGGCGCTGATTCCGTCGATTGAGTACTTTCGCGGGGTCGGCGAGCAGATTGTGTCGGACGCAGCGATCGCCTGTCGCGGACCGGTTTGGAGCGTTCGCTTGCTCAGTCGCGTGCCGGCGGCTCAGATCAAGCGTTTGGCGCTCGATGTAGGGAGCCGCACCAGTGCTGCCCTGGTACGGATTCTGCTGCACGAACGTTTCGGACTGCGACCGGAAACGATCCCGTTGCCGATGGAGTCCGACCCCGAGACGATCGATGCCGATGCGGTCTTGCTGATTGGCGATCGCGCGATGCACCCGCCGACGGGAGTTTTCCGCGAGATCTGGGACTTGGGCGACCGCTGGTGCCAGTGGACGGAGCTGCCGTTTGTCTTCGCAATGTGGGTTGCGCGCGCCGGAGTCGACGTGAGCGATATGGCTGATTTGTTGAGTGCCGCTCGGGCCGATGGGGTGGCTCATCTGGCGGAAATCGCTGATTGCGAGGCTGGCACGCACGGTTTGACAACCAGCGAGCTGGAAACTTACTTCACCAAGAACTTACACTTTCAGCTAGGGCTGAGCGAACAAGCGGGGCTGCGACTGTACCAACAGCGTGCCGCAACCCTGGGATTGGTGCCGGCGAAGCGGGAGTTGGTCTTCAGCCCAACCTAAGGACCAGCCCCACGACACGGCAAACGAACGAGACCCTTACCCTTTGATGCTTTCCATGACGACGACGATTCAAGAAATACTGGACGCCACGGTTGCCGGGCAACGGCTGAGCGACGGCGATGCATTGCGGCTGTTGCAAAGTAGCGACCTAACCGCCATCGGATCCGCCGCGGATACCATTTCCCGGCGCATGCACCCGACGCCGGTGCGCACCTACAACGTCGATCGCAACATTAACTACACCAATATCTGCACCGCGGTATGCGATTTCTGTGCCTTTTATCGCGGCCCCAAGAGCGACGAAGGCTATGTCTTGTCGCGTGAGGAGTTGTTGCGGAAGGTCGAAGAAACGGTGGCGTTGGGCGGCAACCAGATCTTGCTGCAGGGTGGCCTGCATCCGAAATTCAAGCTGGAGTGGTACGAGGAAATGCTGCGAGACATCAAGCAGCGGTTTCCGGAAATCAACATCCACGGCTTCAGCCCTCCGGAGCTGCATCATTTCACCAAAGTCAATCATCTGCCTTTGCGGACCGTGCTGGAACGATTGCGCGATGCCGGATTGGGGAGCATACCTGGTGGCGGGGCGGAGATTTTGGTCGATCGCGTCCGCAGCGAAATCACACGCGGCAAGGTGATGACCGACGATTGGCTGGAGGTGATGCGTGTCTGGCATCAACTGGGTGGCATCAGCACCGCCACGATGATGTTCGGTCACGTGGAGACGCTGGAAGAGCGAGTGGAACACTTGCGGCGACTGCGGGAGCTGCAGGATGAAACGAGCGGCTTTACGGCGTTCATCTGCTGGACGTTCCAGCCCGAGAACACCGACATGCAGGAGACACCGCCAACCGGTTCGTTTGAATACCTCAAAACACAGGCGGTCGCACGGCTGTATCTGGATAATTTCCCCAGCATTCAAAGCAGTTGGGTGACTCAGGGACTAAAGATCGGGCAACTGGCCTTGTTGTTTGGCGCCAACGACATGGGCAGTCTGATGATCGAAGAAAACGTCGTTGCCGAAGCGGGCACGGTGCACTTTTTGACGCTCGATCAGATTCGTGAAGCGATCAGCGAGCTCGGTTTTCAGCCGCGGCAACGCGACGTGTTTTACAACTTGGTCGATCCCGCACTGGAACAAAAAGCGATCGAAGCGAATCGGGCACCGCAAGGTCTGGTCGAGCTGACGGCTTAGCAAGACGACTGGACTCAGCCAGGCGACTCCGCAAGAGCCGTAAGACGATTCGATCAGCCACGGGGCGTAAGCTACCTCCCAAACCGACCGCCATGCGGCTACGATTGGCGCTGCTTCGTTCCTTCCGCTTGGTTGTCACCGCTATGCATCAATCGCCTCCGATTCGACTCGCCACCCGCCGCAGCCCGCTCGCACTTTGGCAAGCCAAGTGGGTCGCCAGCCAACTGCAGGAGCAAGGCTATGCGACCGAATTAGTGTTGTTGACCAGCGGCGGAGATACCGACCAGACGCCCATCGACGGCACGCGCGGAGTGGGAGTTTTCACAAAACGGATTCAGCAAGCGTTGCTTGACGACGAAGCCGACATCGCCGTACACAGCTTGAAGGACTTGCCGACCGAAGCCGACCCGCAGTTTTGCCTGGCCGCGATACCGCCGCGTGCCGCCGTTGGCGACTGCTTGATCAGCGCTAGCGAAAAAACATTTGCGGCGCTCGCTGGGGGCGCGGTCATTGGGACCGGCAGTCGTCGCCGCCAGGCTCAGTTACTGCATCGGCGAGACGACATCCGCGTGGAGCCGATCCGAGGCAATGTGCAGTCGCGACTGCAGAAGCTGAAGGATGGTTTGTTCGATGCGATCGTGTTGGCCGAAGCCGGCCTGTCGCGGTTGGAGATGACGCAGCACGTCACCGAAAAATTGCCGCTCGACCAGATGCTGCCCGCCCCGGGTCAAGGGGCATTGGGAATCGAAACCCGCTCCGATGATCGCCGCACCATCGATGTCGCTTCGACGCTCGATGATCCAATCACGCGAGCGTCGGTGACGGCGGAGCGGATGTTGCTCAGCCATCTCAGCGGTGGCTGTTTGGCACCCATCGCGGCGCTTGCCACGGTGGCCGAAGGCCGCATCGCATTGCAAGCCGTCGTCTTGTCGGCCGACGGTCAGACGCGACTGTACCATGAAGGCGAAGATGCGATTGAAAACGCCGTCGCGCTGGGCATCGCGGTGGCCGATAAACTGCGTGCCGACGGCGCCGACGCGTTGATTCAGGCGGCCCGCTAAGGACCGCCAGTAGCCACGGCCAGTAGCAGCAGCACCGGCGCCTGCGGTCGGCCATAAGATTGGCCACGCAGAGGCGCTGGAACGGCGGACGAAAGCAACTCGCCCACCTGATCAGCTGAGCAGTTCGCCAAGCTTTTCAGAGATGGCGGCTTGGATTTTGGATTTGAACGGCATCGCGGTCAGCGGAATGTTGCCCGCGATGGCGACCCGTTCTTCGTAGACCGCCAAGTCCGACTTCACGCTAAATCCGTACACGCTAAAGGCCAGCGAGAGGACGTTGGCGTTCCACTCGCTGGTCAAGTTGTTGACCATGCCGGGATACTGCTCGTCGATCGATTGCATCAACGAGTGGACTCGTTGTTTCGCTTCATCGGCGGTCAAACTGTGGGGGACTTCGGTGCTGAACGCCGGCATACTTCGCATTCCTACGGTAAATCGGGGACTTTACTTGACGACCAGATTAACCAACCTGCCGGGAACTACAATCGTTTTGACGATCTGTTTTCCGCTGGTGGCTTCTTGGATCCGTTCGAGTTGCAACGCTTGCTGCAGTAAATCGTCTTTGTGGATGTCGGCAGCAACGACAATCTTGGTGCGAAGTTTCCCATTGATTTGAACCGGAATTTCCACGGAAGACTCGACCAACGCCGCTTCGTTCCACTGTGGCCATGGTTCGTAAGCCAGCGTGTTGGGATTCCCCAAAATCTGCCACAGTTCCTCGGCGAGGTGTGGCGCGAAGGGGGACAGCAGCAAGACAAACGCCTGCATGGCATCGCGCGGGCGTTGTTTCTGACGGGTAAAGAAATTGACGAACTCCATCATCCGCGCGATCGCGGTGTTGAAGCTGAGCGATTCGATATCTTCGGTAACGCTTCGAATCGTTTTGTGCAGCACCCGGTTTTGCGCTTCATCGGAAGGCGTATCGACCAGTTCCTCGGCCAGTTCGATCGCTTCGGCATTTTGATCCACAATCATCCGCCAGGCGCGATCAAGGAAGTTTCGCACCCCACCGACGCCCGCCATATTCCATGGCTTCGTCGCCTCGAGCGGTCCCATGAACATTTCATACAACCGTAAACTATCGGCACCGTAGTCCTTCACCACCACGTCGGGATTGACGACATTGCCGCGGCTTTTGGACATCTTGAAGGAACGGCTTTCGACGCGGACGTCGGGATTGCTCTTCAGCACGAACCCTTCGCCTTGCTTGACGACATCCTCTTCGGCGATCCCCACGGCCAACACGGGCGTTCCGTCGGCGATGGTCAAGCCTTCCTCGCCGCGACGTACTTCGCTGGGAGGTACGTAATCGCCCGCCGCGGTTTGGAAGACCGTCAATTCGGCTTCGCCCAAAATCATGCCTTGGTTCACCAACCGCTGGAACGGTTCCTCGCAGTGCACATAGCCGCGATCAAACAGGACTTTGTGCCAGAATCGCGAGTAGAGCAGATGCAGGACCGCGTGTTCGGCACCACCGACATACAGGTCGACCGGCATCCACGCCTGTTCTTTTTCCGGATCGACTAAGCACTCCGCGTTGTTGGGGTCGATGTAGCGCAAGAAGTACCAGCACGAGCCGGCCCATTGCGGCATGGTGTTGGTTTCGCGTTTGTAGCGTTTACCGTCTAGCTCCACGATGGCCCAATCGTCGGAGGCTTTTTCCAACATCGGTTCGGGCCGACCGTGTGGCCGAAAGTCCTCCAGTTCCGGCAGCGGGACAGGCAGTTGCTCCAGCGGGACGGCCCGTTTGATCCCCGTCTGTTCGCCCGCGGCATCGATCTCGTGCAAGATCGGAAACGGTTCGCCCCAGAAACGCTGGCGACTGAACAGCCAATCACGCAGCTTGAAATTCACCGCCGCGCGTCCTAATCCGGCGTTGACCAGTTCCGCCGTCAAGGCTGCTTTGACAGCCTTGGTTTTCTGGCCGCTGTAGGGACCACTGTTGATCGCGATTCCGGTGCCGGCAAAGCAGGCTTGTCCGGCCAGCACCTCGTCACGTTGTTCCAGGTCTGCCGGTGGATCGACCACGGCCACGACCGGGATGTCGAACTGCTGGGCGAATTCAAAGTCGCGTTCGTCATGAGCCGGCACGGCCATGATCGCGCCGGTGCCGTAACTGGCCATCACGTAATCGGCGATCCAGATCGGTACCGGCTGGTCATTGACCGGATTGATTGCGTAACTGCCCGAGAAGACGCCCGTCTTTTCGCGATCCCCTTGCGTCCGCTCGCGTTCACTTTTGAAGGCCGCTGTTTCGCAGTACTTCGTCACTGCATCGGCCGATTCCGGCGTGGTCAATCGCGGCACCGCGGGATGCTCCGGTGCAACGACCATATAAGTCGCTCCGAACAGCGTATCGGGCCGCGTGGTGTAGACCCGCAGCGCGTCCTCGGTCGGCGCGACAGGAAAACCGCTGGCGGAACGTTGGTCTTTCCAGGACTGCAGTTGTTCCGGCGGGCCGATATAAAAATCGACCTCCGCCCCCGTGCTGCGGCCAATCCAATCCTGCTGCAACGTCTTGATGCCGGTCGGCCAATTCAGATCGTCCAACCCCGACAGCAGGCGATCAGCGTAGGCGGTGATCCGCAGCATCCACTGACGCAGCGGCAGCCTCCGCACCGGATGGCCGCCCCGTTCGCTTTTGCCATCGATCACCTCTTCATTGGCCAGCACCGTTCCCAAGGCGTCGCACCAATTGACCGGAGCGTTGGTTTCATAAGCCAAACGGTATTCGGCTTGGTAAGCTTCGACCGCCGTTTCCCCGGCCGCGGCGACGTCGGCCGGAATCGGCAGTTCGGCAATCGGCCGTCCTCGATTCTGCTCGGGATCGAACCAGGTGTCGTACAGCACCAGGAAAATCCACTGCGTCCAGCGGACATAACCTGGATCGGTTGTCGAAACCACACGGTCCCAGTCGTAGCTGAAACCCAGCATTTTCAGTTGGCGAGTAAATTCGGTGATGTTCCGTTCGGTCTGGATGCGAGGATGCTCCCCCGTCTTGATCGCGTGCTCCTCGGCCGGCAGGCCGAAGGCGTCAAAGCCCATGGGATGCAGCACCGATTCGCCCCGCATGCGAGCAAATCGCGAGACAATATCGGTTGCCGTGTAGCCTTCCGGGTGGCCGACATGCAATCCTTCGCCGCTCGGGTAGGGGAACATGTCCAGAACATACCGCTTCTTCTCCCCCGGCATTTCCGGCGTGGCGAAGGTGCGATGCTGTTCCCAAAAAGCTTGCCAACGGGGCTCAATTTCGGCGGGTTTATAACGAGGCATAATCAATCGCAGAGTCGGGAGTGAATTTGGAGGGGCATTTTAGTAGGCAAAATCGTTTTAGGGCAGCCGACGGAGCGACTGGTCGCCGAGGCCGCTTCCATGCTAAAATTTGCAATCAAACTATTTTGCTGAGAGAAAGATGGAATGCTGAGAAAACGAAACAAGCTGCAGTTGACCGCCGCCCAGCGGGATTCCATGCGGAATGCGGGGCGGTTTAATGCACAATTGCTCGACCATGTGCGTCCGCATGTCAAGGCGGGAGTCACCACGGGATCGATCGACGATTTAGTTCGGCAATATACGCTGGACCACGGCCATCGTGCGGCCACGCTCGGTTATCAGGGATACCCCAAATCGTGCTGCACGAGCATCAACGACGTGATTTGCCACGGCATTCCGAATGAATACGTGCTCACCGAGGGCGATATCGTCAACATCGACTTGACGACCGTGGTCGATGGCTGGTTCGGGGACCAAAGCGAAACGTTCCTGATCGGAGAGGTCTCCGAGGAAGCGCGTGCGGTGACGCAGTGTTCCTTTGATTGCCTCTATTTGGCGATCGAAGCCCTCACGCCCGGCTGTCGCGTTAGCACGATCGGCGAAACGGTGGTGCGGGAGGCTCACAGTCGCGGGTTCTCCGTGGTCCGAGAATACGTCGGTCACGGACTCGGACGCGCTTTTCACCAAGACCCCTCGATCCCCCACTTTCCTAATCGCCAAAGTCGACTCGATCGGTTATTGCCTGGGATGTGTTTTACGGTCGAGCCGATGATCAACGCCGGTTCACGGTATGCCAAACCGGTCGACAAGGCCGATGGCTGGACTGTCCGCACCAAAGACGGCCACTTATCGGCTCAATTCGAACACACGATTTTGATGACCGAAGAAGGCCCCGAAATCCTGACACTGACCGAGCATGGCCCACGGCGGGGACACCAGTTCTAGCGCGACACGGTTCAGTGAATCGCAAGGCGTTAGCCGCGAGCCTGGTTTCAAAACCGTGAACCGCAAGGCGCACGCCTAGTCACGCCCACGGCTAGCGCCTGAGGTTCACGGCCTGCGGCTGGCGCTGGGCTGCTAAAAATGGGGGGGGTGTGGCGATTTGGAAGTGCGCTGGATGGGGTCGCTTCAATGGCGAAGCCATGGCAGGTTGTAGCCACGGACGTGAGTCCGTGGTGCCAAGCAGCGTGGAAGCGTCAGTCGCAAAGCGACGACAGGAATTGCATGCTGTGCCATTTCCTAGGACCTGCGTCCCGGGTTTGTGCCGATGATCGCTTTGCGTTTGGTAACATAAGTGACAGTACGAAAGCGTGTGTCACCCCCGGACTTTTGACAGCCCAACGCTCGCCGCGGGCCTCGTATAACCCAGCACGGGGCAGAGGCGGTGAACCAGCCGATTGACAACCGCCTCTATTTTCGTAACCTCTATCGTTTGATCCGATCCTCCTCAGAAAAACATTATGGTTTTCCCACACTCCTCGCTGATTATTCAGGTCGCCATCGGCGGCCACGGTCGGGGACGATAGGGACACCGCGTTTGATAGGCTTCAAACATCGGCTGAGAATCATCGAAACCTCCGCGGCTCAGTGGCCTCGGGGGTTTTTTTAGTTTATGGCACAATAGGGCCAACGCTTTCCTGCTGCGACAGAAGAAAAATCATGCGACCGATCGAAATCTACGACACCACGCTCCGCGACGGCACTCAAGGCGAAGGCGTTAGCTTTTCGTTGCAGGACAAGCTGAATATTGCTCAGCGATTGGCGGAGATTGGCATCGATTTCATCGAAGGGGGCTACCCGCTGTCGAACGAAAAAGACACCGCGTTTTTCAAGGAAGTTCGCCAGTTGGATCTGGGGAATGCCAAGGTCTGTGCGTTCGGCATGACGCGCCGCCGGAGCATGAAGGCGGAAGACGATCCCGGCATGCGAGCCTTGGTGGCGGCCGAAACGCCCGCTTGCACGCTGGTTGGCAAAACGTGGGACTACCACGCCACAGAGGTGCTGGGTGTCTCGCTGGACGAAAATGTCGACATGATCGGCGAGAGCGCCGCGTTTCTGAAAAAACATGGCGACGTGATTTACGATGCGGAGCACTTCTTCGACGGCTGGAAAGCCAACCCCGAATACGCGGCGCAAACGCTCCGAGCGGCTGTGGATGCCGGTGCCGGTTGGCTGGTGCTGTGCGACACCAACGGCGGCTCGCTGCCCGAAGAGATCGCTGCGATCGTTGCCCAAGTGAAAACGTTGGTGGCCGATTCCAAGGTGACGATCGGGATCCATTGTCACAACGACAGCGAGCTGGCGGTGGCCAATTCGCTGGCAGCGGTCGACGCAGGGGCCGACCAGGTGCAAGGGACGATCAATGGCATCGGCGAACGTTGCGGCAATGTCGATCTGATCTCCGTGATGGCGAATCTTGCGATCAAGAAGAAGGGCTATCAAGTGTTGGGCGGCCGCCCGCTGACGCACCTGACGGAACTGAGCCGGTACGTGTACGAAACGGCGAACTTGCAGTGGCGGAATAGCCAACCGTTTGTGGGCCAGAGCGCGTTTGCACACAAGGGTGGCATGCACGTGCACGCGATCAACAAGGCGGCCAGCACTTACGAACATCTCGATCCCACGCTGGTCGGCAACGAACGGCGGATCTTGGTCAGCGAGTTGAGCGGTCGCAGCAACATCATTGCGTTGACGACCAAGCATGACCTGCAAGACGACAAAGAGTTGATGAACAAGATCTTGGCCGAAGTCGTCCGGCTGGAAAATCAAGGCTACCAGTTCGAGTCGGCCGGGGCGTCGTTCGATCTGCTGGTCAAGCGACTCGCTGGCTCCTTCACGCCGCACTTCGAAGCGATCAAGTACCGTATCGTGGCAGGCGACCGCGACGCGGCAAATCACGTTAGCTTTGCCGAAGCGATCGTCAAACTGCGGGTGGGCGAAACCGAATGGTTCGACGCCGCCGAAGGGAAAGGCCCCATCAACGCACTCGACGCGGCACTCCGCAAAGCTTTGCAAGACACCTATCCGGCGCTGTCGGAAATGCGGCTGTCGGATTACAAAGTCCGCGTGGTCGACAGCGGTGCCGGCACGGCGGCTCACATTCGCGTAAACATTGAAAGCAGCGACAAGCACGAGAATTGGGGAACGATTGGTGTGAGCGAGAACATCATCGAAGCCAGTTGGAAGGCGCTCGTCGATGCGTTCGAATACAAGCTCCACAAAACAAACGCCTCGTAAACCAACGCGGCACCCAGCCCGTCGCGGCGAACCGTGGATGTCGATCCCATGCATCGGCCCCAACCCGCCGCGAAGCCCATTTTTTACATCATCCTTCTACTTTTAAACTTCCCATGACTGCTACGCCTGAAACGTCGGCGCTGGAAATTCCAAACCGATTCGATCACGCCGAAGCGTGCCCCCGCATCTATGAAGCTTGGGAACAGGCGCATTGCTTTGACGCCGAAGTCCAACCGGATCGTCAGCCCTTTACGATCGTGATTCCGCCACCCAATGTCACCGGCGCGTTGCACCTCGGGCATGGTTTGAACAACACGCTGCAAGACATCTTGATCCGCATGAAGCGGATGCAGGGCTTCGAGGCGCTCTGGATGCCGGGTACCGACCATGCGGGCATCGCAACCCAAGCGGTTGTCGAGCGGCGGCTGAAAGAGGACGAGAACAAGACGCGCCACGACTTGGGGCGCGAAGCCTTGGTGGAACGGATCTGGAAATGGAAAGATCAATATGAAGCTCGCATCTTGGGCCAGCTCAAGCGGATGGGTTGCAGTTGCGATTGGCGTCGCACCCGCTTTACGCTTGACGACCGCTGCGCCACGGCGGTCCGCGTTACCTTCTTTGATTTGTTCAGCAAGCAACGGATCTATCGTGGCAAACGTTTGGTAAACTGGGATACCTACTTGCAAACGGCTGTCAGCGATGACGAAGTTTTCAACGAAACGGTCAAGGGGCATTTTTGGCACTTCAGTTATCGTGTCATCAACCCCAAACCGGGCGAACCCAAGTCGGTCGAAATCGCGACGACGCGTCCCGAAACAATGCTTGGCGATACCGCGGTTGCGGTTCATCCCGATCCGGCGGCGACTCTCGATAAGGTCGAGGCGGACCTACGCGAACGGCTGGCAACGGTCGCTGGAAAAGAACGTCCCGGCATTCAAACGCAACTCGATGAGATCGAACGTCGACGCGTCGAGATGCTGCCCCAGCTGCAAAAATTAAGTCAGATGGCGGCCGACGGGCGGATGCTGATGCTGCCCCTGATGGATCGACCGATCCCGCTGGTCGCCGACGAATGGGCCAAGCCGGAATTGGGCAGCGGCTGCGTCAAGATCACGCCAGCACATGACCCGAACGACTACGAAGTCGGCAAACGGTGCGAGCTGCCGATGATCAATATTCTGAATACCGACGGGACGCTGAATGAGGTGACGGGCAAGTACGCCGGCTTAACGATGAAGCAGGCCCGAAAAGCGGTGGTGGCGGACCTGGAGACGATCGGTGCACTCGGGGATATCGAGGATCGCGAAATCGAACTGCCGCACAGCGACCGCAGCAAGACTCCTATCGAACCATTCTTGGCCGACCAATGGTTCGTCAAAATGGATACGCTGGCACAGTCCGCGATGGATGCGGTAACCGACGGCAAGGTCTCGATCACGCCGCAGCGATACGAGAAAGGCTATCTCGACTGGCTGAGCGAAAAGCGGGACTGGCCGGTCAGTCGCCAACTGTGGTGGGGACATCGCATTCCGATCTGGAGCGTCAGCGGATTATCGGCCGATGCATTGGCGGAAAAAGAAGCGGCCGTGCGGTTGCTGAGTACTGCGAACGCCGGTTGCATCACTTACCAACGCGAACAAGACCACTTGTTTGTCTGCTTGCGAAGCGAACACGCAGAACTCGAACAACAACTGGAGCAACTCGGCTTCGTTCAAGATCCCGATGTGCTGGACACCTGGTTCTCGTCGGCGTTGTGGCCGCACAGCACCCTGGGCTGGCCTGAAGCAACCCCGGAACTCGATTACTTCTACCCCACCAGCACGCTGATCACCTCGCGCGACATCATCTCGCTGTGGGTGGCGAGGATGGTGCTGATGGGTTTGAACAACGTCGGCAAGGTTCCCTTCAGCGATGTCTATATTCATCCCACCATTCTCGATGGGAATGGGGAGCGGATGAGCAAGTCCAAGGGGAACGGAGTCGATCCGATCGATGTGATCGACAAGTTCGGTCCCGATGCGATGCGTTTCGGCTTAGCACGCCTAGCAACCGAAACGCAGGATGTGCGTCTGCCGGTGCAGTATGAATGCCCGCATTGCGAAAAGCTGATCGACCAAACACCACGCAATCGCTCTTTGGCTCGCATCGATTGCCCAGCGTGCAAGCAACCCTTTTCGACGCAGTGGGCGGAGAACGAAGAGGATACGAAACTGCCACGTGCGGCGATCGTTAGCGAACGTTTCGAGCAGTCTCGGAATTTTGTGAACAAGCTGTGGAATGCGTCACGCTTTACGCTGATGAACCTGGATGGCTTTACTCCTCAGGCGTTCACGTTGGATGAACTAAATGTCGAGGATCGCTGGTTGCTCAGCCGACTCGCTTCGGTCACTCAGACGGTAACCGAAGCCTTGGGCTCCTACCAGTTCGCCGAAGCAGCACGCGCGGCGTATGACTTTGCCTGGGATGAATTCTGTAGTTTTTACGTCGAGATCGCCAAGCCGCGTTTGTCCGATGATGGCGAACGAGCGAAGGTGCAAAATGTCCTCGCCCATGCGCTCGATACTCTGCTGCGATTGCTGCATCCGATCATGCCGTTTGTGACCGAAGCGATCTGGGGGCACTTGAACCAGGTGGCGCCGTCGCGCGGTTTGAATGGCGGTCAGACAGCCCTGCCCAGCATCATGCGTGCGGCGTGGCCAACTGTCGATGCCAGCCAGCTGGACAGCTCGATCGAGCAACAGTTCTCGCACTTCCAGGCGGTGCTGGGTGCGATCCGAGAAATTCGCAGTCGCCAGAATATTCCGCCCAAAGAAACGATCCCGTTCGCGGTGCGTTGTGAGGCCGCCACGGTCGCCCTGTTGCAACCGATGCAGGACTATTTCGTCGCTCTGGCCAATGCGGAACCGGTCGGCATGGGCGCGGTGGAGCCGTTCGAAACGGGCGTGCAAGTCGCCGTCACGTCGCACGATCTGGATGTCTACATCGATTTGGAGAAATTCATCGATGTCGATGCCGAACTGACGCGATTGGGAAAGCTGCAGGAACGTCTGGAGAAACAGATCGCGGGGAAACGCGGCAAGCTGGCTAACGAAAGCTTCACCAGCCGAGCGCCAGCCAATATCGTGGCTCAAGAACGTGCCAGCTTGGCCGATCTGGAAGGTCAGTTCGTGGAGAACAACCGCATGATTCAATCGCTGCGAAAGAAGTAAGCCGCGGGGGTAAAGCAACGCCCGTGGGACGCGCAGCGAGTGGAAGTTTGGGTTAGAATTGGTCTGTGCCCGCCTAATTCTTTTCCTACCCGCTGGATTTCCACCGATGAGCCGCCTGGTTTGTTCGCTGTTTCTGCTGCCGTTGTTTTTGCTGCCGTCGTTCGCCTTGACGGCCCCAGCCCAGGGGGCTGAGTTTGAGTTGCTCGATGGGGATCGCGTTGTGCTGTTGGGCGACGCACTGATCGAGCAAGAGCAGTACGCGGGCTGGATCGAGACCGCACTCACCGCCGCATATCCGAACCGCCACGTCACGTTTCGCAATCTGGGCTGGAATGCCGACACGCCCGCAGGGGCATCGCGGCTGGGGCTCAGTTTAGTGCAGGCCGGTCAAGAATCGCCCGAGGAAGGCTGGCGACAACTGCAAGCACAATTGGAACTAACCAAGCCGACACTGCTGGTGATCGGGTATGGCATGGCCAGCGCTCTGGAATCGGGCGATGCGGGTGTGGATCGATTCGCCGCCGACTATCAACGACTGCTCGACGCCGCCAAGCAGATCTCTCCCGACGTGCGGTTCGTCATGCTGTCGCCACTCCAAGCCCGCGACGCCGAACCGGCGCTGGCAGCGACACTTAAGCGGTACCATCAAGCGATCGAGACCGTGGCCCAGGCGAACGACGGTTGCTTTGTCGATATGACCTCGGTCGGACGGGAGGCTTCGGATCGCAAAGATGCCATTCATTTGACCGATGCCGGTTATCGCGACGCGGCAATCCAACTGACCAAGTCGTTGAAAGATCCGCAAACCGATTGGCAAACCAGCCCTCGCACCGGAGCTCTGCGTGAGAACATCTTGCGCAAGAACGTGTGGTGGTTTCATCGTTCGCGACCAGCCAACATGGCATATGTGTTTGGCTTTCGTAAACGCGAACAAGGACAAAACGCGGTCGAAATCCCTAAATTCGACGCTTTGATCGAAGGCGAAGAACAGCGGATTGCGGCACTCCGTGGACTGCAGGCGGTCGAATTGCCGGCACGGGAACCACAAATCGAATCGCAGTACGCGGAATTCACTGCCCAGCCGACGCCCGAGTTCACGGTCGCCGATGGCTGGGAAGTCCGTTTGTGGGCGGAGAATCCGCAACTGAACAAACCGATTCACATGAATTTCGATCCGCAAGGCCGGTTGTGGGTCGCCAGCAGCGAAGCCTATCCGATGATCGAAGTCGGTCAGTCGGCACCGGATAAAATTTTGGTGCTGGAAGACACCAACGGCGATGGCACGGCGGATAAGTCGACGACCTTTGCCGATGGGTTGCTGATCCCGACCGGAGTCGCACCGGGGGATGGCGGCGTGTATGTCGCACAGAGCACCGATTTGCTGTTCTTAAAAGACACCGATGGGGATGGCCAAGCCGACCAGCAGACGCGCGTGCTGAGTGGCTTTGGAACCGAGGACACGCATCACAATCTGCATACCTTGCAGTGGGGACCCGATGGCCGGCTGTACATGAACCAGTCGGTTTATACACGCACCGACACCGAGACACCGCACGGCGTGGTTCGGTTGCGTGCTGGCGGCGGTTTTCGCTTGGACACTCAAACCTTGCAGATGCAGGTCGTCTTTCAAGGCCTGTGGAACGCGTGGGGGCACCAGTTCGATGCGTATGGACAATCGTTCTTAACCGACGGAGCGGGCTTTAAGGGGATCGCCTGGAGTTTCCCCGGCGCGGTGTTTTTCCCAACGCCACGAGCACGTCGACAACTCGATCTGATCAGTCCTGGTAATTATCCCAAGTTCGCATCGGCAGAAATCATCTACGGCGACTCCTTTCCGCCCGAGTGGCAAGGATCGTTGGTGACGTGTGACTTTCGCGCCAACCGAGTCACCCGCTTCAGCTTGGCCGATCAAGAAGCCGGGTTTGTGACCACGCAAGAAGCCGACTTGTTGCGCACGTCGGCCAGCACATTTCGGCCGATCGACGTGAAGCAGGGACCCGACGGAGCACTGTATATCGCCGACTGGTCCAACCCGATCATCAACCACGGCGAAGTCGACTTTCGTGACCCACGCCGTGATCGCTGGCACGGACGGATTTGGCGGCTGCAATGGACGGGGAAATCGAAGTCGGACAAAGTCGATCTGCTGACAAAATCGAATACCGAATTGCTCGACAACCTGTTGTCGAACGACAGGTTTATCCGCGATAAATCGCGACGCGTGTTGCTGGAGCGACCGCTCGAACCCGCCGAACTGACCGCTTGGACGCAAGCCCACACCGAGCCGATGGCGCGCCTGCAATCGCTGTGGCTGCATCAAGGGCTCGACTTGGTCAACGTCGATTTGTTGAATCAGCTACTGACAACTGAGCAGCCTGAAATTGCGGCTGCGGCGGTACGCGTCTTGGCCGACTGGTCGGACCCGCGGAACATCAGTATCACGTCGTTGCCCTACTCGGCGGCAGAAAAACATTTTCGCGAAGCGGTGCATCACTCGCATCCGCGTGTGCGTCTGGAAGCGGTACGAGGCCTGTCGAAAATTGGAACCGCCGCGGCGGTTGAATTGGCTCTGGCGTCGCGCACCTTGCCTCGCGATCGGTTCCTTGACTTTGCGGCGGCGAAACTGGTCGACGATCATGCCGAAGTGGTCACCGACGCGATCCAAGCCGGCACATGGACGACCGAACTGGCGTTCGTCTTGACCAGCATTGAGCCACAACAAGCCGAACGTTGCTTGGCGACTTATTTGTCCCAGCACGCCATCGACCGTGAAGGGAGCGGGCCGTGGATCGAGCTGATCGGGCAGGCTGGCGGGGCGGACTTGTTGGGGCAATTGTTCCAGCAAGCGATTGCGGGGGCTTATGACGATGCCGCCACCGCGCGGGCACTGACGGCGCTCGGCGAAGCCCAGCGTTTGCGTAAGCGTCGACCGACGGGCGGCTTGGGTGCGTTGGGCAAATTGATCGCCAGTTCCAACCCAGAGGTGCAGCGGGCGGCGATCGAACTGGCGGGTAGCTGGAAAATGGGCGGCCAAGTGCCGGCGATCTCGGCAGTCGCAACCAGTGACTCTGCCGATGTTGCACAACGCAGCGCTGCGATTGTTGCGCTGCGACAGATCGGGGGCGGTCCAGCGTTGCAGACGCTGAAAGGTTTGGCAGCGAACGCTCCATCCGGTCCACTGACCGCGAACGTCCTCGGTGCGTTGGCGGTGCTGGATGTGAACCGCGCCGTTAAGCCGCTGTACGCGGCGCTTGCCAAAGCGGATGACGAAGCCCAGGCGGCGGCGTTGTGGCGCGCCGTGCTGCAGTCGCAAGGTGCGGGCAAAGTCCTCGCTGCGGCGGTGCCGGCGGAGGGACTGCCGGAGTTGGCTCTGCAAGCTGGCCTGCGAGTGACGCGCGACGGCGGTAGGAACGAACCCGAGTTAGCCAAAGCCCTGACCGACCTGGTTGGGAAGACGATGCAGGCGACCAAGCTGACTCCGCAGCGAGTCGCCGAATTGGTTCAAGCGGTTCAGCAGACGGGCGACCCTCATCGCGGCGAGGCAATCTACTGGCGGGAAAAACTGCAATGTGTTTCTTGCCACGCGATCGGTGGTGTTGGCGGCCGTGTCGGTCCCGACATGACCAGCTTGGGTGCCAGCGCGCCGATCGACTACATCATTGAATCGTTGTACGAACCCAACGCCAAGATTAAAGAGAACTATCACTCCGTGGTGGTGGCGACCGATGACGGTCAGGTGCTGACAGGCATCGAAGTGGAAAACACGGGCGAAGAGTTGGTGCTTCGCAATGCGACCAACCAGTTGATTCGAATCCCGACTGCCGAAGTGGTGGCCAAGAAAAACGGACCGTCGCTGATGCCAGCCGGCGTGATCGATCGATTGACTCCCGCCGAACAGGTCGACTTGATTCGGTTCATCACCGAACTGGGCAAACCCGGAGCATTTGACGCTGGCAGTGGCGGGGTCGCTCGTGTGGTGGAAGTCTTTGCGGGGACGCACCGTGTGGAACAAGCGGGGGTCGAACGGATCACAAGTGGTCAACCGATCGATGGCGGGAAACGATTGTTGACCCGCGTCAACGGTGCGATCCCCAAAGCGATGTTGGTTGAAGCCACGAAACAGCCGTTCAATATCTCGCTGGTGAATCTCTATCTTCGCACCCGCGTCTCGGTCAGCAACGACGGTCAAGCGAAGCTAACGGTCAGCGGACCGGAGGGGTTCGCTGCCTGGATCGACGGGCAGGCTGTCGAAGTCGACGCGAAAACCAAGTCCTTTGGGAAGCAACTCGCAGCGGGCGAGCACACCGTGGTGATTCGCATCGATGCGCGGGACGTGCCCGAAGCGATCACGCTCCGTTCTCAAACCGTAACGTTCGCGCTTGAGTAAGTTTTGAAGTTGCGTTTTTGATTGAGGGGCGAAGCGCTGGCCGTTTACCTAGCCCAGCCTGCAGGGCTGGGTACTGCTGGCGCTGTCCAGTTACACGCCAGTCCATTCTCGCACGATATCGACCACCTGTGCACATAGTTGCTCGGCGATGTCGTGCGACATATTCAAGGCTGGCGTCACGTAGATCATCTCTTTGAACGGACGAATCCAGATGCCTCGTCGGACTCCCGCCTCGATGATTTGCGGCACTCGGTCGAGTCGCTGGACTTGGACCACGCCCACGGCCCCCTTGGCACGCACTTCGACCACGCTCGCCAGCGATTGACAGGGCTGCAGACCGCGCAACAGCACCTCCTCCAGTGCTTGAGCTTGCTCGACTCGTGGTTCGGCATCAAACAGATCGAGCGACGCATTGGCGGCGGCACACGCCAGAGGATTGGCCATGAAAGTGGGGCCGTGCATCAAGGCGTGCAACGGATCGTCACTGTGGAAAGCATCGTAAACGCGATCGGTTGCCACCGTGGCGGCCATCCCCAGCACTCCGCCGGTGAGCGCTTTGCCAAGGCAGATAATATCGGGCACGATGTCGGCTTGCTGAACGGCAAACATCGAACCGGTCCGTCCGAAACCGGTTGCGATTTCGTCGGCGATCAACAACACATCTTGTTCGTCACAAGCTTGTCGAAGAAACCGCAGCGTTTCGGGCGAATGAAATTTCATCCCACCGGCCCCTTGGACCAACGGCTCGATCACGACGCCGGCGACCGATTCCCGGTGTTCGGCAAGGAACTGGCTGAATGCCCGTTGCTGCACAGAGGTAGCCGGTAGCGCCTGCGGATATTGTTGCAGCAGAAAACCTTTGAAATGCGCATGCATGCTGGTTTCCGGATCGCACAACGACATCGCGCCCGTCGTATCGCCATGGTACGCGTTGCGGAAACTGATGAACCGTTGCCGACCCTGCTGGCCACGATTCAAATAGCACTGCACCGCCATTTTCATCGCCACTTCGGTCGCCACCGAGCCCGAATCGCTGAAGAACACGCGGTTCAGGTCGCCTGGCAGTTTTTCCGCTAGCCGCGTTGCCAACCGGGCGGCCGGCGGATGTTGGATCCCGCCGAACATGACGTGCGGCATCTGTTCGATTTGGCTGTGAAGCGCCTGCGCGATGTGAGGATGATTGTAGCCGTGGCACGCCGTCCACCACGACGCCAAACCATCGACCAGGCGTCGGCCGTCGGCAAGGATTAAATGCACCCCTTCGGTGGCCACGACCGGCATCGGCATCGCCGCCGTCTTCATCTGGCTATAGGGCATCCAGAGATGCGTCTGCGTCTCACGCTGCCAAGTCGGGCAAGCGTCCGCCGCTACTGGCTTCGTCCACTGCGGGCGATTCATGTTGACTCTACCGTGATCGTTGTACCGGTTCGTTCGCGATCCTCTTTGGCATCTTGTCGGTCGACACTCAAGTCACTCGCGCGGTGGACAAAGTACCACAGCAAGAAGGTTACGCAAACGATCGAAGTGATCGCAATCGCCCCCTCTTTGAACAGCGATGCAATCAGCGTTTGCACCGGAGCGACGACTTCGCTCAAGCGATACTGCACCATTACCAACAGGTCCGTTCGTTCGTCGTTGCCATTGGCTTCGCTGCGCGGCACCTTCACCGGTTGGACCGCGGCCAACCAAGTCCCATCGAAATCTCCGCCATCCTCCAGTCGAGACAACGGGTCGGCGTAATCGATGTCTTGGCCTACCAGCATCTGCTCCAGCAACGGGCCGGGCAACTGGAAGCGTTCCGCCGCCATCGATTTCCCACCCGCGACGCGTCGATTCATGAGGGGGTGCTGTAGGATTGTGCCAAACTGTTCGCCGGCTCGTGCATCGACCAACACCGCGACCTGTTCGGCATCGCCATCGGACTGCATCAGTTGGAACTCGCCCAAGTTGGTGGTGATCACCAACACTCCTTCCACCTCGGTGCGGTCGGCGGACCAGATCGGCGTGCTGACGGCGATCTTCCAAAGATTGGTGGAGGTACTTTTGAAGGCTGGCGAGAGATGCGTCCGCTGCAGCGGTTCGATCTCCTCTACCGGAGTCTCCTTGGGCAGGTCTTCGCGGTGACCATTAAAGTAGCCTCGAAAAGCAAAGTTCCGAGCCGTACTTTGATTTTCGCGCGGGACCGGATTTTCGTAGCCCATCGCCAGGATGGTGCCCTGATCATCAAGCAGGAAAATGGTTGCTAGGTGCGGAGCCTGTTGGCTCAGTTGCCTCCGTAGTCCGTGATACTGCAGCCTTTGCTGAAGGAAAGCATCCAGCTCTCGCCGCGCCGGATAGTCCAAGAACGCATCGCGGACCTGCTCCCCCTTACCATCCGCCGCGGCGGCGCGTAGTTCCGCAAACTCGGGATCACGCAGCAACGGCCGCATCGCCTCGGTCAATTCCTCGTTGGACGCTTCGTTGGTAGCGACATCAAAATAGGTCTGCAGTTGGCTTTCCAGCGTACTGGCGGCAAACTTGGCAGCAAATTGATTACTGTCATGCGACGCGGCGCGGAGCGCGGTCGTAAACTTGGTTCTGGATTGGGAAATGCTGCGCGCCGCATAGATGCTGGTGGCGGTCAACAGCAGCAGCGGGCCGACGATGCCCAGCAGCATCAGCGGTCGTTGGGCACGTTTGGCTTCGCGACGATCGAGCGCCTCGATGACTTGCTGAACATTGGCGAAACGTTCTTCGGGATCGGCTGCCAAACAGCGGTCGACGATGTGTGCGAGCGCACGATCGACACCGCTGCGGGCATAGTGTTTGCTTGCCGGTTTATCATTCTGAATCGCCGTGCGGTAGCGTTCCAAGCGGTCAGGCAGCGAACCGGCGGTGTCCATTCCCTGGATCAAGCTCTCGCTGCGATGGGGCGCGTTGCCCGTCAACATCCGATAGAGGATCGCTCCCAGCCCGTAGACATCCCATCGCGCGTCGGGGGCGGCTTCCAGATCGGCTTGTTCAGGAGCCATGTAAAACAGCGTCCCGAGTGCCGGCGTCTGTTCGTTCGACATCCGGCTTTGTCCGAAATCGGCCAGCCGCGGATCGTAATCTTGATCGAGCAGAATGTTGGCCGGTTTTAGGTCGCAGTGCAGCACCCCTTTTCCATGGCTGTGATTCAGCCCCACACAGATGCGACGAAAAATATGTACCGCTCGACGCACCGACAGCCGGCCCCGTTCGGCCAGCAGATCTTCCAACGACCCGCTGGGGATGTACTCCATCACATAATAAGGCGGATCGCCGTCCCAACCGACTTCGAGGACTTGAACGACATAGCGATCGGCCGACAATTGAACTAGGTTTTTCACTTCGCGTGACAGCAACGACCAGTTGACGCCGCCACGATGCAGATAAAACTTCACCGCCACCGGGCGTCCGGTGTTCAGATCGCGACCCACCCAGACCTGACCGAACGCGCCAGCTCCGATAAAACGTTCCAAGCGATAACCAGGAATCTGTGACGGCGGCGTGGTGGCTTGCAGGCTAAGTTGCTCCGCCGCCTGCTGTTCGCCTTCGGTTTGATGCTGCGTATAATCACTCGCCACGCGCTACCACCGGCTAAGTAAGTTCGAAAATGAAATATCTGACACGCGATTGTCTTCACCTCACTATAGCGATCCGTTACCGTCCCCTCCTAGTGCCGCTGCGATGCTTTGCAGGGTTCCTGGTCGGGTTGGCAACGCTGCACAGCACGATGCTCTGGGGCCAAGACGGCACCGCCCTGGCGCCGGATCGTGGCGCGTCGGATCGTGGCGTGGCTCCCGCCCCCTCGCCCGTCGAAGCCGCCCCATCCTCCTTGGAAAGCCCGCCCGCTCCGTTGGAAAGCCCGCTTGATGGCGCGGAGGGACGCGAATTGCTGCTCCGTGAGTTTCGCCCCCAGTCGCTCCTCAAGGTGCCTCAAACGGATCTTACCCAGGCCCGGTTTTGGGCGGTCGATGCGCACACTCATTTCTTTGGAAGACAGCGACACAATCGTCAGGCGCTCGAGGATTTTGTGCAGTTAATGAATCGCCACCAAATTGCCGTCTGCTGCAGTTTAGACGGACAGTTGGGCTCGCGATTGGAGGAACATCGCGCGTTTTTATGGAAAGATTACCGCGACCGGTTTGTGGTATTTGCCAACATCGATTGGCAAGGAGATGGCCAGCCCGACGATCCTTCGACCTGGGCCTGCCAACGACGCGGATTTGCCGAGCGTACGGCACAGCAACTCATCGAAGCCAAAGCGAAAGGGCTGGGGGGACTGAAGGTTTTCAAGCGACTCGGTCTGGGGTACCGGGACGCGACAGGCAAGCTGCTTCAGGTCGATGATCCGCGTTGGGATATCATCTGGAAAACGTGCGGCGAACTGGGCCTGCCGGTGCTGATTCATACCGCCGACCCGCTGGCTTTTTTTCAACCGATCGACAAGACCAATGAACGCTGGGAAGAGCTGAGTCGGCATCCCGACTGGAGTTTTTTCAACGATTCGCCGGAGGATGATTTCCCTTCCCGTGACGAACTTTTCGTCGCCCGCAATCGTGTCATCGAGCGACATCCGAACACCCATTTTATCGCCGCCCATCTCGCCAGCAGTGGCGAGAACTTGGCACAGGTTGCCCGGTGGCTTGATCGCTATCCAAATCTTTACATCGATCCCGCCTCACGAATCAATGAACTTGGACGCCAGCCCTACACTGCTCGCGATTTTCTGATGCGCTACGCCGACCGCATCGTCTTTGGAACCGATGGTCCCTGGCCCGAACCACGGATCCGATACTACTGGCGGTTCTTCGAAACACGCGATGAGTATTTTCCCTACAGCGAAAAAGAGTTTCCTCCGCAAGGCCTGTGGCGGATCTATGGTGTTCACTTGCCAGATGAAGTCCTCCAAAAAATCTACCGCGACAATGCGGCGAAGCTGATCCCAGGGGTGGCGGAACGCTTGGAGAAATTGGCGACAAATCCTCCTGAAAAGGAAGCGGACGATGAGTGACCCGTTTTTCGAAGCCGCACTTCATGAAGCCGAAAAAGGGTTTGCCGACGGCGGCATTCCCATCGGTTCGGTGCTGGTCATTGATGGCCAGATTGTGGGGCGGGGGCACAACCAACGGATGCAGAAAGGCAGCCCCACGCTGCATGCCGAGATTGCTTGCTTGGAAGACGCCGGTCGTTTATCGGCTAAGGAATATGCTCGGGCGACGCTATATTCCACGCTGTCGCCGTGCTCGATGTGCAGCGGAGCGGTCTTGCTGTACCACATCCCACGTGTGGTCGTTGGCGAAGCGGAAACCTTCCAGGGACCCGAAGCTTACCTGCGAGGTAACGGCGTGGCGATTGAGCACCTCCACGACCAACGCTGCGTCGAACTGATGGCGGCGTTCATTAAAACGCATCCCGAAGTCTGGAACGAAGATATCGGTATGTAACGCCGCAGTCGCTGTTCCAGCCCGGCCCCCGCTATTGAACGGCCCCCGCTATTGAACGGCCCCCGCTATTGAAAAGGTCTACACCCTTGAGTTTCTCGCCCGCTCGTCGAACGCTGTTGCGTCATGGTTTCGTCGGTGCCTGCGCCAGCGTGTTGGCTCCCCGTTGGCTGCCTGCCGAAGTGACGGTCAGCGGCCAGCGGGTCGCCGAAATCGATGCGATGATGACTCGCTTCATGGATCAGCATGCCGTTACCGGAGCCGCCATCGCGGTGGCGCGACAAGGTCGTCTGGTACACGTGGGCGGATACGGCTCAGCCGACTCCGAAACCAACGCACCGGTCCAGCCGCACAGCCTGTTTCGCATTGCCAGTGTTTCGAAGCCACTAACCGCGGTCGCGATCCTGAGGTTGTGTCAACAACGCAAGCTCAAGCTTTCCGATCGAGTGACGGAAGTTTTGCAGCTCTCCCCAATCGATCCACGCTTCGAGCAAGTGACTGTCCGTCATCTGCTGCAGCATAGCGGCGGCTTCGACCGTGACGCCAGTTTTGATCCCATGTTCCGCGATGTCGAGATCTCTCGGGCGATGGGAGTGCCGCTGCCCATCGATGGCGAATCGATCGTCGCCTACATGCTGAAGCGCAACTTGGATTTTGATCCCGGCACGAAATACGCCTATTCGAACTTCGGCTATCTGTTGCTTGGGAACATTGTCGCGCAGGTCAGCGGGCAACCCTACGAGCGATTTGTGCGAGCGGAACTGCTCCAACCGATCGGTGTGCAGCGCATGCGGCTTGGCCGGACGGCACGCAACGAGCAACGGCCCGACGAAGTCCGCTATGTGCCCGATCAAGCGACCAGCTCCCCGTCGGTGTTGACCCCCGATCGCCCGCCGGTCGCGGGCCCCTACGGTCGCTACCAGATCGAACCGATGGCGGCCCATGGCGGCTGGTTGGCGACGGCCGTCGACCTGGTACGGTTCGCTACGGCGCTTCAAGGCCAGACCAAACCTCGGCTATTAACCAACACGTTTCAGGCGGAGATGCTCGCCCCGCCGGAATTCCATGACGCTGAAGACGCAGTCCATTATGGCTGCGGCGTCCAAGTCCGCCGGCTGAGCAACGGTCGCTTTAATCTGTGGCACAACGGTTCGTTGGACGGCACCAATTCGCTGTGGGTGATGCGGCATGACGGGATGGCTTGGGCGGTGCTGTTCAATCAACGTTACGGCAAAGCACGCAAGCAGTTGGCCGGGCTGGTGGACCCTCAGGTGCATCGCGCTGTCGACAGCGTCGCGCAGTGGCCACGGCACGACCTGTTTGCAAGGTTCTTGTGATCGATGCGTTGCTACGACGTCGCAATTGTAGGGGCCGGTTTTTCGGGATCGATTTTGGCTGCGATTTTGGCTGCGCAAGGCCGCGAGGTACTGCTGCTTGATCGTGGCTCGCATCCAAGATTCGCGATCGGAGAATCCTCAACGCCGCTGGCGGACTTGATCCTGGATCGGTTGGCGGAGCGTTATCGGCTGCCCGGCTTGGCGGCGATGGCACGCTACGGTCGTTGGAAAAAAGACCTACCACATTTGATGTGTGGTGCGAAACGCGGCTTCAGTTACTTCCAACACACGCCCGGGCAAGCTTACCACGACACGCCCGATCACCGTCGTTCGCTGCTGGTCACAGCCAGCCCCAGTCAGTCCGCCGCCGATACGCACTGGATGCGCAGCGACGTGGACGCCTATCTGGTCCAGCTTGCCAATGGCAGCGGCGTCGAATATCGCCCGCAAACCGAAATCGAAGCTGCCGAATTGGATGCAACTTGGCATTTGGTACTTCGTTCCCATACGCCCGACGCGTCTGGGACTTGGCAGGCACAGGCGGATTTTATTATCGATGCCAGTGGAGGCGCCGCGTTCGCCAAGACGTTTCTTGGCGTTGCCGATGCGACGTCCCAACTGCGGACGCATACCCGGGCCGTTTACGGACACCTGAACGGTGTGCCGTCTTGGAGCGAATCGCTGCGAAGCGAGGGTTGGTTGGACGCGGACGATCCGTTCGATGCGGACGACGCGGCACAGCACCATCTCTTGGCAGACGGTTGGCTGTGGATGCTGCGGTTCGACGACGGCCGCACCAGTGTCGGCCGGAGCTGGCATGGGCAAGCGCCGAGTTCCGTTGCTGCTGCCGAATGCGAATCTTCTTTGGCATCGGCGTTCGGTGTAGAGGCTTACCCGGCATTGCAAGCCGCACTCGCGACGGCGCGCTGTGTGGCTCCTGAGACCGGCCTGATGCGAACCGGTCGCTTGCAGCACCGGAGCGCGGCGATTGCTGGCCAGTCTTGGGCATTATTGCCCACCGCCGCCGCGACGCTCGATCCTTTACACAGCACCGGAATCGCGCACGGCTTGTCGGGGGTGCAGCGACTAGCAGCCATCCTGACCGCCGACTTGTCAGAACGAGCAACGGGATTGGCTCGGTACGCGATCGAAGTCGATCGCGAAGTGCGGTTTGCCGACGCGTTGGTGGCGTGCAGTTATGCCATGTTGGGCGATTTCGAGCGTTTTGCGATTTCGACGATGCTCTATTTTGTGGCCGCCATCGACTGCGAAGAACGATACGCGGCGGGGGAAGTTTCGCCTTGCCTGTGGTCGACCGATAACGCCGCCTTAATGACGGTGATCCGCGACAGCCTGTCAGCCCTGCGCGATCCAAGCCTCTCCACCGAACGCCTGCAACGCCAGCTTGCTCAGCAACTTCAGCCCTGGAACAAAGCCCGATTGCTGGACCCCGCCGCACAGCATCGCTACCGCTACACAGCCGCTAAGAAAAGCGGTTAGCGGGACCGGTCTGTTGTGAAACAGCCAGACAACGAAAAAAATCTGGCGGAACCGCCACTCGTCTTGCATCAATCCACGGAGCAACTGTGCCCGAACCACTACAATGAAAGCGTCATCGATCAAGATGACTTGTTCGATTGTTTTGTTCCTGTATGCGGGGTATCCATGAACCGACGTCTGCTAAAACGACCCTTGCGATCACTGCTGGTCGTGGCGGCTTGCTTGCCGCAATCGCTTGCCTTATCTGCTGAACCAACCGGAGAATCTGCCAACGTGACTGCGTCATCCGCCTTACTGCAACCATGGACGGGTGATTTCGGCGGCGTGCCTCCGTGGAACCAAGTCCGTCCCGAAGAATTCTCGGCCGCCTTTGACAGTGCTATCGCGCAGGCGAGTGCGGACATCAAGGAAATTGCTGAAAATCCCGCTCCGGCGACCTTTGAAAACACCATTGTGGCAATGGAAACCGCCGGCGAGTCGCTCGACCGACTGCAAGCCCTGTTTGGTGTCTACAGTTCGAATCTAAACCTGGGACCGGTGCCTGACATCGAGCGTGCCGTGGTGCCCAAGATGGCCGAGTTCGAAGATAGCGTGACGCAAAATAAAGCGCTGTTCGCTCGCGTCTCGGCAGTCTACGAAGGGGATCAGTCCGATTGGACGCTGGCTCAGAAGCGTCTGACAGAAGATCGCTACAAACAGTTTGTCCGCCAAGGTGCGAACCTGAGCCAAACGGACAAAGCCAAACTGTCCCAGATCAATAAACGATTAGCGCGGCTGTTCACTGACTTCAGCCAAAACGTGCTGGCCGACGAAGCGGGTTTCGTGACGTGGATCGAAGACGAGTCGCAGCTCGTGGGCCTGCCCGATAGCGTGGTCGCCGCGATGGCAAGTGCCGCGAAGCAAAAGAACGAACCGGCAAAATGGGCTATCACGAACACGCGATCGTCGATGGATCCCTTTTTGACCTACGCCGACAACCGGACGCTGCGTGAGCAGGTCTGGCGGAACTACTACAGCCGTGGTGACAACGGCGACGAGCACGACAACAACGCGCTGATTGCTGAAATCCTGCGTCTGCGTAGCGAGCGTGCCAAACTGCTCGGCTACCAAACGCACGCTCATTGGCGACTGGAACCTCAGATGGCCAAGACGCCCGAAAACGCAATGGAGCTGATGCTAAAGGTCTGGCCCAAAGCGGTCGCACGGGTGAAGGAAGAGGTGGCCGATATGCAAGCGGTCGCCGATGAGGAGCTGGGAAAAGACGCGATTAAAATCGAACCCTGGGATTATCGCTACTACGCCGAAAAAGTCCGCAAGGCGAAGTACGATCTCGATTTCAACGAAGTCAAGCCATACCTTCAGCTGGAAAAATTACGTGAAGGCATGATGTGGGCCGCCGGAGAATTGTACGGCATGCAATTCCAACAGGTGCAGGGCTTGCCGGTCTTTCATCCCGACGTCCGAGTCTGGGAAGTAACCGACGCGAAGGGCGATTTGGTGGGGTTGTGGTACCTCGACCCCTACGCTCGAGAAGGCAAACGAAGCGGCGCGTGGATGACCGCTTACCGTATCCAACAGAACCTTAAGGAACCGGTCGCGCCGATCGTTTCGAACAATTCGAACTTCGTCAAAGGCGAAGATGGCGACGTCGTGTTGATCTCTTGGGACGATGCGGTGACGCTGTTTCACGAATTCGGTCACGCGCTCCACGGTTTGGCTTCCAAGGTGAAGTATCCTTCTCAAGCTGGCACGTCGGTCGCGAGGGACTACGTCGAATTCCCTTCGCAACTGAACGAACACTGGTTGTCGACGCCGGAGATCTTAAATCGGTTTGCGGTGCATTACGAAACCGGAGACCCGATGCCGGAAGAGCTGCTGGAAAAAATCGAGCGAGCGTCGACCTTTAATGAAGGCTTCGCAACGGTCGAATATCTAGCGAGCGCTTTGGTCGATATGAAATTGCATCTGGTCGAAGACGGCAACATCGATCCCGACGCGTTCGAACGAGAAACGCTGAAGGGATTGGGGATGCCCTCGGAGATTGTGATGCGGCACCGCACGCCCCATTTCGCTCACATCTTCTCCGGCGACAGCTACTCCGCGGGCTACTACAGTTACCTGTGGGCCGACGCGCTGACCGCCGATGCCGCGGAAGCTTTTGAAGAAGCGGGCGGTTTTTACGACAAGGCGACTATCAAGCGACTGCATGACCATGTGATGTCGGTGGGAGACACGGTTGACCCGGCGGATGGTTTCCGAGCCTTTCGCGGTCGTGACGTCGACACCGAAGCGCTGCTGCGGAAACGCGGTTTTCCGGTCGACTGATCCACCGAGTGCCATGCGGCTAGCTGACTAGCGCTAAGTTGGATTAGCCGTTTTGTCGGTGGACGGCCGCACTTTGGCAGTCCAATCCGCCACCTTAGAAACTCGTGGTGGCTTGGGCGGCCGCGGCGATCTCGCGCAGGATTCGCAAGTTTTTGTGGTCGAGGTCTTCGCCCGTTTGGCTGTCCTCGCCTTTGGGCGTTTCCAGGTAACCGGGAATGTTTCGGAGCAGAGGATCCGCAAAAAGATGCAGAAAACCGGCCTTGCCGATCAGCCCCTCGCCAATGTGTTCGTGTCGATCGACGCGTGAGCCGCACCCCTTTTTACTGTCGTTCAGGTGCAGCGCCTTGATGCAGCCCGACGGCAGATAATCATCGATCTCCGCACGCATGGCACGGAAGCCGGCTTCGGTTTCGATCGCGTGTCCGGCGGCAAACGCGTGGCAAGTGTCCAAGCAGACGCCGACCTGTGCCGGCGCTTGGATGTTATCCAGCAACCAACCGAGCTGTGGAAACGTATGCCCCAGGCAAGAGCCTTGTCCGGCGGTGTTTTCCAGCAGCAGCCGACAGGTCTGTGGAGAGTATTGCTGAAACGCCTTGTCGATCGCCGCCACGATTCGCTGCATCCCTGTGGCTTCGTCGCTGGTGGTAAAGGCCCCTGGATGGACCACCAAACCTTCCAGCGACAGCGCATCGCCACGTTGCAGTTCGACCACCAATGCGTCAATCGACTTTTGCCACAAGACGTCGTCGGGAGCGGCCAGATTGATCAGGTAAGATGCATGCGCAATCGGATGCCGCAGCGAGCTTGCCGCCAGCGCTGCCTTCCACGCCGCGATGCCCTCTTCGGTCAGTGGTTTCGCATTCCATTGGTTATTGTTCTTGGTGAAGACCTGAATGCAATCGCAGCCCGCTTCCACCGCCCTGGCGACTCCTTTGTCCAGGCCGCCGGCAACCGAGACGTGGGAGCCGACGAGCGGCCAAGGGGCTTCGCCTGATGGAACCACGGCGTTGGATTTGGATTTAAGGTGTCGTGTCATCAATTTGTCAGTCGAAGAGAATTCTGGCGGGCGGAGTCTAGCCGAAGGGATGCAAAGTCACATCCGGTCGCATGTCGGAATTGACTGTAATCGCAGTGATAAAATCGCGCTGCGGCTGAAAGAGAAAAGAATGCCAGCGAGTTCGGGGCCCGTGTTCGGCATCGAGTAACGTCAGGCGTGGGACCGGACTGTCGATGTCGCCGAATGCGAAACGATCCAAGGGCATTGTCAGCCCCGTGCCGACAGCCTTGATGAACGATTCCTTCAGCGTCCAGATCCGCAGAAAGGCATCGCTCTGACAATGCGAGGGCTGATTCTCCAGCCACTCGATTTCGGGACCGGAGAAGTAGCGGTTAGCCAGCGCCGTATCGACGCATCTCGAAGCCGACTCGACATCCACGCCAAGTCGTTCCGAATCACCGATCGCACAGACCACCAAGCCACACGTATGGGCGACGTTAAACGCCACCGGACAAGGTGCAATCAGATGCGGCTTGCCATGGGCGGAGACCTGGAAGCCGATCGATCGGGGTTCCTGCCCGATCCGTCGTCCGAGCAGCGAGCGCGCCATTCCTCTTCCAACCACAAACTGATTACGTGTGGTGGGTTTGCGAAAGCGCGCCGCTCGCTCATGTTCTTCGTCGGTCAACCATTGGCGGCAAGTCCGTTCCAACTCGCCTTCGCCATCCGCCGACGCCGCGGCATACCAAATCTGAATCGTCAATTTGGCGTGCTCATCAATTACTCTGCCGCTTCGGCTTCCACTTCGGTTACCGTTTCGGGCTTTTCAGCCGGAGCTTCTTCTTCAGCAGGCTTGTCACCTTCAGCAGGCTTGTCACCTTCGGCAGGCTTGTCACCTTCAGCAGGCTTGTCACCTTCAGCAGGCTTGTCACCTTCAGCAGGCTTGTCACCTTCGGCAGGCTTGTCACCTTCGGCAGGCTTGTCACCTTCGGCAGGCTTGTCACCTTCGG
>CAYZHQ010000029.1:48399-55651 GCA_964477385.1 uncultured Pirellulaceae bacterium
CTTTCATTTCCTGCAGTTCATTCAGGTAAACCTGCAAACGTTCTTTGGCACGCCCGTCGGCACTTTCGATCGCTTCGGTTTGAGCCGTGATCGCAGCGTCGATGTTACCGATCGAAGCTTGCAGGTGAGCGACCGCATCGAGGATCACCGGGCGACTGCCTTCGGGAGCATCCTTAATGGACGTTTCCGTCGCGGCAACGGCTTTCTTGATCAGCTCGGGCGAAACGTCGCCCTGTGTCGAAGCTTGGTAGATGAAATAGGTTGTACTGAGGACCGCCATTGGTTCGGAAGCGTTATCGATCATGTCCGAGGCAATCGCAGCGAACTCTTCGGCAGCTTCGGGAACGCCGGCGAGGATCTGCAGTTTCATGCCCTTCAACTGCTCCGACATTTCCTCGGTCAATTCACCCGCTTCGAGTTCCTTGATCGTTTCCAGCGCCGCTTCGGTCTGGCCGCGACGAGCCTGCATCATCACCTGTTGCAGTTTTTCCTTCATTTCGAATTCACGAACATACGCGTCGCGATCCCACTCGTCGCTGACGATTTTTTCCAGCGGCTCATCCATCGACATTGGATGTCCGATCCATTCGATTTGACCGGTCTTGCCGACGATGAATGCCGTCGGGATACCGCCCTGATTCGCGGCCTTCATGTAGTCGGTGTTGACCGAACCATCGGGATCGGTGGTCAAGCTGTAAGCGCTGGTCAGTTCTCCAAACGTGCGGTCAGGATTTTCTTCGGTAGGCGATTTACGTTCGAGAAACGTCTGTACCGTCTCGAGGTCTTCGTTGCTGATACTGATCAGCCGAACGCCCTTTTCCTTGTACTCTTGCTGCATCTCGGCCAAGTGCGGCATGCTGGCGATGCAGGGCGGGCACCACGTCGCCCAGAATTCGACAACGTAGACTTTGCCTTCTTCGAATTCATTGATCGGCTCCCAGCCTTCGGATACCCAATGCTCGACATCGATGGGAGGCGCCACGCTACCGATCGTCATTGGCTCGGGCTGTTTTGGTTCGGGCTGCTTTTCCGGAGCCGCTTTCTCGCCCGTCGCTTCGACTTTGGCCATCGCTACGGCGTCATCGGCCGGAGCGCTCGCGGCGCCGCTGTCCTCCGCTGCCGGGGCCGCGGCGTCTTCCGCGGGCGGCAGCTTCATCTCTTCGGCGCTCCCTTCCGCATCGGGTTCCGGTGCCGCACCTGGCATTAAATCATCTGCGGTGGGCACCGCGGGAGCGCCAGGAGAGCCAACGTCAGCGTCATCCGCCGCATCCTCCACAACAGGCACCACCACGTCAGAATCCATCTCGGATTTCGAATCGCAGCCGACCTGGAAGATTAATCCAGCGACCAATAAGACAGACAGCCAAGCAACTCGCATCGTAATGCTCTTTTGGTAAGTGTTCATTTTGGACAGCATGCGTTTGCCATCCCCGCCATTTAGTCTAACAGTGTGTACCACGCAAGAAAACGACTTTAAGGCGGAATCTAAGCCGCTTTATTGGGTTCTTGCCCCTCCTTCGCCAAGCCGCCAACTTTTCAGCAGCGGGCATTTTGGCAAACCTTTCGTATCCGGCTCCGCGTTGGGGTGCGGTCGCCGCCAACGCATGATATATAGGAGAGTCGAAACGGCTTCTGAACAATGGGGCGCCGCAGCTTCTCTTTGACATGACTGGCATGGTTTCTAAAACGCCTAGTGACCGCTCTGCTCTAGGGACCGACACGGACCCGTCGGCGTTGCTCGAATTGACGCAGGGTTTCTTCCAATTTTCTTTTCGAACGTTTCTGTGGTTGTTTACCGCGGCGATTGTGAGTGCCTGGATCTTGAGGCAAGCGATGCGCGGCAGCGAAATCCTGATCGCTCTGGCTGGCCTAGCCGCGACGGCCGGCCTGTTCTTCGTGCTTTGCATGGGCTGCTTTTTGATCGGTTGGTTCCCTGCCTTCGTCGCTCAGCAAATGGGCCACTCGAACGATCGTGATGATCCGTATGGCCAGTTTGCCAAACCGCCCGAGATCGCTTCGCCGCCTTCGCAGACGCCCTCGCTGACTGCTTCAACGTTGTCAGAGACTTCCCAGGAGCCGACATGATGCTTCGATCTCGCGCCGGCATGGAACCCGATCGGTCAAGTTACCTCGCGGTCATGCAGTGGGCCGTCGTGGTCAGCTTGTTCGGATTGCTCTGGCCGGTTCCGGTGGCTGCTCAAAACCTGCTCGTTCCTCCGCAGCCGATTCGTCCTCCGCACCTTGAGCTTCGGTGGGAAACGCAACTGCCATCGGACACGACACTGTTGGACGGCTTTACGCTGGACGTGCGAGCCGAGAACACATTGGTGGTCGGCTACCATCCGGTCCAACTGACGGCCACAGCAAACGGGGTGTTCCCTGCCGATCGTCGTTTGGAGATTCTCTTTGAGCCAGTCGGACAAGACGCGAACTCCTGGGACTATGCCGGGCGAGTCCGAAGCGTGATCAGTTGTCCGCTCCAATTGACGCAAGGCGTGTCGTCGACAACCACGCAGGTCTACCTGCCGCATTACTCGAACCACCCGAGTTATCGCATCCGAGTGCTCGATAACGGACGGCCGCTCGACGGCTACGAGACGACTGTCGGAGGCCTTTGGGTCGACGTACCACTGTCGGTGGTCCCGCATCGGATCGGGGTCTTGCTGCCCGATGAAGTGCGCACCGGTAAGCAAACCGCGGAGTGGCATCAGACGCCTCAGGCGACCAACTTGGTGCGTGCCACCACCCAGCGTTCCTTGGTGCGAAACATCATGGCACTGAATACGGTTGGTGGCAATCTCGGGCTCGACCCGAATCTCCAGGCCTTGCGGAATGCTTGGCCGATGATCGGCAGTTTCTTGCACGAAGATCAACTTTGGGACAGTTGGCTGGGTTACGAATCGCTAGACATCCTGCTGCTGCCGCTGCCAATGTTGGATCGTCTGCGGCAGACCGCTCCGCGGCAGGCAACGGCGATCCGCCAGTTCGCCGCTGCCGGAGGAACGCTATGGCTGTATGGCGCGAGCGACCCCGATGCGGTCGCCAAGGTGTTGGGTATCGATCCACCGACGCCGGCCGAACAGCAAGCGCTGCGGATGCAACTGCAACGCGAAATTTCTCCACAAGCTTTGGCCGCTGTGGACGATCAGGTTTGGGTGCAAGATTATGTCGCCGGGCGATTGGTCTGTTTCCGCGATGCCTATCCGTTTCCAGGCAATGTGCCCGATTGGGAAACGATCTTGAAGTTCCATCCGGCAGGTTCCAGCACGACGGTGCGGCGCGGTGTCGATCCGACGTTCGGCGATTCGCGATTTTGGAACTGGGTTATGCCGGGCGTTGCCAAGCCGCCGGTCTATCCGTTTCTGACGCTGTTGGGGTTGTTCGCGTTTTGCGTCGGTCCGGTGGCTTACCACATCTCCAATAGGCTGGGCCGCGTCTACTTGATGCTGCTCGCCGCTCCGGTGCTGGCGATGGTCACAACGTTGCTGATGGCCGGTTACGGCTTGATCTCCGACGGCCTGGGCTCCAAGGCGCGGGTCCGCGAAGTCACCTGGGTCGACTCGGCCAGTTCGCGTGGTTTGCGTTGGACACGGGCGACCTATTTTACCGGCATCCAACCGGCCGGTGGCATCGGCTTTCCCGAACAGACGGCGGTCTATCCCTATCCCCAAGACCAAATCGATCGGGTGCGGGTCACCGGGCAAGATTCCGCTGCCGGAAAGATTGTGCTGAACGAAGACGAACAACGCTTGATGTACGGCTTCATGCCCAGTCGTCAGCAGCGGCAGTTCGTGACCTTTACGCCTCAGGACAACCTCGGCGGCATCGAGGTCTCGCCGGTCGGTGGCACGCCGCAGGCGGTTTCGCGGTCGCTGCGGAACAAGTTCGCTTTCCCGATTCGGACGCTGTTGTTGCGCGACCAGCAAGGGAAGTATTGGTATGGTGCCCAAGTCGCCGCGGGGGAACAGATCGACGTCGTGCCGTATGCCGATGAAGCGGCTTCCAAGATTTTGCGTCGTCAATACTCGGACTATTTGCCGTCGCCACCGATCGGCTTTCAACGCCGCAGCCTTACCGCTGCGAGCCGTCGTCAATCTGTCGATCTGGTCCGCGACGCGGTGCAGCAGTTGCCTCAAGATTTTCGCACCATGACCGAAGGCATCGTCGAACATCGCTTGCGGACAATGATGCAGCTCGAAGCCGACCTGCCACGAGGCCAGTTCATTGCTCTCGCCGACGTCACGCCCGACGCCGTCGCACTTCCCGAAGCCAAGCTTTCGGACAGCGTTCACTTTTGCATGGGAACGTGGCATGAATGAAATCGGCTACCACAGTGTTGATGCGGGCGGCATTGAACTGCATCGGCTGCATCGTCTGTTCGGTAAAACGGTGGCGGTGCGGGACGTCAGTTTCAAAGTTCCACCCGGCAGCGTGTTTGGCTACATCGGTCCCAACGGAGCCGGCAAGACAACCAGCATGCGGATTCTCGCGACGCTCGATCTGCCGACCTTCGGGGATGCGTTTGTGGATGGATTTTCCGTGATCCACGATCCCGAGCTCGTCCGTCGACGACTCGGGTTCATGCCCGATGCGTTTGGCACCTACCGTGACGTTAGCTGTGCGGAGTACCTTGACTTTTTTGCCCGCGCGTATGGCTTGGTCGGTCGCCAGCGGGCACAGCGCCTGCAGTGGGTGACCGACTTTACCGGGATCCGCGATATGCGCAACAAGCCGATCAGCGGGTTGAGCAAAGGGATGAAGCAACGGCTCTGCCTCGGTCGCGCCTTGATCCACGATCCGGAAGTGTTGATCCTCGATGAACCGGCTGCCGGCTTGGACCCGCGTGCCCGCATCGAACTTCGAAAGATGATCGGCAACCTGGCGGCAGAAAACAAAACACTGCTCGTCAGTAGCCACATCCTGACCGAACTGGCGGAAATGTGTGACCGCGTGGGGATCATCGAACAAGGTCGCTTGCTGGCGACCGGCACCGTCGAAGCGATCCAGCAGGCTCAGCAACAGACGCGGGAAGTCACCATCCGGGTGCTAAGCGATACCGATGCGACACTGGCAATTCTCGATGCCGAGGAAAGCTGCGGCCGTGTGATCGTGGATGGCCGTTTGCTGCGATTCGAATTCCATGGCGACCTGGACGCCCAAGCCCAATTGGTGGCCTTTCTGGTCCGTTCGGATTGCTTGATCGCCGAAGTCATCTCGCATCAGAAGAGCCTGGAAGATGTGTTCCTGCAAGTCACCGAGGGGCTCGTGCAATGACCGCTGCCTTCCAACCCGAAGCCAACCCGACGTCGACCGACACCGACCTCGCTTCCAAGTGGATCCGGCGTTTGCAATTTGCCGAGGCGAAATGCCAATCGATCGGCGATGCGCTCAATCCGATCCTGGTCAAGGAGACTCGTCAGGCGCTCAAGAGCCGCCAGTTTCTGGTCACCTTTTCGTTGCTGCTGATCGCCTCCTTTGGCTGGTCGGTCGCCGGTAGCTTGATGCTGATGCCATCGATTTACTATTCGCCATCGGCGCCGACGCTGTTGGTCGGTTACTACTTTCTGCTCGCCGTACCGATGCTGTTCGTCGTCCCCTTGGCGGCCTACCGCTCTCTGGCGGCGGAGATCGATGACGGCACACTGGAACTGCTGCGTGTCACCACGCTTTCTCCGATGCAAATCGTCGTCGGCAAGTTGTGTAGCGCGATGCTGCAGATGATGCTCTATTTTGTGGCGTTGATTCCCTGTGTGGCTTACGCCTACTCGCTGCGCGGTACCGATCTGCCCAGCTTGATCGTCCTGCTGGGGATCGTCTTGTTGGCCGCCGTGCAACTGACGATTGTCGGCCTGTTTTTGGCCCCCATGGCGACCGGACGCGCCGGGCAACTAACCGTTCTGATCGGCTTGGTGGCGCTCTTGGTGGCTGCCGAATATGCCGTCGCCCAACAAGCGATGCCGTTGATCCTGCAAGCCAACGTGCTGTCGGAATGGGCGCGTGCGTTTATCTCCTTCAGCGGTGTCGCGATCGTCGCCAGCACCAGCTATCTGTTGCTGACCGCGGCCGCCGCGCGGTTGGCACCGGCGTGTTCCAACCGCTCCACAAAGCTTCGCATCGCCCTGCTGATGCAGCAGTACACCGTGCTGGGCTTGATTGGCTACGCTATGCTGGAGACCTTCGGCAACAGCGCTATGCGGCCGCCAATGTCTTCCCAAGCCAGAACGCTGATTGACCTGTTGCCATGGTTGGCGGTGTTTTATTTGGCTTATTGGATCGTCATTGGGTCGATGATGGCCGCCGAATCGCCTGTCTTAACGCCTCGCGTCCGGCGCGAGCTACCGCAATCGTTCGTGGCCCGCATGTTCGGGATCTTCTTCACGCCCGGTCCCGCCACTGGCATCGTGTTTTCCATCCTAGCGGCACTCAGTGCAATGCTGTTCGTGTGGGCCACTGTCGGCTACCTAAACCTCAGCTCCACTCGGACGCTCCAAGTCGCCGGACGTATTTCGTGCGCCGCGTTCGGCTATGGCGTGCTGCTGCTGATGCTGGTCCGCTGGGCCGCGTCGTTGCTGCGACGCGTGACCGACTTCCAGCCCGCTGTGGGGATGGCTTTACTGGCCATTGTCGCGCTGCTGACTTCCGTCGTGCCCTACTCTTTGTACATGATCTGGAATGACTATCCTGCCCAGCCATCCTATTCCTGGTGGCAGTTGGTGAACTGGTTTTGGACGTTACGGGCGATCTGGGATGGTCAGCAAACGGTCCATTGGATCGTCTTGGTCGTCGGTGTCTTGGCATTCCTCGCGCACGTCGCCTTCCTAGGCAAAGCGGTCCTGCCGCAGCGCATTCCGACGCCGCAGCGCGTCACGGAGGAACAGCGGCGGATTCGCGGTGTCGAAGACGAATCAGCCGAGAAAATCAATCCCTTGGCTGTCGACTCCTAAGCAGGTTTGCAGGAATCATCCGCAGAACTCTGCTTAGCCGCTTGGGCGATAGCCCCGGTTGTATTCAGGAACCGCGGCTATCGACGAGGCGGCTCATTGACGCGATGACTCCAGCCTGCCTGCTTAACCCACAGACAACAAATCCCGCCAGCGGGGAGCCGTTGCGAGTTGCAAAACAGGAGTGAGCCGCTTCTTTGCTGCGAGCTCCGAATGGTTTATGCCCTGCGTATTGTGAGCCTACCCACCTGCTCCTCTCAAAACTCAAAACTCAAAACTCAAAACTCAAAACTCAAAACTCAAAACTCAAA